>NZ_JBNPYE010000003.1:0-353791 GCF_051494225.1 Flagellimonas lutimaris | reverse complement strand
TGTATAGTTATTTGGTATGAGAGTAATTGTGTCTTCTGTGGTAGTGCATCCAATATTAAAAAGCACAACCAATAACACAGTAATTGACAGAAGTGATCGGACTCGCTTCATCGTTTATTTGAACTTTGTTTTGACGCAGCTCTTAATTATTCAGTGGTTTATTCTTTTTAATTGGGATTATTGGTACTTCTTCGCCCAATAGATTTAGACTATCCAATATTATTTCTGGAATATTTTTTTCTTCATCACTCCTTAAGTCAGGACATTTTTCAAGCGCCGCTCTTTTTTTAAATTCCGAGTGAATTTTCTTCTTCCAAGACTCCAAATTTTTCCAATCTATGGGTTCAAAGTCATATTCTACTCTGTTCAATTGTAAAGGTTCGGATTCAAAAAAGTTTTTTAAAATCAACTTTTCTTTTGATTCTACTAAGGTGATTAAGGTATCCTTAGGCATTGGTAAATTTATTTCCCCTTTGATTGTTGAAATCACCAAACTACTATCGTTAATCTCATTTTGAAAAAGGAAAAACTTCTTGGGTTTTGTTGATATAATTAACAAGAAGTCCCTTGTAATAATCCATTCCTCATAATTCCCATCTCTAGTACAATAATTCCAAGTACCTAATGCTTCGTCTGGTTGTGAAGTCCCTTGGCAACCTACAATTAATATCAAAATGAAAAATGCCGAATATTTAATCAAACTCGTGCCATTTTATGTTACTTAATCGTTTATTTGAACTTATCATTTCTTTTTTTTAATCCCAGATAACTAGCAAAGCTTATAATTGCAATTAGTAAACATATCACCCTTACTATTCGTATATCAATCGGCAACCATCTATATTTAACTGGTTCTGACTGGAAGTGAAGCCCAACAAACACTAATGTGAAAATAACTCCAAGAATTAAGAAATAGTTCCAGTTTTCGCTTTTCATTTATGCTATGAATTTTCAATATTTTCGCAATGAATGTCTACTAGTTTAAATCGTTTATTTGAACTTTATAAGATTTAGCCAATACTTTTCATAAGAGCCATTGGTACTTATGAACTTTTATTTTTACTTGTTTTTAATTTCCAAATAATATGAACTACAATGCCTGATAATGTTCCGAATATCCAAAATCCCAGTGTTACTCCCAACATTGGCATTCCACAATTGATTCCGTCTGTCCTCGGTTCTGGGTAGAACAATTTTGGAAAAACAAAAAAGTGACCTGTCAACAAAATCAAAAGAATTACAAAATTCGGCATCTTAGTTTTGTATTTGGCATTAAGAAAATATAGTCCGAATTGAACTATGGAAATTCCAATAATGAAGATTAAAATCATTTAATTCGGTTTTTTGTCAAAACTGGATTTGTTTTTCAACAACATATCCATTTGGCCATTCTTCCCAAAAATCCGGCATTGCCGAATAAGGATTTGATTCTAGAAGTTTCTTCAAGTCATCAACGCTATTTTCTCCCTCTCTAATTGAATCAGGGTCGAAGAACCATTCTGAAAAATAGTATAATTCGGATATTCCGTAATTCCGTGAAATACTTTTAAAAATCTCCTTGGCTCCATTTAAATATTTTCTATTGTCTTCTCCTACTCCAAAATCTCTAATATCCCAACCTTTCGAGCCTAAGAATTCTATGAAATTGGGATTGTCAAAAAAGACTTTCAATGAGTCTTGTTCCAATTTCAGTTCAAAATAGCTATGATATTTGGTTTTGACCAATTCCCATTTAAGCAATTCTTTATCAATAAGATTTTCATTTAAAAAGTCCAGATCAAGTACAATCGAGTCCAATATTTTTGAAATTCTATCGCATTCATTTTCAATTGATTCGATTTCTCTAAACCCTATGGTTCTGATATATATTGCCATTTCTTAAATGCCTAGTTTCTTGGTTTTGAATATCGTTTATTTGAACTTTAATAATTCTCTCTATTAATTCTGACGTATTTATTCCCTTTCTTTTTTATCCTATCCACTCAAATTGTGTTTTTACAATAATCCACTTATCATTTTTCAATTCGTAAGTCCTCGTTTCGCCAGCCCCACACTTTCCTCCACAAATATTGCCCACGGTAATCAAAGCTTTGTCATAGGAGTCATTAAAGATTGGCTTACTTACTGAAATGAATTCACTTTGACAAATTGAGTTCAGCCATTCATATAAATCTTGTTTTAACTCTTGCGCTCGATTTTTGAAATCAACAAACATATTTTCAGTAATTACTTTCTTTCCAAATGATAAATCTTTGGTCAACCTGAAATGCCTGTATAAATCCAATTGCCTGTTAAGGTGTTCTTCATTCACTATCTCCAATTCAGTTTTTATAAAATTTCGCAAGTCAGTAGTGATAACAGCGTAGTATAATTGGTTTTTCTCAGCTATACACTCTGATTCCATAAATGGATCACTGGAATCATTCAATATAAATGTTAAAAGTTCTATGGTTTTAATTCTATCTAGATCATTAGACATATGATTCCCCTCACATGCGCCTAGAATAAAACCGATACTTAATATGAAGAATAGTTTTTTAATCAAGTTACCTAGATTTGTTTATATAGACCAAACAATAATCGTTTATTTGAACTTTATTTCTATTCGTAATCTTTTATCATCCGTTATCAAATCCTCAACATTTCAAGTACAAAGTCCCATAATCCATATAGAGCTTTTTTGGAAGTTGGGAGCGGTTTTTCCTGATTCGGATCTTCCAGCCAAAATCCACAAACATTACAGATTACTTCATTTTTATAAGTTGCTCGGCCTCCAAATCCATCCCATGTTGCAACTTCGTCTTCGATTCCTATTCCACCACTAGTATTTGTCCATTCCACTTTATCTTTTCGGATTTTGTCCGAATAGCATCTCGGGCACCTTTCTCGATCATCATTTAGTTTGGATTTTGGATTCTCTGAAATTAATCGGTCAATTTTTGACTCGTTCAAGTTCCTTTCAACCAAATACTCCTTGATTTCCATTTGAGTAACTTTCATGTAGGTCAGAAGTTTGAATTTTGCGAAATAGGCCAATTCATAATCGTCTAATCCAACTAGAAAGTCTTTTACTCTACTCATTTCTTATTACTAGGGTTGCATGATGCAACTCTTGACTCTATTATTTAAGCTTACTGGCAATCGTTTATTTGAACTATATTTTAAACATAGAGTTATCTAAATAGTATTTCTATGATTGGGATTAATATGAAAGATAAAACCAAAATACCAATCAAAACATTGTTAAACCCATGTCCCATCTCATCAAAATAATCTGGATTATCGGGGCCATATAGATATTCTTTCCATTTATATTTTCGCTTGTTTAGAAGATTTCTCCAAATAGAACCCCAAATCCATCTTGCACCTGCTCCGATGAAATTAAAAAATGCCCTAACAAACTTTGAGCCACCCATTTATCGTTTATTTGAACTTTATTGATTTTCATCCCATGATATTTTTATATAACTCTCCCCACATTGTTCAAGTGATTCAATCAAATCCGTTTTGTCATAGTACATTTCAAATTTTTCTGGAACGATTTTATTTATCATCTCAATCACGGGACTTATATCCTTGTGATAATAATTTTCCATTTGTATTTGTTTGGTGATTCCATTTTTTTTGAATTTATAGACCTTTATATCACCGTCAGAGATACATGGATTTGAATAATAAACACCTAAACTATCTAGATTAACCTGTGACAATTTCATCAATTCGTTATACGGCAAATCAGATGTTTCATAGAGAACACTGTCTTTTTCATTTTCCAATTCACCCCTAAAAGTAATTATCAGTTTTTCATTGGTCAGTTTATAAATAACTGAATAAGCAAGTGAGTAATTGTAATCTGCCACGGATAACTCAAAAGGCTCAATCTGTTCACGTTTACAAGAAACAGTAATCAATAATATTGATAGTAAGATGAAATTGGCTTTGTGCATTCCAATCGTTTATTTGAACTTGTTTAGTTTAATAGCTCATTCAGTTTTGCATTCAACTTTTCTCCACGAATGTCCCGCTCCACAATGATTCCGTTTTGGTCTATCAAAAAGTTGTCGGGAATTGCATGAATTCCGTAAATCAAAGAAGCTGTATTTTCGTGACCCTTCAAATCACTGACCTGAAGCCAAGGTAATCCGTCCTTTTCAATTGCCTCAATCCACCTTTCTCTTTTGGTGTCTTGAGAAACGGCAAATACTTCAAATCCTTTTGGATTATACTTCTCATAGGTTCTGACTAGATTCGGGTTTTCCTTTCTGCAGGGCAAACAACTAGAAGACCAAAACTCCAACAAAACCACTTTGTCCCTGAATTCGGAAAGTTTTCTTATTCCACCGTCAATGTCCTGCATTTCAAAGTCCACATAACTATCTCCGATTCTCGGATTTTTATTGAGTTTAATATAATTGGCTATTTTCTTACCATATTCAGTTCGCTTGTTTTCTATTGAAAGATTGTCATATAATTCTTTGGTTTTTTCCTTGCCCCAAGTCGTAGAATAAACCGAGAGCACATAAGCTCCATGAAGGCTGTTCGGATGCTTTTTGACAAACTCTTGCTCTTTTTGGGTTCTTTCATCCCTAGGAAGTGTTTCAGTCTCTATACTAAGATTATAACTTAAGTTTTCCTCATCAGAACCTGTTACAATTGCGTTCCTGAAATCGGAGTTTGTGGCATCAAAAGTCATTTGATTGTTTTCCAACCATAAAAATCTATAATGAGAAAAGTCCTTTGTATTCAAAACCACTTGTACAGGGTTTTTTGTCAATTCGGTATTGAAATGGAAGGAATTGTTTTCCACAACTGCTGAATCGATTGCCTTTCCAGAACTGGTATTTTCAAGATAAAGAACTGTTCCGTCTAAAATGTCCTTGGTCTTCCCGTTTAGTTCAAATTGGTTGTTTGGTTCTGAATTGCAAGCGATAATTATAAATGAAATCAATCCAAATATTAATTTCTTCATGAAGTAATACTTTTAATGGTTATGGTGCTTATAGACCATTAAAATACATATTATTCTTACAATTCAAGCAATTGTTACCTTTTGATTTTCTTTTTGTGCTTTTTGCAATAAGCCTTGTCCAAAGCTTGTTTCTTGTCCCAGAATAAGACTCCACACTCAAGACACTTTCTCCTGCCTTGATATGCCAAATATTTATAGAGGGTCTTTTTAGAACCGACATCAATGAGTTTCATGATTTCCTCAATACTTAGTTTGTTGTCCCTGTAGTATCGTTCTGCCAACATAGCTTTGTTCAATGCCTGTTTACTGAGACCAGGCTTCCGACCGATTTTCAAACCACGCCTTCGTGAACTTTCCAATCCTGCCCGTGTACGTTCAATGATAATATCTCTTTCCAATTGGGCAACTGAAGCGAACAGATTGAAGATGAACCTTCCATGAGGGGATGTGGTATCAATGAAACTTTCCTGAATGCTTTTAAAGTGGATTCCCTTTTTTTCAAAGTCCTCGATGAGTTTGGTCAAGTGTGAAAGGCTTCTGGCAATTCGGTCCAGTTTCCAGACCACAAGTGTATCGCCTTCACGTAAAATGGATAAAAGTTCATCGAGTCCCTTTCGTTCAGCTTTTGCACCAGATGAAATATCGGCATAGATGTTCTTGGGTTTGATTCCTTCCTTTAAAAAGGCATCCACCTGTAAATCGTGTTTCTGTGATTTTGTGCTCACCCTTGCATATCCGAACTTCATCTTAGGGGTAAAAAAGGGTATATAAGGTAAACTATTTAAGTGTACGGGAAAAGTAAACTCTTAAGAATCAGTAGACTCGTTTCACTCTAAAAGTTAAATTAAACGGTGCCTTTAAATCTTCTGGTTCTTAATGGAGATACAAACAAAGCGAACGCAACGAAGTGGAGTGCAGCAAGCCCCAAATCTTGTCTAACTAATACTACTGAGCGAGGCAAGTTTTATCCAAATCACAAATGTGTTTTTCACTTTTCCGTGAAAAGATAATTGTTTCAAGATGCAAAAGAATGACATTTAAAGAACCTAAGATTTCTCGATTCAAAGCATCAAGATTCAATTTTAAGCTAAAAATTCCTTGGTTTTATTGGACTGAGAGCATTTTTAGGCTAAAAATGAACTTAAACAAAAGAACTGATATTTTACAAAATCCCTTATAATATGGGCTTTTCCGTGTTTATCCCTTCGTTCATCTTTAAGATAAAAAAGTGTGGATAAAAAATTATCCATTTTTGTTTTGACGGGGTTTTAGTGGAGCCGGAGGGATTCGAACCCTCGTCCAAACAAGCAATAACCACGCTTTCTACATGCTTAGTATCTGCTTAATTTTCGATGCATACCTGACCAGATACGGCCTAATATACACTTATCTTCTTTAGGTTTTAGAGGTGTCGCCAAAGCGAACGAACACCCTTGTGTTGACTTTTTTGGTGCTCCTAAACGAATCGCCGTCAACAAGGGCTATTCAGGAACATCTCGCTTCCCTACCTAGTAGGGACGAGGCTAATCTTACTATAATTCAGATTAAGCGGCAAGAGCGTAATTATTTTCGCCAATTAAAAGTGTGAAATATGAGATTAACGAGCTATATCCCAGCGCTCGGCATGCTTACATCGCCATTGGTCTTGCTGTCAAAACCGGTCGGCCCCATAATGAGTTAGGTAAGCCTTGCTTACCATAAACGAATTATGCCCTGAGCGAAGTCAAAGGACCTAAACGTAACTCTCATTTTTTTATCAAAGAACTTAGTCTGCACCAAGTACTTCGACTACGCTCAGTATGAACTCCGTCGAAGTGTGGGCGTTCCCAAGAACTTGCTTTGCAAAATCTCGGTCGGGCTATCGGCCGTACACGGTACCTGCCACTATCCCTAACGCGGTCGGCAAAGGTAACGCATATCCATCAAACAATAAAAAGTTTGCTTACCCTGCCTATTACCCTTATTTTGGTCAACAATTATACCAAAATAATCTATGAAGTTCGGAATCATCAGGGAACGTAAAAATCCACCCGATCGCAGGGTAGTACTGTCACCGGAGGAATGCCAAAATGTCCTTTCCAAATTCCCCAAAGCCCAAATTTTTGTTGAATCATCACCAATTCGCGTATTTTCAGATAAGGAGTATGCCGATAATGGGCTCGAAGTTGTGCAGGATATGGAATCTTGTGAGGTACTCTTGGGTGTAAAGGAAGTTCCTATTGATGCATTGATTCCCAACAAAAAATATTTCTTCTTTTCGCATACCATCAAAAAGCAGCCCTACAATAGAGAATTGCTCCGAGCGATTTTGGAGAAGAACATCGAATTATACGACCACGAGGTCATAACCAATCAAAAGGGGAGTAGACTTGTGGCATTTGGCCGTTATGCGGGAATTGTAGGTGCTTATAACGGATTTAGGGCCTACGGGTTAAAGTACAACTTGTTCCAATTGCCCAAAGCAGAAAGTTTGTTAGATCAGCAGGCCTTGATATCGGAATTGAAGAACATAGAACTCCCGAACATCAAAATATTACTTACCGGTAGGGGAAGAGTGGGCAATGGTGCCAAGGAAATGCTCGATGCCATGGGATTGGAGCAAGTTGGAGTTACCGAGTACTTAAAGGAAAATTTCAATTATCCGGTATATTGTCAGATAGATGCTTCCGAATATAATAAACGGAAAGATGGGGTGCGTGGAAACAAAGCCGATTTTTTTCAAAACCCCGAGGCATATAAGTCCAACTTTTTCAGGTTTGCCAAAGTCACCGACTTCTACATCGCGGGACATTTTTATGGCGACGGCGCTCCTTATCTCTATACACGGGAGGATGCAAAACAGCCCGATTTTAAAATTAAAGTTGTGGCCGATATCAGTTGCGATATCGATGGCCCGGTAGCATCTACTATTCGTCCATCCACCATTGCGGAGCCTATTTACGGATACGATCCTGTTTCCGAAACAGAGACCGATTTTAAAAATGAAAACGCCATTGCTGTCATGGCTGTGGACAACTTACCATGTGAATTACCACGTGATGCCAGCGTTGGTTTTGGGGAAGCATTCTCCAAATACGTGATTCCATCATTTTTTAATGAGGACAAAGATGGTCTTCTTGAAAGGGCCCTGATGACCCAAAATGGAAGGTTGACCCCTCGGTATGCCTACCTTCAGGATTACGTGGACGGTAAAGAATAGCCGAATACCCTAAAAAAAGGCCTAAAAGTTAATAATGGGTTGTTTTTTACTATATTGTATGTCCTAATTCTCAGAAGCCAGTGACATTTAATTGGGTATTTTCTGGAGATGACAATCCAGCACTGAAAAGAACCTGTATCGATTTGGAATACAGCCTCAGACCAAGGATCATGAGATTCCTGTTGTCCAGGTTCGATGTTGACACCGATTTTACCAGTTTCTATTTCGATGTGAACGTAGACAAACAGTGGGTGTCCATTTCCGACAAAACCCCAAAAGAATATGCCCTTAAAATATCAACCGACTTTGACCAGGCAATCAATGGTTCTTCTTTTTCTTCTGTGGCTTAAACTATTCTTTTAATCTAATATTCCAGCTAACAATAGGATGTTCTTTTGGAGCAATATAAGCCCCTAGTGCTTTGAGCTTTATCTGAAGGTCAGCTTTCTTTTCCAAGGTTTTGATTTTAAGGGTTTTGGTGCTTCCCGCTGGTACGGTAAAAACGGGTGAACTCGAGTAGAAGGTATATGGCATTTGATTTTCGAAAATCAAATCACTACTGGTTACATTCTTTAAAGTAATTTCTAAAATCGAAGTATTGTCAATGTATTTGACCTTTTCAAATTTTAATGAAGCATTGAGTAGAGGAACCAGATTTTCTTTCTTCCCCACCAACAACGAATTGAACACAGCCACTGTTCTTCCTGCAAACAAAGCTTCTTTAACAGATTCCATGGTTTTTTCCTTGGCAAGCACCAAGGTTATGGGACGAGTAAGCCCTTTCTCCACATAATCCCAATCAATAAGGCCATGGATATCGCTTGTACCCATTATGGTCAGGTTGTTTTCTAAGGCAAGGGCCAACGACTCTTCCGAATAATCCCCGGTATTGATCACCTCTATTCCGTGCAACTCTCCTTTTTGGATTCGTTCTTTCTGAAAATCGCTAAGAATCGGATTACCTTTTGGTGATTGGGCATACCAAGCGGGGTGGTTCCAAAATACAAAGGCACCTTGTCTTTTGGCTTCGGCGAACGAATCTTCTGCATCATTTACCAGTAATTTGTTGGCATCTTTTATAAATATGGCATTGTTGTGTCCAATGGGTTTTTGTCGGGTAATTTCTGACCCATGAACCAAAAGCAAGTCATGGTCTTTAGCTTCTTTTAGAGCTATTTCGTAGGACCTGTTCCTATCTGGGTGCGGGATATCTTCTTTATGGGGTTGGTACTCTATATGCTCGGTAAGGGAAATTACATCCAAATTATCTCTGAGTGCTTCCATCACCCTAATGTTGGGCCATACATTCCCATCGGAAAATACGGTATGTTGGTGTAAATCGGTCTTTAAGGTTTTGTACCCGGGAATATCTGGAAAATCCAGAGCTCTTGAACTTTGGTGTGAATGTTCTTGGGCAAAAAGAAATGAGGTGGCAAGCAATGCGATAAAAAACGGTTGGAATTTCATAATGATGGTTTTATCAAAACTATGAAACCTTGCAATGGGTTTCAGTCATGAAGGAAAGATTTTACAAACTGTTAACCTGATGGTAAACTAGTTAGGTTGTTTTAGCTAGAAAATTGAGAGAAAACCAAATCACAATTAATAAATTTTTAAGGGTTTAAAACGCTGTCAAATGCAAATTCCTTGCTAGGTTTGCCAGCTTAAAACCTCGGTACTTTGCACATCGATTTAATTATAGCGGCACTTTGGAGCCTTTCACCATTTGGGGAGGCCAAAGTGGGCATTCCATACGGAATGTACCAAGGAATAAATGAATACTTGGTATTTATTGTTTGTTTTGGAGCCAATGTATTGGTGTTTCCAATGATGATGTTCTTTTTGGAGTACGTCAATCGGCATTTGGTCAAATGGCGATTCTATAAAAAATCTGCTGTTTACGTAGGCCAAAGAGCAAAGAAAGGGTCAGGGAAAAAAATACAGCGCTTCGGGTTTTTGGGCATCGTACTCTTTGTAATGATTCCTTTGCCAGGTACAGGAGTTTACGCGGGAAGCATTGCCGCCTATCTTTTCAAAATGAAAAAACGACAGGCATTTGCTGCGAACACTATCGGAATCTTCTTTTCTTCCGTTATTATTTGGGTGGCCACTTTGTTGTCCATGGAAGGAGCATAACGCTTTTTACAGTTTTAATATGGGCTGTTAAGCCTGGATTTATTTATTTTGCTTCCAATCTTTGACTTTTCACTAACCTAAAAGATTTTTATGGCTTCTGGTTTTTTCGCGGTTTTGGACGACATTTCTGCACTTATGGATGACGTGGCAACTATGAGTAAAGTTGCCACCAAGAAAACAGCTGGCATTTTAGGTGATGACTTGGCCGTGAATGCCGAAAAAGCTACAGGATTTTTGTCCAGTCGAGAGATTCCCGTGTTGTGGGCCATTACCAAAGGTTCTTTATTGAACAAATTGATTATTCTTCCGATTGCATTTTTGCTGAGCGCCTATTTGCCCGTAGCCATTACGGTAATTTTGATTTTGGGAGGGGTGTATTTAGCATACGAAGGCGCGGAGAAAGTGTACGAATATTTTTTTCACCGTAACGAAGAAGGATATGTTGAAGATCCTATCGCTATTCCAGAGGAAGAGTTGCCAGAGCTTGAAAAGCAAAAGATAAAACAAGCGATTATCACAGATTTTATACTCTCCATTGAGATTGTCATTATCGCATTGAGCACCGTGGTCAACGAACCTTTGACAATACGGATAGTAACAGTTTCCGTGGTAGCGTTATTGGCCACTGTTGGCGTATATGGTATTGTGGCTTTAATTGTTCGAATGGACGATTACGGGTATAGACTCATCAACCTAAATGAACAAACAGACAGCTTCTCCGACAAAGTCGGTAAAGTTTTAGTGAATGCACTTCCTAAAATCATCAAAGGACTTTCTATTGTAGGAACGCTGGCTTTATTGTTGGTGTCTGGAGGAATCTTTAACCATAACATTGAATTTTTCCACCATTTGTTCCCAAGTCTGCCCACCTTGCTCAAAGATTTTATTTTTGGATTGGTCATTGGTTTGGTTGCACTTCTACTAATGAAGTTGGTCAAAAAGCTGTTCAAGCGCAAATAAGTTTGTATTAATGAACCCAGCCGAAGAGTATATCATCAACCAGAAAGAACCTTTCAGAAGTATTTTGTTGCATCTAAAAGCTGTGATTGAGTCTGTTGTTCCTGAGGTAGACATGAAGTACAAATGGGGCATCCCGTGCTTTTATGCGGGCAAACAGCCCATCTGCTATTTAAATGTCTCCCAAAAAAAGAAGTATGTGGACATTGCCTTTTGGAATTCGGCCCATTTAACATTGCATTTGGATAAAATGGTAGATGAAAACCGAAAAGTAGTTAAATCCCTTCGCTATTTTACTTTGGAAGAAATTGAACAAGAGGTGTTGGTGGAAGTTTTACAGGAATGCCACTCGCTTAAGCATAAAGGGTTTTATAAGAGATGATTTTTTTGGGTTTTTAACGGGTGACAGCCCTAGATTCTTTCTTGTTTAATTTGTAGAAAGCGACCCAGAGCGATACAATTCCCAAAATCAACCAAAGCAGGTCCACCAAAAGGATATGCTGATATCCATTTTGATAGGCTACCCACATCCAATTGCCTGTGGCAATTCCGTTGGCTATCGGAACCAACAGTCCCAAAATACCACCAGAAATCAAAGTCCATTTGTTGGTGAAGGCAATATCCTTTTTAAGGATAAATAACACGGTGGCCACCAACCAAACCGAAAAATAGGTTCGATAGAGAAAGCTCATATTCACCTCTGGCGCAAACTTTACGATAATGAACTCCAAAGCTGTCACTGGAAGCAAAGTGAGGCATATTGCCATATACCAATTGGCCACTTGTTGGTTGAACTTTCTTCGCTTTTCCGGAATGTTCTTTTTGTCCCGTGCCACGAGCCAGATCATAATACCCGATACAATCACAAAACATGAAACCAATCCAAGGATAAAGGAAATCACTCGTAATCCATAACCTGCGTAATCACCAAAATGGAGGCGGAACATCATGTTTTTTACCCCATCCAAATACGAAGTTTGGGCAATCGGGACTTTTTCCTGTGCAATGGAACCATCGGCAATTTTGTAAATACGGTAGCCCAAACCATTCAGTTTGGTATCGTAACCGAGGTATCCGCTAATAGCGGCATGCATATTTTGGTCGCCGTAGTTGAAAATATGGGTTTCCGTAACCCTAAAATCACCCCATTCTTCTTTCATCTTGGCAACATATTGATCCAAGTTGATGGTTTTGTCCAATTTTTTATTTTGGAATTCGTAAACAGGGTGGTTGTATTCTAAATCTTCGTACAATTGATTTTGGTCACCATCGTACAATCCCATTACCATAGGAAGTACCAAGATACCTTTCAATAAAAAGAAAGCTCCTGTAACAGCATACACAAACTGAAAGGGAAATCCAATCACGCCCAAGGCTGTATGAGCATCCGTCCACATGGTTTTTAGTTTGGCCCATGGTCGGAAGGTGTAAAAGTTGGAAACAATCTTGTTCCAATGCACCAAAATTCCCGTAATGATGGCAAACAGGAAAAAGAAAGCCACAAACCCCGCCAATGTTCTTCCGTATGGGTAGGGGATTTGATCCAAAAAGTGGAGGCGGTAGAGGAATTCACCCAAGTGGTAATTGTTTGCATAACTATCGGTCTTGGTCTTGGCCTCGGGGTCAAAATAGAAAAAAACAGGTGACTTGTCCTGCTCTGGTGCCAAGGAGTCTTTTGTAGCTCCCAAGTTGATGGAAATGCTTCGTTCATTGTAATAGTGCCTTAATTCAACATCCCGACCGTACAGATTATAATCTTTGGAAATGTCATTGAGATGTCCGTCAACGCTGCCGGGCAATGCATCTTGCTGACTTACGGAATGTCCACGTTGCCAATTGGCAATTTCATCCCTGAAAAAAGAAAAAGAACCGGTAAAGAAAATGACATAGAGCGCAACACTGATTACGATACCGCTTACGGTATGCGTGTGGAACAATATATTGTAAACGCGGTTTCCCATAATTTAAACAATCGGGTTGGTTTCAAAATAGAACAACACAAAGAGCACGATGCTTATCAAAAGGTAAATGCCCCATACTGTCCAGCCATTTTTGCCCAAAAAGGCAATGACCATTAAAACAGCCCAAAGAATAAAGGCCGTAAAGGTGCTGGTAATGATTACTGCAACGTGGTTGAACCAACTGGCCAAGGCCATGTGGAACATTACGGACACCATAAGACCGCCCAATATGGCAGCGGTGATTTTGGCAAATCGTTGTGAAGGCGCAGGGGTCAAATATTTTTTATTGGCTGGCATAGTCTAAAACAATAGGGTTTCAAAAATGATGGAACATAAAAAAAAGATGCCCAGAAAACGGTAGTTCAGCAGTCGTAAGGGAGTCAAAAGAATGACCAAACTGGCAATGGTCATCAAAAGGATAAAAAAAGTGAAGGTGCCCGGACCAAGTCCCCAGACAGAGCAGCTAAGCCCCAATGCTAAAATCATTAGGGCCAAACTGATATATTTTGAGGTTTTTCTATGTGCTCCGATGGATTGTTCAAAACCTAGATTTCCCACAGCCGACATTTTTTTGGAGGTGCTGTACAGCAAATAAAATGCTATAAAAGTGAGAAGGGAAATACCTGTGGCCATGCTTATCGTTTTATGCAATAGGTGGCACAGTGCCAAATAAATTCATAATCCTCACCATTGTAGGAGCCTGGAATTTCTTCCTTGGTAGTGGTCTCCACAATGTATTTAGAATCCCATGGTAGGGCAAAGGAAACCTCGCCGTTATCATCTGTGTACAACGTTTTGGACCATAGATCGGAAACATATACTTTCAGTTCGTTTTTAGCAATGGGCTCATCTTTGTACAATACTTGAAGCTTGATTTCCTTCCCATCATTTTTCAATTGCTTGACCACAATTCCCTCAGGATTTACGGTTATCGTATCGCCATCGGTTACCACTTGAACTTTAGCGGTGGAATGATAGTGTGTTTTGAAAATCCCAAAGTCGTATTGGGTATAATCAATCACATCAATCTCATTGTTGTTCAATGCGATGGTGTACACGCCATTTTGTGATGGTGTAAAGCTGGCCAAATAATGATCTTCCTTCGCTGTTGTTTTCAACGCAGTTTTTGTGCCATCGGGAGCAATTACCCAAAGGGTAAACTTGGAAACTGAAGGAAATGCTTTGCCCTCCACTTTTTCAATCACACCATAGGTGTACTCTCCATAATGCACACGAACTTCTTGTGTTTGACCCAAGGTTCCTGTTCCGTTGGTTTCAATCCATAAGTAATGTGCCGAGGCCGAGAGTATGGGCAATGTAATGAGCAATAAGGTTGCGATTAGTTTTTTCATTTTGTTTTACTAGAATTTATAAGTGAAATTGGCAGAAAGACTTCTCAAGTTTTGAGGACTGATGGTAGACCAACCTTTGTAATAGTCTTGGTTCGCAATGTTGTCCAACTTTAAAGTGATTCGGAAATCCCTAGCATCGTAAAAGGCAGATGCATTGAGAATCGTGTACTCGTCAATAGTGAACGTACCGTTAGATCTATTGAAAATTTTGTTCTCGCCGGCGTAGTTGCCGCCAAATCCAAGTCCGAAGTTTTCCAAAGCACCTTGCGTAAATTGGTAGCTGGCCCATACATTGGCCAAGTTCATTGGTCCAGCGCTTTCTGGTCTAAAACCAGTAAAGCTGGCATCACCTTCGACCAATTTGCTGTCGTTGTAGCTGTATCCTGCAATAATGTTCAGTCCTTCAACAGGTGAAGCGATAATACTGGCTTCAAAACCTTTACTGGTTTGTTCTCCGTCTTGAGTATAGAAATAGTTGTTGGCATCCGTATCGATGCGTTGCGCCATATCACTCACGGTGATATCATAGTAGCTCAAAGTGGCAGAAAGCTTGTCGTTGAACAAGTTCACTTTGGTACCGACCTCGAATTGGTTGGCGTGTTCTGGGTTTAATGCCCTTACTGATGTATTTCCGTTGGATAATTCGGTTACAGGAGCCACATTGCTAAATCCGTTCATATAGTTGGCGAACAACGATACTTTGTTCAAAATAGGTTGGTATACCAAACCAAATTTTGGTGAAAATGCGGTTTGATTGTATCCGTCGTTGGAGAAACGGTCCACACGCAAACTGGCCATTGCGGATAATTCTGGCAATAGGCTGATGACATTGGAGGCGTAAGCACTAAAAATCTCTTGCCCCGCTTCGCTGAATTGTGCTCCTGGGTTGGCCAAGGTCGCGATTCCAGCATCGGCACCAGCCTGTGTCAAAACACCGGAGTCGTATAAGCCTGTTCCCATGGGGGTTCCGAAATAATCATGAAGGGCAGGGGCAACGGCTTGGAATTCATCTGGATTTGAACCCACATAGGCAAAACCTTGGTTTCCGTACCCGGTACTGTTATTGATTGTCCTAGTTTTAAAGTAATCCAATCCTACGACCAATCGGTTGCGCATGGTTCCAATAGTAAAATCCCCGATAAAGTTCTGTTGAATGTCGGTTCCCAAAGTTTTGGAGTTTTGGTTACTGGTGTAGCGCCCCAAGATAATACCGTCTTCTATTGGTGCTCCAGAAAGTCCTTCAACGGTTGAGGTAATCTCATATAAATAAGAGTAATAACCATCAGACTTGGCATTAGATCTTGAAATAACGGTCTGGGACGTCCAAGAATCACTCAAAATATAGTTCATCTGACCTTGTAGGCTATAAGTCGGCGTGTCGATATACAAATCGTTACTCGTGTAAGAGCGTTTGTAGTCGTAGCCCAGTTCATCCAATTTGGTCACACGAAGTGGCGAACCACGATCCACGAACAACATGGTTTGGTTCGTACTTTTACCATTATAAAATTCGGTATTGATGTTGAACGAAAGTCTATCACTCGCCTGAAATGCTAATGATGGTGCAAAGAAGAACGATTTTCTGAATCCAGCATCTTGATAGCTGTTTTGTGTGTGGTATGAGGTATTTACACGTAGCGCAATATTGTTATTGTCGCCCAAAGTAGTGTTTACATCGGCGCTTACTCGGTTCAATCCGTAGCTGCCGGAAGTATAGGAGATATTTCCACCAAAATCATAGAAAGGTTTCTTAGTGTTGATGTTGATCAAACCACCATAAGAAATCAAACTACTACCATACAAAGTACCTGATGGGCCTTTGATTACTTCAATGGATTCAATGTTGGCAGGGTCGGGACTTCCGTTAGTAAGACCTGGCAATCCATTGATCATTGTAGGCTGCACGGGAAAACCACGTAGGGAGAAATAACCAGCTCCATCACTTCCTCTACCGGTTGATTCCCATAGTTTGTCAATTCCGGGAGCGTTTTTAAGGGCGTCATCAAAATTGGTGATTACCTGATCTTGTAGCAACTCCGTTGAAATGGAGTTGTACACCTGTGGATTTTCAATGTCCCTTAATGGCATTTTGGAAACATAAATACTTGTTTTGCGGGCGTATTTATTGATTTGGTTTCCTTCAACCACAACTTCGTTCAATTGTTCTTGACGCTCCACCAAAGTGATGGTTTGTACAGTTGTGGTTTGATTGGCGTAAACGGTCACCGTTTTGTTTTGTGTGCCAAAACCAACCATCGAAAAGGTCAAAGTATAGGAGCCAGGGGCAAGGTTGCTTATTTGATATTCACCTGAATTGTTTGAAGTTGTCCCTAGACTAGTTTTGGATAACGACACATTGACATTGGCTAAGGGGTTGTTATTTTGGCCGTTAATATTCCCTTTAAGATTTCCTGTTTGTGCTTGAGAATTGTAAAAAAAAGCCAAACTGAGGACAAGTAATATATTCTTCATTTTATTTGTAATTAGTCTAAATAAATTTGTAGCGCAAATATATGTTCCGATGCATAATCACACAATGAATATTTAGACTAATTATAAATAATAATTAAATAGAATTTATAATATGCTGATAAATAGAAAAATAGATAAAAAATTTAAACAGTTTGAATACTGTTTAGAGTGAATTGATAGTTTTGCGAATCGCCGTCAGGTCAGTCAATAACTTTTCCAGCAGACTTAAATCCAACATGTTCGCACCATCACTTTTGGCATTGGCAGGGTCAAAATGTGTTTCCATAAAAAGGCCATCAACACCCGCTGCGATTCCAGCTCGAGCCATAGTTCCAATTAAAGCTGGTCTACCACCCGTAACCCCAGAAGATTGATTGGGTTGTTGTAGGGAGTGGGTTACATCTAAAACCACGGGAGCATACTGTTTCATGGTCGGAACTCCACGGAAATCTACGATCATATCTTGGTACCCGAACATGGTGCCTCTATCGGTAATCCAAACTTGATCGTTGCCCGAATCGGTTACTTTTTTTACAGCGTGTTGCATACTTTCGGGACTCATAAATTGTCCCTTTTTCAAGTTGACTACCCTTCCTGTTTCAGCAGCTGCAACCACTAAGTCGGTTTGTCTTACTAAAAATGCAGGAATTTGAAGTACATCTACGTACTCGGCGGCCATAGAAGCATCCGATATCTCATGAATATCTGTTACTGTTGGAACTTCAAAGGTTTCCGAAACTTTTTTCAAAATCTTTAATGCTTTTTCATCACCAATACCTGTAAAAGAATCAATACGGCTGCGGTTTGCCTTTTTAAAACTTCCTTTAAAAACATAAGGAATGCTCAGCTTGTCCGTAATGGCAACCACTTTTTCAGCGATTCGCATGGCCATGTCTTCGCCTTCAATGGCGCAGGGGCCTGCCAATAAGAAAAAATTATCGCTGTCCGTGTGTTTTATCTGTGGAATTTTAGTGATGTCCATTTCTTAAAGTTTGCACAAATATAATATTAAACGATGGTATCCTTTTTAGATTTATCAAACTAAACCATCAACTATGAAGCATAAAATTGTTTTGATTACTCTTTGTTTTGTTTCCACTATTACGCAAGCTCAATGGCAAGAAAGGGGCCGAACTTTTGATTTGGTTCACCTAGAACGCCATCAGTTTAAATTGAATTTACTAAGTCCTGGATTTACCTATGAATTGGGACTTTTCAAAAACCAAAGTGTCTCTTCAAATGTAGGATTGGGATTGGCCACTTATGAAGAAGGTTATGTGTTTGGATTGGCATTGAACAACCGGTACCGATACTACCATAATTTTAATAGGAGGGAAGATTTGGAAAAAAACACGTCTGGAAATTCAGGGAACTATATTGCCGCGGCGCAGGCTATTTTCTTTTCTCAACTTCGTATCGCAACAAATGTTGAGGCTCCTGCTGATTTTAATCTTGGATTTTATGGAATGGTCTACGGTATTCAAAGAACTTATGAAAACGGCTTTAATTTTAATGTGGAGTTAGGTACTGGATATTACAAAGGAGACGGTGTTCTAGATGGTTATGGTCCCTTGTTCAATTTTACATTTGGCTGGGTGGCCACCAAAAGAAAGAAAAGGGATGCATATCTGGATTAAATAAAACCATCAAAACATACTATTTTGGTAAAGTTTGGGTTATAATACTACCAAATTAACCTACAATGCGTCGCTTTTTACTTTGGACATTCCTGTCAACAGGTTTTTTTATGTATTCCCAATATGGGAAAAACTGCGAAATCCGTCAGTTTAAGCTCAATGCCATTAACCCTGGTATTGAGTATGAAATGGCTCTGGGTGTAAACAGTACTTTGGATTTCAGGGTGGCGTATCAGGCCGCTTTGGAACCTGCAAGTTCAAAACCTCTGGAAGATTTCGATTTTTTTCCAGCTATAACCATTCAAAACCGATATTACCACAACCTCAATTCTAGAGAAAGACGCAGAAGGTCTATTTATGGGAATTCGGGGAACTATGTAGCGCCTACGGTAGCCATTTTTTCTCCTGGAGACCGTGTGGTCGAGGGACAATTGGTGGAGGGCATTCACGGCTATGGTGGTCTGGTTTATGGTATTCAGCGTAGTTATGATTCAGGATTTAGTTTCTCCATAGATGCGGGTGCTGGCTACTATGTAGGGCCCTTTAAAGGCACTATTCAACCCGTGGTCAACCTGAGTATTGGTTGGATTATCAGCGAAAAGCGTTGGTGTGTAGGTCTGTAGATTTGGAACTCCCACTAAATCAATAAGATAAAAATAACATTTAGGTGTGCATACAAGAAAAAAATAGCAGTATCTTTGCGGGCTTAAAATTTAGGTTATGTCCAAAATTAAAAACATTGCAATCATTGCACACGTAGACCACGGCAAGACTACCTTGGTTGATAAAATTATGTACCATTGCCAGTTGTTCCGAGAAAACGAGAACAAAGGCGACCTTATATTGGACAACAACGACCTGGAAAGGGAGCGTGGAATCACTATCGTTTCCAAAAACGTTTCCGTTGTTTACAAAGGCACTAAAATTAATATTATAGATACCCCTGGTCACGCCGATTTTGGTGGTGAAGTAGAACGCGTTTTGAATATGGCCGATGGGGTTTTATTGCTGGTTGATGCCTTCGAAGGGCCAATGCCACAGACCCGTTTTGTACTACAAAAAGCGATTGACCTTGGATTGAAGCCTTGTGTGGTTATCAACAAAGTAGATAAAGAAAACTGTACCCCGGAGGAAGTTCATGAAAAAGTGTTCGACCTTATGTTTGAATTGGGTGCAGAAGAATGGCAGCTGGATTTCCCAACGGTTTATGGTTCTGCAAAGAATAACTGGATGGGTGAAGATTGGAAAGAGCCTACCGAAAACATTGAGCCTTTATTGGATATGGTTATCGAGCATGTTCCAGAATTTAAACCACAAGAAGGTACAACCCAGATGTTGATTACTTCATTGGATTTCTCTTCGTTTACCGGTCGAATTGCTATCGGTAGATTGCAAAGAGGAACGCTTCGTGAGGGACAGCAAGTTTCTTTGGTAAAAAGAGATGGTTCCATTGTAAAGACCAGAATTAAAGAACTTTACACCTTTGAAGGCTTGGGCCGTTTGAGGGTAGAGGAAGTAGTGGCAGGAGATATTTGTGCGATTGTTGGAATGGAAGGTTTTGAAATTGGTGATACCGTTGCCGATATTGAAAGCCCCGAAAAACTAAAGACCATCGCCATTGATGAGCCAACTATGAGCATGCTTTTTACCATTAACGATAGCCCGTTTTTTGGTAAGGATGGAAAGTTTGTTACATCCAGACACATTAAAGAGCGTTTGGAAAAGGAATTGGAGAAAAACTTGGCACTTCGTGTTAAAGAGACTGATAGTGCCGATAAGTTTTTAGTATATGGTCGAGGCGTTTTGCACCTTTCTGTTTTAATCGAGACGATGAGGAGGGAAGGTTACGAACTTCAAATTGGTCAGCCACAGGTAATCATCAGAGAGATTGATGGAGTAAAATGTGAGCCTGTTGAGCATTTGACCATCGATTTGCCCGAAGAAGTATCTGGAAAAGCCGTGGAAATGGTATCCATCCGTAAAGGAGAAATGACCAGTATGGAAGCGAGAGGCTCCAGAATGGTATGTGAATTCATTATTCCATCTAGGGGAATCATCGGTCTTAGAAACCAATTGTTGACTGCTACCGCTGGTGAGGCCATTATGGCGCACAGATTTTTTGAGTACCAGCCTTTAAAAGGTGATATCGCTCAGCGATTGAACGGTTCTTTGGTTTCTATGGAAAACGGAACTGCGATTCCTTATTCTATTGATAAGCTTCAGGATAGAGGTAAATTCTTTGTTGATCCAGGAGAAGATATTTACGAAGGCCAGGTAATTGGTGAGAATTCTCGTCAAGATGATATGACTGTGAACGTAACTAAGACCAAAAAACTGTCCAACGTTCGTTCTTCTGGAGCTGATGATAAGGCCAAAATAGTGCCGGCCATCAAGTTTTCTTTGGAAGAAGCCTTGGAATACATCCAAAAAGATGAGTACGTAGAGGTTACACCAAACCACTTGAGAATCAGAAAAATATATCTGAAAGAAGTGGATAGAAAAAGAAACAAAATATAATATAATCAAGCCTCTTTGCAAAAAGAGGCTTTTTTTTTGAAAGTATTTTTAGTGGGATCGACTATATTTCATTATTAAATAAAGAATAAAAGCCATGAGCAAAACCTTTTTGGTAGCAGTATCCGTTTTATTGTTTTTCTCTTGTAAGGAACAGACCAAACAGAATTCTAGGTCGGTAGTGGGACAAACCAAGCAGGAAGAAGCGAAAGGCACTGTTTCCATTCCGGACAGTTGGATAAACAAAAGGGTAAAAAAGGCCGAAGAACGTCTATCCAATTCAGATGCAGGAAAGGTAATTTGGGCTGCTATGAAAGCCCATGGGGGATTGTACAGGTGGTACCGAAACGGTGCGTTGGAAATGCGTTTTAACTACCAACCCATTGATGGTTCAACCCAGAGGGATAGTTATGAGACGGTGGACTCTTGGAGCAACAAGGTGGTGCATTTCAGTGTTAACGATCCAGAGGAAAAATTTGGTTTTAATGGTGAAGAGGCTTGGTTAAAAACCAAGGATTCTTTAGCATTTGCCTATGATACAAAATTTTGGGCGCTCACGCCTTTGTATCTTATGGGACATCCTTTTGTGGAAGACGGAGAAGGTGTGAATTTGCAATTACTGCCGGATACCACTTATAAAGGAAAAAAGAACAAGGTGGTCAAAGTTACCTATGATCCAGGTACAGGTGATGCTCCGGATGATTATTACATCCTTCATTTTGATGCTGATACCTATTTGCTGACAGCAACCCGCTATATAGTTTCCTATCCCGAATATTTTAAAGATGGTGGACACAACCCAGAGAAGTTTATGGAAGTGGGGGAGTTAGTTGATGTAGATGGTGTTTTATTGCCAAGTGAGTTAAAAACACATTGGACGGTAGATGGGAAACCGGGGGAATACATCACTAAAATTGAAATTACCGATTTGAAGTTTATAAAGGACGTACCTGCCAATTTTTTTGAGATACCGGAAGGCGCAAAGAAACTTTAAATGGGATTACAATCGAAGAATTCGGTGCAAAGCGTGTCCGACTTCGGGCTTAAAGATTGAGATGTCCGTGATGTTGTTCTCGTAAACACGCTACGGCAGCTCCAATGATTCCGGCATGGTTCATAAGCTCGGCCTTTACCACGTCCGTTTCAATTTTGATGTAGTGACTGAACTCTTCCCATTTTTTTGAGGTTCCACCACCTACAATAATAAGGTCTGGACATACAATGAGCTCGACCAATTTCAAAAACTTATTAAAGCGTTTGCCCCATTTTTTAAAGCTGAGGTCTTCTCTTTCTTTAGCGGAGGCAGCTGCCCACTTTTCAATTTTCTTGTATTTCCTATAAGGAATCTGTCCCAATTCAAAATTTGGGATAAGTACACCGTTGTAAAAAGCACCACTGCCAAGACCGGTTCCAATGGTAATCATGATCACCAAACCATTCTTCCCTTTTCCAATGCCATAATTCATGGAGGCATATCCAGCAGCATCGGCATCATTTAAAACAGTGAACTCATGGCCGGTGTATTTGGTAAATAACTCATCAATGTTAACCCCTACCCAACTTGGGTCCAGATTTCCAGGAGATTTACAGACGCCATTTTTTACTATGGAGGGGAATCCACATCCAACAGGGCCCTCATAGTTAAAGTGGTCCACAATTTGTGCCACCACTTTGGCCATGTCTTTTGGTTTTTTTGATTTTGGAGTTGGGATTCGGAAGCGTTCTGTCAACATTTCCCCAGTTTCGGCGTTTACCAGAGCACCTTTAATGCCCGATCCGCCTATATCAATACCAAGAATTTCCATATATAGGAAGCGAAATTAGTTTAGACAAAGTAACAAAAACTTTTGGTGATCAAGTAATTGTATTGAAAATCAGTGAACTATTGGTCTTAAGGAGTGATTATATTGCTTTTTGAATCACTTCGAAGACTTTGCTACCATCACATTTTAGGGTTTTGTGAGGGTACTTTAAGATAAGGGCGTAATCATGGGTGGCCATAATAATGGTTTTTCCATTTTGATTGATATCCTGTAATACCTTCATAACCTCTACACTGGTCTGGGGGTCGAGGTTTCCTGTGGGCTCATCGGCCAGAATTAGTTCTGGGTCGTTCAAAAGGGCGCGGGCAATGGCAATGCGCTGCTGTTCCCCACCCGATAACTCGTGCGGAAACTTGAAACCTTTGGTTTTCATGCCAACCTTGTTCAAAACTTCCTCGATTTTATCGTCCATTTTTTTTGGGTCGGTCCATCCTGTGGCTTTAAGCACAAATTTTAGGTTGTTGTTGATATTACGATCGGGAAGTAATTTGAAATCTTGAAAAACAATGCCCAGTTTTCTTCTCAAATAGGGAATATCTTTTTCTTTCATTGCTTTTAGGTCAAAATCTACCACTTGACCTGCTCCTTGTTTTAGCGGAAGATCGGCGTACAATGTTTTCATAAAACTACTTTTCCCACTACCGGTTTTACCAATTACGTAAACAAATTCCCCTTTTTTAACCTCAAGGTCAATGTTGTTGAGAACTAAGTTTTCGCTCTGAAATATGGCTACATCTTGTAATTTTACAATGGTATCGGGCATAGTATTGCTTTATGGAATAAAGGTACTAAGTTCTAAAATTATTCATCATTATTGTATAACCAAATGTTACAACTTTAGGTGTTGACATACTTTGGCCTTAATTTTGACGTTATGAATAAAGTCAATCGAGAAGAGCGTAGAACACTATGAATCGAAAAAACCTCCTTTTAATTCCCATATTGTTGGGAACTTTTTTTGTGCTTCCCGCACAGGAAACCAAAATATATACCCACGAAAACAAAGCATACCAAGATGCCTTGGCACTCTATAACAATGAGCAGTACCAAGCGGCACAGCACATTTTTGAGTCCGTAAAGGCAACTACTAATGATGGAGAAACCGAAGCCAATAGTGCATATTATGCTGCAAATGCTGCCATTCGACTAAACCAGCGTGGGGCGGATAAAATGATGGAAGATTTTGTGGAACGATATCCAACGTCGACCAAAAGAAATTCTGCTTTTTTAGATGTAGCTGATTATTATTTTGAGACAGGAAAATATCCCTACGCCTTAAAATGGTACAAAAAGGTGGATGAAAACTCGATGCCCTATTCGGAAAGAGATCGCTTTAATTTTAACAACGGCTATGCCTTGTACGCATCCAAGCGTCCACAAGAAGCGGAACGCTATTTGAACAAGGTAACCACTTCCCAAAAATATGGTTCACAGGCCAAATATTATTTGGGATACATTGCCTACGAACAAGACGATTACAATGCTGCAAGCGCTCGATTCGACCAGATTCAAGATCCTGAATTACTTGACGAAAAACTGTCATACTATCAGGCGGACCTAAATTTTAAATTGGGAAAGTTTGAAGAAGCTATTGCGATGGCCAAAAAGCAATTGCCAAAAAGTAATCGTCAAGAAGTTTCTGAACTCAACAAGATTATTGGCGAAAGCTATTTCAACTTGGAACAATATGCAGAGGCTATTCCTTATTTAGAAGAATATCGTGGTAAACGTGGCAAATGGAACAACACCGATTACTATCTGCTGGGGTATAGCCATTATAAGCTGAGTGATTACCAAAAAGCCATTCAGCAATTCAATAAAATTATTGGTGGAAACAATGCGGTTTCCCAGAATGCATACTATCACTTGGCGGAATGCTATTTAAAGTTGGATAAAAAATCGGAGGCATTGAATGCTTTTCGAAACGCTTCGCAAATGGAATTTAGTCCCGAAATCCAAAAAGATGCTTGGTTGAACTATGCCCGTTTGAGCTACGAAATTGGCAATGCCTACGAACCTGTGCCTCAGGTTTTGACCACCTATTTGGAAAAATATCCAAAGGATGAGCATCAATTGGAAATTCAGGAACTTTTGGTGGACTCCTACATTACCTCTCGAAATTTTGAAGGGGCTATGAAGCTTTTGGAGGAGAATAAAAACTACGCTAGTAAAGAAACCTACCAAAAAGTGGCCTACTACCGTGGTGTTGAACTTTTTATTGATGGTGATTACGAGGGTGCTTGGGAAAGATTCGATAAATCCCTGAAAAATGCAGAAAACTCCAGTTTTGAAGCACGTGCTTTGTATTGGAAAGCAGAATCAGCCTATAGGTTGAACCGTTTTGAGGAAGCCTTGGTCGATTTTGTTAGGTTCCAGAACTCGCCAACAGCAAAATCACTTTCGGAATACGACCAGTTGGATTACAATTTAGGGTATTCCTATTTCAAACTGAAAGACTACAACAACGCCATATCTTATTTTCAAAATGTGGTGGCTTCAAACGCTATTGATGACCAAAGAAAAAACGATGGTTACCTGCGTTTAGGTGATAGCTATTTCGTGAACAGCAAGTATCAATTAGCGAAGAAGGCCTATAATACTTCATCAAAGATGAATGGACCCGAGCGAGATTATGCTGCCTTCCAAAAAACACTTTGCGAGGGCTTCTTGGGCAATAATTCAGCAAAGATTGATGGTCTAAACGAGTTTTTAACCATGTACCCAAGTTCATCATTACGAGATGATGCCTTATTCGAATTAGGAAACTCCTATATTAAAAACAATCAAGAAAGCTTAGGGCTACAAACCTACGATCGTATTGTTACTGAATTCTCTCGCAGCAAATTTGCGCCAAGAGGATTATTGCGTTCAGGATTGGTGCATTATAATTCCGGTCGTAACGATCAAGCATTGGACAAGCTAAAAGAGGTGGTTCAAAAATATCCCAATACGCAAGAAGCCAAGCAAGCGGTGGCCACGGCCAAACTGGTTTATGTGGACGAAGGTAGGGTGAGCGAGTATGCAGCTTGGGCCAGAAACTTGGATTTTGTGGAGGTCACCGACACCGAATTGGACAATGCCAGTTTTGAATCTGCCGAAAGAAAACAAATTGAGGGTAAAATTCCGGCAGCCATTCGCGGGTACGAGGATTATCTAAAAGAATTCCCGAACGGATTGCACGCCCATAACGTAAATTTTGCTTTGGCACAACTCTATTTTGCCAACGGAGAAAAAGATAAGGCCTTACCAAAGTATAAGGCTGTGGCTGATAGTGGGAATGGTGAATATACCGAACAGGCCTTAACCCGTGTTTGTGAAATTTATGTGGAAAAACAAGACTACAACAGTGCTATCCCGTATTTAAAAAGATTGGAGAGTACAGCAGATATTTCAGAGAATAAAACCTTTGCACAATCCAATTTGATGAAAGGTTTTTACGGACAGAAGGACTATTCACAAACTATTGATTATGCCGAAAAGGTGTTGAACGCTCCAAAAATTGATGATCGCATTAAAAGTGATGCACAAATTATGATAGCGCGTTCAGCCATTGCCACCAATAATGAGAGTTTGGCAAAAACGGCCTATCAAGATGTTAGGGGAATTGCTTCAGGAGAGCTTGCGGCCGAAGCGTGGTACTACGATGCCTATTTTAAAAATCAGGAACAGGCTTTTGAAGCATCCAACGAGTCCGTTCAAAAATTGGCCAAAGATTATGCAGCTTACAAGGAATGGGCAGGAAAAGGCTTGGTAATCATGGCCAAGAACTTTTACAATTTGGGAGATGCCTTCCAAGCTACCTACATTTTGGAAAGTGTCATCTCCAATTTTTCTGAATTTGAGGAAATCGTTGCGGAAGCAGAAAGCGAGCTGGCCACTATCAAAGCCAAAGAAGCAGAGAGCAATTCATCCGTAGACCCCAACGAAAATTAAACGAGACACAAGATGCAAAAGAGAACCTATATAATTTCATTACTTTTTTTGAGCCTTTGCGGAGCTGTTATCGCCCAGGAAGAGGATAACATTGGTACGGAAACGGTAACGGTAGTAAAACCGTATTCCCCAACCGTTTCGGATGCCTTTAAAATTAAATCGTCACCGAACTTGAACGATTCCATTGTGCTTCAGAAGAAGAAAATCAATTACAGCATATTTTCCGTGCCGGTGGCATCGACTTTTACCCCTGCAAAGGGCAAGGCTTCAGGAGTTGAGAAAACACCGCCGCCCACTTTGTACAATTCGTATGCATCGGTTGGGTTAGGTAACTACAACAACGCCTTGGTGGATTTTTACACGAGCCGTGAATTTAATAGAGGTGAAGATTTGTTGGATTTTGGTCTAACGCACAATTCGTCAAGAGGTGATTTGGATTCTACACCCTTGGAAACGGATTTCTACGATACCAAATTGAATGCTTCCTACGCGAAAAAGGACCGCTATATGGATTGGGGTGCCGCAATTGGGTTGCAGCACCAACTATACAATTGGTACGGAATCCAGGCTGACTTGTTCAGTGAGGATGAGATCAATGCCATGGATGAGACGCAAAACTATTTCAATGCAGAGGCGAAAGCCCATTTTAATATGGAAGATTCGTCTTTTAAAAGTGGGAATGTTTTGTTGAGGCGGTTTTGGGACGCCACGGAATCTGCAGAGAACAGAGCAGTGGTCAACCCAACTTTTGAGCTACCCATCACCGAGGAATTGATTACGATTTCCGCAAAGGTGGATTATGTAGGTGGCAGTTTTCAAAATGGCTCCATTACAGAAGGGGCAAACGACGGAGAAAAAAAATATAGCAATTTACAGGCAGGGGTCACTCCAAGTCTTTTGATTCTTCGGGATGATCTAACCTTGAATTTGGGTGCCAATATCGTTTACGGATTGGATATGGAGAACAGCGAGAACAACTTTTATATTTATCCCGCTGTAACGGCATCATACCGTGTTATGGATGAAAATGTGATTGCATATGGTGGAATCGAAGGTGATTTGAAGCAAAATTCATATCACGATTTTGTCAATGAAAATCCATATGTGTCCCCAACGCTCAATATTATACCAACTGACCAACAGTATGAAGGATATCTGGGACTTAAAGGCCAGTTGACCTCCACTGTGGGATACAACATCAAAGGATCCTACATGGCAGAAAACAGAAAACCGCTTTTCTATCAGAATACTATAAACACTTCCAGAACTGATGAAAAGAGTTATTATTATGGTAATTCCTTTCAAGTTTTTTATGATGATGTAAAAACCCTGGGTGTATTTGGGGAAATCAATGTGGATGTCAACCGTAATTTTTCTCTGGGCGTAAATGCAGAGTTCTATGATTATGATACCGAAACGGATAACCCTGCATGGAATTTACCATCGATTAAAGGGTCTTTGTTTATGGATTATCAAATCACTGATCAATGGTATATGGGAGCAAATCTGTTCTATGTTGGCGAGAGGGATGCTTTGACATCTGTTGTTCTAACAAACAATGTACCTCCGACAATTTCTTATGCGCCAATAACCTTGGATGCCTTTTTTGATGCCAATGCTCATGTGGGGTACAGGTTCAATGATCAACTCTCTATTTTTGTGAAAGCATCCAACATCGCGAACAATAATTACCAGCGTTGGGCCAATTTTAGGGTACAAGGCTTCCAGGCCTTGGCAGGTGTCTCTTATAAGTTTGACTTCTAGATTGTAGGAGAATACGCAATAAATTGTTAAAAATACCGTTCATTACTTTCTGTCAATTCATTGATATTCTGATGATTGTCAGTTCCAAATTAATTGGAAGACATGAAAGTACGACCTCATTACATACTATTCTTGCTGATGATTTCATCAGGCTTTGGTCAGAATTTGGTGCAAAACGGGGGATTTGAAGAATTTGTTTCCTGCCCGGTTAAAATGAGCAATCTAAATAAAGATGCAAAGTATTGGAGTGCCCCAACCTTGGGTACAACCGATTATTTTAATCAATGTAGCAGGACCAAACTGGGTGTCCCTATGAATTTTAAGGGCAAGCAAGAACCTTATGAAGGTGCCGCATATGCGGGTCTTTACTTATTTGCGCCCCATGATTACCGCGAGTATATTCAAGTACCATTAAAGGAAGCATTGGAGAAAGGAAGCCGATACCGATTGACATTGTATTTAAGCCTTTCCGAAAAATCCGATGGTGCTGTAATGGATATGGGGGCTGTTTTCGCCGAAAAACCACTTTCAATCCATACTAAAAGAGAGCTTGGTCACGGAGAGCTTTCATCTGTTTCTACCCAAACGTCACATATCAAACAATTTCCGATTAATGAATACTATGAAGACAAGCAGACTTGGATGGAACTTACTTTTGATATGGTGGCCAAGGGTTTTGAAAATCATCTCATCCTCGGGAACTTTAAAAGTAATGCCGGCACAAATTACATGAGTTTCAAAAAGGCGCCTCAAAAGGAAGAAGGATACTCTTATTATTATTTAGACGATATTTCATTGACCTATCTCGGTCCGGAATACAAAACCAATGAGGTTTATGTGCTGGACCATGTCAATTTTAATTTTGACCGTTTTGACCTTCAGCCCAAAGCGGAGCAAAGTCTTCGAGATATTTATGAGCACCTCAAGAAAAACCCCAACCTAAAGGTTGCTATTAATGGGCATACAGATGATTTGGGTTCCGATGAATATAACGATGTGCTTTCTCGTGAAAGAGCCGGTGCCGTGGCCCAATATTTAATCGGTTTGGGATTGGATAAAAAACGAATAACATCCAAAGGTTTTGGTGATAGCAGACCGCTGGATACCACACTAACCGAAGAGGCCCGAAGAAAGAATCGTAGAGTGGAATTTGTGATGACGAAGTTTGAGGACGAAAACCCGTAAATTATCCATGCTTTTTCTATTTTTGGTGGAAACCAACAGAAATGAAAAAGATTCTTTTATTAGCTACCGCTCTTTTAGTTTTTTCTTGCAATACCAAAGAAGAGGTGGATCTTATCGTTACCAATGCCAATATCTATACCGTAGATGCTGATTTTTCCAAAGCCACAAGTATAGCCATCAAAGATGGAAAGTTTGTTGCCGTTGGCGATTCCGAAGAAATTTCTAAAAAATATAATGGACAAGAGCAATTGAATGCCGAAGGAAAGACCATTGTTCCTGGCCTTATTGATGCGCATTGTCACTTTTATGGCTTGGGACAGAACCAACAAGTAGTGGATTTGGTCGGTACCGATAGTTTTGATGAAGTATTGGAAAAAGTAGCAGCCTTTCAAAAAGAGCGTCCTTCAGAATTTATCTGGGGTAGGGGATGGGACCAAAATGATTGGGAGGTAAAAGAATTTCCGACCAAGGCTAAATTGGATGAAATGTTTCCCAATATCCCTGTTGTTTTGGAGCGGATTGATGGCCACGCCTATCTTGTCAACCAAAAAGTATTGGATATGGCCGGCATTACTGCTGATACGGAAACGGAAGGTGGTGAAATCGTCAAAGAAAATGGAGAAATTACAGGTGTTTTAGTTGATAATCCGATGGGCTTGGTCAATAATGTGACTCCCCAAGCCAGTCTGGAACAAAAAATACAAGCACTTAAAGATGCTGAAGCAATTTCTTTGGATTATGGATTGACCACAGTTAACGACGCCGGTCTGTCCAGAGACATCATCGAATTGATAGATAGTTTGCAGCAAGCCAATGAATTGTCTATTCGAGTTTATGCCATGGTGTCCAATTATCCTGAGAACTTGGATTACTTTTTGAGCAAGGGCATTATAAAAACAGATGGATTGAATGTTCGTTCCGTAAAAGTGTATGGCGATGGTGCTTTGGGCTCAAGAGGAGCGGCGTTAAGAGCACCCTATTCGGATAAGCCAAATCATTTTGGTGCTATGGTAACCCCCGTGGATCAAATTGAAGCCTTGGCACAGCGAATTGCCGCGACCGACTACCAGATGAATACACATGCCATTGGAGATTCTGCCAATATTGTAGTGCTAAGGGCGTATGAAAAAGCTTTGGAAGGTAAAACGGACCGTAGATGGAAAGTGGAGCACGCACAGGTAATCTCACAACCCGATTTTGATTACTTTGAGGATGGAATTATTCCATCCGTTCAACCTACCCATGCCACGAGCGATATGTACTGGGCAGAAGATAGATTGGGTGCAGAACGTGTTAAGGGGGCTTATGCCTACAAGGATTTGTTGGATAAAGCGGGATTGGTGGCTTTGGGTACCGATTTCCCAGTGGAGCAAGTAAATCCATTTTTGACTTTTTATGCAGCGGTGGCCCGTCAAGACATGGAACAATATCCCGAAGGTGGTTTTCAAATGGAGAATGCCTTGAGCCGGGAAGAAACCTTGAAGGGTATGACCATATGGGCGGCCTATTCCAATTTTGAGGAAAACGAAAAAGGAAGTATTGAGCCTGGTAAGCTTGCCGATTTCGTAATTCTAAGTGATGATATTATGACGATTCCATCAGAAGAGATTCCCAATGTAACTGCCGAGCACGTTTTCTTGAGCGGTGATCAGAAAAAATAATAGGTTTTTGTAATTCTGAACGTCCCGATTAGTATAGGTATGAGGATTTGTTTGAACCTTATTCAGTAAATAATTATAAATAAAAAAGCCCCATTTTGGGGCTTTTATGCTGTAAAAACTAAAATTTTCTAGTAGCTGATAGGCAAGGTAACTCTTGTAGTTCCCCAACCCATTACCATATTTCCATCATCATCAAAAGCAATGGCAAATGCTTCCAATTCTTCACTGTCGGTAGAAGTAGTGGCAGTAGCGCGAACTACATCACCGTCGCTATTATATGAATAAGCACCCCATTGGTGTAGATTGCTGTTCAAAATAACTGTCCATTCATTTTCACCAGGGATGGTAAATAGTGCATAAGAACCAGCTTTGATGGTTTTACCACCAACCTTGGCATCTTTATAAAATGTAATTTCTGTGGCTTCATTAGCACCTGTTCTCCAAACTTTTCCAACTGGGGCAAGTTCAGCCAAACTACGTCCTTTTAACTGTGGACGACTGTAAATAACACGAGCTGCTTTATCAGCCTCCCTTGAGCTTGCAGGGTAATAAGCGATATCCGCTGGACTCTTGTCAAGTCCGCTAAACTTCTGGGCCGTGGCATCTGTAGTAAATGCAAGACTGGTACATAGTACTAAAAGTAGTAATGTTAGTTTCTTCATGATTGTAATTTAAGTTCTTTTTAAACTGCTTAATTAAATGTTGTTCAAATATACAGACGAGAAAATTAAGTAACCTTACAAAGCGTTCAAGTTAAAAGCCTAAATAGTAAAAAAAATTACAAATAATCTGTATAAGTAATTAAAAAGTTTATAAATGTAACCTAAAACATAAAAAGACTTTTATATTTGAATCTTAAAGTTCACTTTTGTTTTAAAATTGTTATTAAATATTTTATTATGTGTGGTATTGTTTGCGCATTTGATGTAAAAGAAAGTACAGAAGTACTAAGGCCCCAATTGTTGGAGATGTCGAAGAAAGTTAGGCACCGAGGGCCCGATTGGAGTGGTATTTATGCCAATGATAAAGCTATTTTGGCTCATGAAAGATTGGCCATTGTGGATCCAGCTTCAGGAAAGCAACCGTTGTTGAGTGCGGATGGAAAATTGATTTTGGCTGCCAATGGCGAGATATATAACCATCAAGAGTTGAGAAAACAGTTTGAGGGGAAATACGATTTTCAGACACAGTCTGATTGTGAGGTTATTTTAGCATTATATCAAGAAAAAGGCCCTGATTTTGTGGATGAAATGAACGGTATTTTCGGTTTTGCTATTTATGATTCTGAAAAAGATGAGTATTTCATTGCACGTGACCATATGGGAATTATACCATTATATATTGGTTGGGATAAGAACGGAACCTTCTACGTGGCTTCAGAATTGAAGGCCTTGGAGGGTACATGTTCAAAAATCCAACTGTTTCCTCCTGGGCACTATATGCACAGTTCCGATGGGGAGTTTGTGAAATGGTACAAACGGGACTGGATGGAGTATGATGCTGTAAAGGAAAACGAAACCAGTATTGCGAAGATAAAAGATGCCTTGGAGGCTGCCGTACACCGTCAGTTAATGTCCGATGTACCTTATGGCGTATTGCTATCGGGCGGATTGGATTCTTCCGTGACATCGGCAATTGCAAAAAAATACTCGCAAAAGCGTGTTGAATCCGGTGATACTGCAGATGCTTGGTGGCCACAATTGCACTCTTTCTCTGTGGGATTGGAAGGTTCACCTGATTTGGCAGCAGCACAAAAAGTGGCGGACCATATTGGTACGGTACACCACGAGATAAAATTTACCATTCAAGAAGGTTTGGATGCCATAAAAGATGTAATCTATAACTTAGAAACCTACGATATAACAACAATTAGAGCCTCTACGCCCATGTATCTTATGGCGAGGGTAATCAAATCCATGGGGATTAAGATGGTCCTTTCCGGTGAGGGTGCGGATGAATTGTTCGGAGGTTATCTCTATTTTCACAAGGCACCAAGTCCAAAGGATTTTCATGAGGAGACAGTGCGAAAATTGGATAAACTCCATATGTACGATTGTCTGAGGGCCAACAAATCTTTGGCAGCATGGGGTATCGAAGGCCGTGTTCCTTTCTTGGATAAAGAATTTATGGATGTAGCAATGAGCATCAACCCAAAAGATAAAATGATCAATGGAGAACGTATGGAGAAATGGGTGGTGCGTAAAGCATTTGAAGACTATTTGCCGGAAAGCGTGGCCTGGAGGCAGAAAGAGCAGTTCTCTGATGGTGTGGGGTACAGCTGGATAGATACCCTAAAATCTATGGTAGAAGAGGAAATTACCGATGAGCAACTGGAAAATGCCCATTTCAAGTTTCCGATTCAGACGCCAACATCGAAAGAAGAATATTATTATCGTTCAATTTTTGAAAGTCATTTTCCATCCGATGCAGCCGCATTGAGTGTTCCACAAGAACCATCGGTGGCTTGTAGCACCAAGATAGCCTTGGAGTGGGACGAAGCTTTCAAGAATATGAACGACCCATCGGGAAGAGCTGTAGCCAAGGTTCATACCGATGCGTATGTGAAATAACCCCCGTTTAAACCAACCAAACGATATGAAGCAGTAAATTCTAAATGTTTCATTGTTTAATTAGTCCGAAAAGCCCCTTATCCAAGGGGCTTTTGAGTTGTTAGATTATGATGAATGCTAGGTTAGAAATGAAGGGCAAAGCCTATTCGGAATTCCAATATGCCTTCATCTGTGAAATCTTCGTTAAGACTAAGGTTGTAGCGTAAGCCAGGTTCAATGCTTATTTGGTCTGCAACAAAGATTGCATACCCGCCTTGTATCCCTAACCAAAGAGGGTTTTCATTCGCATCTTGGTAGCTGGCACCTGTAACATCCAATTGAACGGGAACAGTATTTATGATATAGTATTTAGCTCCTAGTTTATAGGAGAAAATAGTTAATCCATCAAAATCGGAATACCCTAAACCTACTTTAGCGGCAAGGTTGTTTGCAATAAAATAACCACCTTCGGCACCAATGCTCCATATAGTTGCATCACCTATTGAGGTAAGTCCAAAACTTGTGTTGGCTGTTTGGGCAAAACCAGTGTCTCCACCTCCAAAACCGGTGTTAGCTTCAATGAGCCAACTTCCTTGGTCGGTTTGACTTCCATCCTGACCGTGGCATGTAAACATCAATCCGGTGGTTGCGGCAATCATAAATAAAATTTTCTTCATAATATATAGTTTGTGTTTATGTGGGGGTAAACTTACATTTTCTTGGATAAGGGACAAATTTTTTGTTAAATCATTGTTGTTTTCATTTTATGTAGGCGGTCCGATTTGGAGTTGCTTGGTTGTTCAAACTGCTCCAATTTGTTCGTGAATTCCTTTTGTCAAAAAAAACGAAATGAACATCAAGTAATTTTCAATATAGGCTTCAGAAAGAATAGTTGCCAATACATGCTTTTCCACAGTATTTGTTGATAACTTAAGCTGTTCAATAGGCTCTTAGAGGCCATTTGCACGGGGTATTGATTATATTTGTAAGATTTGAAATTTTGAGGCAAATACTTAAAAATATATGAGCGAAGAAGCTAACAAGAAACAATACTCGGCGGATAGTATCCAGGCCCTTGAGGGAATGGAACACGTACGTATGAGACCTTCCATGTATATTGGGGATGTAGGGGTCCGTGGACTGCACCATTTGGTGTACGAAGTAGTGGATAACTCCATAGATGAGGCCATGGCCGGTCATTGTGATAAAATTGATGTGATCATCAATGAGGACAACTCCATAACCACACAGGATAATGGTAGGGGTATTCCTGTTGATCTGCACAAAAAAGAAGGAGTTTCTGCCCTAGAGGTTGTAATGACCAAAATTGGTGCCGGTGGTAAATTCGATAAGGATTCGTATAAAGTTTCCGGTGGACTTCACGGTGTTGGGGTTTCGGTGGTCAACGCCCTTTCGGTACATTTAAAAGCTACGGTTTATAGAGACGGAAAAGTTTGGGAGCAAGAATATGAAAGAGGTAAAACGCTCTATCCTGTAAAAAGTGTTGGTGAGAGTGATGAAACCGGTACCATAGTCACTTTTGTTCCTGACAATACCATTTTTACGCAGACCACAGAATATAGTTATGAAACCCTTTGCAATAGGATGCGTGAGCTTTCCTATTTGAATAAAGGTGTTACCATTACAATTACCGATAAAAGAAACAAGGACGAAAAAGGAGAGTTTATCTCGGAGGTTTTCTATTCTGAAGAAGGACTTAAGGAATTTATCAAATTTTTGGATGGTACACGAGAGCCTTTGATCCAGCATGTTATTTCCATGGAAGGGGAGAAGAATGGTATCCCTGTTGAAGTTGCCATGGTTTACAATACGGGTTATACCGAGAACCTTCATTCTTATGTGAACAACATTAATACCCACGAAGGAGGTACGCACCTTTCTGGTTTTAGAAGAGGATTGACTTCTACTCTAAAGAAATATGCCGACAATTCAGGGATGTTGGACAAGTTGAAATTCGAGATATCAGGAGATGATTTTCGAGAAGGACTTACAGCCATCGTTTCTGTAAAAGTTGCCGAACCGCAATTCGAGGGGCAGACTAAGACCAAATTGGGTAACCGCGAGGTGACCAGTGCTGTGAGTCAAGCAGTATCCGAAATGTTGACCAACTATTTGGAAGAAAATCCAGATGATGCCAAGCAAATTGTGGAAAAGGTGAAACTTGCTGCGCAAGCAAGGCATGCCGCTGCAAAAGCTCGTGAAATGGTTCAACGTAAGAACCCGATGAGTGTTGGTGGATTGCCAGGAAAACTTTCCGACTGCTCCGAGCAAGACCCCACAAAATGCGAGGTATTCTTGGTGGAGGGAGATTCCGCAGGTGGAACGGCCAAACAGGGTAGGGACCGAAATTTCCAGGCTATTCTCCCATTAAGAGGTAAAATTCTTAACGTGGAAAAGGCCATGCAACATAAGGTCTTTGAAAACGAAGAAATCAAGAATATTTATACGGCTCTTGGAGTTACTATCGGAACAGAGGAAGACAGTAAGGCATTGAACTTGGATAAACTGCGATACCATAAAGTGGTAATCATGTGTGATGCGGATGTCGATGGTAGTCACATTGAAACCTTGATTCTGACATTCTTCTTCCGTTATATGCGCGAGCTGATAGAAGGTGGTCACGTATATATTGCGACACCTCCATTGTATTTGGTGAAGAAAGGGTCCAAAAAGCGATATGCCTGGAACGACAAGGAGCGTGATGCAATCAACGAAGAAATGAATGGTGGTGTAAGTATCCAAAGATATAAAGGTCTTGGGGAAATGAACGCCGAGCAGCTTTGGGATACCACCATGAATCCAGAATTTAGAACATTGCGTCAAGTAAACATTGATAATGCAACGGAATCTGACCGTATATTCTCTATGTTGATGGGGGATGAAGTGCCTCCAAGACGTGAATTTATAGAGAAAAATGCCGTCTATGCGAATATAGATGTATAGATAATAGGCATTTCACAACAAAAACTCGCCCCTCCAAGGCGAGTTTTTTAGTTTTGGGAAAACTACAACATCATGAAAAGAATAATTTTAGTGCTAGCGCTAGTCTCTGTAACCTTGGGTAAAGCCCAAGACCTGAACGATATTTTTGTGTCGGGAGTTGCTGATGCCGAACAATTTGCCAATGCCTATTTGGCGCCTGTGTCCGAAGCATCCATTTATAGTATTTCCAATGGATGGTACAACACGGCCGATGCCAAACCTTTGGGAGGATTCGAAATTTCTATAATTGGAAATATGACCGGGTTCAAAAACAAGGAGGATAAAAAAGCCTTTTTGCTAGATCCGGCCGATTACGAAAACCTGGATTTTGTGAACAATCCGGGTCAACCGCGACAAGTGGCAACGGCATTGGGTGATATTGAAGGAGTTAACGTATTCGTGGAGGACCAGAGCGGGATTTTTTATCGGGATTTTGAACTTCCTTCCGGTTTGGCTTCGGAAAACCTCAATTTTATCCCATCAGGATACCTTCAAGGTAGTGTAGGGTTAATCAAAGGCTTGGAGGTAAAAGCTCGCTTTTTACCCAAAATCAAATTTGATGATGATGCAAAGATTGGCCTTTTCGGAGCAGGTCTACAATACGATTTTACCAAAATGTTACCGGCGGACAAATTGTTGCCTGTAGCTATATCTGCTGTTATTGGGTACACCAACTTAAATGGGGAATACGATTTTACCGAGTCGTCCACTATTAGCGGAAGTGACCAACGTATTGATGCTAATTTTAAAACGTGGAACTTCAGTGCCGTCGTTTCCACCAGAAATATACCCGTAATCAATTTTTACGGTGGTGTTGGGTATATCACAGGTAAATCTGATATTGATTTATTGGGTACATATGAGGCGAATGGACCTTTCTTCTCTGAAACCGTTGTGGACCCATTCTCTGTTTCCAAGAAAGCAAGTGGTGTTTCTGCCAATCTAGGTACAAAATTAAAGCTGGGCTTCTTTAGGCTCAATGCAGAATACAATATCTCCGAATTCAGCACTTTTACCTTTGGTGTAAACTTCGGATTCAGGTAGAAAATCAAATCAACCAACCAATAATAAAGAAGGCCCCATTTATGGGGCCTCCTATTTTCATATATGTAGTCTTCACGTCATTCCCTGGTGGCGAAGACCGAGCCATTATCCAAGGTCAATACTTCAGGTTCTTTTGCTTTTTCCAAGCTAACTGTAATGTCCGTCACTTGAGGGTCTCCATAAGTAATGGAATACGTTCCATTTTTTTGTGACCATTTAAAATCGGTATAAAAAATTAATTCGGAGTTGGAATATCTTTGGTACCTACCTAGGTAAACATCGTTAAAAATCCATTCTTCGCGGGAAGTGTTGGTACTTTTCCCCTCAATACTGGAAGATTCGGTTTTTGCCCAAATACCCAAAATAGGATCGTGGTTCTCTGGGACACTGGTACAGTTGCTTATGGCAATAATGCCAATTATGGACAACAATGAAAAGAGTTTTTTCATAGGTCAAGTAGGTTAAATTGATTTTGGGACTATTAGAACGCAAGTTTGTAGGAATCTATTGCATAAAAAAGATAAAATATTTGCTTCGCTTTTGCTTTGTAGGTTGAAATGAATCTTCCCTGTCCATTTTAATTGAATATCAACTTTGTGCAATTTGAAGGAATTAGGCCGCTAAAACTGGTCAAAGTCAGCTTTTTTCTGCCTTAAATGCATTATTTTTGAAGACTAAAATTTAAATCTATAAAAATGAAAGTTACCGTAGTTGGAGCAGGCGCAGTAGGAGCAAGCTGTGCTGAATACATAGCAATGAAAAATTTTGCAGCAGAAGTTGTTTTATTGGATATCAAAGAAGGATATGCCGAAGGAAAAGCCATGGATTTGATGCAGACGGCCTCCTTGAACGGATTTGATACCAAAATCACGGGAAGCACCAGCGATTATAGCAAAACTGCAGGTAGTGATATTGCAGTAATTACCTCTGGTATACCACGTAAACCTGGTATGACACGTGAGGAATTGATTGGAATCAATGCTGGAATTGTAAAAACAGTGGCAACTAACCTTTTAGAGCACTCTCCAAACGTAACTATTATTGTGGTGAGCAACCCTATGGATACCATGACTTATTTGGTTCATAAGGCTACCGGCCTACCAAAAAATAAAATCATTGGTATGGGCGGTGCATTGGATAGTGCTCGTTTCAAGTATAGACTGGCTCAAGCTTTGGAAGCACCAATTTCCGATGTGGATGGTATGGTGATCGGGGGACATAGCGATAAAGGAATGGTTCCTTTAATCGGACATGCCACCAGAAACAGTGTTAAAGTTTCCGAGTTCCTTTCCGAAGATAAAATGAATTGGGTAGTGGAAGAAACCAAAGTCGGTGGAGCTACATTGACAGGCTTGTTGGGAACCAGTGCATGGTATGCCCCGGGAGCCGCTGTATCTGGATTGGTACAGGCCATTGCTTGCGATCAGAAGAAAATGTTCCCATGTTCTTCACTTTTGGAAGGGGAGTATGGATTGGATGATATTTGTATCGGGGTACCGGTGATTTTGGGCAAAAACGGAATCGAGAAAATAGTCGAGATTGAATTGTCCGATGCCGAAAAAGCCAAAATGCAAGAAAGTGCAGCAGGTGTTAAAAAAACAAATGGATTGCTTGAGTTTTAAACTCGGTATCAATAAATAACGGAATTGTCATTTCGGACGAAACACTAAGGAAATTGCCCATCGGTTTACATGGAGATTTCTAGGTTTGTTTGGAATGGCAATTTCATTTTAACAGCATAACCATCAACTGTAATTGCAATTACATCAATTTCTATTGTCAAATCTTATCGGAAATGATATATTTGCACGCTGTTTAAGAAAACTTCTATAAAATTAACAATCAATGCAGAATAAAGGACTTATAAGGCTTTTTGCAATCCTTTTTGGCTTGGTGAGCATCTATCAGTTATCCTACACTTTCATCACTAACAAGTTGGAGAATGATGCTGAATCATACGCAGTGAGCCAAATTTCGGAAGCTGAGGAAGATTATGTTGCAAAGCGTGAAGCTTTAGAGGCATCGTATTTGGATTCCATTAGTGACAACACTGTTTTGGGCTTTACGAGCTATGAAGACGCTAAGACAAAAGAGTTGAACAAAGGATTGGACCTCAAAGGAGGTATCAATGTAACCTTACAGATTTCCGTAAAGGATATCTTGAAGGGCTTGGCCAACAATACCAAGAACCCAGTTTTCAACAAAGCATTGGCCGATGCCGATGAAGCATCAACAAATAGTGATGATACCTATTTGGAGCTGTTCTTTGAAGCTTTTGATAATATTAAAGGCGATACCAAATTGGCATCCCCCGATATTTTCGCAAATAAAGGTCTTAGTGATGACATCAATTTCCAAATGTCGGATGATGAGGTGAAACCTATCATCAGAAGAAAGATTGATGAATCCATAGTTTCTGCATTTGAGGTACTTCGTGAACGTATCGATGGTTTTGGGGTAACCCAGCCTAACATTCAAAGGGAGGGAAACTCTGGAAGAATTTTAGTAGAGCTTCCGGGAGCTAAGGATATTGCCCGTGCCCAGGAATTGTTGTCCAGTACGGCACAATTGGAGTTCTGGGAAACGTATCCACAGAGTAATCAAAGTATAGGAAGCTTTTTGGTAAACGCCAACGAGCGTTTAAAAGATATTTTGGAGCCAGAGGCTGCGGAAGAAGATGTGTCAAAACCTGAATCTGAGATTGATTCTTTACTTTCCGATGTGGCCCAAGATTCATTGGATATGACCCAAGATGCCAATCCAATACTAGGGAAATTGATTCCGGCCAATCCTGGCAGCCATGCCATTGCACGTGCTATGGTTTCCGATACTGCCGAAATTGGTGGTTATTTGAGAATGCCAGAGATAAAAAGATTGTTGCCTAATGATATTCAATTTACCAAGTTTCTTTGGGAAAGACCTTCCAAGGATGTCGAGGTAGTTGATTTGTACGCACTAAAATCTAACAGAGAAGGTACACCAAGAATAAGTGGGGATGTAGTTTCCGATGCACAGGATACCTTTGATCAATTCAATAAACCCGCCGTTAGTATGACCATGAATACCCGTGGTGCCAAGGAATGGGAAGAATTGACCGGTGATGCTTACAATAACCAAACAGGAATTGCCATTGTTTTGGACAACAAAGTGTACACGGCGCCTGGTGTTTCTTCAGGACCTATTTCTGGAGGACGTTCCGAAATTACAGGTACATTCACTGTAAACGAAACCAAAGATATTGCCAACGTACTGCGTGCGGGTAAATTGCCTGCTTCTGCAGAGATCATTGACTCCTTCGTAGTTGGTCCATCACTGGGTCAAGAAGCTATAGATAGTGGGTTTATGTCCTTTGCAATAGCGATGCTATTTGTATTATTATGGATGATTTTCTACTACGGTAGAGCCGGGGTATTTGCCGATATCGCCCTATTGTTCAACATTCTGTTGATTTTTGGGGTGTTGACCAGTTTAGGTGCTGTATTGACCTTGCCAGGTATAGCAGGTATCGTATTGACCATTGGTATGTCGGTGGATGCCAACGTACTGATTTTTGAGCGTGTCAAAGAAGAATTGGCCCGAGGGAAAGGAAAAGCCCAAGCCATTGCTGATGGTTTTGGAAATGCTTTGTCCTCTATTTTAGATGCCAACATTACTACGGGACTTACAGCAATTATTCTGTTTATATTTGGATCAGGACCTATTAAAGGTTTTGCCACTACCTTGATGATCGGTATTGTAACTTCTTTGTTCACAGCTATCTTTGTGACCCGATTGATGATCAATGCCTATACCAATAAGAAAGGACGCAGATTGGATTTTAGTACTGGAATCACTAAGAACTTGTTTAAGAATTTGAGTATTGATTTCTTGTCCAAGCGTAAAGTAGCTTACATTGTTTCTGGAATTTTATTGGCAGTGAGTATTTTCTCGTTGGCAACAAATAGTCTTCAACAAGGTGTAGATTTTGTGGGTGGACGTTCTTATCAAGTTCGATTTGAGAAAGCAGTCAACCCATCTGAGATTGCCGCTGATTTGAACGAAGAATTTGGCAGTGGAACCAATGCAAAAACATTTGGTGCCGCAAATCAAATCATAATAACAACCAATTACAGATTTGAAGAAAATGGTCCGGAAGTGGACACGGAGATTTTGAACGAAATGTTCACGCACCTTCAAAAATACTTCCCTGATGGTACCACATATGACGACTTTAAGCCAGGAGGTACCTCTGAGGATTTAGGAGTGTTGAAATACCGTAAGGTGGGCCCAACGATTGCGGATGACATTAAAAAAGGAGCCGTATTGGCCATCATCGCCTCATTGTTCGTGGTTTTCCTTTACATTTTATTGCGATTTAGAAAATGGCAATTCTCATTGGGCGCCGTTGTCGCGGTATTCCACGATGTAATGATTGTATTGGGTATCTTCTCCTTAACTGGAAGCATTATGCCTTTTAACATGGAAATAGACCAAGCTTTTATAGCGGCCATTCTAACGGTAATAGGTTATTCCCTGAACGATACGGTGGTAGTATTCGACCGTATTCGTGAAATTACAGGTCTAAAAGGCTGGAAAGGCGGAAATAATATCAATGAAGCATTGAACAGTACTTTGAGCCGAACCTTGAACACCTCGCTTACCACGTTGATCGTGTTGTTGGCCATCTTTATTTTTGGAGGTGAAAGCTTAAGAGGATTTATGTTCGCTATGATTATTGGTGTGGTTGTAGGTACATATTCATCCGTATTTATTGCAACGCCTATAATGTTCGATTCATTAAAGAAGAAAATTGCTGCTGCTACAGGAGCATAGTTTTTCGTTTTTTTATATTACACTTTATAACAAAGGCCCTCAATTTTGAGGGCCTTTGTTTTTTATGGCTATGCTTTGTTTTTTGATAATGTCTCCAGCCAAGATAATAATTGGCTGAACAAAGTGAAGTTTTGGATTACCCTGAGCTGGCCATTAAAGCCCCATTTGTCTCTTTCTTTTGGATGGTTGAGCATGTAAGCCAAGGTTTTGGATAAACTTTCAATATCGGTTGGATCAGGGTTTATTTGCCCTGTTTTATTGTGTACAACCTGAAATTTTAGTCCAGCAGCATTCGAGACCAATACAGGTTTCCGTTTCCACATGGCCTCTGTTGCAGTAAGTCCAAAACCTTCTTGAATGGAGTTTTGCACAATAATGCTCGATGTTCGCTGAAGTGCATTCACGATCAAGGCATTCTGTTTTGGATTATCAAGAGGTAGTAACAAAATAGCAATATCATTTTGCATACTACTGTCCACCTTTTTATAGGTTTCAGTTAGTTCTTGTAATACTTCTTTACCTTCTGGATCATCTGAGACAAAAGCAGGGTCGGGACCACCCATCACCAAAAGGGTCATTTCGATACGTTTGTATTCCAGACTTTTGGGATCACCATTTTTACGGTTATCCAATTTCATTTGAATGAAAGCCTCCATCAATTCCTTAAAACCTTTTAACCGATCCCATCGAGAAATTTCAGTAACGATGGGGCGATAGATCAAATCCAAATCTTGACCAGCGTCCAACACATCGAATGAACCATCTGGCATTACTTTTCTTACCAAATGTTCGTACCGATGATAAAGAATAGCCTTGTGGTCGTCCAAAATTCCTGATTGATATAAAATGCCAATGCATTTATGTAATTGAAGCTCACGGTTTTTGTGACTCAAGGGGTCAATAGCCGGAGGAATAATGGATGTTCTGTTTTTCAAAGGCTTTGGAACATAGGAGGGAAGGCTGAATACAAAGTGGTCATAATCGTTAGTGTAGGGTTCCAAAAACTTCCATACAGCATCTGTTACCTCCGTATCATCTTCCAAACCAATGTGACACCTCCAAATAATGGAAACGTCCTTTTCTTTTTTGATCATCGCCGCCAAGGGCATCGGTTGTGGATCGTGAACCACCACAATATCACCATCGTTGATGAGTTCTAGAGCTTTTGCGAGGTTGTTGCGATTAACCTCCTCGTAAACCTTGCGGTCATCCTCCGTAAAAACTCCATTGCCACTTCCATGAATGGCATTATGGATACGTTTGGTCAAATCAAAAAACGCATCCTTTTTAGCTTCGATCACAAGCCATTCGATGGATACCCCAAGTTCTCGCAATATCCTCATTTGGCTGGGCAGCATTTCGGCCACACCGCCACCAATAGCAGTGGAGTTAATCATCCAAATGGTTCGCCCTTTTAGAGATTCAATTGGTTCTTTGGCTTGTTCCGTAAAATCAAGAACAGAAGAGTAGAGGGAGCCATACGCCTTGTAATCCACAAGTTTGGCGCCTGGCTTAACATTAATTTTTTGCATGTAAGGGAATAGTTAACGATTGAATACCCTATAAGATAGCAAAAAAACAAATGGGTTGGTTAAGTGTTTGTTTGTGAATTGTTTATGAGTTTAATTTAATTCCTTTTGAACCTGTTTCGGATGGATGCAGCTCATAAATATATTCTGGGGTTAGTTGAGGCTCTTTTCGGTGGGATACAAAAACAATGGCTGTATCACTTTCCTTGGCGATTTTATTCACCAAAGCAACAAAAAGCGTGGCACTAGTATCATCTAGGCCAGCCGTTGGCTCATCTAGAATAAGAAGTGGGGGATGTTTTACCATGGCCCTCGCTACCATTACCAATCGTTTTTCTCCTGTAGTCAAATCGCGAAAGTGGTCTTCTTTTCTATCATTTAAGTTTAAAAGATTCAGCCATTTGTTGGCCAAGTGCTTTTCACTGTCCGTAGGCTGCACGTAAAGGCCAATCGAATCGTGGAGCCCTGAAATAATCATATTTTCCAGAGTGTGATATCCTCTAAATTTATTGGTGATTGCAGGAGTGAAGTAGCCAATTTTTTGTTTAAGGTCCCAAACACTTTCACCGCTACCTTTTTTATACCCAAAAATGGTTAAATCTTGGCCGTACCCTTTATGACTATCTCCTGTAATCATGGATAACAAAGTAGATTTTCCGCTGCCATTGGGTCCAATCAATTGCCAAAAATCCCCCTTTTTGATGGTCCAATTAATTTGATTTAAGACTTGACGACCATCAAAACTTACGGATACATTTTTAAAACTGACCAATTCGGTGCTTTCCACTTCAACGGGAGATAACGGCAATGGAATGGTACCATTAAAATTGAAGGTTTTAGTTTTGTTTTCGTTCCAAAAAATATCCGGAGAATCGTACTGATGAAGACTATCTCCATCCAGTTTAAAAAAATCTGTTGTGTTGGGAAGAATATCATCCAATCGACTGACTAGTTGAACCAGAATTTTGTTGGAAGCGATATCCAAAAGTTGTTCCTTCAACTTGGCTTGTGTGGTCACATCCAAATTGTCAAAAGGATTCACCAACACCATAAAATCGGGGTTTTGTTGTAATAAATGGTTGAGCAATGCCTTTTTTTGTTCTCCACTGCTCATGGTCTTTAAAGGTTGGTCACTTTCTTTTGTCAATATTTTGATGTCATGGCGCTCCTCTTCATCCATGTAGCGATGGATTTCCGAACGAGAGAAAAGCAGTCCATTCAAAGGTTGCAGTTCACTCAAACCATCTACAGGTCGATTTTTCAGCAAATACTCAACCAATTGCTTGGTGTTGGAATTGTTTTGGGTAAGGATAACATAGCTTTTGGGTAGCTTCATGTGGTTAAAGGTATTGACCCAAAATTACAATTATCCTTGATTCACCCGAAAAATATGAACTGGATTATTCTTGTAGATTGTGGTTTTGTCCAAGAACATGCTATTTTTTTTAGCAACTTTTTGGGAAGGAATATTGTCCACATGGATGATGGAAATCAAGGAGGAAGCAAAATTGTTATCAAAAGCAAACTCCTTGCATTTTTGTGCTGCTTCAAAAGCGTAGCCCTGTAACCAAAACTTGGGAAGCACGGAATAGCCAATTTCGAATTCAGTTATATTATCCACGGTTTGAACAAGCAGGCCACAAATTCCAACCAATGCTCCCGATTTTTTTGAAATTAGGGCGTTCATCCCACCCAAATCGTTTTCGTAGCGTTCAAAGACCCTATCGAATTGTGTTCTGCAGGCTTCAACTGGGTCAGCGGGCAATCCTTCCCAAAATTGGGTCGATTTTGGATTGTGGTAAAAAGGCAGCCAATCCCCAAAATCCGACTCTTCCAATTTGCGAAAGACCAATCGTTCAGTCTCTTGATTTTCTAAGAGGTATTTTGACATTTAATTCCGAGAAAACGAGATACTGTCACCTACCTGCAATCCCAGTTGGTCCGAAAGTCCCGCATTGATTTCGAATACATATTTGGCAGGGACATTGGAAGGAAGCGTGTTTTCATTAAATGGCTCGGCGTTTTTTTGAAAACTAACAATCTTCATTCCCGTATTGATGTAGATGATATCCAAAGGAATTTCAGTGTTCTTCATGTAAAAGTATTGTAAGGACTCTGTAGGCTGAATAAACAACATTCCTCTATCCTCTTTCATGGATTTTCTATACATGAGTCCTGTTTGGGTCTCATATTCCGTTTCGGCAATCTCGATATCAAAATTTGCCTTTACGGAATCTATTTCTGTGGACAAGACAGTTAGTTCACCCTCTTTTGTAAAGGAAATGGCATTTGTTTTAAGGGATTGTTTGGATTCGGTTTTGCATGAACCCAAAGCAAGGATAAAAACAAATAGAACGATTTTTTTAAGTTGAACCATGGTTTTAAAGTTCTACGGGTTCAGGTTTGATCATAAAGTAAAAACCGATGAGTATCATTGGGATACTGAGCCATTGTCCCGTGGAAAGCATTCCCAATGTATCCTCGAAACCGCCTTGACTCTTTTTATAGAATTCCACGAAGAATCGAACCACGAACAGGAGTACCATAAATAGCCCAAATAGAAACCCAGGTTTGTTCTTCCAATCGGTTTTCCAATACAAAAGGTATAAAGCGATAAACACGAAAATGTAACAAATGGCCTCATACAACTGTGCTGGGTGACGGTATGGAATGGATTGTAAAACTTCTGCAAATTCTGGATTATGCTGAATGGCTTTGTAAGCTGCGTTAGGAGTTTGTTCCTTGGTAAGTGCCATGGCTTGATATGCAGGCATATCGTCCGAATCACGGATAAACCTTGTAGCCAAAAAATAAGATTTGTCCACTACTTTTCCATTGATTTCGGAATTGAAGAAATTACCAAACCTTATAAAGGCAGCTCCAATGGCCGACGGAACTACCAGTCTGTCCAATAACCAAAGCATTTTGATATCCTTCCATTTTCTGGTGTACAACCAAATACCAATAATAGCAGCAATGGTGGCACCATGACTTGCCAAACCTGTAAACCCGGTAAATTCGTAGCCGTTTATGATACCAAATAAGGAACCGTTCGTACTTTCTCGAATGGGCAAAAGGATTTCTGCCAAATGCTCTTTGTAATAATCCCAATCATAAAAAAATACGTGACCCAAACGAGCTCCCAGCATAATAGAAACTACGGTATAAATGAAAAGGGAATCCAGTTTTTCCATGGATTTCTTTTCGTTCAGGAAGATTTTTTTCATGATGAACCAGCCGAGAATAAAGGCTGCAATCCAAAGAAGATTGTAATATTTTATTTGTAAAAAACCCAGTTTAAAAAGGGTTCCTTCGGGGTTCCAGTTAAATCCAAGGAAATACATTTATCTAAATTTTGGGACTAATATAACGACTTTGAACGGTTGCACGGTTTAATTTAAACTTCAATTTTTATGGAACGGGGTCATAACCACTTCCTCCCCAGGGATTACAGCTTACAATACGTTTTATGGAAAGCCATCCTCCTTTGAACAGGCCATGTTTTTTTAAAGCTTCCAAGGTATACTGTGAGCAAGTTGGGGAATAGCGACAAGTTGAGGGTAACATGGGAGAAATAAAAAGCTGGTAAAATCTGACCAACAGAACAAAAGGTGTTATCAATATTTTCTTCATGTTATATATGCCTAAAGAAAATACAAGGTAACAAAAAGCCCCGATAAAGTCGGGGCTTAAATTAAACTTCTTCGGAAGTTGATTGCAGGGGTTCCAAATGTTCCCGTTCATCGTCCGTGTAAAGTCGTGACTTTATGACAAAACGAATACCCATTGGAATTTCCAAACTAAAACTGGAACCACGACCCGTGGTTATGTCCACGGTAAGTTGTGTGTGTTTCCAGTATTCGAACTGATCTTTGCTCATAAAGAAATCGCACCCATGTATGGTGCCCAGTTTCACATCGTTTTCATTGGTCATCAACTCACCTTTGGGAAAACACATGGGGGATGAGCCATCACAACATCCTCCACTTTGATGGAACATAAGTTCGCCATGGCGCTCCCTAAGTTGGTCAATGATTTTAATAGCTCGGTCCGAAACCAATACTCGTTTTATCAAATTTTCCATTCTAGAAAAAGCCCAATTTGTTCTTGTCGTAAGAAATCAACATGTTCTTGGTCTGCGTATAATGGCTGAGCATCATTTTGTGATTTTCTCGCCCGATACCTGACTTTTTGTACCCTCCGAATGGTGCGTGGGCTGGATAGTTGTGGTAGCAATTCACCCAAACTCTACCAGCTTGTATCTGTCTGGATATTTTATAAGCTTGGTGCATATCGCGAGTCCAAACCCCGGCACCCAATCCATAAAGGGTATCGTTGGCAATTTCAAGGGCCTCGGCTTCATCCTTAAATGTGGTGACGCAGACCACTGGTCCAAAAATCTCTTCTTGGAACACGCGCATTTTGTTATTTCCTTTTAAAATGGTGGGTTGAATGTAATATCCGCCTTCGAGGCCTTCGTTGTATGCTGCCTCGCCTCCAGCAAGTACCTCACATCCTTCTTCTTTACCAATTTGGATGTAGTTCAGGATTTTTTCATACTGATCATTGGATGCCTGGGCACCCATCATGGTGTTTGGATCTAATGGGTGTCCAAGCTTAATGGCTTTGGTACGCTCAACCACTCGTTCCATAAATTTATCATAAATGCTTTCCTGTACCAGAATTCTTGAAGGACAGGTGCAAACTTCTCCTTGGTTCAATGCAAACATTACGGCACCTTCCAAGCATTTATCGAAGAATTCATCATCCGTCTCCATAATACTTTCGAAGAAAACGTTGGGGGATTTACCACCCAATTCCAATGTGACCGGGATGATGTTTTTGGAAGCATATTGCATAATTAATTGCCCTGTGGTGGTTTCTCCCGTGAAGGCAATTTTTTTGATTCTTGGACTCGAAGCCAAAGGCTTTCCTGCTTCAAGACCAAATCCGTTTACTATATTAAGTACACCGTCTGGAAGAATACCTTCGATCAATTCCATCAGAATCAAGATTCCTACAGGGGTTTGCTCCGCGGGTTTCAATACCACACAGTTTCCTGCAGCCAATGCAGGCGCCAATTTCCAGGCGGCCATTAAAATTGGGAAATTCCAAGGGATAATTTGTCCCACAACTCCTAGTGGTTCCATAATGTTCATGGAAACGGTATTGGAATCCAGCTCGCTCACGGAGCCTTCTTCTGCTCGTATGACTCCTGCAAAATATCTAAAGTGATCAACGGCCAGGGGCATATCCGCAGCACGGGTTTCACGTAGGGCTTTTCCATTGTCCCAAGTTTCTGCGCGGGCCAGAATCTCGAGGTTGTTCTCCATTACGTCCGCAATTTTTAATAATAGGTTACTTCTGTAGGTAGCAGAGGAGCTGTTCCATTCTGGTGCAGCGGCCCAAGCGGCATCAATAGCCTTATCTATATCTTCTGAAGTTGATCGTGCAATTTTGGTAAATGCATTTCCGTCTACAGGAGAAACATTGTCAAAATACTCTCCTTTTGTTGGTGGTGTCCATTTTCCACCGATGAAATTTTCATACTGATCTTTGAACTTTGGTTTTTCCAAAATACTTCGCTCAGTAGTTTGTACATTGCTCATAATACGTGTTGTTAAAGTTAATTTTGTGTGTCGGACAACCGTTGTCCAAGTGACTGATTCTAAAAGTATTGATTTTGAATCCCTAGCATCTGACGAATTCTATTAAAGATATGACCAATTCTCTTTGTTTTTATTTATTTAACAAAATATCGCATTGTATTTTTTATATTTAGTAAGTATTTATATAATATATTAAGGAGTAATCATTTTATATGCAGTTGCCAGAGAAATTTTTTAGGGAAAGAAGGCTTGAGCACTTGGTCGAGAATCAAACTTCTTATACATTGAACAATGCTTCGATGCATGTTTTTGAGACACATTTACAGGCAGAAAAAGTACTCCTTCAATTTGACCAGCCTGTACTTGCCTCTATGTTGATCGGTAAAAAAGTGATGCATTTACGTGATAAAAAATCTTTTAATTTTTTACCGGGCGAATCCTTGATACTTCCATCCAATGAGGTCATGTGCATCGATTTTCCAGAAGCCAATGAAGGGAATCCTACACGTTGTCTGGCCATGGCCATATCCGATGAGAAAATCAATAAGGTGATAAACTTAATGAATGAGGCGATGCCCAAGCACGATGGTTCCGAGTGGGCACTGATAGACTATAACTACCATTTTACCAACGACGCCAGTATATATGGCATAATCCAACGGTTACTTTATTTGTTTACGGAAGATCATCCTTCCAAGGATTTTTTTGTGGACAATATGCTTCAGGAACTCATTATTCGAATATTACAGGGAAATTCGAGGGAAACTTATGTGCAAAATGCCTCAAAGCATAGTTCAACTAATAGGTTGGCCTATGTTATTGAATATATATCCCAACATTTGCACGAACCCTTGTCGGTTAGGGATTTGAGTAAGAAAGCGTGTATGAGCGAATCTCATTTTCATAAGACCTTCAAGGAAGAATTGGGGGTTACACCGATAGATTATATCAATAGCGAGCGCATAAAAATGGCCATTGACTTATTAGAAGACCCCAATCGTAAAATAAAGGAAATATATATGGAATGTGGTTTTGAGAACCGCTCCTATTTTAATCGTTTGTTCAAACGAAAAATCCACGTTTCGCCAGGGGAGTACCAATCAAAATTTGTAAAACACTCTTAGTTTATACTAAAAGTAGTTCCTTCCTTGCCATCTTTTAATTGAATGCCCAAAGCTACGAGTTCGTCCCTAATTTTATCGGAAGTGGCAAAATCCTTATTGGCACGGGCTTCGTTTCTAATATCAATCAATAGTTCCATTACACCACTAAGTGCATTGGGATCATCTTTTGCCAACGATTGATTTTCGATTCCAAGAACATCGTAAACAAAAGCTTTTAGTGTGCTGGTCAATAACGCCTTGTCTTCCTTGGAAATGGTTTCTTGGTCCTCCTTTATTAGATTAATATGCTTAACGGCGTCAAACAGCTGTGCAATTAGGATCGGTGTGTTGAAATCGTCGTTCATGGAGTCATAACACTTCTGCTTCCATGCGGCAACATCAAAATTTGATGTGTCGCCTGTTTTTAGGTTGTTAACATTCTCCAAGGCGTCCATCAATCGGTTGTATCCTTTTTCAGATGCTTGTAAAGCCTCATCGCTAAGATCTAAGATACTGGTATAGTGTGCTTGCATCATAAAAAAGCGCACTACTGAAGGAGTGTATGGCTTGCTCAAGATATTATTGTCACCACTGAAAATCTCGGCAGGGTAAATATTATTGTCCGTGGATTTGGACATTTTTCTACCGTTAAGGGTCAACATATTGGCATGCATCCAGTAGTTGACAGGAGATTTTCCGGTGCTGGCCTCTGCTTGTGCAATTTCGCATTCGTGGTGTGGAAACTTAAGGTCCATTCCGCCACCGTGAATGTCGAAAGTTTCGCCCAGATACTTAGTGCTCATGGCTGTACACTCCAAGTGCCATCCTGGAAAACCGTCTCCCCATGGTGATGGCCAACGCATGATGTGTTGGGGCTCTGCCTTTTTCCAAAGAGCGAAATCCTGTGGGTTTCTTTTTTCGTCCTGAGCGGTAAGTTCACGGGTGTGGGTAATCATGTCCTCCAACTTTCTTCCGCTCAACTTGCCGTAATCATGGTCCTCGTTGAACTTGACCACATCAAAATACACCGAACCATTTGCTTCATAGGCCAATCCTTTTTCAAGGATTTCCTTGATAATTTCTATTTGCTCTATAATGTGACCAGTAGCCGTGGGTTCAATACTTGGAGGCAAAAGATTAAATTGCTGTAAGGTATTGTGGAAATCTACAGTGTAGCGCTGTACTACTTCCATAGGTTCAATTTGCTCCAGTTTTGCTTTTTTGGCTATTTTGTCCTCCCCTTCATCTGCATCGTTCTCCAAATGTCCCGCATCGGTAATGTTACGGACATATCGAACTTTGTAGCCCAAATGCTTGAAGTACCGGAAAATCATGTCGAAGGACATAAAAGTCCGACAATTACCTAAATGCACGTTGCTATACACTGTAGGTCCACAAACGTACATGCCAACGTGGCCTTCGTTTATGGGTTCAAATAAGTCTTTTTTTCCAGTAAGTGAATTATGGATTCGTAAAGCTTGGTCTTTATAGAGTTGCATTAATCTTTTAGGATTAAAATTCAGTATCTAGGTTGATGTAGTCCAAAAACTCCCTTCGTGTGGCTTCATCTTTAAATTTCCCACCATACTCCGCAGTTACTGTGCTACTGTCGATATCGCGTATTCCCCTGGAATTTACACAAAGGTGTTTGGCATCTATAACACAGGCAACATCCTCTGTACCCAATACTTTTTGAAGTTCTTTTACAATTTGAATGTTCAAACGCTCCTGAACTTGTGGTCGCTTGGCAAAATAATCCACCACACGGTTCATTTTGGAGAGACCAACTACCGTTCCATTGGAGATATAGGCGATGTGTGCCCGTCCAACGATGGGAAGTAAATGGTGTTCGCATGTAGAATAAACCACGATATTCTTTTCAACCAACATTTCACCATACTTATACTTATTGTCAAAAGTTGATGCTTTAGGTTTTCTATCAGTATGCAATCCACCAAAGATTTCCTTTACATACATTTTGGCTACACGTTTTGGTGTGCCATTTAAACTGTCATCATTCAAATCGAGACCAAGGGTAAGCATAATTTCCCTAACGCTTTTTTGTATTCTTTCGATTTTTTCTTCATCGCTCAATACAAAAGCATCTTCCCTCATTGGGGTATCTGTTGAGGAACCAACGTGGTCGTTTCCTCTTTCTTCATGTTGTTCTTCCAATGCCTGCTCTAGTTTCATAGCTATTGCTTAAGGAGAGCAAAGATATACATTAATGACCGATTTAACATCTGGTATCGGACGTTTGACAACATAAATTATTGTTAAGACAAATGTCACGGTACTTTTATAATGTCCGAACCTACAGACTTTTATGTTGAAACTTTTCGCAAAGACCTTAATAATGCTATTATTTTGGCAAGGTGCATATTCGCAAGTTGTCCAAGATTGTGTCGATGCTATTCCTATTTGTAACAATACTCCCATAAATGGTGGTACCAATGGTTTTGGTATCGATGACTTTAATGGGGCTGCCTCCAGTGGGTGTTTGGAACAGACCACTACAGGTGCTATTGAGTCCAATTCGGCCTGGTACCGGTTTAGGACTGCTGAAGCTGGACAATTAGGTTTTAATATTGGTCATAATAGCAACGAGGATTGGGATTTTGCCTTATACCGTGCCAGTGATTGTAGTAGCTTGGGGGAGCCCATCCGATGTAATTTTTTTGATAATAGCGAAAACACCAGTTTTATTGGGGTAGGGGAAGACCCAACGGGAGATGAGGATTCGGTACACTATGAGGATTGGCTTCAAGTTGAAGCGGGTGAGGATTACTATCTCTTTATCAATAATTTCAGTAACCTTAATTCAGGATTTTCAATTCAGTTCACCGGAGAAATTTGGGTAGATTATCCAAATAGTGCTTTGGATTGTTCCATTGTTAGCAATTTGTTGGGACCGCCCATTGCTGCTTGCGAGGGAGAAAATGTGGTTTTGGACGCCACTACTTTCGGAGCTATTGGTTATGAATGGTATGTAGACTCAGGAAGTGGCTATCAGCTGATTGCAGGAGCCAATGGAGCGATACAGAATGTGCAAAGTTCTGGGCAATACCGTGTCGTGGTCACAACTTCTTCAGAAAATATTGTAAGTGATGTGCAAGTTGGTTTTAACGAGGTGCCTATTACAGGAATAGTGGCAGATGAAACATTTTGTCTTGGGGAGAATATAACCTTCAAATTGGATAGCAAGAATTCGGAAGCTTTTGGAGATATGAACCCTGATAGTTTCATGATCAGCTATCATAACACACAACTTGATGCCGAAGCTGGGATAAACCCCCTGGAAAAAGAATATGTACCAATGGGAGGTTTGGAAACCATTTACGTAAGGACCACCTCTCTAGCGAATCCAGACTGCTATGATGCTTCCCAAAGCTTTATATTGAATGCTATAGAAACCCCAGTTTTAAATTTTGATGAGCAAGCAGTCATCTGTGAAGCGATTGGAAGTGTCGAGATTGGTGAAATGCAAGCGAATCCAAATTACACTTATCAATGGAGTACAGGAGAACATACACCATCTATCATGGCTTCGGAAGAGGGCGATTATACATTGACCGTCACTCATGAATCAAATGGAACAATTTGTGAAGCTACCCGAACAGTATCTGTGGCCATTTCCAATGTGCCAGTGATTTCAAGTATCGATATAGCCGATATGAGCGTGAACAATACGGTGACCATAAATACAGAAGATAATGGGTTGTATGAGTTTAGTATAGATGGAGATGATTTTCAGAACTCCAATGTTTTTGAAGGTGTTGCTCCCGGTGTTCATACGATAAGTATGCGAGACCCTTTTGGTTGCGGTGAAGTTGAGGAAGATATTGTTGTGGTAGGTTTTTTGGCTATTTTTTCTCCTAATGGGGACGTGCTGAACGAAACTTGGCAAATTGAGGGACTTTCTACCTTAAATTCACCGATTGTTACCATTTATGATCGTTATGGAAAACTAATAAAGCAAATGACTGAATTTGATCCTGGGTGGGATGGAAACTTTAAAGGTAAACCATTGCCATCCACAGATTACTGGTTCAAATTATCGTATATCGATGATGATGGCAATCGAACCTATGCGAAGCATTTACAAAGTCATTTTTCTTTACGACGATAATACACTGGCCATTCGTCGATTAACTGCAAATTTCTTCGATTAAGACATACTAAAAGCCTCGATTAAGGAGTTATACTGGTTATTAAGTAGAATAACCAATAGACCCAGAATTCTATGAGAGCTCTATTTAGCGCTATCTGTTGTTTATTATTTCCCATAATAGGTAGCGCACAAAACTCCCCGGATTGTAGGACAGCAATACCTGTTTGCGCGGATGCTCCCATTATGGGAATCACGGATGGTGGTGGGGATATAGATGATTTTGACCCAGAGGTAATCACCCAGACCGGTTGTTTGGAAAAAGGAAGTGTTAGTTCTGCGAACATAGAAAACAATACCGGCTGGTTTGTGTTTAGGGCAGGTACGGATGGGCAAATTGGTTTTGATATTGAAGCAATGCCTGTAAACCCTGGTAGCCCGGTTACCGCTGAGTGGGATTTTGCATTGTACGGGCCCTTTGATGAAACTTCAAACGAAAATTATTGCACCATTATCGGTGATGGGTCGGCACAACCCATTCGTTGCAACTATGAATATAACGAGACCAACTTTACAGGGATTGGCGTAAATCCAATTGATGGGCGTGAAGGCGCTCCATTTGTAAAAGGAAGCCAGAATACTTATGATGAATGGTTGAATGTTCGGGAGGGGGAAATCTACTACCTCTACATTAACAACTACAATACCAATTTTGATGATGAACCTGAGTCTTTTGTTTTGACTTTTACAGGTACTTCGGTGGATGAGGATCAAGATAATGCTTTGGATTGTACACTCCGTGATGAGTTTTTGGGATTTGATATTGTTGCCTGTGAAGGTGATCCAGATATTGTGCTAAGTGCATTGAATTCACCTGCCGGTTCTGATATTGCTTCCGTAGAATGGATGGTGGATTATGAGGATGATGGGACGGTGGATGCCACTTTAGTGGGAACAGGGTTCAATGGTACTGAATTAGTGGTTTCCAGTCCGAATTCAGGAAGGTATTTTGCGGAGATCACCACTGCATCGGGAACACCGCCCACTGTAGAAGATGTTGGAGGTATACTGATTACTTTTTATGGAACGCCCGAATTGGATGAGGTCAGGGTAATCGATGATCTTGTCCATAGTGATCAAACCGACCCGTATAATATTGAAGTTGTTCCCATAGGTGATGGAAACTATGAATATGCTATTAATAATGGCGAATTTCAAGATGATCCAATCTTCTATGATGTGCCACCTGGTACCAATACGGTGGTAATCAATGATAAAAATGGCTGTGGAACTACGGTGCCTATTGAATTTTTAGTGGTAGGTTACCCAAAATTCTTTACACCCAATAGTGATGGGGTGTACGATAACTGGAATGTATACGGTGTCGAGGAATTGGTTAATCCAGTAGTCTTTATTTTTGACCGCTACGGTAAGCTTTTAAAACAGATTGATGTCAATATAGGATGGGATGGGACTTTCAATGGAAGGGATATGCCTTCTTCCGACTATTGGTTCCGATTGGATTATGAGCGTGATGATGAGGGAGTATTGGTAGCTACCTCTGTAAGGCGACATTTTTCATTGGTCCGATAAAAAAAGGCCGGAATCTCTTCCAGCCTTGCGCAAATCTTATTTCTATTTAGAATTTCAATGAATATCCCAGAGATATGTTGGTATTGATTCTATTGACCAATGCTGCACTGTCAATACCGCCATCAAATAAATAGGAGTTTACATCTTGTTCGGTTCTGCTATATGCCAAATCCAGGCGGTTGGCACCAAAATTATATCCAATACCAGCGGAAAATCCATTAAGGTCACCAATAAAATCACTGTTTTCATAGGGGCTTTCCTCGAATCGGTAGCCCGCCCTAAGGCTTACTTGTTCTATTCGGTATTCACCTCCTAAACGATAGGAGTTAACAGCACCTAAAGTGCCCGCGATAAAGTCATTTTCATCTATAAAATTTGGGTCGGACGCAGGTCTAAGTTCTGCTTTGGACATATCTTGGTAGGAGTAATCCAAACTTATAAGTCCATCTTGGCCAAATACCAATGCAATACTACCGGTATATTTTTCAGGGGTCTTTATTCTATATTCATCATAAAGGTTTATGATGCCAAAGTTGATATAGTCGATATCGGATACAGCTAAATTGGAGTTGATTCGCTGCGAGGTGTCATCTGTTAAAGTGTACCAGGTTGGAGACTGGTAGCTACCGCCCACTCGAATGGATTGATTCAATTTTGCAATGGCGCCTAGGCTAAAGGAGAAGCCATAACCTTCGGTATGTAGTAAATTATCAAAAGAGGTGTACTGAATGGGAGAGTCTGCATCATATCCATCTTCATCCAAATATGTTGCCCTATCGAACAAAATATTATGGAAGTTGACAGATGCCCCTAAGTAAAGGTCTTCTTTGTACTGTCCGGCAAAATTCAAGGTGAATTTACTATTGTACCCAGACGTGTTCTGTAAATATCTTTGATCTACGCTTCCGTATTGCGCGTTGGAAAAATAGGAGGTGTTCTCGTCAATGTCTTCAACAGGTTCTATAATTCCAGCCTGGAAACCAAGAAATGCCTGTTGAGCGGAATAACCAAGATTAGCACCAATATCCAAGTAGGCATCTTCAATGTACTCTCCATCTTGCACGCGTAACGGCCCTAAAGGTTCTCCTTGTGCAAAGTTGAGGAAGTAATTGTCTATTCCCACAGCAGTGCTTCCCGATGCAACGAATTCATTATCATAATTTTGCACCAAATCATAGTTGAACGCTAATGCAATTTTTTTCCAAGGACTATCTGTAGATGAATTGAAAACGAATACGCCACCTACTTGATTGAAATCCAAAGAATTAGTGGTGGTGTTTCTGACGGAATTGCCGTAAAGGGCATCGTTGTTCCTATTATAGTTCGAGCCTGTAAGGCTTATCTCGCTAAAATTAAAGACCGCGGAACCCGCTGGATTAATGTTTAGTGCGGATAAATCCCCACCCAAAGCTCCAAATGCGCCTCCCATGGCCTGAAACCTTGCAGTGCCCTGAAGGTCTTCTGTACTGTAGCGCAATACATCATCAATGGTCTGGGCACTTGCAAATGTGCATGCCAATACCATAATGAAAGTTGAGATTCTTTTCATTTCTTCTGATTTAGATTTAACGAATTAGTTTATGGAGATTATGGTCTTCCGCCTCTTCCGCCCCTACTTCCTCCAGATCTAGATGCACCTGAGGACCTAGACGAACCACCAGAAGATCTTACTCCAGAACTGCCCCTGGAACTACTTCCTGAACTTCGGTAGCTTCCGCTTGATCTACTGCTTCTTGAGGAACCACTACTGCGGTAGCTACTAGAACTAGATCTATTTGATGGTCTGCTGTAGTTTCTACTTGGAGCTGAGCTCCTGGATTGATAACTTCTTGTACTTCGTCCAGAACTATAGCTTCTGGATGAGGGTGAACTACTTCTATTGTAGCTTCGGCTACTTCTTGTTGAAGGAGTTGTTCCATAAGAACGACGCGTGGTTCTTGAACTTCCATTGTAACTTGGAGAAGTTCTGGTACTTCTACTGGTTCTATAGTTTCTATTTCGGGCAACGGCATCTGCACTAATAGACCTTCTTACATTTGATCTGTTGCTGTAACTTTGGGTATTTCTTCTTGCTAAATTATTGTTGCTACGAGACAAGGCAGCATTGGAACGTCCGCTATTATTTCGTATTCTGCTGGTATATCCATTTGTTCTGGACGATAGAGTTGTTCCTGGGATACGCGAAGAGTAACCTCTTCTCCCTGACATGTATGCATAACCTCTGTTATAATATGGACGATTCCAGTAGTTGTAGTAACCGCCCCAGCCATAATATCCGGCCCAGCCCCAACTATTATATGGGTATCCCCAACCGTAATATCCGGCCCAGCCCCAACGGTTGTATCTCCAAGGATTGTTCCATCCCCATCCCCACGAATTGTAGTAAGGATAGTTCCATCCCCAAGCAAAGTAAGGATAGTTCCAGCCGTAATAGCCTCCCCATCCCCAACTATTGTCATATACATTGATGGAAACACTTGTGGGGTTATCTCCCCATCCAGGGTTTCCATTGTAGTTATTATTATAAGCTAAGTAATCGGTTTGTTCGCCATAAGGTATGGTGTCGTTGGGCATTTGGCTAGAGTAGCTATCGATGTCCGTAAACACTTCACTGTCCAAAATTTCGCCATATTCATTTGCTTTTTCACCAAAATAATCACCATAGATGTTATTTTCTTGCTGTTCAATTCTTACAGCTTGGGCATTTTTCTTTTCAACCCTAACAACACGGTCATTGGTTGAATAGATGCCATCATCGTAATATGAAGCTTGTTGATAGGAACCACAAGAAGCCATAAATAGGGTGGTAACCATCAATATGGATGAGGTTTTAAATTTATTATGGAGTAAAGACTTTAACATGGCGCAATTTTTATTGTTGAACATACTAAAAATAATTAGTTTTACCCAATCATTACATGACTAAAGTCACAAGTTTTGTGCCAAACTACAATACATGGGTAAAAATTTAACGAGCAGAGCGGAAGATTATTCCAAATGGTATAACGAACTAGTTGTAAAGTCGGATTTGGCTGAAAACTCAGGGGTTAGAGGATGTATGGTAATTAAGCCCTATGGGTATGCCATATGGGAAAAAATACAGGGTCAATTGGATAAAATGTTCAAGGAAACCGGTCATGAGAATGCTTATTTCCCATTGTTTATACCCAAATCCTATTTGAGCAAGGAAGCAAGTCATGTCGAAGGTTTTGCCAAGGAATGTGCCGTTGTTACACATTATAGATTGAAGAATGCGGAGGATGGCAGTGGCATTATTGTAGATGAAGACGCAAAATTGGAAGAAGAACTTATTGTTCGGCCAACCTCTGAAACCATAATATGGGACACGTTTAGAAAATGGGTGCAGTCTTATAGGGATTTGCCACTAAAGATCAATCAGTGGGCCAATGTAGTACGTTGGGAGATGAGGACACGTCTTTTTCTAAGGACAGCAGAATTTTTATGGCAGGAAGGTCATACCGCGCACACAACACGAGAAGAAGCTATAGAAGAAGCAGAGCTTATGATGAATGTGTATGCTGAATTTGCTGAAAAATATATGGGAGTTCCCGTTATCAAAGGAACCAAAACGGAGAGTGAACGATTTGCCGGTGCGGAGGAAACCTACTGTATTGAAGCTTTAATGCAAGATGGAAAGGCATTACAGGCGGGTACCTCACACTTTTTGGGACAGAATTTTGCCAAGGCCTTTGATGTGAAGTTTGCAAGCAAAGAAGGGAAGCAAGAATACGTTTGGGCCACATCTTGGGGTGTTTCAACAAGATTGATGGGAGCCTTGGTTATGACACATAGTGATGATAATGGCTTGGTACTACCTCCTCAATTGGCGCCAATTCAAGTGGTAATTGTTCCTATTTACAAAGGATTAGATCAATTGGATGCGATTTCAGAAAAAGTGGACCCATTGGTAAAAGAGTTGCGTGATAGGGGGGTTACCGTTAAATATGATACCCGGGATACCCATAAACCTGGATTCAAATTTAATGAGTATGAATTGAAAGGTGTTCCCGTACGTTTGGCGGTGGGTCAACGCGATCTGGCCAACGGAACTTTTGAAGTGGCACGAAGGGATACCTTGACCAAGGAAATTGTAAAAGCCGAAGAGGTAGTGGATAAAGTAGTGTCTTTGATGGATGAAATTCAAGAGAATATTTTCAACAAAGCCTTGGATTACAGAAAGGAACATATAACCGAAGTGGACTCTTATAACGAGTTTAAAAAAGTAATAGAGGAAAAAGGAGGATTTGTATCTGCCCACTGGGATGGCACCATGGAAACCGAGGATAAGATCAAGGAGGAGACCAAGGCCACCATTCGTTGTATTCCTTTGAATGCGAAACAAGAGGAAGGCAAGTGCATAGTAACAGGAAAACCATCCCAACAAAGGGTGTTGTTTGCAAAGGCTTATTAAACAGGAAGCAAAAAATAATAATTACTGTTGCAAGACTTAAAAATAGTTGTATTTTTGCATCCGCAATTATGTAAGCATAATGGCCCGTTCGTCTAGGGGTTAGGACGCCAGGTTTTCATCCTGGTAACAGGGGTTCGATTCCCCTACGGGCTACAAAAGGTTGTTGAAACTTTTGAAATTTGGGTTCAGCCCTGAGTTTTTGAAATTTAATGGCCCGTTCGTCTAGGGGTTAGGACGCCAGGTTTTCATCCTGGTAACAGGGGTTCGATTCCCCTACGGGCTACAAAAAAAGGATTTAGAAAGAATTAAATTTAAGCAATGGCAAACCATAAGTCAGCACTAAAGAGAATCAGAAGAAACGAAGCGGTACGTTTGCGTAACAGGTATCAGCACAAAACGGTGCGTAATGCCATCAAAAAATTACGTAACGAGGAAGACAAAAAAGCTGCTGAAGCTTTGTTGCCTACTGTTGTTGGTATGATTGATAAATTAGCCAAGAAAAATATCATTCATAACAATAAGGCAGCAAACCTTAAGAGCAAATTAATGACGAAGGTTACAGCAATGTAAGCTTGGTTATTTCACAATATTAGAAGCGCCTCCAATTTGGGGGCGTTTTTATTTGATATCAATTTATCTGAATGCCCTTCGTTTGTGTACAAGCACACCCACGAGAAAGGAACCGTACATCATCAAGATCAATATTCGTAAAATGGTTCTAAAGTGGTAATCAATCCATATTTGTGGAATTTCATAGCCCACCCAGAACAGGAAGGGAAAAATTGAATAAAAAATCACCAATCCAATACTCATCCAATACATAAGATTGTGTTTGTTCGGATAAGGGCTGGCCTTGCTCATTTTTTCTTTAAAATAGAACCAAATGTTGAGAAGGAGTATCCAAGAAGCAATCATGTCCGCATAGTAAAGATTGCTGTAAAAGGGATCTTGGAAGAACAAGCTGATCAAATAACAGGCAATACTTGCCAAAGCCCCGATTTTTATCCATCTTTTGTGTTTTTTGTTTTGAACCATCCTCCAGTAGATATAATAAAAAAACAAAAAGGAGATAACGGAGTAAATATTGAATATGATTACGTTGTACCAACTATATTTTTCGATATTGACTACTTGAAACTCATCAAAATATTTTATGAGATATCCCAATACCTCTGTAAGCAGAGTATACATTAAATATATAGGATAGTATTTTAAAGGCGTGTCAAAATATGAATGGTAACGGCTCATGGCCACAATCCATACAATCAAATAGAACGGAAGGATGTATTGTTCGGTAATAAATGTATAAAATCCCTCCATTATTTTTATGGTAACCCCTTAACCGCCAATATTCTTGATTAGGGACTAAAATAGCAAAAAAAAAAGCCTCCATGTTTGGAGGCTCTGCTTTAAGGACGTATAATTAACGAAATGACCTTCTTTTGCCAACTATAAGACCGATAATGATACTGACATACATGAAGGCTATTGAGGTTAAAAGTATAGGTCGTAATAGGATGCGAATGCTGATATCCCAATTGGTTTTGTAAAATATTGAAATTAAGGGGAATGGTATGTAAAATAACAGTAGTCCGGTGCTTACCCAAAACATAAGGTTGTCCTTTAAAGCAGGAAATCTACCTTCCTTTCTCTTTTCTTTAAAATAAAATACAATTAGAATTACTAGAATAACAGAGCCTAAGATGTGGGCATTACTCATTCTATGGTGCAATGGATTAAAAATAATGGCGTTGATCGTATAGGCCAAAATGCACAAGTAGCTACCGTAGCGTGCCCATTTCTTATGTTGTTTCTTATTAAAAATCTTTCGATATACTTCAAAGAAAAATAGGAAGAACACCAGTTGGTAAATATTATAAATAATCACATTATGCCATGTATAGCGTATGTCGGAGAAAAATTGAAAATTATTATTATACTTTATAAATGTCCCTAAAAGCTCTGTAAAAAAAGTATAGATAATAATCATGGGTAGATACTTTAACGGAGTGTCGAAATAACTACGATACCTGTATAGAGCAATAATCCAAGTAACTAAGTATAAAGGAATATAAAATAGATCTACTAAATATTTCAAAAATTCTTGGAGCATATTTAAAAATCGCCATCGGGTGGTGGTCCCGAACTACCATGATTAAGATTTAAGCTTCCCCCGTCATCCTGTAATAAGATGGGCATCAAACTGGCTTGGGAAGTGTTATTTTCTTTGGAGCGGCCCATCGCATCTTTTATAGGCTTTGCTTTTCCATCAGTTCCAATATAGAACCCATATTCTTGACCATCCATTATTGTAGTGGGCACAATAAATATTGAGTTCTGTCTAGGATGTACCACTTTTTTTCCATCTGGAAAGTCGGGTTTGTCAGGATAATTGGCAAAATAAAAACGTAAAGAAGAGATATCGACACCAGCTTCACCAGCTTCTTGTTCAATATAGGCCATATATTGTTTTATATCTGAGTATGTGAAAGAGGTGAAACGGGAGGGGATGTGTTTTTCATCAGGAGATTGCTCCATTTCGTACTTCTCGATCATACCAATCCTGTTTTTGGTGTAGTTATCGTAGAGCGATTTGGATTCTTCTAAAGAAATAATGCCCTCGGGAGGTGCAATGGGTTCTTTTTGTGTTGAATTGGGATTTGTAGGTTCTGTTGATTCGTCTTTCTTGGGGCCTTGTTGGCAAGCTCCCAATAATAATAAACCGACCCCTATAAAAGCAAGTAGGGCCTTCCTGTTGTTTTTCATAGTTAAGTGTTTATAGTTCAGTTTTGGGGAAACCGACTTAAAGATATGCCTTTTCTGGTAATTGGGTAAAAAAAAACCCTTCAAAAAATTGAAGGGCCTGTAACCGTATGATTTAAAGTACTGTGTGTGTTTACTGACTCATGGTGAGTAAAAATTCCTCGTTGTTTTTTGCTTGCTTTATACGTTGTTCCATAAATTCCATGGCTTCCACCGGATTCATATCTGCAAGATATTTGCGCATGATCCACATACGTTGAATGGTATTTTCGTCCAACAAAAGATCGTCTCTTCGTGTAGAAGAAGATATAAGGTCGATGGCAGGGAAAATCCTTCTGTTGGATATTCTTCTGTCCAATTGAAGCTCCATGTTGCCTGTACCCTTGAATTCTTCAAAGATGACTTCGTCCATTTTGGAACCTGTCTCTGTTAAGGCTGTAGCTATAATGGATAAAGACCCTCCATTTTCGATGTTACGGGCGGCGCCAAAGAAACGTTTTGGCTTGTGCAGTGCATTGGCATCCACACCACCGCTCAATACCTTACCTGAAGCTGGCTGTACGGTGTTGTAGGCACGGGCCAAACGGGTAATGGAATCCAATAAAATCACTACATCGTGACCACATTCAACCAATCTTTTCGCCTTGTCAAGAACAATGTTGGCGACCCTCACGTGCTCGGTGGCTTCTTTGTCAAAAGTGGAAGCAACTACTTCACCGCGTACGTTACGTTGCATATCGGTAACCTCTTCAGGACGTTCATCGATCAAAAGAATGATTTGGTACACCTCTGGGTGATTGGCCGCGATTGCGTTGGCAATATCCTTCAACAACATGGTTTTACCCGTTTTGGGCTGAGAAACAATCATTCCCCTTTGTCCTTTTCCGATAGGAGAGAACAAATCCATGATTCTTGTGGAAATAGTACTTTGTTTTTCCGCCAATTTGAACTTTTCCTTAGGGAACAATGGGGTAAGGTGCTCAAAAGCTACCCTGTCTCTGACCACTTGGGGGTCGAGGCCATTGATTTTGTTCACTTTGATCAGCGGGAAATATTTTTCGCCTTCTTTTGGAGGCCTTATGTTCCCCAGAACAGTATCCCCGGACTTAAGTCCGAACAATCTAATTTGGGATTGGGATACATAAATATCGTCGGGAGAAGAGAGATAATTGTAATCGGAAGATCTTAGAAATCCGTAACCATCCTGCATAATGTCCAACACACCTTCACTTTCAATAATGCTATCGAACTCAAATTCAGGCTCTTTGTACCTATTTCTTAGATCCTTGTCAAAATTATTGTTCTTTTTGTCGTGGTGAGGCTTGTTGTGTTGGTTGCTTCTCCTGATATTTTGATTCTTTTGGGGAGTGTTGTTGCCTTGCGGTTTGTTGTCTTGAGGTTTGTTGTCGCGTGGCTTGTTGTCCCTTTTTTGAGGTTTTTCCTGCGGTTTGGAGTCATCATTTTTGCTCCTGGGCTCTCTTTTTTGAGGCACTTTTTTAGGAGCGTCACCATCAGTGCTTTTTGTCTCCGTAGCTTTAGGGCGTGGATCTCTAGCTTTTCTGGGTTTTGGAGCCGGCTTTTCGTCTGTGGTTGCTGTAACGGTTTCCGCAACAGCCTTAGGGTTGGATGCTTGAAGGTCCAGTATCTGGTATACAAGGTCCAATTTTTTCAATGATTTGAATTTGGGAACATTAAGACCCTTTGCAATTTCTTGCAACTCAGGAAGCTTTTTAGCTTTTAGATCTGAAATCTCGAACATTAAGTAAAGAAATAAGTTAAACTTGTGTGATTCTTATTATGAAGTAAGGTTATTTTTGAATGCTACTGGAGAAAAGAATTCCGAGGTAGGTGCTTGCTAATAACAAGGCAATATTACAAATAATTTTTCAAGAATAAGGCCTTATTTATCAAAAAGACACCTATTTTTGCGTTTTGAAATCGATTTGCACAATGATTCAGCGGATACAAACGTTATTTTTACTGATTGTAGGCCTTATTTCGGGCGTACTACCGTTTTTTTTGAATCTATGGGTAGAAGTAGGCGGTAAAGAGGTATTTGCTCAAGACCAGGTTATTGTGAGCCTTGTTTTTTACGTGGCAACCGTACTGGCCGTAGTATCGATTTTAATGTACAAGAAAAGACAAAATCAATTTGTGGTAAACAGATTGAATATCATATTGAACCTTTTTTTACTAGGATTTTTCGTTTATCGATCGCTAAGCTTATCCGGAGAAACTGTAGTTTCTGAGAAGGGTATTGGGATGCTGATTCCTGTATTTTCTATCGTTTTTCTGGTCCTGGCCAACAGGGCTATCAAAAAGGATGAAGATCTTGTAAAATCTGTTGATCGCTTACGTTGAACCTAACATCTTAGTAGTATTAGTGCGAAAAAATCCCGGCCTTGGCCGGGATTTTTGTGTTTTGGCTTTCGTTTGCCAAATTTTACTACTTCCAATTAGGATATTTCGTCCTTGTCTGTCACAGACCGCAACATCGTGTGTGCTTAATGGATGAAATGCTAACCACATTGTGCCTAGCTTCCTGTACAGAAGGACAAGTACCTTTAAAGTTAGGAGGTAAGAAACATATAAAAGCTTGAGTGGGTTGAACTTCTTACTCCATTAAATTCTCTGCCGAGAAATTGTTGTCGAAGGTAATATCGGTTAACGTCTGTATTAAGTTTGGTTCCTCGGAATATCCGTTTTCACTTGGCATAAAATAAGTACGCTTTGTTGAAATCATCTGACCTTTGATGTTTTCATAAAAATAATTGGCAATGATGACCGGTTCGTTGACTCCTAAAAACGGCAAGGAAAAATAAAACCTGTCTATCAATTTTGTTTCTGGGTTAACATAAATAATATACATGTCATTTTGCTCTTTTCCGGTAATGGCAGGATCATAGGATACTTCGACCTTGTCATATTGGATGCCATTATATTCTTCTTGCCCAAGATATTTGGCAATAGTTGCCTTGTTGTTCAATTTATAGGGCATGGTAAACCAGTAGTAATTGGCCTTTCGCAAAAAATCGCTTACACCAACGAGCTCTGGAACGTCCATTTTTTTTCCGTCCACTTCGACAATGGTTTCATTTCCATTGAAATACTGTACCACAACACCTTTCTGGTCCGGCATTACATTAATTTCGTGTTTGGTATACTTCCCATAAGAAGCTTCGGAATCAAAAATGTAGCGCTCGGTGGAAATGTCTGCTTTTCCATCCGCATAGCGATAATCATAAGTGTATTGTACATCTTTTTTCTTCCAAAGATTATTCCATCCTCCGGAAGCTTTGGCAACGGCCGCCAAAATGGTTTTTGGGTTGTTTATGTCATACGTAAGTTCGGTGGATGCCATTTCCTTTTGTGCATCTACCATTTCTTGTTTTTTTTCCTTCTTTTCGGCACATGAGACCAAAAGAAATAGACTGGTAACAAATAACAGGGTTGAATTAGCTACTCTCATAGTTTAGGTTATAGATAAATATTTTATGAAAGCTTAGACGGAGTCTTCAGAAAATGCTTACCAATCTATTTGGATTAGATATTTGGGTGGAACCGTTCGTCATCGAGTGAATTACACTAAGCGGGAATTGTCTTTTTGCCTATTCGATTGCTTCTTTATGTTTTGGGTCATCGTTTGCCAAGCTCTATCACCTCCAAATCGGATATTTTATCCCCGTTTATCACAAACCGCAACATGGTACGCACTTGATGAAAGCCATGTTTGCCACATGCTCCGGGGTTCATGTGCAAAAGGTTTAGTTTTTTATCGTGCATCACCTTTAAAATATGGGAGTGCCCACATATAAAAAGTTTGGGTGGATTATTGCGAATTTCTTCCCGTACCCGAACATTGTATCTATTGGGGTATCCGCCAATATGGGTAATCCAAACATCCACACCCTCGCACATAAACCTGTTGTTTTCCGGGAATTCTTTTTGAATCACATGGTCATCAATATTGCCATGTACGCCCCGAACAGGTTTTAATGCTTCCAATTGATCGGTGACCGAAAGGCTTCCAATATCGCCTGCATGCCATACCTCATCGGCCTGTGCCGCATATTTTAGAATGGTTTTGTCCATGTGGCCATGGGTGTCGGAAAGCAATAAAATCTTGGTCATAACGCTAAAAATATGCTAAAAACTAAGGGGTGGATTTATGTTGGAAAGGATTGAATTATCTTTATCGACCTAAAAGTAAGGGATTCCATTGAGATATTTTATCCAATTTTCTTATTTCGGAAAAGCGTACCACGGATGGCAGAACCAACCCAATGCCATAACAGTGCAAGAGGTTTTGGAAAAAGCCTTGTCCACGTTATTGCGGGAAAACGTTGAAGTAGTAGGTGCAGGTAGAACCGATGCCGGAGTGCATGCGAGGCAAATGTTCGCTCATTTTGATTTTGAACCCATCTCCGATATGGATGATTTGGTGTATCGGTTAAATGCTTTCTTGCCCGAAGATATTTCCGTACAGGAAATCCAGCAAGTCGCCGATGGTGCCCATACCCGATTTGATGCTGTGGAGCGTACCTACGAATATTGGTTGGTTAAGGAAAAGGACCCATTTCTTTTTGATCATGCCCATTTTGTGAAGCATCCATTGGATTTGGATTTAATGAACGAAACGGCCAAAATACTATTGGAATACACCAATTTTGAATGTTTTTCCAAATCCAACACCGATGTAAAAACATTCAATTGCGATGTTCGAGAGGCCTATTGGAAAATTGAGGAGGAAAAATGGATTTTCACGATAACCGCTGACCGATTTTTACGGAATATGGTACGTGCTGTAGTGGGCACTTTACTGGATGTAGGCATGCGTAAAATGTTGCCCGAGGACATCCATAAGGTTATAGCGAGTAAAGACAGGGGAGAGGCAGGAGTCTCCGTCCCTGCAAAAGGATTATATTTGACCAAGGTTTCATACCCAAAAGAAATTTTTGATGAGCAAAAGTGATGAAATAGGAAAAGCATTTGATTTTCGATTGTTCAAGCGTGTTTTTTCCCGAACTAGACCCTATAGAGGTATCTTTTGGTTAGTGGCCATTGTGGCGGTTTTATCCGCAGCATTTGCCATTGGGATTCCCTTATTGGTAAAAACCATCATAAATGAATCTTTGGAAAACAAGGATTCCGGCCAACTACTTCAAAATGTGTTGTTCATGTTGGTTTTTCTTTTGGGTCAGGTTACAACACAGTTGTTGTTCAATTACTTCGCCAACCTATTGGGAGAATCCGTGATAAAGGATATCCGAGTCAATCTTTTTGAAAAGATGACCAGTTTTAAAATGACGTATTTCGACAATTCCTCGATAGGGGTGTTGGTTACAAGAGCGGTTGCGGATATGCAGCGAATTGGTGAAATTTTCAGTCAAGGATTTTTTATGATTGTGGCCGATGCCCTTAAAATGTTGTCTGCAGCCATTATTATGGTAGTCATCAATTGGAAATTGGCATTGATCGTATTTGCTATTCTTCCTATCATTTTGATTGCTACACGACTATTTCAGCAAGCAATGAAAGTTGCTTTTATAGAGGTGCGTGCCCAAGTATCCAATCTGAATTCCTTTGTCCAGGAGCGAATTGCAGGAATGAAGATCGTTCAGTTGTTCAACCGGGAGGAAATTGAAAAAGAAAAGTTTCGGGCCATCAACGAAAAACATCAGAATGCTTGGTTAAAAACAGTATGGTACAATTCCATATTTTTCCCGATAGCAGAAATCTCCAACTCCATTGGTGTTGGTTTGGTGGTGTATTTTGGTGTGATTCAGAACATAGAGAATGTGGGGATGGACAACAAAGGAGCTATTATTGCTTTCTTTTTCTTGATGGATTTGCTTTTCAGACCCTTACGCCAGATTGCGGATAAGTTCAATACGTTACAAATGGGAATGGTTGCCGCCAATCGTGTCTTCAAGATTTTGGATACTGATAGCCATATCGACGATAATGGAACCGTCGAGAAGAAAGACGTAAAAGGAGATATCGAGTTTAAAGAAGTTCATTTTGGCTATGTGCCAAATGAAGAAGTGCTCCACGGAATCTCATTTAATGTGAATGCAGGGGAAACTGTTGCGATTGTGGGTGCAACGGGTGCTGGAAAGTCCACGATTATCAATCTCCTCAATCGATTCTACGAAATCAATTCGGGTAAAATATTGGTGGATGGCGTGTGTTTGGATGATTATACTTTAAAATCTCTTCGTTCCCATATTGCCATAGTTTTACAGGATGTTTTTCTGTTTGCAGATACCATTGCCCACAATATATCACTTCGTGATGAATCCATTACGGAAGAGCAGATTGAAGCCGCCGCCAAACAAATTGGGGTGCACGAATTTATTTCGAGCCTACCTGGTGGTTATCAATACAATGTAAAGGAGCGGGGAACCATGTTGTCCAGCGGTCAACGTCAATTAATTGCCTTTTTGCGTGCTTATGTGAGCAATCCAAGTATTCTGATTTTGGATGAGGCTACATCTTCCGTGGATACCTATTCCGAGCAGTTGATTCAGCAAGCAACGGACAAGATTACCGAAGGCAGAACTTCCATTATTATTGCGCACCGCTTGGCGACCATTAAAAAAGCCGATAAGATAATTGTGATGGATGCAGGTAAAATTATTGAAATCGGAACCCACAAAGAGCTTCTAGAAAAAGGCGGGTATTACAATGATTTGTATAACGCCCAGTTCTTGGTGGAGGAAGTAGCATAATCAATTTTTGACAGGAGCAAAATCTTGGATCTCTAAATTTCCGGTGATGAACATAATCAATGGAATAATAGATGATGTGACTATGTAAAGTACGCCCAGTAACAAGTAAAATATAAATATTCTTGAAATTAAGCTGATTCCTCTCGATTTAGATATTCGCATAATAACATAGCCTGCATACAAGAACATAAAAACCAATGTCAAAAATGAAAATGGGGCATATACTTGAGGAGACACAATTAGTATCACAACGGCCGGTAAAAATATAGTGAGACTGTACTGTGCCAAAGTATACATAAAGATGACTGTACGTTCAGAAAAATTATATTTTTTTTGATCAAAGCATAGCCAGCCTGCAATGGCCATCATGGGTATATATAAAACGAATACAAGTGCCTGAATATCAAAAATAACATTCATCATTTTTTCTTGGGCCACGCTATTCGCACCAGTATTAAAAATATCAAAGTTGATTTGACCCATTAATTTTGACATCAGGAACACAATGAATCCGGATAATGTCAAGGAAATTGCCAAATAACTTATGGGATTTAAATACTTTCTCCGTAAGCCTTGAATATACCCTTCGATTACGACTTCAGGTTTGGTGATCAGATGAACAAAGGTGTTCACAAAGGTATTGTCCAAATTAAAATATCGCTCCAGAATGTCTACCCAGAGATTTTTGATGGTAATTCTGTTGCGAATAACTTTTGCGCCACAAGCTGGACAGTAAAGGAAATCGGTTCTTAAAGTACTGTCACAATTTTTGCATGTCATTGCTCCAAATCCTTTTTAATACGTTTTACCAACTCGTCCCTTCCTTTAAAAGGAATAAACTCACCATTTTTAATGTAAGAAATGGAACCTGTTTCTTCGCTTACTACCAAGCAAAGCGCATCGGTTTTTTCGGTAATCCCTACAGCGGCACGGTGTCTCAATCCAAAACGAAGGGGAATGTTACGGTCGTTGGAAACGGGTAAAATTACCCTAGTGGCCGTGATAAAGTTATCCTGAACTACGATTGCACCATCATGTAAAGGGCTGTTCTTGAAGAAAATGCTTTCCAATATAGGTTGGGTCACCTTTATGTTCATCGCGTCTCCGGTGGATTTTACAAAATCCATGGAGTTGTTTCGCTCGATTACAATCAGTGCTCCCGTTTTGGTAGTACCCATACGTTCGCAGGCCCCAATTATGGCATCAACATCGGTTGTCGTTGAAATGACCTCCTGTTTAAGGAATTTGAAATGTTTGAAAATGTTACGTTTGGAAGCGAAGTTGGTGGAGCCTATCATCAACAAAAACTTTCGGATTTCTTGTTGGAACACAATAATCAAAGCAATCAGACCAATATTCATAAAGCCACCGACCATACTACTTATCATTTTCATTTGAAGGAGTTCGGTAAGTTTCCATAAGGCCCAAACAATCACAATCCCAATAAAAATATTGATGGCCACAGTACCCTTGACCAGTTTGTAAATATAATAGAGCAATGCGGCCACGAGGACTATATCGATGATATCGGTAATCTTGAATTCGAGAAAGTTTAAAAAATCCAACCGCAGCGTTTTTGTAAAATTAGCAAAAATAGAAGAACCCTTGATTAGAGTGCATTCTCTTTCAAAGCTTCCACAAGTTTAACACATTCTGACGCTTCTTTTACATCGTGGGCCCGAATAATGTTGGCGCCTTTTAAAAGGGCGACTGTATGGAGCACTGTTGTTCCGTTCAATGCTTCTTGCGGTGATGACTCCAAGGTTTTATACACCATTGACTTTCTACTTAAACCAATCAAAATGGGCAAACCCAAGCTTTGAAACATATCCAAATGGTTTAAAAGGGTGTAATTCTGAGCCGTGGTCTTCGCAAAACCGAACCCAGGATCTATGATGAGGTCGTTTATTTTTTTGGAAGTGGCCTCCTGTATTTTTTCTGAAAAATAGAATCTAAGATCATTGATCAAGTTGTCGTAGGTAGCTTCTTTTTGCATGGATTGCGGCGTACCTTTCATATGCATCATAATATAGGGGACTTGATATTTGGCAATGGTGGCAAACATATTTTCATCCAAATTCCCCGCGGCAATATCATTGATGATGGCCGCGCCATGCTCGATGCTTTCAGCGGCAACTTTACTTCGGAACGTGTCGATGGAAATCAAGGTGTCCGGAAAATTTTTCAAGATCAGGTCGATTACAGGAATCATTCTTTGCAATTCTTCATCCTCTGGAACATGGTCTGCACCGGGTCGTGAGCTATAGGCGCCCATATCAATAAAGGTAGCGCCATGGTCGAGCATATATTCCACTTGCGCGAGTATGGAGCTTTCGTCCTTGTATTTTCCGCCATCAAAAAAAGAGTCGGGAGTTAGGTTGAGAATGCCCATTACTTTGGGCGATATTAGGTCTACGAGTTCACCTTTGCAGTTTATGGTCATAAAAAATATCTGCTTTGTTGGGTTTCATTATCTTTGGCAAAGTGCTTTCGGGCACAAACAAGTTGGACGAAATTTACGCAAATTAGCAACAATACATGCAGCATACTTCCCAACAATACGATGCGGTGATACAGACTTGCCGGGAATTGTTTTTAAAAAAAGCAAAGGATTATGGCACCGCTTGGCGAATCCTGCGGTTACCATCCTTAACAGACCAAATTTTTATAAAGGCACAACGCATTCGAAGCCTTCAACAGAACGAGGTGAGGAAAGTGGATGAGGATGAACGTTCCGAGTTTATCGGAATTATCAACTATTCCATAATGGCGCTTATCCAAATCAAAAAAGGGGTGGTAGATCAACCAGACCTAAATGCTGACGAAGCCATTGCCCTTTATGATGAGGAAGTCGCTACTACCAAAAAATTGATGGAGGATAAAAATCACGACTATGGTGAAGCTTGGAGAGATATGCGTGTAAGTTCGCTTACAGATTTGATTTTGCAAAAGTTGTTGCGTGTAAAACAGATTGAAGATAACCAGGGCGCTACCTTGGTAAGCGAAGGTGTGGACGCCAACTATCAGGATATGGTTAATTATGCGGTTTTCGCACTCATACATTTAAGCAAAGAAGAATGAAATACATTGTTTGGATATCCAGAATAATTGTAGGTGTGTTGTTCATTATCAGTGGATTGATAAAATTGAACGACCCCATGGGTTTTTCTTTCAAACTGGAAGAATATTTTAGCCCCAGTGTTCTTGATTTGACCTTTTTAACGCCATTGGCATTGGGAATTTCCATTTTTGTCGTGATTGTTGAGGTAATTTTGGGCGTGTTGCTGCTTGTGGGCTTTAAACCAAAGTTTACCGTTTGGAGCCTTTTGCTCATGATTATCTTCTTTACCTTCCTCACCTTTTATTCGGCCTACTTTAATAAAGTAACGGATTGTGGATGCTTTGGAGACGCTATCAAATTAACTCCTTGGGAGTCCTTTACCAAAGATGTGATTTTGTTGGTGTTTATTTTGATACTGTTCTTAGGTAGAAAATATATCACTCCATTGTTTAACCCCAAAACCAATTGGATTGTTGGGGGAGTGGCACTTTTAGTTTGTGTTTGGTTCGCTAACCACGTATTGAACCATTTACCCTCTGTGGATTTCAGGCCCTATAAAATTGGTGCAAATATTCAGGAAGAAATGTCCGTTCCCGAAGATGCCGCACAACCCATTTATGAATATGCTTGGCGCTTTAAGGTAAACGGGGAGGACAAAATTTATATAACTGAGGGCGATTATCCTTCGGTTGATGGAGAGTTTGTTGATGTGGAGACAACCGAGATTCAAGAAGGATATGAACCTCCCATCCACGATTTTACCATTGAACAGGAAGGCCAAGATTATGCTGCGGAATTATTGGAAGAAGATAAACTGGTCATGGTGATAGCTTATGACATGGCAAAAAGTAACTACGAAGCTTTTAAGGAAGTTGCCAAAGTTACCTCCGAAGCAAAACAGAAAGGGTACAAAGTAATTGGAATGTCCGCTTCGAGTAGCGATATGGCCAATAATTTGATAAATACCTACGGATTGGATTTCGAGTTTTATTTCACCGATGAGACTACATTAAAAACCATAGTTCGTTCCAATCCAGCTATTCTGGTACTCAACAAGGGCACTATTCAACAAAAGGTGCACTATAACGATTTTGACGAACTTACTTTCTAAATATAACACTAAGAAAAATCTAATAACATGAGAACAAAGATTGTAGCGGGAAACTGGAAAATGAACAAGACCCTCAAGGAAACAGAGGAGTTATTGGCCGAGCTTTCAGCCAAATTACCCGATACCGATGCCGATGTAATCGTAGCGCCTACGTTTGTCAATCTTCAAGCAGCTAAAACTGCACTTCAAGATTCAACAATACTAGTTGCTGCGCAAAACATGCACTTTGCAGAAAGTGGAGCATATACTGGAGAAATTTCAGCAGCTATGTTACTTAGCTTGGGCGTGGATGTTGTAATTCTTGGACATTCCGAAAGACGCGCTTATTTTGGTGAGGATGATGCTTTGTTGGCCAAAAAGGTAAAGACGGCTATCGAAAAAGATTTGAAGGTTATTTTTTGTTTTGGTGAAGAGTTGGAAGATAGAAAATCCGACAACCACTTTTCCGTAGTGGAAAGCCAATTAAAAAATGCACTTTTTGATTTGGATAGTAGTGCATGGAGCAAAATAATTCTTGCCTACGAACCCGTTTGGGCCATTGGTACAGGTGAAACTGCCAGTCCAGAACAAGCTCAGGAAATGCACGCATTCATTAGAAGAACCATTGCCGATGGATTCAATTCATCCATTGCCGATGATGTTTCCATACTTTATGGAGGAAGCGTAAAACCTGCCAACGCAGCTGAGATTTTTTCCAAGCCAGATGTTGATGGCGGCTTGATCGGTGGAGCTTCTTTGGTTGCTACCGATTTTACGGATATTATCAAGGCAATTTAAATAATGTCTTTGATTTACCTCGAATACGATTTTAAAATAAGCCCGCTCCAACCTGCAACCGATATTTTGATTGCGGAGTTGGGGGAACTGGGTTTTGAAAGTTTTGTGGAAAACGAAACAGGTCTTTTGGCCTATATCTTAAAGTCCGAATGGCATGATAAGGTCTTGGAGAACTTATTCGTATTTCAAAATCCAAATTTTGAAATTAACTGGACCAGCAAAGAGATTGAACAACAAAACTGGAACGCGGAATGGGAAAAGAATTTCCACCCTATTTTGGTGAGCAAAAAGTGCATGGTACGTGCGCCATTTCATAAAGCTGTTGATGTAGATTACGATATTGTGATAGAGCCAAAAATGAGCTTCGGAACAGGTCATCACGAAACTACGCACATGATGCTACAGCATATTTTGGATAATGATTTTGAAGGAAAATCGGTCTTGGATATGGGGTGTGGAACTGGAGTATTGGCTATTTTGGCGAAAAAAAGAGGTGCTACCGATGTAGAAGCCATTGATATTGATGAATGGTGCTTTTTGAATACCCAAGAAAATGTAGACCGGAATCACTGCCCAGATATAAAAGCCTATCAAGGAGATAGTAGCTTGTTGGAAGGAAAAAAATATGATATTATTTTGGCCAATATCAACCGGAATATTCTGTTAGAAGATATCCCTATTTATGCAAATTGCCTTAAAAAAGAAGGTGCCCTATTTTTAAGTGGCTTCTATTTGGAGGATTTAGATGCAATTTCTTCAAAATGTGCGGCCTATGGTTTGGAATTTGAAAAAAATCTAGAGAAGAACAACTGGATTTCAGTAAAATATGTAAATTAGAAAGACGTAAACTCCAATAGATTATGGGCACTAGAGAAAAAGAGTTGGAAGATGTCCTTCTGGAAGAAGAGACCGTAAAGGACCACGAAATAGTTCTATTTAATGATGATGTAAATACTTTTGACCACGTTATAGAAACCCTTATCAAAGTTTGTGAGCATACTCCGGAGCAGGCTGAACAATGCTCATTGATTGTGCATTATAATGGTAAGTGTACGGTTAAAACAGGTGAGTATTCTATCCTGAAACCAAAATGCAGCAAACTTTTGCAAGCCGGATTGAGTGCGGAGATTATGTAATATTTATGTACGTTTATTGGTCTGTTTAAAAATACTGAACAAACGGGTTTTCTATTAATACTTCAAAATAACACCTCCATGAATTCTTTACCTTGAATAAAAATAACTAACGGCCCCATTCTTTTTATAATTAACCTCAACAAGAAAAAACAACAGTTAACCATCCATTCTGAAAAATGAGCGAATTTTTTAAGGCCGAACTGAAAGATCGTTTTTTGGAATATGCTTTGGAGCGAAGTGATTACTTTGAGACCCAAACCCTTTATGATGAATTTTTGAGACCAAACTACAGTCTGGAATATGTCCAGAAGTTGGTTAAGGAAATTCAGGATCAAGACGCGGATTTATTGGATATCATGAGTGGGAATGGAATGGACATTTTTATGCTCGCTTCTACTCCAAGTACTCAAGATTTTTTGGATGAAGGAGGGTTTATGAATCTCTACGTAAAGGAAGAAGAAAAATGGGATACCTTTTTGGGTCAATTATCCAGTACGCCGAAACTTTCCAAAGAGGAAAAAAAGCTACTAAAGAAAAGTACCCCGACTTTAAAACGTGAAAAACTATTTCTTGTTGGTTTAATTTCCGCAGTAGCGATTAGCTTCCTGTTTACGGTAATCAGTATTTTTAAGGAAACCTTGTTGGAGCCAGACTATGTACCTGCCGATGAGTTTGAACGCAAAATGAACCAATTACGGGAACAATATATTTTGGAAAATGAGAAGCTTCAGTTGGAGCTGAAGGAAGCACAGCGAATATTGGATTCTTTGGAAAAATAAGAGAAAAAAAACGGCAACTTTAAAGCTGCCGTCCTATTTTGATTCATTAATACCATGTCGGTTGTTATGGCTTCATCCCAGGCTGTACTATTTTAAAATTGGATTCCACTTTAGCTTCTTCTACAATCTTCTTTACATCCTCCAATAGTTGCTTGGCATCGTAAATAATACCGTCCTTAATGGTGTACTTTACCCCGCCAACACGTTCAATGGTATTGTCTTCTTGCAATTGGATGGCACCTGTTCCATATAAAGCCTTTAAGTTTTCCAACGGGTTTTCTTCGATGATAACAAAATCTGCTAGCTTTCCAACCTTAATGGTTCCTATTTCATCATCCATGCCAAGAGCTTCTGCTCCATTCAATGTGGCAGCTTTGATTACCTCTAACGGATGAAAACCTGCCTCGCGCATAAGTTCCATTTCTCGCGGGTAGGCAAAACCATAAAGTTGATAAATAAAACCAGCATCAGTACCGATGGTAACTCTACCACCCCTGTTTTTGTATTCGTTTAAGAAAGTCATCCAAAGCTTATAGTTCTCTTTCCAGTCAATTTCTTGTTCGGTTCCCCAATAATGCCAGTAGGAACCATGGGATTGTCTGCTGGGAGCGTAGAATTCCCAAAGGGAAGGGAGTGTATATTCCTCATGCCATTCCGCGCGTCTCGCTCTTTGCAAGTCTCTGTTGGCCTCGTAAATAACCATTGTTGGTGAGAGGGAGAAATCCAGGGAAATAAGTTCATCCATTACTGCGTTCCATTTTTCAGAAAATGGTTTTGCGGCCTGTTTCCATAGTTGTCCAGCTTCTCCGAAACGGTCTTGCTCGTTCTGGTAATTGTAGTCCAGTGAATAGTCTTGAACAGTTCTGTCCTCAAACATGGCTTCGGGCAGTCCGTACCAATGTTCCATCGAAGTCAGTCCCGCTCTTGCACTGTTCAATACGTTCCATCTGCCTACGTACAATTGTGCGTGATGAGTTTTGGAGCGTAGCCCCAATTTTTTGTTTTCGTCCAAAGCAGCTGTCATTACTTCTGGGAGCCCCCCTCCAAATTTAATGCCATCCGCCCCTTTTTTGGCATTGGCTCTTACCCATTCTCTAGCTGCTTCTGGAGTGGTAATGTCAGCACGGCGACGTTCACCGTTCAAGCTGTTGCCAAACCAGTTATAAGCTTGTATTCTTGGTGCCGTAATTTCGTTTTTGGCGCTTTTTTTCTTTTGGTCGAGCACCCAATCGATTCCGTTTCCGGCACCTGGGTCACAAATCGTGGTAATACCGTGTCCCATCCATAATTTGTAAACATATTCAGCAGGAGTTCCTTGCGAAGTACCACCTATATGGGCATGGGTATCGACAAACCCAGGGAGTAGATACATTCCTTCGGCATTTAATTCTTTGCCTCCAGGTTTCAGTTTGGGTCTTCTATCAGGATTAATGTCCATTCCTGGGAAACCAACTACCTGCACGGAAGTAATCCGGTTGTTTTCTACCACAATGTCAATTGGGCCAATAGGAGGGGACAGGGTTCCGTCGATTACAGTAACACCACGTATAATCAATTGCGACCAAGGGCCCTCACCTTCAGCTCTGGGAGGCGCTTTTTCAATTTGAGCATGGGAGTAGAATACGAATAGGAGTGCAATAAGTAAAAAGGCATTGGTTCTAAGGGTTTTCATATAAATGATTTAGTTGGTTGGAATTTAAATAGTAATTGTATAGATAGTTTAGGAAATTATTTTTTTGAAAGGATATTTTTAAAACCCTGTAATTTTCAAAAAAAGTATCAAATTTTTATATGCTAATTTAATGAACCTATTGAATTTTTGTTAAATTGTCGTACGCTAATTCAACAAACCATTGACACTTTTCAGTAGACCTCATTCTTTATTCTTAAAGAAAGCAAGTTTTATCGCCATATTTTTATTGGTGCAATTGACTTTCTCACAAAATACGCCAATTACTATTTCGGGCGAATCAAGAACCTCCTCTGATTTTTTTAAGGAATTAAAGGAAAAATCCGGTTATTCATTTTTCTACCTCGATGATTGGATTGACGATTTAGAGATAGGTAGAGACTTCGAAAACACACCGATTTCAGAAATTTTGGAGACTGTTCTTTCCGGTACCCAGTTGAATTTTTATATTCTTGAAAAAGAAAAAAGAGTGTTTTTATTACAAAACACAGTAGTATACGATGAACTTCCCCCCAGTTTTTATCAAATAAAAGATTCCATAGGAAATACAGCTGTTGCGGAAAACCGTGGTAATTTACCCCCCCCCATATTTTATAGTCAAGAAGTGTCGCAAACGGCACAAAGGCTTCCTTTAATCAGGATAGGAAAGGCTGATCAGCAAAATTTAAGACCTACCTATACATTGTCTGGACGAATAGTGAATGCTGTATCAGGTGAACCAATACCTGATTTGGCCATTAGGGTGAAGGGCAGTGGTCGTGTATCGGTCACAAACGGGCAAGGTGAATATGAGATGGAGTTACCGGCCGGTTACAATGTTATTTCGACCAGTGCCATGGGAATTCGGGATTCTGAGAGAGAAGTAATCATGTATAACGATGGAATCTTGAATCTACAATTACAGGAAAGTCTAGAACAGTTGCAAGAAGTTGTGGTCGAAGCAGACGCGGTAAGTAACGTGGAGGAAGCAGTTTCGGGCAGTGAAGAAATCACTTCCGAAGAATCCAAAGATATACCGTTGGTACTCGGCGAGCGAAATATTTTGGAAGTGGCCAAGGCCTTGCCGGGGATTTCATCCGCAGGCGAAGGAGCTACAGGATTAAATGTACGGGGTGGAAAAACCGACCAAAACTTGGTGTTGCTGGACGATGCAGTCATATATAACCCAACACATTTCTTTGGAATCTTTCAGGCCTTGAACCCATTTACTACCGAAAAGGTGAATATATACAAAGGCGCACCACCAGTTGAATTTGGAGGAAGACTATCTTCGGTACTCGATATTGAGACAAAAAATGGGGATACCCAAAAAATTTCGGGAGAGGGTTCCATAGGTCCAGTTACCGGTAATCTTGCGTTGGAAATTCCAATAAAAAAAGATACTTCGTCATTAATTGTTGGTGCGCGGGGTGCTTATGCCGATTGGATTTTGAAAGCTTTGGACGAAGAGTCCTTGAACAATAGTGAAGCATCATTTTTTGATGGCATCGTAAAATACCACCATAAGTTTAGTGAAAACAGTGAAATTCGTGGAACCGCCTATTATAGTAAGGACAATTTTAGCATTACATCCGATTCGATATATAATTACAGCAATCGTTTGGGTTCGGTAAGATGGGCGCACAAGCTCAGCGAGAAAAGCACTGGAGTGCTAACGGCGAGCAACAGCAATTATAACTTCGGTATTGATTATGAGGATGAGGGCAACAGTAATTTTGAACTGGATTACGCCATAAACGAATCGGAGTTGCGATATAAATTGAATACTCGATTAAATGAGGTGCACACTTTGGATTACGGCCTGTCGGCAAAATATTATGCGGTGGAGCCGGGCAGTGTGGAGCCAAAGGGGGCGAACTCCAACGTAGAGCCTGTTTCCATCGACCGGGAGCAAGCTTTGGAAGGAGCCCTTTTTATTGGTGATGAATTCAAAGTGTCGGATAAGCTACTTTTTAATGTAGGAGCGCGATATGCATTTTATGCAGCCATGGGTGAGGCCACACAAAACACCTATCAAGAGGGTGCTCCAAGAAGCGAGTCCACAGTGCAGGACACCGTAAGTTATAACAGTGGTGAATTCATCAAAACCTACGGTGGACCAGAGGCTAGGGTTTCGGCAAGATATCTGTTTACCCCGGATTTCTCGGTAAAGGCAAGTTTTAACAATTCCTATCAATTTATTCATACACTGTCCAATAATACTACCGTTTCGCCCATAGACACTTGGAAACTTTCAGACTTGAACATTAAACCGCAAAAAGGGTATCAGGCTACCTTGGGATTTTTTAAAAATTTCAAGGAAAACATGTACGAATTAAGTTTGGAAGGTTACTATAAACGAATGGACGATGTGCTCGATTTTAAAACGGGCGCAGACCTCTTGCTCAATGAAAATGTGGAGACCGAAGTGCTCCAAGGTGAAGGCAAGGCCTATGGTGTTGAGTTTCTTCTAAAAAAGAATCGGGGGAATCTAAATGGGTGGCTGAGTTATACCTATTCCCGTTCCAAATATAGGTTTGATGGACCAACGGGCGAGGAACGCATAAACAATGGTGAATTTTTCCCATCCAATTTTGATAAGCCACATGACCTAAGTGTAATTGCCAATTACAAGTTTACTAGGCGTTATAGTATTTCCGCCAATTTTGTGTACCAAACTGGTCGCCCGATTACATATCCTGTGGGAACCTTTAGGTTCAACAATGCGGACTATGTTACTTTTAGTGATAGGAATAAATTTAGGATACCCGATTATTACCGATTGGATTTGGGAATCAACATTGAGGGAAATCATAAAAAGAACAAACTTGCGCATAGTTTTATTACCATCCAAGTGTATAATGTGCTAGGTAGAAACAATCCCTATTCGGTCTTTTTTGTAACGGAAGATGGGGAGGTGAAAGCATTGCAGAGTTCTATTTTTGGTGTCCCTATTCCTTCGATAACGTATAATTTCAAGTTTTAATGAAGCGGTATAAACGTATATATCAAGTTGTTTTTTACTTAATGTCCTTTGCTTTTCTAGTAGGGTGTTTGGATGAACTCGAAATTGAAACGCTCAATGAAGATGAGCAATCGCCGGCTTTGGTAGTGGAAGCTGTGCTGACTGACGAGATGATTACCCAAAAGGTATATTTGAGCAGGAGCAGTAATCGCTTGGATCTTGAGACGGATACCATTTACAATCCCTACATTCCATTGGGTAGCCGACCTATTGAATCTGTAGATATGGAGGGCGGTGCCACCGTTCGTGTATTGGGAGACAATGGTGCAGAATACCAGTTTACCGAGGGTGAGGAAGGGACTTACCTATCTAACCAGCAATTTGCCCTGGAAATGGGGGTGGGATACACTTTGGAAATAGTAACCAATAATGGTTTGGAGTATATATCGGACCCATTAAGTATCCAAGGAAGTTCTCAAATTACGGACATTTATGCTGAAAAGGCCTTTAATGATAGTGGTGAGGAAGGGGTCGCCATTTATGTGGATAGCCAGCCAATGAACGGAGAAAATCAATTTTTCAAATATGTTTATGAAGAGACTTACAAAATAATTCCTCCATTCACTTCGGAATTTGAATTTGTACTTACCGATTATGACCCATGTGCTCTTCCCGAACCTACCTATAATTTGGAAGTAGTTGAAAAAACAGAACCAAACATTTGCTTTAATACCGTAGTGTCGGATAAGATTGTGCAAGGTAGTACGCTGGGCGGTTCAAGTTCCGGTGTTTCCAAACAGATGGTACGATTTATTGGAAAAGATAATTTTATTATTTCCAATAGATATAGCATTTTGGTGCAGCAGCAAGTCCAATCAGCAGACGCTTATTCTTTTTATGAGAATTTGAATGCATTTTCGAAGTCCGATAATATTTTCTCACAGATACAACCAGGTGCCCTTTACGCCAATGTGCAAAGAAAAGATGGCACAAGCGAGAATATTTTGGGTTATGTAGAAGCTGTAGCGGTATCGGAACAGCGTCTCTTTTTTAATTATGAAGATTTTTTCCCCGATGAGGAATTGCCCCCTTTTCCTTTTAATTGTGCCTTGTCAAGCCCACCGGAATCTCACGTATCGTATTGTTACAGCGGCCCTCCAGGACCTACTCCATGTCCCACTTCTATAATTGAGAGTGTGGATCTAGGACTAATAAGTTTTTATGGATATTACGGTGAGTATGCAGTCCCTGACTCCAGTTGTGCCGGACCATATATTGTTGTGCCCAGGATTTGTGGTGATTGTCTTTTAGGAGAGAAAATAGAACCAGATTTTTGGGAGGAATGAGCAATCAATCTTATAAATATGGAATTGTAATGCTTCTTTTGACTAATGCCTGCGTGGAGCCGTTCGATGCTTCTTCAGATATACTTTCCGATACGTCCATGGTGGATGCCTTAATTGTGGAGGCCAATATTACCAGTATGGAGGCAAGACAAAAAGTTTTTTTGAGCCGTATGCAACGCATTGAAAGTGATAGTACCGTTAATTTGGAGGAAGAACGACTTTTTAATACGCAAACGCCAATTATTATAGAACGCGGTCTTAGGCCCAAGTTTGAAAATGGGGCAAATGTGGAAATTAGAGCCGAAGATGGGACTACTTATCGGTTCGAAGAAAGTCAGGAAGGTACATATGAATCCGTTGTTTCCTTCGCCGCCGTTCCCGAAATTTCCTATCAATTATTTATAGTTACGGCCAATGGTGAAGAATTTATTTCTGAACAGATGAAGCTTCCCCAAACTTCGTCTATTGATTCTATTTATGCAGAACTCATGGTTAGCGACAGTGGTGTGGACGGTGTAGGTATTTTTGTTGATTCTTCTTTTCAAACCGATGAAAACAAATTGTTGCGATATACCTACGAGGAAACCTATAAGATAATAGCCCCTCGTTGGACACCCTATGAATTTGAGATTGTTAGGGATGAAACCGAAGTGATTGATTATAGCAATGGAGAAACGGAAATATTATATCCCGACGTAAGATTGGTACCTAGGGCAAGGGAGGAACAGGTTTGTTACAGAACAGACTTTTCCAATGTGGAGGTCTTGTTGAATGCGAACATTCTCAATGGAAATAGGGCCGAGCGAAACATGGTAAGATTTATTGGTGCTACGAATCCCATCATCTCACATAGATATAGTATTTTGGTAAAACAAAGAGTTGTGTCCAAATCTGCATTTGACTTTTATAGTAGGTTGACGGCATTTTCTCAAAATGAGTCACTTTTTAGCCAAGTACAGCCAGGTAGTTTGGAAGGAAATGTTTTTAGTGTTGATAATAATGTTCCGGTCGTTGGTTTTTTTGATGTGAGTTCAGAGGTTAGTCAACGTTTGTACTTTAATTTTGAAGACCTGTTTCCCAACGAACCATTGCCCCCGTATTTTGGAACCGTGAATTGTGAAAATCCAGTCTCCCCAATTCTTGGCAATCCTGAAAGGGATGGACCTTATCCACCGCCCCCGGAGAATTGTCCCCAACCTTTAATAGACCGTATTAAATTAGGTTTAGTAGAATACTATCAAGATAATGTTGACCCACCAGGGCTATGCGAGGGACCTTATTTGGTTGTGCCCACTATATGTGGTGATTGTAATTTGGTGGGGTCTAATATAAAACCAGATTTCTGGGTAGATTAAAAAACATAGCTTATGAAAAAACAATGCTTAACGTTTTTGGTTCTGATAGCTTTGGTTATTCCGATCCAAGCTCAGTACGTAATAAGTAGTTTGGAAGAACTACAAGATCTTAAGAGTCTACCACAGGAAAAGGTCTATGTGCACCATACAGGCCCCATTGTATTTACCGGCGAATACGTTCACTATGCCGTTTATTGCTTCAATGCACAGAACAACAGAACCAGTAATGTAAGTACAGTAGGGTACGTGGCCTTGGTCAATCAGGATGGTGAGTATATTTTGGAACAAAAAATACGTTTGCAACAAGGGAAATCTCAAGGCGATTTTTTTGTCAATACCAATGTTCCTTCAGGAAATTACAAAATACTTGGATATACCCAATGGATGAAGAACAATGGAATGGAGCAAGTCTTCAAGGATGACCTGGTCATTATTAACCCTTATCAAGTAGATCAATCCCAATTGCTATCGGATGACTTTGAAAATGCACCCATTTCTTCCAAAGTAATCAATCGACCAATTGATTCCTCAGTAGTGCAAATAAAACTAGACCAAGATATTTTCGGTACCAGACAGAAGGTCGATTTGACCCTTAAAAATTATAAAGAGCAATTGGGTTATGGAAATTATACCCTAAAAGTTCAGAAAAAAGAAGAAATGGATGTTTACCCATCCATAAATGCTATTTCTTATGCCAACGAGTATTTTAATATTAAAAAGGAGCTTGACAAAAAGGTAGGAGATAGTCTCTTTTTGCCTGAACAGCGGGGCGAGCTTTTATTTGGTAAAGTAACTTATGCGGATGGGGATCCAGCGTCCGACACCAAAATGGTGGTGTCCATTCCCGGTGAGGAGTTTCTGCTAAAATTTGCTATTACGGACGATAATGGTAGTTTCTACACCTATTTAAGACAAGATTATAAGCAAAGCAGGGCCATTTTACAGGTAGCGGAAAATGCCAAAGATGTCGAAGTATCTCTTGGTAGAATTCCAAACCTTGATGCCACAGGGCTGACCTTTGGTCAATTCAATTTAAAGCCACAGTACTCGGATGAAATAAAATTGCGTAGCGTTCATAATCAGTTGGAGAATCAGTTTTTTTCGGTAAAACCTGATTCTGTTTTGTTGGGATTCCCCATTGACCCTTTTGACGGTGGAACACTTGAGACGATTAATTTGGAAGAATACACAAGATTCCCAACTTTTCAGGAGACACTTGTTGAGATATTGGACTTTGCTGGATACAGAAGCAATTCCAAAGGCAGCGATTACATCCGAATTGCTCAAGATTTTGAGACGTACAATGAGCAGGCCAATAATTTTCCGGCCATTCTTCTGATTGATGGGGTTTATATTCCGGATCATGAAAAAATCAAGGACTTTGATGCCAGAAAAATAGAATCCATCAGTTTGGTCAGGGATCAGTTCCGTATGGCTGGAAAGGATTATCAGGGCATGATGTCCGTAAAAACGATTGACGGAGATTATTTTGAAGATTATGCACCAGAACATGGGATAAATGTCCCAATTAAGAAAGCTTCTCCAAAGAAAAATTATTTTAAGCAACACTATGGTTCTGAAATGTCCGTGGATAGTAAAGTTCCCGATTATAGAAGAATCTTGCTCTGGGAACCTCATGTTGAGGTGGGTGGCGCCGATTTACAATTCGAGTTTTATACTTCTGACCTTACAGGGGAATTTGAAGTTATTTTGGATGGATTTACCACCTACGGTAAGCCAATTACAGTTTATAAGACCATCATTGTAAACGAAGAGAGTCAATAATTGTATTTTTATGTAGGCAATTTTGCTAAAATAAAAACTAAAAGACCATGAAAATATTCCGAGCCTTTATTATTCTAAGTATTTTAACTACGTTGACCATGTCCGGCATGTATGGACAACGTAAACTTGATGAGCAAACCGTTGCCGATTTACAAAAGACTGGTCAATATGCTATTGGTGTCAGTGATGAACGTCAATTTAAAGGAGCGTTGAGCATGTACGATTTTCTTGTGGAAAATGGAGTGGAAATAGAGGATTACGAAGTTGTTGTTAAAGGTAAGGTCGTAGCTGACTTGGTCGAAGGTTCTGAATTGGAAACCTTTTTTCAAAAATATAAATCCAAAGTTCGTGTGAGTATCTGCAGTGTGGCCATGGAAAAATTAGGTGTGTCGAAGGACGAGCTGTTCGACGGATTGGAGCCAATACCAACTTGGTCAGTACGAATACTACAGCTTCAGGCCAAGGGATATAACACCTTGACGTATTAAGTTGATCATTGGATTCAAGTACAACAAAACATTTCAAAAACAAAAACCCTGCAATAATTGTTGCGGGGTTTTCTCTTAAATAAAGCAATCTCTATATGAGCTTGAACTAAACTAATCTAGCTTTAGCCCATTAATAAAGATTTTTAATTTCAAGTTCCTGAAGGACCATGTCCTGTAAAGTTTTTAATTCTAAAGTGTAGTTGACATTATTTTCCCCTTCATCGTTTTTTAATTCCGCTAAAACTTCGAAAACAAAATTTTCCGCTCCGTATTGGTTCCAGTCCTTTTGAAAATCTTTGTTTCTATGATTGCCGAACTTTAACTCCATTTGATGTCTATTCCATTTAGACTCCATATCCAGACTATTATCAATTAGAAGTTTGTTGGTGCAGATGTTTTTAACTTGAAAAACTCCCATTGGAAATTTCATTTGCTTGTACTCGTCCTTAAGTTCTTTTTTGGTCTTCATTTTAAATAAATCCTAATTGTTTCATTACTGTGGTCCTGTCGAAAATTTGGGTATGACCATTGATCAAACCATCTTTGAAGTGATAAATGGTCATCCCTCTTGTTTCGATTGCTTTATTTGTCGGTGGAATATCTCCTATGTTTCCAAGGTTTGTTCCTGTTAGAACCCATGTGGCCGCAACATGATGCTCGTCCTCGATAGTAGAGGTTATTTCAAAGTTCATGTCCGGAAATGGGCCAAATGATGCTGATTGCATTCGATGTATAAACTCGGAATGAGACAGAGTTTTTCCCTCCCAAGGATCAGTTGGGTCTAGGTGGATGGTATATTCTTTATGGAGATATTGTTCAACTTTATCTAGATTCTTTTTGTTCCAGATTTCATCCATAAATTCTCTCAGAAAGAGGTCTTTGTTCATTGTTTTTTGGTTTTTTCGCTTTCAAATGCGACGGTTCTTTTTATTTGATCTTTTAGGTTCCATACCAAAGGAACCCTTCTGTTTTTTAGAAACTGGGCCATAGGCTCCAATCCGATTTCAGCACGTCTTTTATCCACGTTTTCCGGGTCAAAAATAGGCCAAACATCAAAAGTATTTGTTTCCGGATAATACTTTATTTGTCCTCCATAAATTTGTAGCTCTCCACGATCTGTTGCGATTCGGTCCTCTGTTCGGGCCAATAACCATGGACTCAGTTGTTTGTTTTTAGTGGCTTGGCGCATTAACGGAAGGTACTTTAAGCGTGTTTCGGGACTACTGTGCTGCAAAACATTACAAATGGTTAGGTTACCTTGCTCTCCGATTTCTTCTATTCTTGGCCAGCCATTTTTTAGGATTTCTGCTATTTTTTGTTCGTTGGCGCTATGGTTCTTTTTGTATAGGGTTTGGTATTTTTTGTACTCATCGGATTCGTCACCGAAAGCATGAAATGCCGAATCTCTTTTTCTGATTGGCACTTGCTCGGTTTCCCAAATAGTATCCAAAACAGCAGCCAAATCAATTGTTGCGGAATTTTCCGATTGGGCCTGTTTTTTTGGTTCATTTTTTCTGCCACAGGCTGTTAGAACTGCAACCAGGAAAATGACGATTATAAGGCTCTCCTTTATAGATTTATTAGGTGTTTTATTGACCATTATAAATTGCTACAGCTTTTTTGGTGACCTTCATTTGGGTTTGGATGGAGTTTCTTCTTCGGTAAACACTATTTGTTTTAAAGGCCAAAACAACGTCTATATTTGGATATACGGTAATATTCTGTCCTAAGGCTCCTTGGGCAGAATAGGCATTCTTCAGTTTTGGATCGTTGGTGTTTTCTATGAGCCACCACATATAGCCATACCCTAAATCCAGTCCATCTTCCTTAAGTAGCGGCACACTTTTTTGGGCTTCCGAATATGAAGTCCGTTGTTTTATTACTTCGTGTACCCAATCTTCGGGAATTACTTGTACATCTTTCCATTTTCCATTTCGGAGCATTAATAATCCGATACGGGCCATATCCCTAGTAGAAAACCACATATGGTATGCAGGAAACTTGGAGATACTATTGTCACCACTTTTCTGTTGTAGCGTTATATCCCAATCTTGCATTTGTAAGGGTTCGGCCAATTGGGCTCCGATTTCGTCATAGATATTACTTTGGGTCTCTTGCTCAAAGATGTATCCAGCTACATTAAAATCCCAATTGTTGTAAAGCCAATGACTTCCCGGGGCAATAGAACCTCTTTCAGGAGCAAACCTTCGAAAATCACCGCCATTTGACCCTCTTAAGTATACCCCGGAACGAGCAGAGATCAAATCTTTAACGGTGGCCTTTTTTTCTTCGGGAAAGAGTTCGGTTACATCGTTAATATTTAGCTCTTCCAATGTTTTGTCTAAATCAATGGTACCATTTTCTACATATTTGCCGAACAAGATGGCAAGAATACTTTTTCTGCAGGATGCTATGTAACTGTTTTCATTAATGTTTCCATATTCAAATACAATTTGCCCCTTATGAACGAGGACCAAGCCGGTAATGTTTGTACTGTCAATAATATATCTTTCGAAATTCGACCGCTCTGCATCGGGCCAACCCATTGCTTCGGGATTTTCAGCTCTTGTCCAAGTTTCACCGGGAAAAGTTTGTGCTTTACTCTCGCAACCAGATAATAGGTAAGCCAATGAGCAGATAATCCATAGCGTTTTTCGCATTTTAACCTTTGTTTAAGTTGGATGCTATTTTATTGAGTGTATGCTTCAGTTGTGTAAGTTCTTCTTCGGATATTCCAGCAAATGCTTTTTTTCGATTTTCGACGATTATCGGAGCCAGTTTTTCCAGGACTTCCTTTCCTTTTGGTGTTAGTTCAATTTTGAATCTCCTGCGATCATCTGGATTAATGGACCGTAGAAGGAATCCTTTACGGACCATAAGGTCAATCATTCGTGTTAAGGATGCGTTGTCCTTAAAAACCAATTCAGCAATTTCATTCTGACTTAACTCAGGATGGTCGTTCAAGTACTGCAGAATCAATTTTTGATCTATAGTTATGTCATCCACTACTTTTAAAAAATTCTGCCTCGAGAACTTCCTGTATACTTTGATAGTACGTTCAATATGGTAGAAAACCGTTTTTGCAGGGATTTTCATGTCAATTATTTGATACAAATATAATTGATATGTCAAGTAAAATAATATTTCAATACAAAATTGATTTTAAACTTTCTTGGAGATTATAAAATTGCACTATTGCCAATCAAAAACAGAAGGTTTCTAAAATACAAAAACCCTTGCATGATTCATACAAGGGCTTTTATTATTTTGGCATTGCTGCCCAGTGACCGCGGCAGGATTCAAACCTGCAACCTTCTGAGCCGTAATCAGATGCGCTATTCAGTTGCGCCACGCGGCCTTATTTAAGGGCTGCAAATATATTTCTTTTTAACTTTACCACAAAACCCTAGCATATAAAAAAATGGATTTTGCACCCTACATTCGTGATATTGAGGACTTCCCCAAGCCAGGCGTTGTTTTTAAAGACATCACCCCTTTGCTAAAAGACCCAAGAGCCTTCCAAAAAGCAGGCGAGGCATTGTTGGGTTTAACCGCTAATATGAAGATTGATAAAGTTATTGGGGTGGATAGTCGGGGATTTATTTTTGCCCCCATGTTGGCCGAAAAATTGGGTGCCGGTTTTATTACCGTTCGTAAATCTGGAAAACTGCCCTTCCATACAGTTTCTGAATCCTATAATCTGGAGTATGGCAAGGGAACTCTTGAAATCCATTCGGATGCCATCGAAAAAGGGGACAAGGTTCTAATACACGATGATGTTTTGGCCACTGGAGGCACGGCGCAAGCAGTTTGTAAATTGGTAGAAAAACTGGGAGGCGAAGTGGTTCAATGCAACTTTTTGATTGAACTCACCTTTTTAAATGGTGCCGATAAAATTAATGGTTACCCCAAAGGAGTGCTTCTTCAATATTGATCCAATGCCTTTGTAGTAACAAAGTAACGCCATCCGATAATTGCTAGTTGTAATTTGGATGCCCGGGAGAGGTCCAACCCTTTTTTTGTGTATGAGGGTAGTAGGGTTTTGTTGATTTTCGCCAAAATTTTATAAAACATATAAATGTATTGGTTGTGGCAAATATAATTAAAGCAGTTTACACACTATATTGGTTTGTGTTCCTGCCATAATCCCATCTACTTTTTAAATAAAAATCAGGGTTAGGAGTTGAACAAGGAGTGCGATGAAAAATTTTACGATTGCTATCATTATTTGACTGGTTTAAAGCTTAAAAAAGCAATTATACTACTGTTATATCTTCGAATATATAATGATAAAAGTCATGGTTCCAAGTAATTAGGTGAAAACATATGTAATTGCATACGAGATTGTATTCTTATAAATAGATAGCTACTACAACTGTAAGGGGTTGCCTTGTAAAAAACATCAATATGTAATGTTATTTTATACTGAACTTAAAAAATGTTAGAATTGTAGGGGCTTTTTAGAGTCTTTTTTGAAAACCTAGGGAGGTTTCGTTTAAAAAAGGATCAATTTTGGAGTTTTCGTTTGGCGGCATAAAAAAAGAACCGCCTAAAAAGACGGTTCCATGAACTATACAAAAAATGATTTTCAGAATTTATTTATTGTTTTTGGTGGTTATCTCAACAACCCCATTTTTAGCTTTTTTTCCATATTTCTCCAAGGCTTTATCACCTTTATAAACATTGACATTTTTAATATCATTAGGAGAGATTTTTTTAATGTCTTTGGATTTGACTTTTTTACCGTCCACGATGTATAACGGTTCACCCTTACCATCGTTATCTATAAAAAAGAAACTTGCATCGTCGTCTCCAATTACTTCAATGTCTTCATCATCATCGGAATCTTTGATAATCATCACATTCGTGCTTTTCTTTACTTCCACATCCTTATCGCCATCGGAGTCTATAATTGTCATAACATGTACACCATCTTTTTTGCTCCCCCGTTTTTCAATCTTTACATGTTTATTGTTACCCTCACGTTTTACAATAAAAACACTTTCTTCTCCATCCTCGCTATCAAGTTGTATGTCCATGGTGTGAAGCTCATCTTCATCTACTTCCTCACCATTTATGGTTATTATCTTGGTTCCATCAACTTCTTTAACAATGATTTCTTTTTCATCCGAAGTGCTCCAGGTAACATCACCTTCACTCACTTTATGTAAACGAAATTTTTTGTGCTTGGCATTGCCAAAGGAAACTAAATTGGCTTCGTCATCATATAAAACCGTAATGGGACCAATAGGACCGTCGGAATTGGAATTGTAATTGCCGCTAAAGGTTTCTCCTTTGGAGTTTTTGCCGCTTAGATCAAGGGAGATTGAAATAATCTCTTTGTCATCATTTCTTACGGTGGTATAACTGAAATCGATATCATCTTTCGCCAGATCTTTTTTGATGTTCTCCAAATCAGAATCTGATGTGTTCTTATCAATGATGAGTTCAACTGTTTTATCGTCCATAACAGTTTCAATACTGTCGGAATCTTGGTACAAGTAGGATTCTTCAATATTAAAACTTACAAGGAACAATCCCAATAATGGAGCTACCATTAAGGTTTTTAGCACATTGATTTTTTTTGATTGATTTTGATTTAACATAACTATTCGTTTTTTGATTAATGAATTATAAAATGAATTGGCTAAACTATATTCTTGCTTGTCTACCGCTTGTTTGAGCATAAGATACTGGTAGGATTTTTTATTTTCCGCTCCTGCTATGGCATAACGGTCTGCCAGATATTCCAAGTTTTGTTTTATGGCATTTTTGTACAGCCACAATACCGGATTGAACCAGAAAAGAATTTTTAAAATTTCCAGTAGTAAGATATCCAACGTGTGGTATTGTCGTGCATGTACCTTTTCGTGTTCCAAAACCGTATGCAGTTCGTTGGGCTCGAAAAGTCTTGGATTATAAAATATGTAGTTGAAAAAAGAAAAGGGAGATATCCTTTTTTCGGTGACCATATGCAAAAAGGGAGTTTCTCTTCGTATATGGGCAGTCTGGGATAACTTTTTCAATGAAATCAGTCTGATGATAAATTTGACCAACAAAAACGCACATACCCCTATATATAACGTAAAAAGTATATTCTCCAGACTATAAATACTATTGTTGATGGTATTTGTGGTTGTTTGAATGGTATTTTCTCCTGTTTGAATAAGAACAGGTTTGGACACTAAAATGGTTCTTTGGATTTTAATCAATGGAAATGTAAAAGCAAGTATCAATCCGGACAAAAGGAATAATCTGTTCTCGGTAAAAAGGGTGTCTTTTTTTAAAAAGATGTGGTACACCGCTAAAAACCCTCCAGCGATAAGGGCAGATTGTAAAAAGTACATCAATATCGGTTCCATCATTTTTTCTTTTCGATTAAATCTATGATTTCCTTTAGGTCTTTAACGGATATTTTCTCTTCCTCGGCAAAATGTGATACCAAGCTTTTGAACGAATCATTATAGTAATCGGCAATAGCGGAGTTCACGTATTTCTTCCTGTATTCTTCTTTGCTCACTAAAGGGAAATAACGGTGGGTGTTTCCAAAGGCTTCATAATCCACAAACCCTTTTTCCTGTAAGTTTCTCACGATGGTGGATAAGGTGTTGTAATGTGGCTTTTCACCCCGTATTTCCTCAAGTATTTCTTTTACAAAAGCTTTTTTCAGCTCCCAGAGGATTTTCATGATTTCCTCTTCCTTATTGGTCAATTTTTGCATGATGTTCTCATTATCTGCCCAAACATAATACTAATCTTATAGTTAAACAACTATTTTTATAGTTTGTTAACTATTTTTATAGTTTTTCTTTTTAGAAGAACCTTCTTTAGTGAGTGGATCTTCCATTATCTTTGCACGAAAATTTACTTTTTTGGGAAATCTACTTTTTATTGTTTTAGGATTGATTCTTCTTATCGCAGGAGGGAATTGGTTGTTGAAGTCAGCAGTGGCTTTATCCTTACGATTATTCATCCCAAAAATTGTTATTGGTATGACCGTGGTGTCTTTTGCCACCTCGGCTCCAGAGCTTATTGTAAGTATAAAAGCGGCATTGGATGGTTTCCCAGATCTTTCTTTGGGCAATGTGGTAGGTTCCAATATTGCCAACTTGGGACTGGTTTTGGCCATTACCGTAATTATGGGCAGTATTGATGTTAGAAAGAGTTTTTATACGACCGACTGGCCAGTGATGATTGTTGCTTCCCTAATGTTCTGTGGCTTCATTTATTTTGATGGAGAACTTCAGCAATACGAAGGAATTATTCTCGTGTCGTTCCTGTTTGTCTTTCTAGTGTATTTGCTAAGGTTTCAAAAAACAGCGGTTGTGGACGAAATGCCGGAAGACGATGTTCCGTTACCATTATATAAGATTGTACTCTTCCTGGGAATCGGGGGAACTGCACTTTGGGGTGGTTCAGAATTGCTTATTGATGGTGCGGTGGGCATGGCCTCCACATTTGGGGTTAGTGACCGTGTAATCGGGATTACAATTGTATCCGTAGGAACAAGTATACCCGAGTTGGCAGCTTCCGTTATAGCTGTGCTTAAAAAGGAGAAAGCGATTTCGTTAGGAAACTTGATAGGTTCCAATATTTTCAATTTGTTGGCCGTGTTGGGGATAACCTCTATAATAACCCCTATAACCGTTATGGATGAGGGATTGTTGTCCAAAGATATCTTTTGGATGCTCGGTATATCTTTTCTTATATTTCCTTTGGTGTTCTTTCCAAAGGGATTGCGCTTAGGATGGAGAGATGGATTGGTACTTTTGGCATTTTATGCCACTTTTATTTATATGACCATAAAATAAAAACCGCCCCAAATAGCGGGACGGTTTTCATCTATAATCAACAACTAATTTATATACGTGTTTATACGTTTGCGGATTTAACCGTTTTAATAATTCTGGCCGCAACTTTGTATGGGTCTGCATTGGAAGCTGGTCTTCTATCTTCCAGCCAACCTTTCCAGCCTTTTTCAACAGTCATAATTGGAATTCTAATGGAAGCACCTCTATCCGATACTCCATAAGAAAAATCGGAAACGTGTGCTGTTTCGTGAAGTCCTGTTAAACGTTCATCATTGAATTCTCCATAAACATCAATGTGCTCATCGGTTACTGGACGGAACGCCTCACAAACTTTTTCGTAAATCTCTTTAGATCCACAAGTTCTCAATAAAGTATTGGAGAAGTTAGCGTGCATTCCAGAACCGTTCCAATCACCTTTTACAGGTTTTGGATGGAACTCGATATAATATCCGTAGCTCTCGGTCAATCTTTGCAGTAAGTAACGTGCTACCCAGATTTCATCACCTGCTTTTTTGGCGCCTTTGGCAAACAATTGGAATTCCCATTGTCCGGCGGCAACCTCTTGGTTAATACCTTCAAAGGTAAGTCCGGCGTCCAAACAAAGGTCGGCATGCTCCTCAACAAGGTCTCTTCCCCAAGTGTTTCTTCCTCCAACAGAACAATAGTAAAGACCTTGAGGTCCGGGATAACCACCAACAGGGAATCCTAATGGTAGTTGGGTTGCAGTGTCCATAATAAAGTACTCCTGCTCAAATCCAAACCAGAAGTCATCATCTGCATCATCGATGGTGGCTCTGGAATTGCTCACGTGCGGGGTTCCATCAGCATTCATTACCTCGGTCATAACCAAATAACCATTTCTTCTTGCGGGATCAGGGTAAATGGCAACAGGTTTCAATAGGCAGTCAGAGGAACCACCTTCGGCTTGTTTTGTAGATGAACCATCGAAAGACCACATTGGGCAATCTTCCAATTTACCACTAAAACCCTCTTCTATCCTAGTTTTACTCCTAACGTTGGCTGTTGGCTCATATCCATCCAACCATAGATACTCTAATTTAGATTTGCTCATAATTCTGGTAGTTAATCGTTCTCAATTTTATGATTAACAAAAATAGTTTTTTCATTTAATTATCAACGTTTTATGGGGGTAAAATCACAAACTTGTGTTTATTATTTATATTACCCCTGTTTTAAGAAGGGTTGACTGAAAAAAAAGTAATTTTTGCAGTATATTTTATTAAATTCTTAATTGTAGATTTGAAAATTAAAGATTATTAAAAATGCCGAAAACAAGATTCCAAGCCTTGGCCGAAAGCCGTAATAGGGAGCATGTCAATATCAACGAAACAGGTAAACGGTCCGACCTTTTTGGTAAGAACGTTTTTAATGAAGACAAAATGCTTCAGTTTCTTACAGAGGAAGCTCTTGATAAAGTAAAATCTGCCATTTTTCAAGGCACTAAAATAGACCGGAAAATTGCCGACCAAGTGGCCGAGGGTATGAAAGCCTGGGCGCTTTCCATGGGGGCAACCCATTATACACACTGGTTTCAGCCATTAACTGGAGCTACAGCCGAAAAACACGATGCCTTCTTTGATATTCTCCCTAACGGAAGAGCAATGGAGAAATTTGGAGGAGCACAATTAGTGCAGCAAGAGCCCGATGCTTCCAGCTTTCCTAGTGGTGGAATCAGAAACACTTTTGAAGCAAGGGGATACACGGCCTGGGATCCTACTTCTCCGGCATTTGTTTATAAAACAACACTTTGTATACCTACCATATTTGTCGCTTACACGGGAGAAGCCTTGGATAATAAAGCCCCCCTTTTAAGAGCTTTGCATGCCGTGGACCAAGCAGCAACTTCTGTAGCGCAATATTTTGATAAAAACGTAAGAAAGGTACATGCCACGCTTGGGTGGGAACAGGAATATTTTTTGATTGATAAATCATTGGCCAACTCCCGTTTGGACCTTTCCGTAACGGGACGGACATTAGTGGGGAGTTTTTCTGCCAAGGGCCAGCAATTGGATGACCATTATTTTGGTGTTATTCCACCTCGCGTTCTAGGTTTTATGAGTGAACTTGAAAGGGAATGTACCAAACTCGGTATTCCTGTGAAGACACGCCACAACGAAGTAGCGCCGAACCAATTCGAACTTGCCCCGGTTTTTGAGGAGGCCAATCTTTCCGTTGATCATAATTTGTTGTTGATGGATGTAATGGAAGAGATTGCGGATAAATATAATTTTTCGGTGCTGTTCCATGAAAAACCGTTCTCGGGAATCAACGGGTCGGGAAAACATAATAACTGGTCATTGGGTACCGATACCGGGGTGAACCTCTTGAGCCCGGGCAGTACGCCAATGAAGAATCTACAGTTTTTGACCTTCTTTGTGAACACCATCAAAGCTGTGGATACTTATGAGGAATTGTTGAGAGCTTCCATTGCTTCTGCCAGCAACGATCATCGATTGGGTGCCAATGAGGCGCCGCCCCCCATCATTTCTATTTTTATAGGACAACAATTGAGTGAGGTACTCGATGAATTGGAAGGGGTTTCCAAAGGAAAATTGTCCCCTCAGGAAAAAACAGAGCTCAAACTGAACGTGGTAGGAAAGATTCCAGAAATATTATTGGACAATACGGATAGGAACCGAACATCACCTTTTGCGTTCACAGGAAATAAATTTGAGATGAGAGGGGTTGGGGCCAAGATGAACTGTTCCAAGCCCATGACCATGCTCAATACCATTGTGGCCAAACAACTTACCGATTTTAAAAAGGAAGTCGATGCCTTGATCGACAAGAAAAGTCTAAAAAAGGACGAGGCTGTTTTCAATGTACTTCGAGAATACATCAAAACCTCGAAACGTATCCGTTTTGAAGGTGATGGTTATGGCATTGAATGGCAGGAAGAAGCAAGGAGACGAAAACTGAGCTACAATAAAAATACACCAGAAGCACTTCAAGTGATTACGTCAAAGCAAAGTTTGGAACTTTTTAAGCAGATGGACGTAATGAACGAAGTGGAACTCAAAGCCCATAAAGAGGTGGAACTGGGTGCTTATATTTTCCATATTCAGATTGAAGGACGAGTATTGGGAGAAATGGTCTACAATCATATCATTCCTGCTGCCGTAAAATATCAAAATCTATTATTGGAAAACATTCATGGATTAAAAGAGGTCTATGGAGCCGCACATAAAAAAGTGGCGGATGGACAGTTGAACATTCTGGAACAAATAGGTGAACATATCATTGAAATAAAAAAGCTTACGGATGAGATGGCGGATGCAAGAAGACGAGCCAATGGTATGTCCGTAGTGGATAAAAAGGCCCAGGCCTATTGCAATAATGTAAAGCCTTATTTTGATAAGATCAGGGAGCATTCCGATAAATTGGAAAAACTAATTGCAGACGAATTCTGGCCATTTACCAAATACAGGGAAATGTTGTTTTTTAAATAGAAAAATACCCTAAAGGAAAAGACGGAAAGCATATCAATAATTTGATGGCTTTCCGTTATTTTTGCCCAAACCATTCATATGTCGTCGGATACAAGTAAAAGATATGCCCAACGAGGTGTTTCCGCCTCCAAAGAAGATGTGCACAATGCCATTAAGAATATTGATAAAGGCCTTTTTCCCAAGGCGTTCTGCAAAATTGTTCCCGATTATTTAACAGGTAGTGAGGAACATTGTTTGGTAATGCATGCCGATGGTGCCGGAACCAAATCCTCTTTGGCATACATGTACTGGAAGGAAACCGGCGATATTTCGGTTTGGAAAGGTATAGCCCAAGATGCACTTATTATGAATGTAGATGACTTGATCTGCGTGGGCGCTACGGATAACATTATGCTATCATCAACCATTGGGCGAAACAAAAACTTGATTCCCGGTGAAGTGATCTCAGCTATAATCAATGGTACGGAGGAACTAATTTCCGATTTGGATAAACACGGTATTACAATTCGTTCTACGGGAGGTGAAACTGCCGATGTGGGTGATTTAGTGAGAACCATAATCGTGGATTCCACGGTTACTGCTCGAATGGAGCGAAAACGCGTCATCGATAATGCCAATATCAGAGCTGGAGATGTGATTGTTGGTTTGGCTTCCTTTGGGAAAGCCAGTTATGAAACTGAATACAATGGAGGTATGGGCAGTAACGGATTGACATCTGCCAGACATGATGTGTTCTCCAAATACCTCGCTGGAAAATACCCTGAAAGTTTTGATGCATCTGTTCCTGAAGAATTGGTGTATTCCGGAAACACCAAATTAACGGATGAGGTACCTGATTCGCCACTTGATGCGGGGAAATTGGTGCTGTCACCAACAAGAACTTATGCCCCTGTCATTAATAAAGTACTGGAAAAATATACCTCCAAAGAAATACACGGTATGGTACATTGTAGTGGCGGTGCGCAGACCAAAATTCTTCACTTCGTCGAAAACCTGCACATTATCAAAGACAATATGTTTCCGATTCCGCCCTTGTTCAAATTGATTCAAGAGCAATCGGGGACCGATTGGAAAGAAATGTACCAAGTCTTCAATTGTGGCCACCGCATGGAACTGTATGTTAATGAGCAAGTGGCGGATGAAATTATTGCTATTTCCAAAACTTTTGATGTGGATGCCCAGATTATTGGCGGTGTGGAACCCTCGGAAAACAAAAAACTCACCATCCAAAGTGAGTACGGTAAGTTTACCTATTAGTATACGACTTATGCCGAAATAGCGTTGTTATAATAAACCTCACGCTATGGAAAGAAAAGAGTTTTTAAGAAGTTTAGGTGCAGGAGCTGCTTTTGCCTTAACATTTCCCTGTTTACAAGGGTGCTCCAAAGATGATGTCAATGGTGATATTGTTGAAGAACCTTCTGGTGTCGACTTTATTGTTGATTTAACCACTTCCGAAGCAGCAAACCTCTCAGAAAATGGAGGGTTTATATTAAAAAACTTGGTGGTTATTGCAAGAAACTTGCAGGGCGAATATGTAGCGGCAAGCCAGGTGTGCAGTCATCAATCCTATGATCAAGTGCGTTTTGTGGATCAAAGTGGAGGAATATTTTACTGTGATGTGCATGGATCCCGATTTGACCAAGATGGAACCCCGCTCAATCAAGTGGATGGCGCAGCTGCAAAAGCACTCAAGGTTTATAATACAGAACTTAACGGTTCCATTTTACGAGTATATGAATAGTTAAATTATAGAAGATGAAGAATATTTTGACCTTTATTGTTTTATTAGTGGCAACCACAATACAGGCCCAAGAGTGGCAAGATAGTTTTGAAGGTGCCGTGACCAAAGCAAAGGAGGAAGATAAGCCCATTGTATTGGTATTTTCTGGCTCGGATTGGTGCGCTCCTTGCATCCGACTCAAAAAACATATTTTGGATAGCGAAGAATTTATGGCCTATGCTTCCGAAAATTATGTGTTGTTCAATGCAGATTTCCCCAGAAAAAAGCAAAATCAATTGCCCGAATCAAAAGCGTTGGTCAATAAAACCCTGATTGAGAAATACAACCCAAAGGGTTACTTTCCATTGGTACTGGTATTGGATAAGAACGAACATGTATTGGGTGAAACTGGTTTTGTAGCCAGGACAACTCCGGATAATTACCTTAAAAAACTGAATAGTTTCATCAAATGAAATACTTGACTGCCCTTTTTTGTAGCCTATGTTGTTTGCTGGCTCATGGGCAGACAGCTTCTGCGGACATTACCGTTCACAAGGTGCTCAAATTAATGGGCACCCGTTTCGAAATTACCGTTGTGGCTCCCAATGAAGAAATAGGGTATATCAATATAGATGAAGCTGTATCGGAAATTCAGCGTATTGAAAAAATCATCTCCTCTTGGGATGAGGAATCCGAAACGGCGCTCATCAATAGAAATGCGGGTATAAAGCCCGTAAAGGTCAGTCCGGAGCTCTTTAATTTGATAGAGCGTAGCATCAGGATTTCCGAAATTACCGATGGAGCCTTCGACATTAGCTTTGCTTCAATAGATCATATCTGGAAGTTTGACGGGAGCATGAAGATGGCACCCGACGATTCTGATATTAAAAAATCCATTGCGAAGATCGGTTACAAAAAAATTGAGTTGGATCCAGAAAACAGTACGGTTTTTTTACCGGAACGAGGCATGAAGATTGGATTTGGCGCCATAGGAAAAGGGTATGCCGCGGATAGGGCAAAGGAATTGTTGGTGTCCAAGGAAGTAAAAGGAGGTATAATCAATGCATCTGGGGATCTGACGACTTGGGGAACCAAGGTGACAGGTGAAAAATGGTTGGTGGGCATTACCAACCCACTGAACAAGAAAAAGGCTTTTGGGTGGTTGCCCATTGTGGAATCGTCGGTGGCCACCTCTGGAAACTATGAAAAATATATCGAACTGGACGGTAAAAGATATTCGCACATCATTGATCCTAGAACAGGATACCCCACAACGGGCATCAATAGTGTGACCATTTTTGCCAAACAGGCCGAGTTGTGCGATGCTTTGGCTACCTCGGTCTTTATTTTGGGGAAGGATGTGGGTCTTCACCTGATCAACCAAATTGATGGGGTAGAAGCCATTATTGTGGATTCGGAAAATAAAATCCAGAAGAGCACTGGAATAATGTTCAATACTAAAAAATAAATTTGCAAAATGAAAAAATCACTTTTTTTACTACTGTTTTTAATTTTATCAAGTTCCTGTGTCGCTGTTCGAGAATATGACAAGGTATATCTCAATGATTCTGAAATGCAACTTGGTGCAAGATCCAACGAACGGTTTGAAACGAATTTCCACATTTATAGGGAAGCATCATCTGGAGCCAATGGCGGCAAAACAGGTGGAGGTTGTGGATGTAATTAAAAAGCAACTTCTCCGACATACCTACAATCTTAACAATTTAAAAAATTAGAGTTCTGAAAAAGAATATTTTTATCATTGCCCTATTCGCATGTACGATGGCAATGGCCCAGCAAGTAGGCACCTCCTATAAAAAACGAGTATTGGAAACCAGTGAGGTTGATTTGCTTTTTAGTTATTATACGCAAGATGGAGACCATGCAGCTGTTACCGGAGGGGAAGGCACCGAAGAACTGACCGATGCAACCTCTACCATTGTATTGCGCATGCCAATGAATGAAGATGACGTACTGACCGTTGATGTTGGACTTTCGGCCTATACATCTGCTTCTACAAGTAATGTTAATCCATTTGATGAAGGTAATGCCACTCCTTTTGATGCCTCTTCAGGTGAATCGCAAAAGGATAATTTGGCATACATTAATCCCAGTTATTCCCATAGCTCGGACGATCGAAACAAAATATGGAGCGCCAATGCCTATATATCTTCGGAATACGATTATTTTTCCGTTGGATTTGGGTGGAGTTACACTCGTTTGTTCAATGAAAAGAACACGGAGATCACTCTAAGTGGCAAAGTGTTTCTGGATAAATGGAAACCTGAGTATCCCATAGAGTTGCGTGATGGTTTTTTTGATAATAGAATCACTGGGAATGGGACGTATGCCCCTATTTTTTCTGAATTTGAAAAGGAAACCAGAAACTCCTATTCCCTTTCCCTGAGTTTCTCCCAGATATTGTCCAAAAAACTTCAAGGTGCCCTTTTTCTTGATGTGGTGTCCCAGAATGGATTGTTGAGTACGCCCTTTCAACGGGTCTATTTTTCGGACTTTGAGGATTTCTATATCGATGATTTTCAACTGGCGGACAATGTGGAACAATTACCGGACAATAGGTTCAAGGTGCCATTTGGTGGTCGGTTGAACTACTATGTCAATGATTTAGTGGTGCTAAGGGGTTACTATCGCTTTTATTGGGATGATTGGGGAATTACCTCCCATACCGCAAGTATTGAAGCGCCTTTCAAGTTGAACCAAAAGTTTACGCTCTATCCAACGTATCGCTATTACACCCAAACGGCAGCAGATTATTTTTATCCAAAGGAACAGGCCCTTTCCACCAATGAGTTTTATTCATCGGATTATGATTTGTCCGATTACAATGCCCATCAATATGGTATGGGAATACAGTACAAGGATATTTTTACCTCGGCCAAAGTGTTCAATTTTGGTCTTAAAACCATTGATTTGCGCGTTAGCCAGTATGATCGAAGTGATGGACTCAATGCCTTCATTATTACCCTTGGAACCACTTTTGTTGGGAATTGACCCACTGTTTATTGGAAAAAATCCAACTAAAAAATCGTAAATTCGCATTCCTATAGGAGGAATGATTTATGCTAGACAAGCTCAATATTGTAAAACAGCGTTTTGATGAGGTTTCGGACCTTATCATTCAGCCCGATATTATTTCGGACCAAAAGCGTTACGTAAAACTGAACAAGGAGTACAAAGATTTAAAATTGCTCAGCGACAAACGTGACGAATACATTACCCTTACCAACAATATTCAAGAAGCCGAAGAAATCATCGCCGATGGAAGTGATGCGGAAATGTTGGAAATGGCCAAAATGCAATTGGATGAAGCCAAAAGTGCCTTGCCCAAGTTGGAAGAGGAAATTAAATATCTGTTAATTCCCAAAGACCCCGAAGATGAGAAAAACGTGGTCATGGAAATCAGGGCGGGAACCGGTGGTGATGAAGCCAGTATTTTTGCAGGAGATCTTTTCCGTATGTACACCAAGTATTGTGAATCCAAAGGGTGGAAGACCAATGTTATCGATTTGAGCGAGGGAACCAGCGGCGGATATAAAGAGATCCACTTTGAGGTAAACGGAGAAGATGTTTACGGAACCCTGAAGTTCGAAGCTGGGGTGCACCGTGTACAGCGCGTACCACAGACCGAAACCCAAGGTAGGGTACACACAAGTGCCGCTACCGTGATGGTAATTCCCGAAGCAGAAGAATTTGATGTTCAAATAGACCCCAAAGATGTGCGAATAGATTATTTCTGTTCCTCAGGGCCTGGTGGACAATCTGTGAACACCACGTACTCCGCGGTGCGTTTAACCCACGAACCCACAGGGATTGTGGCGCAATGTCAAGATGAAAAATCCCAGCACAAAAACAAGGACAAAGCCTTTAAAGTGCTTCGTTCCCGTTTGTACGATATGGAATTGGCCAAAAAACAGGCCGAAGATGCAGCAAAACGTAATTCGCAGGTAAGTAGTGGTGACCGTTCGGCAAAAATCCGAACATACAATTATCCACAGGGTAGGGTAACGGACCACAGAATAGGCCTAACCCTTTACGATTTGCAGAATATTATCAATGGAGATGTCCAAAAAATAATAGATGAGTTAATGTTGGTGGAAAACACAGAGAAACTCAAAGAAGCTTCGGAGATATTTTAATCGGTTAATTCTCAGTTCAGTCACGGTCGAGAACCATTCAAAATGAAAATAGAAGATTTAATTTCCCAAATACATAAAAAAAAATCATTTCTCTGTGTTGGTCTCGACACAGATTTGGATAAAATTCCAAAACATCTTTTAAAAGACGAGGATCCCATTTTTTCTTTCAACAAGGCCATTATTGATGCTACACATCCCTTTTGTGTGGCCTATAAACCCAATATTGCTTTTTATGAAGCCTATGGTCTGCAGGGATGGAAATCTTTGGAACGCACCATGGAATATTTAAATGCCAATCATCCAGAAATGTTCACGATTGCGGATGCCAAGCGTGGAGATATCGGGAATACATCCACGAGATATGCCAAGGCATTTTTCGAGACTTTGGATTTTGATTCCATTACTATCGCTCCCTATATGGGCAAAGATTCTGTTGAGCCGTTTTTGGAGTTCAAGGATAGGCATACCATTTTATTGGCGCTTACGTCCAATCAAGGTGCTTTTGATTTTCAAACTAAAAGTGTGGATGGACAAGAACTTTACAAAGAAGTATTGTCTGTTTCTAAAACGTACGAAGGTGCTGAAAGATTAATGTATGTGGTCGGAGCCACAAAGGCGACTTATCTTGAAGATATCAGAAAAATTATTCCAGAAAGCTTTTTGTTGGTACCTGGCGTTGGTGCACAAGGTGGAAGTTTACAAGAGGTCTGTAAGTACGGAATTACCAAAGATGTAGGTTTGTTGATTAATTCCTCTCGAGGTATTTTATATGCCTCAACAGGTGAGGATTTTGCGGAAACCGCAGCAAAAAAGGCACTGGAAATCCAACAGGAAATGGCTGTTGAATTGGCGAAACTTACTTAAAGCTTAGGCCAAGCTTTCCAAAACTTTTTTAATGCTCTGAGCTTTTCTTTTAAAGAATTCACCCAATTGAGTGTCTTTGCCAGAAACACTGGCAGCTTTCTCCATAAAATTGTTGTGCATAACCTCCAAAACTGATGCTGCTTGGCTTACACTGGTGATAGGTGTGACAGACCCAACTTTACAATACTGATTATTCATAGCTCTCAAGATTTGTTAATAACAAAGATACGTTCAAATCGGTCTAATGGATTACGACTTTGGAGGGTATACGTCTAAAAATCAGGTAATTTATCTAAAATTTAACGTATAGTGTCTCATATTGTGAATTTGCTTACATTCGGTTAGAATAAAATTAATGTACCTTTAATAAGGGTTGACCAACAGGTTAATGTTGTTTGTATGCGAAAGTTATTATTCATTTTCACATTGTTATTTCAAGTCGTATTGTACGCACAGAGTGCGGATAATTGCAATTGCTGCTCCGAAAACCACAGAGCTTTTGATTTTTGGATAGGAGAGTGGGATGTGGTCAATTCCCAAGGTGGTTCTCCTGCAGGTTCTAGTGTAATCCGAAGGGAAGAGAATGGTTGCGCGATTCGGGAAAATTGGACTAGTGCCAAAGCCGGATATACGGGAACCAGTCTTAATTTCTTTAATGCTCAAACCAATCAATGGGAACAATTGTGGTTAGACAATGCCGGGGCTTCTTTGAAATTGAAAGGAAACCGGATTGGCAATCAAATGATTTTAACCTCCGATGAGTTTGCAAAAGCTGATGGTAAAAAATATAGGAACCGTATTACTTGGACCAATAATGAAGATGGTACAGTAAGGCAATTATGGGAGGTTCTTGGAGAAGAGGATAATGTTACCATTGCTTTTGATGGACTCTACCAAAGAGTTGAGAAAACAAAAAACCGGTGAAGAACACCGGTTTTTAAACTAACTAACTCAAAAAAATGCTAACTCAGATAACTTTTACAAAATTCAAGTTTAACCTTCAGGTCAAGGTTAATTTAACTTTAGGATTTTGTTATAATTATTCTTAATTATTAAAGTTATAACGCTTTAGCTTTAAAGTTATTACATTTTTCTGAAAAAATTGTGATTAATCTTGCATAGCAAACACTTTTTTTAACAAATCTGTTGTCCGGGACGAAACTTTTGTCCTAATTTCCTTCTCTTCAACAGCAATCATCGTATATACTCCTTCCAAGGCTTCGTTAGTGGTGTAATCGGTTAAATCGGGGTTTACATCGTTGGTTAGGGGCAAATTATTGTACTTGGTAATAATATTGCTCCAAATTTGGTCTGCTCCTACTTTTTGGAAGGAATTCTTGATAATTGGATTAAACTTATTGTACAATTGGCTCTTGGTGGCCTGTTGTAAATACTGGGTCGCGGCATTATCCTTTCCCAAAAGAATTTGTTTGGCATCGTTGAATGTGATTCCCTTAACCGCATCTACAAAAATTGGAGTAGCCTCTCCTACAGCATCTTCGGCAGCACGGTTAATTATCCTCAAACCTTCATCGGCCAAGCTGGATAAACCTATATCCCTCAAAGTTTTGTCCACTTTTTGTAATTCTTCGGGAAGCAGGATTTTGACCAGTTGGTTTTTGTAAAACCCATTTTCGCTGGTCAATTTGTTCACCTGTTTCTCAATGCCCATATTTAAGGCTTCGCGCAATCCTTGGGCTATTTGGTCATTTCCAATTCCATTGGTTCCCTGGGGCAATTGGTTTACGACTTGTTGGAGTTCTGCACATCCAGCCAGTTGGAGTACTAAAATGCATAGCAGTAATCTTTTCATGGTAAAATTTTTAAGATGGTATGAAAATACTTCGATTGCCCTATAAATTGATGTTTTTTAAACTTTTTTAGGTGAAATACCGTCAATATGTAGGTTAATAAGATTTGCCAGGTAACTATTTTAATTCAAACACCAATCCTGTTTTTGGTCCAATGTCCAGCGTTTGATTCAAAGAGTATTCTTTCCCTGAAATTATTTCTAGACCTTTTTCATGCCCATTTATGCCTTCGGCAAATCGCCCAAGATCTACGGTTTGATTTTTGGTTGAATTGTTTAGAACTACCATAACGGTTTCATCAGGACTTTTAGGCAGGTATCTAAAATAGACATACACATTGTCGATTGGAGAAAAATGGAGGGTTTTTCCAATATGTACTGTCTTTTTGCCTTTACGCCAATTCAATAGTTTCTTGGTGAAATCAAAATAATCATTTTGTGTGTCTGTTCTCCCTGAGGAAACAAAAGCATTTTGGGCATCGCCCTGCCATCCGCCGGGAAAATCACGCCTAATATCACCGTCACCTTTTCCTTTATCCCCCAACATTCCTATTTCGTCTCCATAATAGATTTGCGGAATTCCTCTAAGAGTCATTATTAAGGTTAGTGCCAATTTATATTTTTCTAAATCTCCGTCAAACTCTTCGTTGATGCGGTTTACATCGTGGTTCCCCATTTTTATCAAAAGATTATTGATGTTGGGGTATAGAAAATCCTTGGTCAAATGGTCGTAAACACGATATACTCCATCTCCCCAATTTTGCTCATCTTCTTTGAATACTTGGGGTAAAATGTCATGCAGTGGAAAATCCATTACCGTAGGTAAATTGGAATTAAACCCTTGTATGGCCCCAATTTTACTATCTTTTTGCCAATAGGCAATATGGGCAGTATCATGCATGAATACTTCTCCCACAACATTAAAGTCTGGGTACTCCTTCATCACTCTGGTCACCCATTCTGTGATGCCCATTTTGTCGTTATAGGGATAGGTGTCCACCCGCATACCATCCAAATCACCACTTTCTATCCACCAAATGGCATTTTGAACCAGATAATCGATTACCATGGGATTGTTTTCGTTCATATCGGGCATGGTGTAATCGAACCAACCGTCCATACATCCTTTGGTATCTATTTCTGAGGCATATGGGTCAAATTGACTGGTTTGGATATAATTACTTCTTTTAAAACCATTCTCACCACCTTCCCAATAATGCACCCAGTTCTGGTTTGGAGGGTCTTGAATCAACCAATGACTCAATCCCCAATGGTTGGGAACAAAATCCATAATATGTTTCATGTTCCGCTTGTGAAGTTCTGCGGAGAGGCGTGAAAAGTCCTCGTTGGAACCGTAGCGAGGGTCTATCTGATAAAGGTCACTGCTGGCATATCCGTGGTACGAATACACCTTCTCGTTATCCAAAGTTAGGGGAGTGCTCCACAGTGTAGTGGCGCCCAATTCGTGGATATAGTCCAAATGGTCAATTACTCCTTGAATATCACCACCGTGCCTGCCACCTTGATGGTCTCTATTGGCTTTTTCAATGGTTTCGGGTGTACTATCGTTTGATGGATCTCCGTTGGCAAACCGGTCAGGCATCAATAGGTAAATCACATCGGAAGAATTAAAACCTTCTCGTTGTGTTGAGTTTTCTCTTCTTGTTTTGAACTCATAATCAAAAGAATCTACCGTTCTGCGTCCTTTTTTAAATGATAATTTTTTGGTTCCAGGTGTTATGTCTTTTGTATCAACTGTAATGAATAAATAGTTGGGGTTTTCCACCTTCACCACTTTTTTGATGGTAATGTCATCGGAAAACTCGGGATGCAGTTGATTGATGTTATTACCGTAAACCAAAAGTTCCAACTCGGTATTCTGCATACCTGCCCACCAATTGGGCGGTTCTATCCTTTCCACTTGGCCAAACGAAATCGCTGTGATGACAAGGAAGAGTATGGTTAAATATTTTTTCATTTGTGTTTGTTTATAGTTCTGTTATGCTGATGGCAAATCCTCCACCGGGAGCCGAAGTCAATTTTAATTTTGATTTGGATGTCACGGTTTTGGATTGGATTTTATAGGACTGTGGATTGGTTTTGAAATGAGCATCGGGACCATCACTATATATGGTGGCCCTATATTTTTTTCCTTTTTCTAAAAAATCGAGTTTTAAGGAAGTTGTGCGTTCACTTGTGCCGTTCACATTACCTACGAACCAGTCATTACTTTGTTTGTCTTGTCTGGCCACTGTGATAAATTTACCTGGCTCGGCTTCGAGGTAATGACTTTCCTGCCAATCTACGGGCACATCTTTGATGAATTGAAAAGCATCTGGAAACCTTTTGTAATTTTCAATGACATCAGCTGCCATTTGTAATGGACTATATAGCGTTACATAAAGAGCCAATTGGTTCGCCAAGGTAGAATTGACGTGGGATTTATTATTTGGATTTAATTTACTTACATCCATTTCGAAAATCCCGGGGGTGTAATCCATAGGTCCACCAATGAGCCGTGTGAAAGGTAAAACAGTAACATGGTTTGGTTTGGAACCTCCAAAGGCTTGATATTCTGTTCCACGAGCAGATTCATTGCCAATTAGATTGGGCCACGTGCGGGCAAGTCCTGTGGGGCGAACCGCTTCGTGTGCGTTTACCATAATTTTGTACTCTGCCGCTTTTTCCAATGCATATTGGTAATGATTCACGGCCCATTGGTTATAATGGTTCTGCCCTTTGGGCAAAATATCACCTACATATCCACTTTTTACGGCATCGTAGCCGTTTTCCGCCATAAAACCATAGGCTTTGTCCATATGTCTTTCATAATTGCGAACGGCCCCGGAAGTTTCATGGTGCATCACCAATTTTATATTTTTTTCTTTTGCATAATCGCGCAGGACCTCTACATCAAAGTCGGGATAAGGAGTTAAAAAATCGAATACATCATCTTTGTGATGACCGAACCAATCTTCCCATCCTACATTCCATCCTTCCACCAGAACAGCATCAAAGTCATTTTCAGAAGCAAAATCGATATAATCCTTCACGTGTTTGGTATTCGCGGAATGATTACCGTTAGGGGTGGCACTGGTGTAATCGGTTTTGCCCAATTGAACCGAAGGAAAATCGTTCGTGTAAGCCCAACTGCCACTTCCGGTAATCATTTCCCACCAAATCCCGATATATTTTACGGGATGTATCCAAGAAGAGTCTTCAATTTTATTGGGTTCATTCAGGTTATAGGACATTTTGGAGGCTAAAATATCCCTTGCATCATCACTGGCAATTATAGTACGCCAAGGAGTATGCCGTGGAGCTTGCATTTGGCCTTTGTCCCCAACCGCGTCTGGAGTCAGCCACGAAGTAAATACGAGATTTTCATCATCCAAATTAAGGTGCATGCAGGCGTAATTGACCAAAGCAGCTTCATGTAGGTTGATATAAACTCCATTCTCGGTTTTCATCATCAAAGACGTTTGCACACCGGTTTTAGAAAATTGTTGCTGTGATGCATTTGGTGTTACGGCCGAATCGAACAAACCGCGAATTTCTGTTAATCGCGATTCTGTGTAGTCGTATTCTTGGGTATCATAATCCCCGGGAATCCAAAAGGCAGTATGGTCTCCGGTCATGGCAAACTCCGTACGTTCTTCCTTGATAACGAAATACACCAGATTCTTTTGCTGTGGAAATTCGTAGCGGAAACCAAGACCGTCATCAAACAAACGAAAACGTATGGTCATAATGCGTTCGGTTTCCTTTTGTTCGAGTGTTACGGCAAGTTCGTTGTAATGATTTCTTATTTCTGCTACTTCGCCCCAGACGGGAACCCAAGTCTCATTGAATGTGGCGGTTTTGGAATCTACCACTGTAAAGCCATCCAAAAGGGATTTGGTATTATCTTTTAAAGCAAAACCCAGTTTACTGGTTTTTATAAGCTCTTTACCCTTGTACTCCAATTGATAGGTGGGAGTTCCATCCTTGAGGAGCTCGAAAGCCATTTCAAAATTTCCATTGGGAGACTTTAATCCTTGTGCCGAAGCCCAAGAAGTTAGAATCAATAAAAAGTAAAGGATGTAATTTGATTTTAACAATGATTTCATGACTGCATCAATTTCTAATTCTTGTTTGTTTAATGCACTATAAGGTCACTTTGCTGTCATTGACCAAAATTTCCAAAGTGTCTCCTTTATCAATATCGAATTGGGTTCCCTCTTGGGTAACGGTTACTTTTAAAACTCTATCCCTAAAATTAAGTTTGAAGGAATACATTTCCCATTGCTCCGGAATTTGCGGGGAAAAGCAAAGTTTGCCATCTCTTATGCGCATACCACCAAAACCTTCCACAATACTCATCCATGTACCTGCCATGGAGGTAATGTGGAGCCCTTCTTCCACTTCTTTGTTATAATCATCCAAATCCAATCGTGAGGTTCTGAGGTAGAAAGTGTACGCTTGGTCCATACGGCTCAATTTGGCTGCTTGTATCGCATGTACACAAGGGGAGAGTGAAGATTCGTGAACCGTGAAAGATTCGTAAAAATCGAAATGTTTTTCCAATTCTTCGTTGGTGAAATGATCTTCGAAGAAATAAAAACCTTGCAGGGTGTCCGCCTGTTTAATGTATGGTGAACGCAAAATTCGGTCCCAGCTCCAATGTTGGTTGATAGGGCGCTCTTTTTTATCGAGGTCGGCCACACGAATCAAATCCTTGTCCAAGAATCCATCTTGTTGCAGATAAATTCCATGTTCTTCCGAATAGGGGAAGTACATATGGGCAGCTACTTTTTTCCATAGCCCGGTTTCATCATTGCTTAATTGGGTTTTTTCCAAAACCCTTTTATAGTCGTTTGGATGTTCTTGCTGAACGTATTCCAATTGTTCCAAAGTATATTCCAAACACCATTTGGCCAGGTAGTTCGTATACCAATTGTTGTTTACGTTGTTCTCGTACTCGTTGGGGCCGGTTACTCCCAGCATTACATACTTGTTATGATGAGCGGACCAATTTACCCGCTGCTGCCAAAAACGGGCTATTCCTATTAGGACTTCCAACCCCATTTCGGGAATGTAACTGTAGTCTTGTGTGTATCTTGTATAGTTAAAAATGGCATAAGCGATGGCTCCGTTTCTGTGAATTTCTTCAAATGTGATTTCCCATTCGTTGTGGCATTCCTCCCCGTTCATCGTAACCATCGGGTAGAGCGCAGCCCCGTTTGTGAAACCTAGCTTTTCTGCGTTTTCAATGGCTTTTTCTAGATGGTTGTAGCGGTACTTGAGCAATTTTCGGGCTACTTCCTGATTTTTTGTGGCCATATAAAAGGGAATGCAGTAGGCTTCAGTATCCCAATACGTACTGCCGCCATATTTTTCTCCAGTGAATCCTTTTGGTCCGATATTCAGTCGGGAATCGGTTCCTAAATAGGTTTGGTTCAATTGGAAGATGTTGAAACGAATACCTTGTTGTGCCTTTACATCACCTTCAATTGCTATATCGCTCATTTCCCAAATCCGTGCCCAAGCTTTTTTCTGTTCTTCCAAAAGTCCGTCAAAGCCAAGGGCAGAAACTTGATCCAGTGCTGCATGGGCCGATTCGGTCAATTTATCGGCTTCATGGTTTCGGTCCACAGTATATCCACCGTATTTAACAAGATTTACTTTCTCTCCTTTTTTTGCTTTTTGAGTGAATTCAAAACCAATAGAAAGTTCTTCTTGGTTAAGTGAGTCGGGAGTTTCTTTCAAAGTATCTCCATAAACCAGATGGGCTTGCATAAAAGTGCAGACATTAAAATTGGTCTTCATGGTATGCGACTCTATGAAGGCCCTGTTTTTATCCGATTCAATCTTGGTGGTATTCCAGAATTTATCATCCCAGTTACTATCTTCATTGGTTATTCCTGCATCAATAAATGGATTGAAAACAATTTCCGCGTCAGAATTAAGCGGGGTGATTTCAAAACAGATAGCACCGACTTCATCATAAGACAGGCTTAAAAACCGTGTAGCTACAACTTCTATTTCGATATTGTTGGACGTAGTGGCCACAAAGTTTCTTCGGTACCACCCTTCTTTCATGTTGAGCTCCCGTTTAAAACCTTTAATATTGGTACAGGTTCCCAAATCCAAAGGCTCACCATTGATGCTCACATGTATTCCGATCCAATTGGGAGCGTTCAATACTTTGGCAAAGTACTCCGGGTATCCATTTTTCCACCATCCCACGCGGGTTTTATCGGGATAGTAGACTCCTCCTATATAACTCCCTTGGAAGGTAGGTCCCGAATAGGACTCTTCAAAATTGGCTCTTTGGCCCATGGCCCCGTTTCCAATACTAAATAGGCTTTCGGAAGATTTCACGCGTTCCTTGTCGAAACCTTCTTCTATAATGCTCCAAGGATTTGGTTGTATGTAATCTTGATTCATTCTTAATGTGATTGATGTGTTTTTAGTATGAGATTAAATCTATTGAAGATTCTTGGTCAAAATAAGTATAAGAATTTGTTTTTTAATGAATTGGTTGGTTAATTTAAATGGATTGTCCGTGATCGTCGATATCGTCAACCCTTGAAACTAATAGGGCTGCAATTAAAAACGCCACACCACTGGTCATTAAAGCGTAAATAGGTTGTCCGTTATATACATATTTCACCATTGGGCCTCCTATTAAGGCGTTAACTATTTGTGGGATAACAATAAAAAAGTTGAAAATACCCATGTAAACTCCCATTTTTTGTGGAGGAATTGCGCCAGCTAAAATGGCATAGGGCATTGCCAAAATACTTGCCCATGCGACACCAATACCTATCATAGAGAGTATCAACCAATTTTCATCTGGCATAATATAAATAGATAAAAATCCGAGGGCACCAATGATCAAGGATATGGTGTGGGTCTTTTTTCGCCCTACTTTTTTTGCTATGGCCGGTAGGAAAAAAGCGAAAATTGCAGAAACTCCGTTGTATACTCCAAAGAGAATGCCTACCCAGTCTCCGGCATTTTGGTAAGCTGCACTTTGACTATTGTTGGGGTCTAATCCATAAATATGTCCAGCGATTGCGGGTGTAGCAAAAACCCATAGTCCAAACAGTCCAAACCAAGAAAAAAATTGAACCCAACTCAATTGCCGCATGGTTCGCGGCATCATAGCAAAGTCTGTAAATATATCTAATAGACCACCTGTAATATTTTCGGCTTCCTTGACTTCTTCCTTTTGATTGAGAAGAGCCATTTCCTGGGGAGTATATTCTTTAGTGGTAAATACGGTAACTGCAACACTGCCCACAAGTACAACGGCACCAATTATAAATGAAAATAAAAGGTTGAGCGGAACCTCGCCGGCGACTGAGGTATTGCTAATACCAACCCAATTGGTAAGTGTGTAGGGCAACCAAGAACCAATTACTGCACCTACACCAATAAGTACGGTCTGAACACTGTATCCCAAAGTACGCTGGTCTGATGGCAACATGTCCGCAATTAAGGCTCTGAAAGGTTCCATCGCTATGTTAAAAGAGGCATCCATTACCATAAGCATACCGGCACCGACCCATAGAGAAGGCAACAAGGCGGTAAACATATCCGCATTGGGCATAAAAATAAGACCTAAAGAAGCCAAGAGGGCGCCAGTAAGGAAATAAGGCCGCCTCCGTCCTAACCGAGTCCAAGTCTTATCACTGTAATGGCCAACAATGGGTTGTACAATAAGTCCGGTAAGTGGAGCCACAATCCAGAACCACGAGAGTTCGTGAACATCAGCACCAAAACTTTGGAGAATTCTACTGGCATTGGCATTTTGGAGGGCAAAACCCATTTGAATTCCAAGAAATCCAAAACTGAGGTTCCAGATTTCCCAGAAGCTTAATCGACGCTTTTGAAACATTGTGATTGAGTATTAATTTCACAATATGAACGGTTCGCCCCGTTCATTATAATTACTGGGAAGGTAAAATATAAGCGCTGATGGGGCAAAGATATGGCTTTTTGACTTTTCAATTGTTTTGAGCGACTGTTTTTTATATGGGAATGCCTTTTTTGGTCGAATCACGAAGGATAAGTTCTGTTTTTACTACTTGGGTAGTATATGGTATTTCTTCGTCGTTGTCCATCATTTCCAACCTTTTGATAAGCGTTTCAGCTGCAATCTCACCCATTTGAAAACCATGTTGGCTTACCGTAGTCAAGTGCGGGCGGGCATATTTGGATAGTATACCGTCGGAAAAACCGATAACGGATAGTTGTTCAGGGACATCCAAGCCTCTGAGCCTAGCTGTATTTAATGCAGTTACCGCATAGATTTCGTTGACACCGAATATGCCGTCAATATCTGGATGTAACTCAAAGACTTTATTTATTCTTTCTTCCAGATTCCTTTGATCTTCATCGGAATCTCCAAGTTCTCCAATGCGTACGATCAAATCCTCATTATAAGCAATATTGTTGGCTACAAGGGCATCACGGTATCCTTCGGTACGGAGACGGCCAATATTGAGGTAATCCTTGGTAGTAAGTAAAAGGATTTTTTTTCGGCCTTCATCAATAAGTTTTTGAATGGCCATGCGACCTGCTTCGCGATCATCAATGATTATTTTATCGCATGGAATTTCATCGACAGCCCTATCGAACATCACAATGGGGATGTTTCCGTTTATTGTTTCTTGCAGATGTTGGTACTCTTTTTTTTGTAAAGTTTCCTTGGAAAGCGAAATGATAAAACCGTCGATGCTGCCATCAATCAGCATTTCCATGTTGATAATTTCCTTTTTGAAGGATTCGTTGGTCACTCCGATGATAACGTTATACTCCTTGGAATTTGCAACCTTTTCGATACCAGAAATGACTTTGGCAAAATAGTGGTGAACAATTTCAGGGATTATAACCCCTATGGTCTTGGTCTTTTTATTTTTTAGGCTGAGGGCAACACTATTGGGTCGGTAATTGTAGAATTTAGCAAATGCCTGTACTTTTTCGCGGTTCTCCTGGCTAATGTCTTTATTGTTCTTGAGTGCTTTTGATACCGTTGAAATAGAAAGCCCCAATTCCAAAGCTATTTTTTTGAGCGTCATTTTAGGTTTCATCCGACATAATCGTTTCAATTGGATTGGGGGAAAACCAATTATTACCCAAATATACTCTGATTAAGAGTGATGAAGGAATTTTTTGTCAACCAGAAAACGTTGTAAGTGCCTAAATATGACAAATGTCAAAAAAATGGGGTCTCAAATTGTATATTTTCGTTAATGGGAAGTTAAAATATAGCAAAAACGTAAAAATAACTTTAACAAACGTCAATATGAGAATTAAACGAATGTACCTAATATGGTGCATGTTTCTAGTTCCTCTAGTTCAGTATGCACAAATTACTGTTCAAGGGGTTGTCACTGACACGGCCACACAGGATCCATTACCCGGGGTTAGTGTCATAATAAAGGGAACAAATCAAGGTACAGCAACGGACTTTGATGGGAACTACCTGATGGAAGCCAATATGGGCGACACTTTAGTGTTCTCTTATATTGGTTTTCAACCTAAAGAAGTGGTGGTTTCGGGGAGTACACTAAATGTAACCCTCGACGAAGACACCACTTTACTTGATGAGGTTGTGGTAATCGGTTATGGTACTACTACCGTGAAAGATGCTACCGGTTCTGTATCTTCGGTTACTACGAAGGACTTTAACAAAGGTGCCATTGTGTCCACCGACCAATTACTTACCGGTAAAACCGCGGGGGTTCGAATTACAAACAATGGCGGTCAGCCCGATTCTGCACCGAATATTCGTATTCGTGGTGGGTCGTCACTTACAGCCAACAATAACCCTTTGATTGTAATCGACGGAATTCCAGTGGACAATACAAACCCTGCCGGGGTAAGTAACCCGTTAACACTTATCAATCCAAACGATGTGGAGAGTTTTTCCATCTTGAAGGATGCTTCCGCTACGGCCATTTACGGTTCAAGGGCATCCAATGGGGTGATAATTATTACCACCAAGAAAGGGTTGACAGGAGAGTTTAAATTCAATTTTTCCTCAAATACCACGGTTAGCAAGGTTGGCAAGGAGATAGATATAATGAATTCAAATACTTTTACAAGGTTCATACAGGAATATCATCCGGAATATACCAATTACTTGGGGATTGATGATCCAAATACCGATGTTGAGGATAATCTTGCCACCACCGATGTTATTGAAGGTAGAATTTTGTCCGATACCGATTGGCAAGATGCTATTTATAGAACTGCAATTTCTTTTGACCACAATTTTAGTGCAAGAGGGAGCATTTTTCAGTCTGTACCTATTCGTATGTCATTGGGATATACGGAAACTCAAGGTTTGGTAAAAACAAGTGACTATGAGCGTATCACTAGTTCAATAAAGCTTACACCGCGTTTTTTTGATGATCATTTAAAAGTGGATATCAATGCTAAGGGAATTATATCCAAAAAGAACGCCATAGATGAAGGGGGTGCACTTGGGGGTGCTGTGAACATGGATCCGACCAAACCCATTTATGATGATTCTCCCGACAATCGATTTGGCGGGTATTATCAAAACACAGTTTTGGATGGTCAATTTTTAAGCTTGGATGGCCAATGGAACCCGGTGGCTATTTTAAAGCAGCGTTACAGACCAGAAAGAGTTCAAAAATTATTGGCCAATGTGGAACTGGACTACAAAATGCATTTTATGCCAGAGCTTAGGGCAGTTGCCAATATAGGTGTTGAAACGTCTAAAGCTAAAGTAAAAGAAGTATATACGGATAATTCACTGGCTACCTACAGACAGGACGATACGGCCATAGACCCAGACCCTAACTACCGATTTAACCCAGGAGTTAATTACAGGGAAAATCAAGATATAACTAACCAAACCCTTGAAGGTTATTTGGCCTATGAAAAAGAATTGGATGGAGCCATTACTAATTTCGATGTTCAGGCCGGTTACTCATACCAGAACTTTAGGAATGATGGTAACAAAGAAGAATACAATTACGATACCGCTACTGGAGAACGTTTTTTGGTGGAAGACCCACAAAATCCAACCAATAGATATTTTAATGAGTTGAACCTTCAATCGTATTTCGGTAGAGGTAACATCAACTTGTACAATAAATATTTACTGACACTTTCTTTTAGGGCCGATGCTTCTTCTCTTTTTTCGAAAGATAACCGATGGGGCTATTTTCCAGCAGCGGCTTTGGCATGGAAAATCTACGAAGAAGACTTTATGAAAAGTGTTGATTTTGTAAACAATTTAAAATTAAGACTTGGATGGGGTAGGACTGGACAGCAAGACATTACGGGCGCTGTAGGCTACTATCCTTCACTTCCACTTTTTGAGGCTGGTTCTGTAACTAGTCAATATTTAGCTGGTTATGCCTTATATTCAGCTAAACCGTATAATTCCGATTTGACTTGGGAAAAAGCAGAGACCTTTAATGCTGGTCTTGATTTTGGATTCTTCCCTAACAATGTGCTAAGTGGTTCGTTCGATATATTCTACCGTACTACCAAGGATTTGTTGGCCACTGTGCCAGTTGCACCGGGACAAGCCCTTACATCTTCTTTCGTGAAGAATGTAGGTGAAACCGAGAGTAAAGGTTTTGAAATCAATTTTAATGTGAGGGCCTTACAGAATGAGAAAATGTCTTTGGAGTTTTATGGAAACACATCTTATAATCGTGCCGAAGTTACCGACCTTGAGGATGTTTCTCGAATTACTGCAAGTGAATCTGGGATACCAACCGGAACTGGAGTTAACATAGCTTATCACACTGTGGGATATCAGCCCTATTCGGCGTGGGTGTTTAGGCAATTATATGATACTAACGGTAATCCGGTTCATGGTGCATTCGCCGATTTTAATGGAGATGGAACCGTGGATAACGACGACAGGTACTATAAATCCTTGCGTCCTAACTGGACCTTCGGTTTCGGTTTCAACTTCAATTATGACAAGTTTGATTTAAGCTCCAGTTTTAGGGGACAATTTGGAGGACAGGTATATAACTCCAGAAGACTTACCTCGGGTTGGGTTGAGAGCGCCATCCCGAATAACTCCAATAGCTTGTCCAATGTTTTGGACTTTTATAATGGAGCGGCAGATATCAACTTTGTTGATGTCCGCGGAAATGTTCCATTTTCTGATTATTATTTGGAAGATGCAACTTTCCTTAGATGTGAGAACATTGTGTTGGGCTACCGTTTAGATGACGCCTTGCCAAATGTGAACATGCGTTTTTATGGAGCTTTGAACAACCCATTTATTATTACCAAATATAATGGGCAAGACCCTGAGAACTTCAACGCAATAGACAATAACTTCTATCCAAGACCTCGCTCTTTTACAGTTGGGGTAAATGTGGACTTTTAAGATATAGCTGACATGAAAAAAATAACAACAATACTTTTTTTAATCATTCCATTGGCCCTGATGATTCAGGGATGCACCAAAGATTTGGATACCGAACCAGAGGTGGAACTTACATTGGAAGAGCTCTTGAACCAAGATTCAGATGCCGTAACCGGAATTCTATCCCGTTTGTATGCCTCTTTTGCACTTTCTGGACCTGATGGGCCAGGAAGTTCTGATATAGATGATGATCCGGGTGAATCCCCTTTCCTTAGAGGGATTGTAAACCTTCAAGATTTTACGGCAGATGCGATGAAAAACCGTTGGGGCGATGATGGTTTGGATCAGTTGACCACAACCTCCGATTGGGACGAGAACAATAAATTCTTCCGTTATCTGTACAACCGTATCTACTACACAATTCCACAAGCGAACAATTTATTATTGGTGCTGAGTGCTGTGGATTTGGAAAACCAAAATCAAATCGAAGGTGAAGTTCGATTTATACGAGCATTGGCCTATTATTACTTGATTGATTGTTTTGGAAAAGGGGTTTTGGCTACTGAGGAGAACTATGGAACATCCGATCCATTGCCGGAAGTTGACCGCCTAGAGCTTTTCACTTATTTGGAGAATGAATTATTGGCAGTAGTGGAGTTGTTACCGGACACCAATGATTATGGAAGGGCGAACAAAAGTGTGGGGCGTATGCTTTTAGCCAAACTGTACATGAATGCGGGTGTATACACAGGAACTGATCGTTTCGATGAGGCAGTTCCTTATATAACCCAAGTTATTAATGAAGGAGGCTATTCATTGGATGAGAACTTTGAAAGCATCTTTTCGGGGGATAATTATTTATCCAATGAAATCATTTTTCCATTGATTGCTGATGCAGATAATAGCCAAAGCTATGGTAACACTACCTATATTGTAAATGGTAGCATAGGTACGGAAACTATGACCCCTAGTGATTTTGGTGCCGAAGAAGGTTGGAGTGGTCACAGGGCCACCAAAGCATGGTACGGACTTTTCAACGATGGAGACCTTGAAAATAGTTCCGACGATAGGGCAGCGTTATTTTGGACGGAAGGACACAACTACGAAATGACCGATTATAGGGCTTGGACAGATGGATATCCTGCGGTCAAGTTTAGAAACACATTCTATTTTAGCGAATCCAATCCAACCAGTTTTTCCAGTACGGATTTCCCATTGTTTCGATTGGCAGATGCCTATTTAATGTATGCAGAATTGGCTGTACGAGGTGCTTCAGGTGCTGATATGGCTACAGCTGTAAGCTATGTGAATGCTGTTAGAAACCGTTCCAATGCAAGTTCCATTTCGCAATCCGCTTTGACTTTGGACTTCATTTTGGATGAAAGAGCCAGAGAGCTCAATTTTGAAGGACACCGAAGGAGTGACCTTATTCGCTTTGGTAAATTCACTGGAAACAGTTACGTGTGGCCATGGAAAGGAAATACGTTGAACGGTACTTCCATCCCCGAAACCTATAAACTGTTCCCTATTCCATTGACCGCTTTGGAGGCCAATGAAAATCTAACTCAAAATCCAGGATTCTAATTAATACGACACTCATGAAAAATATCAAATCATTTATAGCACAAGTTTTAGGGGTGGTGACGGCCCTAGTACTTTTCACTGCATGTGAAAACGACGATCATGTACCAGAATTTACGTTACAGGCTGCATCGGAAGATGTTGCTTTCCAAAACGATTTTTTAGCGGAATACCTGCTTTCTGACGAAACATCGGATAATATTGCGGAACGTTTCGTTTGGAATGAAGTGGATTTCGGAGTTCAAACAGAAGTATCATATCAATTGGAAGGATCAATATCTGCAGACTTTGATGCAGATGGCGCTTACGAGTTTGATTCAGGAACACTGACAACAACAAATGCGAGTGTGACCGTAAGTCAATTTTTGATAATGGCAGAAGGTTTGGGATTGGACGATGATCCAGCTACCACAGATGAAGAAGGGAACCCAAACAATACGGGTACCGTTTACTTTAAGGTTTCTGCCTTTGCTGGAAGTGGGGAAGGTACAGATGCTGTTACTTCCCGATCGGACGTTGTCGCATTGAATATAACCGTTGTGGAAAAATCTGCTGATAGTGGAGCTGGAATTCAAATTTCTAGCTGGGGCGTTGTTGGTTCAGGTTATAATGATTGGGGAGCTTTCGATGATGCTCCTTTCTATACTACAGGTACCGATGGGGTCTATGTGGCCTATGTTAACTTGATCGACGGTGAAATTAAATTCCGTGAAAATAACCTATGGGACAATAACTATGGTGATACCGATGCAGATGGGACCTTGGATGCAGGAGGAGACAATATTGTCGTAACCGCTGGGGATTATAAGATTACCATGAACTTGAACGATAATACATATACTATCGAGGAGTTCTCATGGGGTGTAGTTGGTTCCGGTTTCAACGATTGGGGAGCTGCTGGACCCGATGCCAAATTCTTCTATGATTATACCACCGATACCTTTAAAGTAGGTGTTGAATTGATCGATGGTGAAATCAAGTTCAGAATGAACAATGAATGGGTAACCGATTTTGGCGATACAGGAGCCGATGGAACTTTGGATGCAGGAGGTGATAACATTGCTGTGACCGCAGGTTACTATATGATTACTTTGGATTTCAACGCAGGAACCTATACCATAGAAGCCGCGGACATTTTAGGTGTGGTAGGAAGTGGTTTCAACGATTGGGGCAATGCTGGTGATGATTATAGTCTTACCGAAGTAAACCCTGGAATATGGGTGGCCGATAATGTTGAATTGATCGATGGTGAAATCAAATTTAGGGTAAATGAAGCTTGGGACATCAATTATGGTGATACCGGAGCGGACGAAACTTTGGATGCTGGTGGTGATAATATTGCTGTAACAGCAGGAACATATTTGATTAGATTGGATTTGTCCGAAGGAGGTTCTTCAATGTATTCACTTATTGCAAGGTAGTTGATAAACAACCCTTTTATATAATTTAAGATAAAGGGGAATGGCTTGGCCGTTTCCCTTTATTTATAAATAAACAATATGAAGAAACTTTTACTATTTTCTTTTCTAATCTTTTCCATTGCCTCTTGGTCCCAAGTAACCATCGAGCCCTTTCCATTTGCGGTGGACGAAGAAATCGCCGTTACCGTGGATGCCAATAGTAATGCAACCGATTGCAATGGCTTTTCCAGTCCGGGCAAGGTATACCTGCATTCGGGGATCGGCACCGATTTGGACCCTTGGGCAACCGTTGTCGGTAATTGGGGGCAAGACGATGGTGTTGGGGAAATGGCGGATAACCAAGATGGAACATGGAGTATATCCTTTATTCCACAGGATTATTACGGGTTAACAACAGAGCAGGCCAATGCGGCCACCAAAATGGGCATGGTGTTCCGAAATGCAACAGGCGATCAAGAGTTCAAGGACAACGGCTGCAACGATTTCTTTTTTGATGTCGGCAGCTTTCAACTGCAATTGAATAACCCTACAGAAAGTTTAACCCTCCTGAATCCTGGGGATGATCTATCCATATCTGCCACCAGTTCAATAACAGCAGATTTTACATTGACCATTAATGGAAATATGGTTGATACCTTTAGCGGAACCGATTACACCTATGATCATACGAACATTACCGAGAACTCACAATATACCTTGGAAGCTCAAAGTGGAGGAGAAACCCGTACCGCTAATTTTATGGTAGTGGTCAATATTGTGGAAGAAGCCGTTCCCGCAAATTTGATGGATGGTATCAATTTGGACCCATTGGATGATACTAAAGCCACCCTTGTTTTTTATGCTCCGGGGAAAGAAGTGGTCCATTTGATTGGTGATTTTAATAATTGGTCACTTACGGATGAATATTTGCTTAAAAAGGATAGTGGTCAAGATAGATTTTGGATAGAATTAACCGGATTGACCCCTCAGGCCAATCATATGTATCAATATGTGGTAGATGGTGAAATCACGATTGCCGATCCGTATTCCACCCTTATTTTGGATGAAGGAAACGACCCGTACATCAACAATACGACATATCCTGATCTGCCAGCATATCCCTCAGGAGAAACAGAACATGCAGTAACTCTACTTCGTACCGGAGACCCTGAATATAGCTGGATTAACAATGGTTATACGTTGCCCAGTAAAACCGATTTGGTGGTCTACGAAATTTTGATTCGGGATTTTGATGAATTGCACAGCTTCGATGCCGTGCGCAATCGTTTGGATTATCTTCAGGCTCTTGGCGTAAATGCCATTGAGCTTATGCCGATATCCGAATTTGATGGAAATGAAAGTTGGGGATATAACCCGTCTTTCCATATGGCCTTGGATAAATATTATGGCAATGCCGACGCGTTTAAACAATTAGTGGATGAATGCCATGGTAGAGGTATGGCCGTAATTCTAGATGTGGTGTTCAACCATGCCACAGGTCAAAACCCATATTATCGATTATGGAATACGGATAATGGCGGTTATGGGGGTGTAGCTAGCGGGGATAGTCCGTTCTTTAATGCACAACCGACCCACTCTTATAATGTTTTCAACGATTTTAACCATAGCCAACAAGCAACCCAAGATTATGTAAAGCGGGTTACGCAATATTGGATTGAGGAATATAACCTTGATGGATTCCGATGGGACCTGACAAAAGGCTTCACCCAGAATTGTACAGCTTCGGATGAAAATTGTACCGGTAGTTATCAGGCCGATAGAGTTGCCGTACTCAAAGAATATGCAGACTATCAATGGGAAATCAACCCTGACTTTTTGGTCATATTTGAGCATTTGGGTACCAACGAAGAAGAAACGGAATGGGCAGAATATCGTTTGGATGAAGGTAAGGGCGTTATGCTTTGGGGGAATCTCAATGGCCCTTATAGTGAGGCGTCCATGGGGTGGAACAATAGTTCTGATTTCTCGTGGGTATCTTATTTAAACAGGGGTTGGACGGTTCCTTCCAATGTCTCTTATATGGAGAGCCACGATGAGGAACGCATGATGTTCCGAAACCTCAATTACGGAAATGCTTCGGGCGATTATAATGTGCAAGAGCTTTCAACGGCCTTGGACCGCGTAGAGTTGGCAGGGGCATTCTTTTTTACCGTTCCGGGACCAAAAATGATATGGCAATTCGGGGAATTGGGATACGATTACTCCATAGACTATAATGGAAGAATTGGAAATAAGCCTATCCGATGGGATTATTACGATAACTCCGATAGAAAAGATGTATACGACACATGGTCGGCCCTAAACCTGTTGACCGTTGAAGAACCCATTTTCGAAACTTCGGACTTTTCGTTGGATGTTGGTAGTTCCACGGGTCTAAAAACCATTCATCTTACCAATGCTTCCGCGGGGGCGGATGAAATTGGTTACGTAACTATAATTGGAAATTTTGGTGTGGAAGAACAAGAAATCGACCCCCAATTTCAAGAAACAGGAGTTTGGTACGAATTTTTGGCAAACAATCTTAAACATGTGGTTGTAAATGTAAACGAACCAATGGTTTTGGCCCCTGGTGAATATCGAATTTTCGGGAACAACCCAAGTAGTCTATTTCCCAATGATAATCCACCCGATGCAGATTCAGATGGAGTGTTGGATGCAAACGACCTATGTCCGGATACCACGCTGGGTGCTATTGTGGATGTGGATGGCTGCGAAGTTTTCTCACTTCCCGAGGATAATTTCAGTGTGCTTACAAATAGTGAAACATGTAGAGGAAGCAATAACGGGAGTATAACTGTTACTGCTCAGGCTGCACATTCATATACGGCTACATTGTCCGGGACTTCCGAGGCATCTTCAGATTTTGATCAGACCGTTGCTTTTGAAAACTTATCGGCAGGAAGCTATGAACTTTGTATCACCGTTTCCGGGCAAACAGATTACCAGCAATGCTATACATTGACCATTACAGAGCCCGATTCCTTAGAGGTATACTCGGATTTGAACAATAAAACCGGTATACTTTCCTTGGAGCTTAAGGGTGCGGACTTCTATAACATTCAGATAAATGATGAAGTATATCTCACGTCAAAAGAATCCTTTGAACTCAAACTAGATCAATCTGTAAACAAATTGCAGGTGAGTACCGATTTGGATTGTCAAGGTATCATTGAGAAAACACTTTTGCTTACGGACAAAGCTTCGGCATATCCCAACCCGATCATAGATGTTAACACAGTGTCTTTGGATCTTGGTTTTGATACCAATGCCAGTATGAACGTTCAAGTGTTCAATCTAAATGGCAAATTGCTCTTTGCCAATACTACAGAGGCCCATTATGGTAAATTGGATGTGGATCTTTCTGCTTTTTCCAATGGTCTGTATTTGATCAAAATAGCAGGGCCCGAGACTTCACATGAATTTAAAATTATCAAACAATGAAAATAGTTTATAGATACTTGGTGCTAATTATGACGGTGTCCCTATTTTCTTGCGGAGGAGGAGGTAGTGATGATCCAGATCCGATTCCAAATGTGCCAGCTCCGACCGCAGTAACTTTGGTTTTTCCAGATAACAATGAGGAATGTACCGAAAGTATAGTGATCTCCGTTACGGAGAGTAAGGTAACATTTCAATGGAGCCCTTCGGAGAATACCGACTCATATACTGTCAATCTCAGGAATTTGGAATCTGGTACCCAAAGTTCATCTACTACGACAAATACCGAAATGGAGTTGACCCTTAATAGGGGAACGGCATACTCTTGGACCGTGGTCTCCGCAGCAGATGGGACTAATGAAACGGCAACGAGTAACACATGGCGTTTTTACAATGCAGGAGCTGCAATAGAAAACTACGCACCTTTTCCAGCGTACAATCCTTATCCTGAAATGGGAGTGGCTGTGGATGAAGGAAATATCAACTTGGAATGGGAAGGGGCGGATTTGGATGGAGATACTCTGTCCTATACCCTTTATATGGATACGGTGAGCCCTCCAGCCGCAGTTTTGGGAGAAACAGATACAGATAGCTATGAGACTACAATTGAAGCCAATATGGTTTATTATTGGAAAGTAGTGACTATGGATAGCGCAGGTAATAGTTCAGAATCTGAAATTTTTGAGTTCAGGACCAATCCATAAGACTGGTCTTTGAGGTTTTTTTAGTTAGTTGCGATAGGGGCTTTATGCCCCTATTTCTTTTGAGATCTTCTTTATGAAAAAATCACCGTTTTATTATTGTAGACCATGGTTTTTCTTGAAACATGAAGCTTAACGGCACGCGAAAGAACAATGCGCTCCAAATCCCTGCCTTTGGCAATAAAATCCTTAACAGAATGTGTATGCGAAACTGTTGTGACATCTTGCTCAATAATAGGGCCTGCGTCCAAATCTTCGGTAACATAATGGCTAGTAGCACCAATAATTTTTACACCTCTTTCAAAAGCGGCATGGTAAGGTTTTGCTCCTGCAAATGCAGGTAAGAAAGAGTGATGGATGTTTATAATTTTCTGTGGGTATACATCAATCACCTTTGGTGATACTATCTGCATATACCTCGCCAGCACAATGAAATCTACCCCATACTTTTCCAAAAGCTCAAGCTGCTTGTCCTCAGCCTCGGCTTTGGTTTCTTTGGTCACGGGAATATGGAAATAGGGAATATCAAACTGCTCTGCCACATATTCCAAATCCTTGTGATTGCTCAAAATAAAAGGGATATCCACCGAGAGTTCCCCAGAATTGTATCGGCTCAACAAATCATAGAGACAATGGTTGTACTTTGAAACAAAAATGGCCATTTTGGGTCTGTATACATCCGTATATGCATCCCACTCCATCTTAAACCTGGTCGCCAATTCTCTTCCAAAATCCTCTTTAAACTTGGATAAATCCAATTCCTGCTCAAATTCACTCTTCAAACGCATAAAAAATACGCCTGCCTGTTTGTCTACATGCTGGTCAAGATAGACCACGTTTCCTTTTTGCTGATGAATAAAGGTGGTCACAGAACGGATTATTCCGGATTGGTCAGGACAATTGATAAGAATGGTCAGTTTCATTGGACGTATTTAAGCAGATAAAATTATGGTATTCAAAAAAGGAAGCCCAAACTTTTAATATTTTTTATACAATCTTAATCAAAATCGATTTTCAGTTGCATTTTCTGTAAATTGCAGGACGAAATAAGACCTTTTATTGCAGATGGAACAAATTGAATCCTACAAGCCTAAAAATAAAATCAGAATTGTAACCGCAGCCTCTTTGTTTGATGGTCACGATGCAGCCATTAATATTATGAGAAGAATTATCCAAGCCACAGGGGTTGAGGTGATTCATTTGGGTCATGATAGGAGTGTGGCCGAAGTGGTGGACTGTGCGATTCAAGAAGATGCCAATGCCATTGCCATGACTTCTTACCAAGGGGGGCACAATGAGTATTTTAGGTATATGTTCGATTTACTGGAAGAAAGAGGTGCAGAGCATATCAAAATCTTTGGTGGAGGTGGCGGAGTTATCCTTCCTGAAGAAATAAAAGAGCTGATGGATTATGGCATTGAACGGATTTACTCCCCGGACGATGGTCGGGAGATGGGGCTTCAAGGCATGATCAATGATTTGGTAGAGCGCTGCGATACGGTTGTTCCCGATTTGAATCTTTCTAAAGGGAAATCTTTGGAAAGCGAATTGGAGGAAAAGCACCCGAATACCTTGGCTCGTTTGATTTCTTTGGCGGAGAACCGTCATGAAGAGTTTGAAAAGTTTCTACCGATAATAGAAAAAGAACAAGGCAGTGTTCCCGTTTTGGGAATTACAGGTACTGGCGGAGCAGGGAAATCCAGTTTAGTGGATGAATTGGTTCGCAGGTTTCTGATTGACTTTCCCGATAAAAATATTGGAATTATTTCCGTTGACCCTTCAAAACGTAAAACTGGAGGAGCACTTTTGGGTGACAGAATCCGAATGAACGCCATCAATAACGAAAGAGTTTATATGCGCTCCTTGGCTACGCGTCAGTCCAATTTGGCTTTGTCCAAATATGTTTCAGAAGCTGTTCAAGTTCTGAAGGCCGCTAAATACGACCTGATTATTCTTGAAACCTCTGGAATTGGTCAATCCGATACCGAAATATTGGAGCATAGCGATGTTTCCCTTTATGTGATGACACCTGAATTTGGTGCGGCAACACAGTTGGAGAAAATTGATATGCTAGATTTCGCTGATATCGTTGCCATTAATAAGTTTGATAAAAGAGGTGCGTTGGATGCCATCCGAGATGTGAAAAAACAATATGCCCGAAACCATGGATTATGGCACACCAATGAAGATGAACTGCCCATTTTTGGAACCATTGCTTCGCAGTTTAATGATCCCGGGATGAACAGTCTTTATAAAATGGTGATGGACACCTTGGTGGAAAAAGCAAATTCCACGTTGAACTCTACTATCGAGGTGACACAGGAAATGGCCGAGAAAATCTATGTGATTCCGCCAGCACGCACCCGATATTTATCAGAAATAGCCGAAAACAATAGAGGTTATGATGCCAAGGCGAAGGAAGAATCCAAAATAGCGCAAAAGCTATATGGTATCTTTTTGACAGTGGCCTCTATCTTGGAAATGGATCAAGAAAAAGCAGAGGAGCTTTTTTTGGATAAATCTGGATTAAATGAAGACGAAATCGAATCCAACATCAAAAATGAGGAATCCAAGGAATTGGTGAATCTACTCATCAAGGAGTTTGATCGAGTAAAAATGCATTTGAATCCTCATCATTGGGAGGCCATTTTAAAATGGAAAGAAAAAGTAAATCGCTACAAATCTGAGGTTTACTCTTTTAAAGTTCGAGACAAAGTGGTTAAAATAAAAACCCATACCGAATCCCTTTCGCACAGTCAGATTCCAAAAGTAGCTTTGCCCAAATACAAGGCTTGGGGCGACATTCTGCAATGGATTTTACAGGAAAATGTACCTGGTGAATTTCCATACACTGCAGGTTTATATCCATTTAAAAGGGAAGGGGAGGACCCTACCCGAATGTTTGCAGGCGAAGGTGGACCTGAACGTACAAACCGACGCTTTCACTATGTAAGTATGGACATGCCCGCCAAACGCTTATCCACCGCTTTTGATTCGGTGACTTTATACGGGAATGACCCGGACCACCGCCCAGATATTTATGGAAAGATTGGAAATGCCGGGGTGTCCATTTGTTGTTTGGATGATGCCAAAAAACTCTACTCAGGTTTTGATTTGAGCAGCCCAATGACTTCGGTAAGTATGACCATAAATGGTCCTGCGCCCATGCTTTTGGCCTTTTTTATGAATGCCGCCATAGATCAGAACTGCGAGAAGTACATCAAAGAAAATGACTTGGAGAAAGAGGTCGAGAACAAAATCAAAGCAATTTTTAAAGAAAAGGGCGTGGAGCAACCTCAATATTATGGTGAACTTCCACAGGGGAACGATGGTTTAGGACTTATGCTTTTGGGTGTTACGGGAGACCAAGTACTGCCTAAAAATGTCTATGAAGAAATAAAAGTAAAGACCTTGAACCAAGTTCGTGGAACGGTGCAGGCCGATATCCTAAAAGAAGACCAAGCACAGAATACCTGTATTTTCTCGACAGAGTTCGCATTGCGATTGATGGGGGATGTACAGGAATACTTTATTGAGCAACAGGTTCGTAATTTCTATTCGGTTTCTATTTCGGGCTATCATATTGCCGAGGCAGGTGCCAATCCCATTACCCAGTTGGCCTTTACCTTATCCAACGGGTTTACCTATGTGGAATATTATTTGAGTCGGGGTATGGACATCAATAAATTTGGTCCAAACCTTTCCTTCTTTTTTTCCAATGGAGTAGATCCAGAGTATGCGGTTATTGGACGTGTGGCTCGACGTATTTGGTCGAAAGCCTTGAAGGAAAAATATGGAGCCAATCCAAGGGCGCAAATGTTGAAGTATCATATCCAGACTTCTGGAAGAAGCTTACACGCACAGGAGATCGATTTTAACGATATCCGTACTACGCTTCAAGCATTGTATGCGATTTACGATAATTGTAATTCGTTGCACACCAATGCCTATGATGAGGCCATTACCACCCCGACCGAAGAGTCTGTCCGCAGGGCGATGGCCATTCAGTTGATAATCAACAAAGAGTTGGGATTGGCCAAAAACGAAAATCCGATACAAGGATCATTTATTATTGAAGAGTTGACGGATTTGGTGGAAGAGGCCGTTTTGATGGAGTTCGATAGGATTACAGAGCGAGGAGGAGTACTTGGCGCTATGGAAACTATGTATCAACGCTCTAAAATTCAAGAAGAGAGCCTGCATTATGAAACTTTGAAGCATTCAGGAGAATACCCGATTATTGGTGTAAACACATTTTTGAGTTCAAAAGGGTCACCGACCATTCTGCCTGCAGAGGTAATTCGGGCTACGGAAACGGAAAAGAAAAATCAGATAGAAACATTGGAAAACCTTCATCGAAGAGAAAAAGCTACTGCTGAAAAACAATTGGCAGAGTTACAAGATGTAGCGATCGCTAATGGAAATATCTTTGAAAAATTGATGGAAGCCGCCAAATATTGTTCATTGGGGCAAATCACAGGAGCACTCTTCCAAGTAGGAGGACAGTATCGGAGAAATATGTAGGGAAAAGGAGGTCAGTCGTTTTTGTTGATCAAGGACTTTCTCCATTTTTTAAAGGAAATCCTGAATATTCGAATCTCTTTTCGGAGGAGGTTCAGATATTCTTTTTCTTTGACGCCGTCTCGTTCCAACCCATTGCAATAGGCCAAAATGTTGCGGGTCATAATGTTAACATAAGAAAGACTTCTCATTCGGACAGATGGACAGTTGCTCAATGCAGCTTGCTCCACTTCTTTTGTAATCAAATCGGCATCTTCCAACAAGGATTTGGAAAGATCATCTCGGAAAGAATCAATTTTTCGTAAAGACAGAATTTCCCTGTTTTGGGCAAAATAAGCCGCAACCGCTTCGCTCATGTCACGTAGAGCCAAAGATTTACGATATACACCTAAGGAGTTAAGAGAATTTCTCTCCATTTTTTATAGCAATTTTGTATTATAAAATTAAGGACGAATTGAATTTTTTTACTTTTGTTAATAAAGCATTTATTCGATTTTACTTTCGAAAATAAAAAAATAGTGGTATATTTCTTTATATATGAAGATAGATGACTTGAATTGGGAAATATTGAATCATTTGCAGCAAAATGCAAGGGAATCTTTTGCCAATATTGGGAGGAAAATCGGGTTGACACCACCTGCTGTGGCAGAGCGCGTAAAAAAAATGGAGGACCTTGGAATTATTGAACGTTATGGCGCAAATGTTTCCTACGTGGAGGCCGGATATCAGTTAAAGGCAGTTATTATGTTGCGAGCCTTTATGGGGAAGTTGAAACCGTTTTTAGATAAGGTCAAAACTTTTCAGGAAGTAGTGAATTGCTATCGAATTACCGGTAATGAAAATATTATAATGGAGGTGGTGCTTCGGGACCAATCGCATTTGGAAAAGTTTATAGATGAACTTATCATATATGGCGAATGTAGAACCCACATTGTATTATCCAATGTAGTGGCCAATTCACCTATCAGAAAAAGTAGGGCTGGTAAATAGTTGTTTTAATAATTTGATATTTTCAAAACAAACTTTGGCTAGATTTTTGTTAAGATAGAATTATGAGAAAAACATATTTGTTACCGCTTCTGACCATTTTTTGCACAATTTCAGTCTTTTCACAACAAATGGTTTTACAAAAGGGAGAGATAATCAAAAATCTCTCAGTCAATGATTCTACCGATAATACTTACTCAATTTATATTCCTAAGGCATTCTCAATGGATAAGGCATGGCCGTTGCTAGTTGTTTTTGATACCAAAGGGAATGAAGAAAAGGCACTCTCGATGTTTATGTTAGCGGCGGAAAGGGAAGGATACGTTTTGGCGGCACCCAAGCTGTTAGATAGTATTTCATTGACCAAGAATATGGTGATAGCTGGCCAAGCTATTCATAAAGTAACAAGTTTGTTGCCTATACAGAATTCCAGAATTTACGCTGCAGGGCAAGATTCTGGCGGACAATTTGCAAGCTTGGTACCTGTACTTATCAAAGGTGTCAATGGTGTTATGTCTATTGAAGCTTCTTTGGCAAACAGAGAGGTCTTAAATAATAAGTACTCTTTTCATTTTGTAGGCATCGTTAACAAAGAAAATTTTAATTACCCTTTTATATTAACGGATGCCAAGCTGCTGGATAATTACAAATTCCCTAATCAGGTTTTGCTTTACGACGGAGATGGTAACTGGCCCAGTGTTTCTTATATCCAAAAAGGTATGCAACTCTTTACCTTGGATGCTATGGGCAGAAACTGGATTCCAAAGGATTCAGCTTATGTAGAAAAGGCATATCAAGAGGATTTGGATAAGGTAAATCAACTAAAAAGTATTGGTGATTTGCTATGGGCGGAACAATACATGACTGAAATGATGTCCATATATAGTGTCTTTAAGAATATGGATTCGCTTAGGTCCGTTCAAAAAGAGCTTCGTAGAAATAAGGATTTCAAAGTGATGAAAAGAGCAGAGAATGCTGCATTTTTAAAAGAGTCCATGCTTAAGGAAGACTACAATTATTATATGGAAGAGGATGTTTACACCCATAATTTTAACAATTTGGGCTGGTGGAAACATCAAATGGGGGAGATAGATAAATTCGTTTCAGGCACAAAAATTTTCGAAAAACAAATGGGCCATCGATTAAAAGGATATGTAAATGCGTTGGCAGAGGATAATATTCACTTGGTTTCATCCGATGAAGTAGTGGATGAAGATGCTTTGGTATTTTTGTATATGCTAAAAACTATTTTGGAGCCCGACAATTACGAGTTTTACTTGAAAACCATTTCCCTTAGTGCAAAAAATGATGATTTTGGCACATCTCTGTTCTATTTGGAGGAGTTGTTGAAAAATGGGTTTAAGGATAAGGAAAAGCTCTACAGTCTGGAAAACACGGCTTTGTTCCGTATTACACCAGAATTTAATAAAGTCGTTTCAAAATATTTGAAAGATGCTCGCTACGATATTAAGTTGGACGAAAATTGATTGTGAATCAAGATTTAATATCTTCTGAGTTTAAGCTGTATTTTTGCACAAAGAGCTTCTGAATGAAATATATAATCTTACTGTCGGTATTCTTTGTGATGGCTTGCGGCCAAGGTAAAAAGTACCACGATGAAGAAAAATCGATAACGGCCAAAACCGATTTGATCGCCGATATTTTAGAATACCAGAAAGAGCAGAATGCAAGTTTCAAAAATCCTGAAACTTCTCCTTTACCCGATAAATACCGAAAGGACTTTGAAGGACTTGATTTTTTTGACCCGGATACATCTTATATTGTAAAAGCACGATTTGAACGGACTCCGGATGCGGACCCTTTTTTTATGCCAACCACTACAGATAGACAAACTCAAGAAGTTGTTTATGGAATCGCTTATTTTTCTTTAAATGGTGAAGACCACCAACTGGAAGTTTACCAAAGTTTGGATTTGCTTGAGGATGAAGAATATGAAGACTATTTGTTTTTGCCTTTTTTGGATAATACCAATGGTGAAGAAACTTATGGTGGGGGAAGGTATATTGATTTGACTATTCCGGAAGGCGATACTTTGGTTATTGACTTTAATAAGGCGTACAACCCTTACTGTGTATATAACAAAAAGTACTCCTGCCCTCTAGTGCCAAGGCAAAATTATTTGAGAACTATGGTGAGAGCAGGAGTGAAAAATTTTAACAAGGACTAAAAAAAGCCTTAATCCTAATGGAATAAGGCTTTTGTTCGTGTCATATCCAATTTGCTTAGAAGGAATATATTGCGGCAAACAATACAGAGGCCAAGCTACCTGTCGGAGCCAAATCATTATCGATAAAAGCATCTTCAGAAGCACTATCCAATCTTATTTCTGGTTTTAGAATCAGATCGCCAATGGTGGCACTTCCTGTCAAAGTCAATGCCAATACACTTGAGTCTCCGTCTACATCGGATGCTCCAATCGCACCAAAGAAATCAGTTTCCATAAAGTACTCGCCTCTAAGCCCTAAACTAAAGGTATCAGAGATTGCATACTGTGGATATAGTGCAGCACCGGTAAAGGAACCTCCATCGTCTTCCATACTAAAGTGAGCAGCATTGATACCTAAGAAGAATTCATCAGAAAGGTCAAAACCACCGGTATAATCAATTTCGAAACCACCTTGGCTGTACAAGAAATTCAAGAACTGACCCGAGTATCCCAATTGGGCACCTACGGCGTAATCACCGGTTGGGTTGAACTCTGTCAAATCAGTAGGGTTCATTACGGCGACCATAGCAGACCAATCACTGCCCAAATCAAAATCGGCCTTTAAACCGGTATGGCTAAAAGGACCATAAGAGAACAGGTAAGATGTACTGTAGTTGAAGTTGGCTGCAGGAGAAATTACCTCGTAACCCAGGAATGTATTAAAGTTACCAAAGGTAAGAGTGACCGCATCGCTAACATTCCAATAGACATACAATTGGTTTACTATGTCTCCAGTTGCAGAATACATGGGTGATGCAAAAATAGCGTCCGTTCCACGTGGTCCAAAAACCAAATCGGCCACAAAACCTACCTTTTCACCTTCGTAGGCGGCAATAAGATTTGCCATACCCAATGAGAATCCTGGAAGGTTTGCAAATGAAGAACCGGGAGCTATTGCATCCTCATCATTTGGCGCGGTAATGTTTGCTCTGTAGTACGCATCAACAGTACCGCTGAAGCTGAATTTAGGAGTTGTTTCTTCTTCTTGTGCTGAAGCTGAAAATGTTACCATAGAAATTATGGCGATAGCCAAAATTTTTCCGAAGTTTGTATTTATAATCGTTTTCATATCATAATCGTTTAAGTTGTCCTTTTTGTTAAGGACAGTTAGTTTTATAATTGTGAGTTTGATTGAAAAGGTTATTAAACGGAGCGTTTGGCAGAACGCTCCGTTCCTTTTTTACAATCTTGTTGTGAGTTTGAAAGACTTATTTTTATTTGTCTTGAGAAATGTGCTCCGGGTAAGCTTCCACTCCATGTTCGTGGATGTCCAGACCTTCAGTTTCTTCTTGCTCGGAAACGCGAAGTCCAAGCGTTTTCTTCAATATGAACAATATAATAAAGGTTGTCAATGCAGCCCAAAGTATGTAGGACAACGAACCATAAGTTTGCACCCATAAAAGTTTGGCACTTCCTCCATAGAACAATCCGCCATCCAAAGCAAAGAATCCTATCAGCGCTGTTCCAAGGAAACCACAGGTCCCGTGTACTGAAATAGCACCTACGGGATCATCGATTTTTAGTTTTTTATCGATGAACTCGATGGACAATACCACTACAATACCACAAATGAGTCCAATGGCCAATGCACCCCATGCGCTTACGGCGCCACATCCGGCAGTAATTCCCACCAATCCGGCCAAAGCACCGTTCAAGGTCATGGAAATATCAGCTTTGCCGTATTTTGCCCATGTAAAGAACATTGCGCCAATGGCACCGATGGCAGCAGCTAAATTGGTATTAATGATTACACTGGAAGCTGCAATGGTGTCGTCTCCACCCCAAGCCAATTGGGAGCCTCCGTTAAATCCAAACCATCCCAACCAAAGGATGAAAACTCCAATGGCACCGAACGTCATATTGTGACCTGGAATAGCCTGAGCTTTCCCATCCACATATTTTCCGATTCTAGGCCCAACCATTATAGCGGCAACCAAAGCGGCGCCCCCACCAACAGCATGTACCACTGATGAGCCTGCAAAATCAATAAAACCAGCAGTGTTCAACCAAGCATCATCATCAAACGGCCAATACCAACTACCAGAGATCGGGTAGATCAGCGTGGTCATCAATGCTGAGAAAATCAAATACGTTGAAAATTTGGTTCTTCCTGCAATGGCTCCAGATACAATAGTTGCAGCTGTGGCACAGAAAACTGTTTGAAAAAACAAGTTGTACCAATCATCCGCACTAAAAAATAAGTATCCTTGTTCGGATGGGCTGGTTCTAAAAAATCCTCCAGCCACTAAATCACTACCATACATAATGGCGTAACCAACGGCCCAAAACATAATCGAACCAACGGCGAGATCCATTAGGTTTTTCATAATGATGTTACCCGAGTTCTTGCTACGGGTAAAGCCTACTTCGACCAAAGTGAATCCTGCTTGCATAAAGAATACCAAAATGCCCGCAATCAATATCCACAAAGCGCCCATATCGCCAGTAATGGCTTCAACGGCTTTATCTATCGCTTCTTGTTCTTGTACAATCATAATCTAAGTTTTTAAGTTTTTTGGCTATTAATGTTAGTTGATTCCTGCGCTTCCGCTTTCCTTGGTCCTGATCCTGTAGGCCTCGATCATATCGGATACGAAAATTTTTCCATCACCAACATTACCAGTACTGGCTGTGTCCAATAAAACATTCACGGTTTTCTCCAGAAAGTCATCGCTAACTACGATAACCAAATACCTTCTCTGTATATCGCTCGTGCTATACGATATACCACGATACACATGTCCTTGTGTCTCATTTCCAACTCCAGTTACATCCCAGTAACTAAAGAAGTTGACCTCAATTTGATGCAGGGCTTTTTTTACCTCATCAAATTTGGATTTTCTAATAATTGCCTCGACTTTTTTCATAATTAAGTAGTTAATTGATGAGCCAAATATATAGGAATTCAATCTAGACTATGAAAAATTAGAGGGTAGTGGGGGTATTTTTATGGGTATAAGAAAAATACCCCTACAATTTTAGGGGTATTTAATTTTATGTTAAGTTTTGTTAGTTATTTGTTGGTTTTATATTACTAATTAGGGGTTCAAGGTTAATTTTTGTCAGCAAAAAACCTTTAAAACAATATAAATGTTTAGTTTTTAACAAATTTTAACAATAAAAACGCAATTTATAACTACTAAACCTGTTTGGCAATCCACAATCCCAAAACAACAGCCAAAACACCGATACCGATACTTGAAATCATATAAATGGCCAAGTTGAGTAAATCGCCATTCTTTAAAAAAGAGTGTTTTTCAAAAGCAAATGCAGAAAATGTGGTAAAGCCACCACAAAAACCCGTTGCCAAGAAGAGAGTATTATTATAGGTAAGTATATGGCCCTTTGCAGAAAGTCCCAAAAAAAGGCCAATTAGTAAGCAGCCTATAATGTTGACCAAAAAAGTGCCAAGAAAAAAATTGTGGAATAAGGGGTTGAGAGGTTTGGAGATCAGATAGCGTAATACACTTCCAAATCCCCCGCCCAAAAAAACAAGAAAGGCCTGTTTCATGCCCTAAAGGTACAAACTAAACCGCTTCTTTGTATTTGGTTTCTATAGCCTCACGAGGGAAAAGTTTGGTGGTTGAGGTTTCAGAAATCCGTTGAATTGGTTTTATAAATCGTTCTTTAGCTCCATTAACGCTGAAAATCAATAGGATGGCATTAATGACCAGCAAACCAAAAAGAATACTCAAAAATACAATCATCTAGTTTTGTGCTAAATTAATGTTAAACAAAAGTACGTTTTTTCCTATAAGAATGAAATCCAAGTGCCCCTAATGTTGTGAATTCGAGGATTTTTGTGGTAAAGACAATTTTGCTGTTAATTTTTGAGAAAGTGTTTAATCAAGAACAAAATAACTATAAAAGTTATAAAAGAAACCAAGATCCAAATGACACCTTTGTAATTTTTTTTGTGCAGCTTCTTATCCTTTCGATAAGAAAATGAGATAATTACCACAAAGACAATGAAGAATAATGTTGCAAAAATTATCTGTCCTGTACTGAACATATTTCATATTTTTATGCAAAGCTAAATCAAATAAGTGTAATGGAACGTAAAATAAAAGCCGTGGAGCTCTTCCACAATTCTTTTGGTCTAGGAGTTTCCCAAAAGCCAAAGGCGAATCTTGGAAAAGATAAAAACACTCTTCGTTTTAATTTAATGGACGAGGAGAACCGTGAGTATTTGGAAGCAGCTAATAATGATGATTTGGTGGAGGTGGCCGATGCCCTGGGGGATATGCTTTATATTTTGTGCGGAACCATACTTGAACACGGAATGCAATACAAAATTGAGGAGGTTTTTGAAGAAATACAGCGTAGCAACATGAGTAAATTGGGTGCTGATGGAAAACCCATTTACCGTGAAGATGGAAAAGTGCTAAAGGGGCCAAATTATTTTAAACCGGATATACAAACCATTATAGATAAATAAAAAAGGCGCCAACTGGCGCCTTTTTTATTTCTATTGGATGACCTCGTAGCGCCATCCAAATTTATCCTCTGCCCGGTTATATTGAATATCCGTGATTCTTTTCTTCAATAAAGAAGCATAACTATCTTTCAAATCTGGCAGGTCGTAATCCTTGCCATGGTAACCAAAACCTGAAATCGGAGAAACCACTGCAGCGGTTCCTGCTCCGAACATCTCTTTCAAAGAGCCGTTTTCTGCAGCTTCCACCAATTCGTGAACCGATATTTTGCGGACTTCGGTTTTGATGCCTTCATCTTTGGCGATATCCAAAATGCTCTTTCGAGTAATACCGTCCAATATACGGTCACTAGTAGGCGCTGTCATTAAAGTATCGTTGATTCGAACAAATACATTCATGGCACCGGCCTCTTCAATAAATTCGTGGGTATTGTCGTCTGTCCAGATTACTTGTTGATAACCTTTATCGGCGGCCAACTTGGTCGGGTAAAACTGTCCGGCATAATTACCCCCGGCTTTTGCATATCCAACACCGCCGTTTGCAGCACGCGAATAGGTTTCCTCTATCAGAACTTTTACTTTACCGGAAAAATAAGCTCCAGAGGGCGCACAGGCAATAATAAATTTATACTCGTTCGCAGGAGAGGCATGGAAACCGTTTCCTGACGCAAAAATGAATGGTCTTATATACAAGGAACTACCAGGGTTTTGCGGCACCCAATCACTTTCTACTTGGATAAGGGTGTTTAGCCCATCCATAAAATAGGATTCCGGTACTTCTGGAATGGCGAGCCTTTGGGCTGATCTGTTGAATCGTTTGAAATTTTCCAAAGGTCTAAAGAGCCATACTTTTCCGTCCTCATCCTTGTAGGCTTTCATTCCTTCAAAAATAGATTGTCCATAGTGAAAAATCTTTGCAGAAGGGTCTAGGGTAATGGGTTGGTAAGGAACCACTTTTGGAGCATTCCATTTACCATCCTTATAATCACAGACCAACATATGGTCCGAATAAACACTTCCGAAGGAGAGATTGTCAAAATCCACATCTTGGATTTTGGAGGATTTAACCTTCTCTACAGCTATTTTGTTAGCTACTGTTTCCATAACACTTACATTTACAGTGTTAAAATTAGCTATTTATTGTTAGTTTTGGATATTTATCAAATCTAAATATTATACTTAATCTACAATTACTTAAATGTTATCAAAAATGAGAATTTTTAACACTTTTACTGCTGTTTTTTTACTGGGTATTTTATTGGTTTCTTGCAAACAGGAAACTATTCAGGGTGATTATTTTGGAGAAGAATTTGAGGTTTCAGGAAAAGCTTCGAAAACATCCGCCCCTTTTGACCAAATTTCAGCTAAGGATTCCATACAGACCCAAATTGTGGGTGAAATCAAGGAGGTTTGTCAGTCCAAAGGTTGTTGGATGAAGGTGCAATTGGAATCCAACGACGAGGTTTTTGTTCGTTTTAAGGATTATGGATTCTTTGTTCCTAAAGATGCTGCTGGTAAAAAAGTGGTGATGAATGGTGCTGCTTTCTTGGAAGAAATGTCGGTTGAGGACCAAAGACATTATGCCGAGGATGAGGGAGCCTCTGAAGATGAATTGGCCCAAATCACCGCTCCGAAAAAAACCTTAAGGTTCGAAGCAGACGGGGTTTTGATTGCCAGTCAACCTTGAAACGAAGAATAATTACAACCGGGGATGGTTCAAAGACCATCCAAATAGAGGATTGGGACGAACAATACCATTCCAAACACGGTGCCGTCCAAGAAGCCTATCATGTTTTTATTGAACATGGTTTGAGACTGTTTCAAAATGAAAAAATAAATCTTTTGGAAATAGGTTTCGGAACCGGCCTAAATGCATTTATCACTTTATTGGAAGCCCCCAAGCAACAACTTAGCATTGATTATGTGGGTGTTGAAGCGTTTCCAGTTTCTAAGGAAGAAGTTGGGGCGTTGGATTATTGCCAACAATTGGATGCCAATAATCATAAAGAAGCCTTTCAAAAGATGCATGGTTCCCTTTGGGAAGAAACTATCTCAATCACTCCTGATTTTTCACTTTTGAAACAAAAAAAGGACTTTAAGGAGATTGACGAAGAAAACTTGTTCAACCTCATTTATTTTGATGCATTTGGGGCAAGGGTACAACCGGAACTTTGGACTGAAGAAATATTTTTAAAAATGTACCAAGCGCTCAAGGAGAATGGTGTGTTGGTGACTTATGCGGCTAAAGGCAGTGTACGCAGGGCTATGCAAGCGGTTGGTTTTACCGTGGAAAGGTTGCCCGGCCCGCCCGGTAAACGGGAAATGCTACGAGCTAAAAAATCGTAAAATTGCTAAAAATGTGTTAAGTGACGGTTCTTTGGGGTCATAAATAGATCTAAAGTTTAAACAATTATGTTAAACCTAAATTAAGGTCTCATAAACAGCCAATTAAACCTCTAACTTTACACAAAATGATAGTATGAAGGTGTTGATAACAGGAGCTACGGGATTGGTAGGGCAAGCCATAGTAAAGGTATTGCACCAAAAAGGCATTCCCGTAAATTACTTGACCACAAGTAAATGCAAGATTGAATCTACAGAAGATTTACAAGGTTTTTACTGGAATCCCAATAAAGGTGAGATTGATTTGGAATGCTTCCAAGATGTACAGGCCATTATTAATTTAGCCGGAGCCAGCATTGCCAAACGTTGGACTTCCAAGCACAAACAGAAGGTGCTTTCCAGTAGAATCAATAGTTTACAAACCTTGAAGAAAGGACTGGAGAACTCCAGCAATAAAGAGGTGGAATGTCTGGTTTCAGCCTCTGCAATTGGTATTTATCCCGATTCTAAATCTGATTATTTCGAAGAGGATACATCTAAAGTTGATAATGGCTTTTTAGGCGAAGTAGTAACCAAATGGGAGGCCGAGGCCGAAACGTTTAAAGACCTAGGTGTCGATGTGGCGAAGATTAGAATGGGACTTGTGCTATCTGCAGATGGTGGTGCGTTGCCAAAAATGGTCATCCCCATAAAAAACTTTGTTGGTGCGCCACTTGGTAGTGGAGACCAATGGCAATCATGGATTCATATAGATGATTTGGCACAAATGTTTGTTTTTGCCGTAGAGAATAATCTTAAGGGTATTTATAATGGTGTGGCTCCAAACCCTGTGACCAATATCAAAATGACGAAGGAATTGACTAAAATTATGGAAAGACCCTTATGGTTGCCCAGTGTACCAGCCTTTGTTTTAAAAACCGTTTTGGGCGAAATGTCAACACTTGTACTGGCGAGCCAACGGGTAAGCAGTAAAAAAATAGAAGAAGAAGGATTTTCTTTTCAGTATGTCAATATTTGCCCAGCATTCAAAAATTTGTATGCTCCACAAGAGGAGGGTATACCTGCATCTGTTGAAGTATAGGAATTGAATTTTCATGACGTTTTTAATCAATAAAGACCGCTTAGGCGGCTTTTTTTATGTTTTGCGGTGACATTTTGACATTTTAATACAATTGGCAGTACTTTTGCCATTTCAAATCGGAATAAAACATTAAAACATGAGCAATAAAAGTAAGGTTGAGGAAATGGAAGATGAGCCTACCAAAGGGCAAACAGGAGAGAGTACTGAGCTGAACGATGATAATATGGGGGCGAACAACGCAAAGGACAATGAAGAGGGGATTTCAGACGAGGATAAGTTGCGAGAAGATTTGGCTAAAGAGAAGGAAAAATTTTTAAGACTTTTTGCCGAGTTTGAAAACTATAAGCGCAGGACTTCCAAAGAACGCATGGATTTGTTCAAAACTGCAGGACAAGAAGTCATAGTGTCATTACTTCCGGTTATGGATGATTTTGACCGTGCGTTAAAAGAACTATCCAAATCAGAGGATAAAGAAATGTTCAAGGGAGTGGAGCTTATCAGTAATAAGTTCAAGGAAACTTTGAAGAACAAAGGTCTTGAACAAGTTGAAGCCAATCCAGGGGATACGTTTGATGCTGAAGTGCACGATGCTATCACCCAGATACCTGCACCGGACAAAAAAATGAAAGGGAAAATCATTGATGTGGTAGAAAAGGGATTCAAACTTGGAGACCGCATCATAAGACATCCAAAAGTTGTTGTTGGAAACTAAAACTGTATGAAGGAGGATTATTACGAAATATTAGGAGTCTCCAAAGGAGCTTCAGCCGCAGAAATAAAAAAGGCCTACAGAAAGAAGGCCATCGAATTCCACCCGGATAAAAACCCCGGTGATGTCAAGGCAGAAGAGATGTTCAAAAAATCTGCCGAGGCCTATGAGGTTTTGGGAAATCCAGACAAAAAAGCAAAATACGACCAATTTGGCCACGCAGCTTTCGATGGAAGTGGAGGTTTTGGCGGCGGAGGTATGAACATGGATGATATCTTCAGTCAATTTGGCGATATTTTTGGTGGCGCCTTTGGCGGTGGCGGCGGATTTAGCGGATTTGGCGGATTTGGTGGCGGTCAACGCAGAGCCAAAGGAAGTAATCTTCGTATCCGTGTTAAGCTAACGCTGGAAGAAGTAGCCAATGGTGTAGAGAAAAAGGTTAAGGTAAGACGAAAGCTGCAAGCTGATGGTGTTACCTACAAAACTTGCCCTACTTGTAACGGTACTGGACAGATTACAAAAATTACCAATACCATTTTGGGTAGAATGCAGACTGCAACTACCTGCACAACTTGTGGGGGTGCTGGACAGTCTATAGATAAAAAACCTGCTGGCGCAGATGCCCAAGGGCTTAAGATTGAAGAAGAAACCGTGTCCATAAAAATACCACCAGGTGTGGAAGATGGTATGCAGTTAAAAGTGACAGGAAAAGGTAACGATGCCCCTGGAAACGGTATTGCAGGAGATTTGCTGGTGGCCATTGAAACTCTTGAGCATGATACCTTAAAGCGGGAAGGAGATAACTTACATTACGATCTGTATATAAGTATGCCCGAGGCTGTTTTGGGCAGTTCCAAAGAAATTGATGCCATTGGCGGAAAAGTTCGTATAAAACTTGAACCAGGTCTTCAGTCTGGAAAGATTTTGAGACTTCGCGGTAAAGGAATCAATAGCCTAAACGGTTATGGCAGTGGAGATTTGTTGGTCCATGTTAATGTGTGGACACCTAAGAATATCAACAAGGAGCAGAAGGAGTTTTTTGAGCGTATGCAGGGCGATGAGAATTTTGCGCCAAGACCGGAAAAATCGGACAAATCCTTTTTTGAGAAGGTTAAAGACATGTTCTCTTAAGAATTAAAAGCTTCTGTTTAAATAAAAAACGTATATTTGAAACTGATGTTGGGTGACCGATATCTAATTTTCTTTTTCATAGCAATTTTTTTCCCATCCTTGATTTTTTAAGGGTGGGTTTTTGTTTTTATAGGAAATGCAGGTATTCTGCAAATACATATCTTTGAAAAAATAGTTTACATGGATCATATCCTTGTTGCCAAAAATGTGACCAAAACTTATGGGGATTTCACAGCGCTGAGCAACATATCGCTTCAAATTCCAAAGAATTGCATTTACGGACTTTTGGGTCCCAATGGAGCAGGTAAAACCTCATTTATCAGAATCATCAACCAAATCACCCACCAAGATTCGGGTGAAATTTTGCTTAATGGTGAACCTTTGGCCCCAAAGCATATTGCCTCAATAGGCTATTTGCCGGAGGAAAGAGGGCTGTACAAAAGTATGAAGGTGGGTGAACAGGCACTGTATTTGGCACAATTAAAAGGATTGTCCAAAACTGAAGCCAAAACACGACTTAAATACTGGTTTGATCGTTTTGATATTGGTGATTGGTGGGATAAGAAAATCCAAGAGCTTTCCAAAGGTATGGCGCAGAAGATTCAATTTATAGTTACCGTTTTGCACGAACCCAAACTGTTAATTTTTGATGAGCCTTTCAGTGGTTTTGATCCAATCAATGCCAATATTATTAAGGATGAGATTCTTCAGTTAAAGGAAAATGGGACTTCCATTATTTTTTCTACCCACCGTATGGAATCGGTAGAAGAGCTTTGTGAACATATCGCCTTGATCCATAAGTCGGAAAAAATTCTGGATGGTAAATTATCAGAAATCAAAAATGCATATAAGAACAATATTTTTAATGTTGGGCTTCAAGTAGGGGAAGATGGTCAGGGCTTAATACAATCCTTAGCGCAAGAGCTTAATATTATTTCTTCGGAAATGGATGAGATGGAGCATCAACTAAATTTCAAAGTACAATTACCATCATCGCATACTGGTGAAATTTTGTCAAAACTTTCTAAAGTAGCTAATATTAATAAGTTTGAGGAGACCATTCCTTCGGTCAACGATATTTTTATTCAAACAGTAAACAACAAGGACAATGGCCAGTAAGCTTGGGTTGATCATAAAACGTGAATATTTAGCCAAGGTACGCAACCGTTCCTTTATTGTTATGACCATTCTTAGCCCAATATTGATGGTAGGTATGATAGTACTGATTGCCTATTTGGCCAAGGTGAATGATGATGAAACAAGGGTTATTTCGGTTTTGAATGATAGTGCCTTCTTTCAAACTGAATTCAATCCGTCCAAAAATATATCCTATGTCCTTATGGATGATTTATCCTTGGAACAGGCCAAGGACTCAACCAACTCCTTGGAATATTATGGATTGCTATATATACCCAATGAGGCGACAGCGGAAGAGGCCGCGAATTCTACCTATCTTTTTACTAAGGACAACCCCAACACTTCGGTAACCCAAGAACTTGAAGGCATATTCCAAAAAAAGTTACGGCAAGCTCGTTTACAAAGGCTAGGGGTATCCCCGCAACAATTTTCCAGTATAGAAAAACCTTTTGAAATCAATCTTTCGACTTTTGAAGGGGAAAAGAGTATGAAAGGCATCAACGAAATCAAAGCCTTTATTGGAGGAGGTTTCGGGTATGCCATTATGATGTTTATAATTATATATGGTGGCTTTGTGATGCGCAGTGTTATCGAAGAAAAAACCAGTAGAATAATTGAAGTAATCATATCTTCCGTAAAACCTTTCCAACTTATGCTGGGAAAGATTATAGGTAATTCGTTGGCAGGAATCACGCAATTTTCCATCTGGATAATTTCTGCATCACTGTTAATGTTTGCAGTGGTATTGATTTTTGGGGTTGACCTAGCAGCTCTTTCGGGTGAAAATGGTGTGACACCAGGACCAATGGGAATGTCCCCATTAGGAGCAATGGATGGTAAAATGATGATGTATGCCAAAGAGATTTATGATATCCCATGGGGACTATTGATAGTTTCTTTCTTTATATACTTTATCTTGGGATATCTCATTTACAGTTCCATTTATGCGGCCATCGGTGCTGCAGTGGATAATGAGACGGATACACAACAATTTATTTTCCCTATTATCTTACCTTTAATGTTGGCTATTTATGTTGGGTTCTTTTCGGTATTTAGCAATCCGCATGGTCCCATTGCAGTAGGGTTTTCGTTATTTCCTTTAACATCGCCTATTGTTATGTTAATGCGTTTACCAGGTGGTGTTGGAGAGGGAGGAGTACCCTTATGGCAATTTTTGTTGTCCATTTTCCTTTTGATCGTTACCTTTTTAGGTATTGTATCGCTGGCAGCTAAAATTTATAGAACCGGTATCTTGATGTATGGTAAGAAGCCAACGTACAAGGAATTGATAAAATGGTTGAGATATTAGAACAGTATGCAAGAAGAAGCAGAAGATTTAAAGGAAATCATAAGAGAAGATGTTTGGGGGTCCATAAAGGATTTTCTGGATTTCGGATTCCATATTGGCGAAGGTGAAAAATCAATTCATCTTACCATCGGGTTATTGTTGCTTTTAACTTTTACCCTAATAGCAACAAAGTTTGTGCTTAAATGGTTGAGGCACCTTCTTACTCGAAAAATGCAACAGGAGGACAAACAAAAGTTCTCCAGTGTATTTAAGTTTACGAATTATGTTATATACCTGGTTGCGCTACTGGTTACCTTAAGTGCGGCAGGGGTGGACATTACATTGGTTATTACCGCTTCCGCAGCCCTGTTTGTTGGTTTAGGTCTGGCATTGCAGGAGTTGTTCAAGGATGTTCTTGGGGGGATTTTTATAATTGTGGATAAATCGCTCCAAGTTGGTGATGTTGTTGAAGTTGATGGTAAAGTAGGTAAGGTGTTTGAAATTAAACTGCGGACCACCAGGGCCATCACCCGTGATGACAAGGTATTGATATTGCCCAATCATAAATTTATAAGCGACATTGTTTATAATTACACTCAAAACCATAAAACCACTCGTGAAAAAGTGAGTGTGGGTGTTGCTTATGGAAGCGATGTAGACCTGGTTACAAAAATTTTGGAGGAAATTGCCCATGGACAAAGGCAAGTACTTAAAAATCCCAAACCATTTGTATTGTTTGAGGACTTTGGAGATTCTGCTTTAACCTTTTCCATTTATTTTTTCACCAATGATACCTTTAGGGACCCAAGGATAAAGAGCGAAATGCGATATAAAATCAATGCGAAGTTCAAGGAGAACAATGTTACTATCCCGTTCCCGCAACGCGATATACATATTATTCAGCCAAAACAATAGACAGACATAAAAACCTCAGTTCACTATATTGCAATTAGAAAGTGGTTCACTTTTATTGTAATACTTTGCGGCTCTAATTTATGGGCACAGAGCACGGATATTTTTAGGGTTGAATACCTTAATATTCCCGAAAATGATACGGGAATCAAAACTCAACGCTATAAGACGCTTTTGAACCTGCCCATAAAACTCAATGAAAAGCAGGACTATCTCATTACAGGAGTGGAATATAACCGGTTTGATATGGGGTATTCCGCAAATTTACCTTTTGATAAAAGCGAACTGATTCGGTTTCATATAATAGATTTAAATGTAGGGCTTATTACCAAATGGAACAAAAATTGGAATTTGGTGACCATCCTTACTCCACGAATGGCATCTAACTTTATAGGCGGCTCGGTTACCGATGACTTTTTCATGAATGCTACGGCAACCCTGTGGAAAGAGCGCCCCAATGCGGACAAACCGTATCGGATTATATTGGGTTTGACCTATAATAGTACAACTGGATTGCCAGTACCGTTGCCTTTGGTCAATTACTATCGTAAATTTCATCCCAATTGGTCATTTACTTTTGGAATACCAAAATCAAGCTTAAGACACTACATTACCAAAAAACATTCTTTGGAAATGGCACTATTATTGGATGGCTATTTTATAAACCTTCAGAACGATATCTTATTGGAAAATGGCGAAGTAGCTTCAAAAATATCGCTCACCTCGTTGTTGGGAACATTGGTGTACCAATACAACATTTCGGACCGGATGTCGATTTTTGCTATGGTAGGCAGAACCGTAGTCCAAGAGGGAATATTAAGAAATGATGAACAGGGGAAGGTTTATTTATTGAATGACGAGTCAAATCTTTATATTAGAACAGGCTTCAAAATAGGAATATTTTAAATAGCAGCATATGGCAAAAATTTTGGTAATAGAGGACGAATCGGCAATTAGAAGGGTATTGGTGAAAATATTGGCCGAAGAAAATGATAGCTACAATGTAGTTGAGGCAGAGGATGGCCTAGCAGGAATTGATGCTATTAAAAAAGAAGACTTTGACCTAGTGCTCTGTGATATAAAAATGCCCAAAATGGATGGGGTAGAAGTTTTGGAAGCCGCAAAAAAAATAAAACCTGAGATTCCCTTTATCATGATTTCAGGGCACGGAGATTTGGACACCGCGGTTAACACTATGAGGTTAGGTGCGTATGACTACATCTCCAAGCCACCAGATTTAAATCGATTGCTTACTACCGTTCGCAATGCCCTTGATCGAAAGGAATTGGCAGTTGAGAACAAAGTGCTCAAGAAAAAAATTTCCAAGAACTATGAAATGGTCGGGGAAAGCAAGGAAATCGGGGCCATAAAAGAAATGATAGAAAAAGTGGCGCCGACAGATGCTCGAGTTTTAATTACGGGTTCCAATGGTACAGGAAAAGAGTTGGTGGCCCATTGGGTCCATGAAAAAAGCCCACGCTCAGCATCTCCGTTTGTTGAGGTTAACTGTGCAGCCATACCTTCAGAATTAATTGAAAGTGAGTTATTTGGACATGTTAAGGGAGCTTTTACATCTGCTGTAAAAGATAGGGCGGGTAAGTTTGAAGCCGCAAACAAAGGAACTATATTCTTGGATGAGATTGGGGATATGAGCTTGTCCGCCCAGGCCAAAGTGTTGAGGGCCCTACAAGAGAACAAAATTTCCCGTGTTGGTTCCGATAAGGATATTAAAGTGGATGTTCGCGTACTTGCCGCCACCAACAAGGATTTAAAGAAAGAAATAGAGGACGGTAAATTCCGAGAAGACCTTTATCACCGATTGGCTGTAATTTTGATTAAAGTACCGGCACTCAACGACAGACGTGATGATATCCCCTTGTTAATTGAACATTTTTCGAAAAAAATCGCATCTGAACAAGGAACAGGGCAAAAGAGCTTCTCCAAAAAAGCCATTGACCTGCTCAAAAGTTATGATTGGACAGGCAATGTTCGTGAGTTGCGCAACGTGGTGGAGCGTTTAATTATTCTGGGAAGTAACGAGGTATCCGAGGAGGATGTAAAATTATTTGCCAGCAAATAAACTAATTACAATCACCTAGTCTTTTAAGAGCTTCTTCAGCTAAGGTTTTGACCCTTTGATGATATTCTTTTTTATGTTGGGAAAGTTCGGTGTTCAACAAGGTTAAACGGGATTCTTCATAAATATTGGTGATAAAACGATGTGCATCTTTGCAGTCTACATCCGAAACTACTTTTTCCAAGGAGGATTCAAAACTCAATAAACATTGGTGCACCTGTTTTTTAACCGTTGAACCTTGTGTAAGTAACATTCCATTCTTAAAATCGAGAACATCTTTGGTATTTAGGACCAAAACATTACTTCCATAATCGCTGGATGCCTGTTGCTCAAACTCCCTTAACACATTAATACCGATTATAGTACTCTCCAAAGCCATGTGCAATGCCGTTTTGGATTTTTGTAAACCACGGGCTTTTGTGGCCGATTTTAAATGGGAAAGTGCAGTCTCCATGCTTTCTATAACTCCTTCACAACCACAATCCAGAAAGTTGCCCCTTGTTTTTTCAATACCGTTCAAAGCCTTGTATGCATGATATTTGGACATGTTCAAATTGTCGGCAACCACAGCTTCCTGTATTTTACTTTTGATATATTCCAAGTTTGAACTTGCGTATTGGCAAGCATTTGCGGGGGTGTTGAACGAAGCCATCAACCAAAGGCCAAGTAGGCCTATAGCAAAGACTATAAGTAGGATAATCTTTCTGTTTTTCATAACGCTTTTTAGATTTGGGACACTGCGTCACTGATTTTCATAAAGTTACATTTTCATTGTTTTACGGTACAAATAGATCGATTAAAGAACCATCTTAGACCATAAGTGGTAAAAGTATCGATGAACTACACTTTTTAAATCCGGGTTGAAGGAGTAATCAAAAAGAATTATATTCATTCCTATGAAAAAAATAGAAACAGAAGATTATAGGGTAGTAGATCAGATAAAACTATCTCAAAAAGACACTTATGAAGATTTTGATGCATCAAATAAAGAGCTCAAAAAAGAACTGAAATCTATTCGCAAAGATTTAGGTGATTTTCAAGATACGCTCTATGCCCATGCAAAGTATGGGGTGTTGGTCTGTTTGCAGGGGATGGACACTGCAGGCAAGGATAGTTTGATCAGGGAGGTTTTTAAGGATTTTAATGTAAGGGGAGTAGTGGTACATAGTTTTAAGGTGCCATCAACCCTGGAAAGAAAACATGACTATCTGTGGCGCCATTATATCGATTTGCCAGAAAGAGGTAAGTTCTCGGTATTTAATCGAACACATTATGAAAATGTATTGGTGACCAAAGTCCATCCGGAATATATTTTGGGGGAGAATCTTCCGAATGTGGATTCCGTGGATGATATTGATGACGATTTCTGGGAAAGACGGTATCAACAGATCAATGATTTTGAAAAACATGTTGCCGATAATGGCACTATTATTTTTAAATTTTTCCTGCATCTCTCCAAAGAAGAACAACGACAAAGGTTATTGCGACGAATTCATTTGAAAAGGAAGAATTGGAAGTTTTCGCCCGGTGATTTGGAAGAAAGAAAACTTTGGGATGAATATCAGGGCTATTATGAGGAAGCTATGAACAAAACTTCCAAAGAGCATGCACCATGGTTTGTGATTCCCGCCGACAACAAAAAAGCGGCAAGGGTGATTGTAGCCTCTATTATGATAGAAGCGTTAAAAAAGTACAAAGATATTGAGGAACCTGAGCTGGACGACGAAATAAAGGCTAATTTAGAAACCTTTAAACAAGAACTGGAAAAAGAAACTACATGAGAACAGTCCTAATTCTAACCTTTTTATTGGTCAGCACCCCATTTTTTTCACAGACCGAGGACGAAAAACAAATAAAAGCAATTTATGATGAAGCCCTTACGAATGGTAAGGCCTATGATTGGCTAAATTACTTGTCCAACCAAATTGGAGGACGCTTGTCGGGCTCTGTACAGGCACAACATGCAGTAGAGTATACCAAAGCTCAGTTGGACTCGCTAGGATTGGATAAAGTATGGTTACAGCCTGTTATGGTGCCCAAATGGGTAAGGGGAGTACCCGAATTTGCCTATTTTGAAACAAAACCGGGGCTAACAACCAACGTGCCCATTTGTGCACTTGGAGGTTCTGTGGCGACCCCTGCGGGTGGATTAAAGGCTAGTGTTGTGGAAGTTCAGGGTATCGAAGACTTGGAAAAACTGGGCCGAGAAGGAATAGAAGGAAAGATTGTTTTTTATAATCGTCCTATGGACCCAACATTGATCAATACTTTCTCAGCGTATTCGGGATGTGTGGACCAGCGGTATTCAGGTGCAGCCGAAGCGGCAAAATATGGTGCCTTGGGTACCATTGTACGCTCCATGAACCTTCGATTGGACGATTACCCGCATACAGGCTCCATGGGGTATGGCGATACTCCGGTGAATCAACGTATACCAGCGGCGGCCATTAGTACAAACGGAGCGGAATTGTTGAGTACCACCCTAAAATTAAACCCAGAGGCCAAGTTTTATTTCAAACAAAATTGCAAGCAATTAGAGGATGTACAGTCGTACAATGTGATTGGCGAAATAACGGGAAGTACCTATCCTAACGAAATTATGGTCGTAGGTGGACATTTAGATTCATGGGATCTAGGTGACGGCTCCCACGATGATGGTGCCGGATGTGTGCAAAGTATGGACGTATTGAGACTTCTAAAGGAAACAGGATACAAGCCCAAACGTACGCTACGTGTTGTATTGTTCATGAATGAGGAAAACGGAATGCGTGGTGGTAACAAATATGCAGAAGTGGCCCGAAACAGGAATGAGCAACATGTATTTGCCTTGGAAAGCGATTCTGGTGGATTTACCCCGCGAGGTTTCTCCATTGATGCATCCGCAGAAAATGTAAAGCAAATCCAAGGATGGAGAGATTTGTTCGAGCCTTATTTGATTCACATGTTTTACGAAGGAGGAAGTGGTGCCGATATTGGTCCGTTAAAGGAAGATGGTATGGTATTGGCCGGACTACGTCCCGATACACAACGCTATTTTGACCATCATCATGCCGAAAATGATACTTTTGAACACGTGAACAAACGTGAATTGGAGTTGGGAGCTGCCACTATGGCCAGTTTGGTTTATTTGATAGATAAATATGGAACTGTCCCAACCAATAAAATCAAAGGATAAATAATTGAAAATATATGCTGAGCCGTCCATTCTCTTGGTTTGGACGTTTTTTTTTGAAATAGAAATTAAGCTTTGCTTGCTTTTCTCATTCGTTTTGGACCATACCACAACCAAAAGCCGGTTATGGTAAAAATCAAAAGGGAAATGCCCATTACCGTTGTGTAAATTAGTTTAATGTACCCATCGGTTCCAAGGTATTCATCTACAATGGAACCATCGTGCACATTTTCTAAAAAATCGGATCTTCTCTGGCCTATGGAAAGTACATTGCCTGTAGCTCCATCGAGTTGTACTTCGTGATAGGAATCAACAAATAGAAACTTGACGGATCCTTTTTCCTTTCTTAGGTCGATACGGTCTACTTTAAAAGTCGCGTTTGGAACTTTGTTATGAATTGTATTCAGCGCAATGGTGTGCAAACTATCAACGGGCAACCATTTTTTTAGGTCTGCGGTGGTTCCTTTTTGTGTTTTTGGAAGAATATATCCGTTAGAGTTTTTTTTCCAGCCCAAGAAGAGTCCGGATACAGAAATAAAAAAGAAAAATATAAATAATAATGCTCCTGTGGATCTATGTACTTTTCTGAAAATGCGTAAAACTTTGGCCTGCTTCTTCCGTTTGCCCATTCCTGCCTGTTAAAAAAGCTAAAGATCAACAAAATTTATGAAAGGCTAAAGCTAAACCATATCTAGCTTTGGCGGAAAAAGGTTAAAGTAATCTTAATATTTAAAAGGATGGCTTCCCTATATTTTTACGGAATTAGGATTGTTGCACAAAGTTTAGAGCTTCATCCAATTGAGAGACATCAAAATATCGCTCTAATCGTCCCTTACTTGCCCTTTCAAAAAATAAATTATCAATTGGCACCAATGCTTTCAGAATTTTGGAATGTGCCACAATGGCAAGATGCCCCATTTTTTTATAGTTTCTGAGTGACCAAATGATGTCCTCCATAAAAGCTTTTATACTGCTATCGGAGATTTTTAGTTCATCAAGTTTAACAAGTACATTGACCGTTTTAAAACCTTTCTCTAATTTTTCGTTGAAGAACTTTTGACAGATTTTTTCATCGTTTTCCGTAAACCCATCAATTACCTCGATGGCCAAAACGTTGTTGCTGAATGTTTTGATTTGTTCTACCATGATATTTTATTTTAAATACTAATAATAGTTTTTTCTATTATTTAAACAGCGGGTAGAATTGTTGTGGCTTAGTATGTTGAACCAATCAATTTCCGGCAATAGGTGTTCCAAAAATACCAACGGCCAATTCTATCCAAACAAGAAGAAATAAAATTACAATAGCGGCAATCGCAATAATTTTTTTATTGAATGATTTTGCTTTACGAGCTACAAAATCAATAGAAAAACCCAGAGCCAATAATAATCCTCCGGCAACCAAAAAATCAAGTAAGGACCAGTTTACTTCAGATGAGAATTGCATGGCAGTAAATGGTATTAAAAGCAATACCAAAACGGATGATGGGATTATAATTTGTCGTTTGCTTATGGTCACGGGAGAGCCGTTTTAATATGCTACTAAATTAAGGCATAAACTATTGTTTTAAAAGGCTTTAACGGAAAATTAATGAAAATAATGTGGGCTTCTTTATGAGTTACTTCTTTTTAAATCTAAAATCGCATATTTCGGCACCATTGGCAATAGTGCCTTGTCTAAAAAGTTCAAGTCCTGCTAAACTGGAAGTTATCTTATCCACTTCACATAAAATAGGGGTATACCTGTCCATATTGTGCTTATGGAACAGTTTGCAAATGCCACATTCAATGATGTCGATACCATACCCAAAGCCATAAGTTTCTTCTTTATTGGTAACTATTTTGGCCCTAAACCCATCTTTGTGACCTTTTTTACTCACTTTGTTATCCATCATCTTCAAGAAAATGGTGATCAATGGGAATTTAATCAATTTGGGAGGTAATTTCTTTAACCAGGCTTGAAACTTGGTTTTTGGTCGAACATATTCCTTGGCTATGTCTGTACAAACTTCTTTTATAATGTGGAAATCAACTTGATTGGCTTCGAGCGTCTGAATTGTAGATAGGAAATAGGCCATAAGATCCAGACGTTTGTCCAAAGGATTTGTGGAGGTTTTGGCAAATCTGGTATCCTTGGAAATGGTCAAGTATGCGTTCTCCGTACCTTGGAGCAAGGCACTGTAATTTTTCGGAAACCTTTGGGAAAGTATCTTTTTAAAGTGTTTTTTGTGTTTCAAAATAGTACTGACTAATGGGTTTTGATATGATTTCCTTAAACTTCTTTATAGATGATCCTACCTTTGTCCCATCTGTATGTTCTTAGATTTATTTGATCAGCACGGTAGGGATCTATCTGTATTTATTTTAATTCAAGTTCTTCTTTCAAGGTGAAATGTTGGGCAGTTTCATCGTATCTGGATAAAACATGCTTCGCATTATCAGGAATATATGCTTTTTCATGGTCGTCGCCGGCAAACATCTTTACGGAATCTATCGAGTCGAATTGTAAAATGAGAAAAAATTCCATCTCACCTCCATTTTTCTTAGTTGAGATACTGACTTTCTCCAAGCCTTTGATGCCTTTTCTTTTTACATCAGGGAAGACTTCATTGATAAGCATATCTTCATAGATAAAAGCATTATCAAGTGTTGTCCAACCTTTCCAGGTTCGTATGATTTTATTTTTGCTATTCATAAAGTCTAATTAACGGTCTTGAGTATAAAACACAGGGTGTTTTCGAACTGTGTACTTTTCTCTAACAAGATTGGGCCCAAAGCTTGAGGAAACCATTGTTAGCTTTATATCTAGTACCCTTAGTTAGTAACAGTTTTCAATTTAATACATTGTATTCGGGTTAACTGACTCCTTAGGTATCTGTTGGATAGCGTCCCAATGTTCACAGATTTTTCCATTTTTGTCAAATCGGAAAAAGTCCATGGTTACATATTGGTCATTGTCCGGCCAAATTTGATGTGTGTGCAATGCCACTAAATCTCCTTCTGTGATGCATCTTACAAATTCAATGGATTTATGTGGATATTCGGCCTGCATTCTATTGAAATATTCAATAAAACCGTTAAGTCCATCAGCTACATTAGGGTTATGTTGAATATATTCATTTCCTACATAAAGTTCAATTGCTTTTTTAGGATTGCCTTCGTAAGCTGTTTTGTAAAAGGCTATGGCGTTCTTTTTATTTTTCTCCAAATCCATTTTTTATGTCTTTCCTGTAAGATCATTCAAATTGCAACCAACGGTCTGGGCTAAACTGCAGTTATTCCCAAACGAATTAGAGTTGAAGTTACAAATTTTTGTTTTGTACGGAATTGTTCGAAAGAAATGTATGGGGGTAGTATAGTTTAGGCTTTGTTGTACTCAGTTTTCGGTTTATATCTTGTTCCAATTGAACCAAAACCTCCTTTTGGGTCATAGTTTGTCCAAGCTTCCCCAACTGAATTTTGTTTCTTTACCCAATTCTTGATTCAGCCAGTTCTTGTATTTCTGAAGTTCTTCTTTTTCATTTTTTACTCACGCATCCACATAGCTGGCCAATTATATTCTTTGGAAATGGCTCTTGTTATTTCGTGAATCAAAGGGAAACCGTTGTCTGAATTTGTCATAATTACAGCGCCACGTCCAATATCAGCAAAAGATACCGCATAACAAACAAAACCAGCGTTTCCTCCTGTATGCCTAAAACGAAAAGCGTTTCCCTCTCCGTCTATTCCAATTCCGATTCCGCCCGCATTTGGAACTCTTGTCATCATTGTTTTTGCAGATTCTTGTTTCAATAAACCATTATCTTCTCCTCGGTATGATTTTCCCAATGCTATCATAAAAAGAGCTAAATCGGTTGGATTGCTCCAAAGTCCAGCAGCTGCTTTTTCTGGATATATATGGTAGCCGCCATCAATAACTTCTCCATTTTCATCGTACCCGTTTGCTGTCAAATTATCCAGTTTCTTTGGGAGTGGATAAACAAAAGAACTGTTATTCATTTTAACCGGTTTAAGTATTAAATTATCCAGTAGTAGAGAGAACTCTTTTTGGCTCACATCTTCCAATAACATTTGTAATACTTCCATTCCTCCACCTGAGTACAATTCTGATTCTCCCGGTTTTTGAACAACGCGTACTGGTTCCGAGTTTGTTATCTTACTTCCTTGCAAAATATCTATTAACGATGGAATTGAATCATTTTTTTTGTAACCCTGAAAACCAGAAGTACTTAATCCTGAAGTATGGCTCATTATTCTACCTGGGGTAACTTTTTCTGTTTTTGTAAAATCATTATTGGGCACGTGCCACCTTTTTAATTTTAAGTTAACATTTTCGTTGAGAGATATTTTTCCTTCTTCTATCAATTTAAACGTTGCCACGCTTGCAAAGGGTTTAGAAATAGAAGCAGCTTGAAAAATTGTATTTTCATTCACTTCAGTTCCTGCTTCTTTATTTTTTTTGCCATATCCCTTTGCCCAAAGAATTTTATTATTATCAAAAACAGCAATGCTGACCCCTGGAACATTTAACTCTTTCATTCTCGATTCGATAGTAGTTGCTAAAGAATCGCTTTTGCCATTTTGGTCTATTTTGTAAATGTTATTTTCAACTCTTTGCTGTGTATTTGTTTCAGTAAATGTTGAATGGTTGGTTATCTCTTTGTTTTTCTTTGATTGACAGGACGACAGTGTGATCAATATTATAATTAAACCAAAATTTATTTTCTTCATATTCGAGGATTGTTTTTTTAAAGACGGCATTTATTTTTGAATGTTGCAATTTCATAATCAATGCCAATGATCGAGTGCATGAAAAGTAGCGCTGGAAAAGTGAACTATCCATTTGGTCAGACTCAAGCTATTTTTTATATACAATGTAGTAAGCAGCGCTTTACGCAGGGTTATTTGGTTTTATACAATTCCGCCACTTTGTTCAAATCTGTTGAATCGTTTATTTCGTAAAAATAGTTCAACTGCCATTTTTGGGTTCGCTCTGCTTGTTTGTTTTTAGCGGTGTCCCAATTCGGATAAACTCGAAATGCTCTTTTTCCTTCTTTATTGTCCGTTGAGATTATACCTTTTTTAATCAATACAGTTTTTGGAAAAACAAATTGTCCAAACTGGGTTTCAGTTCGAACGTTCACAGCATAAAAGTCAATTGGGTCATTTTCTTCAAGAGGTCCAATTGATCCATTCCCATTCCGTTTCCAAAACGTTACAAATTGTCCAACTTTTTTAGGGGTAATTTTAGCGTTTCTGCTTATAATTTTTTGTCCGTTCAATTCAAATCGGCAAGCATCATATTCTTTACTTTCTGCTTCGAGATAAAAATCTGATATATTCAGTCCGCAATTCTCATAAATTTCCGTTTTTATTTGGTTAAGATTATTGTCCATTTTCTTTCTGCGGAGCGAAGGCCTTTATTTGTTGAATGTGAAATAAATATAGCGAATAGCTGTTGTATTGCGTGGCCATTGGAAAAAAACAAATCGAGGAAGGTATGATGCTTATGGTACTGGCCAAGCGGCCGAAGGTATTTACAATATGTTCGTGTATGATTTGTACGGCAGAGAATCCCCTAGGTTTTCGGTCGTAGCAAATTAGATGATCAAGGTGAGGAATTTAGCTTTGAGTAGATGGGGTATTACTTGTGCACACTTTTGGCAGTTGTACTTTCAATTTCATGATTTAGAAAGAAACTGGATAGAGTTGTTACTTCTTTCCAGAAAATAGAAAAATCATCAGTTCTTGTATTTATTGATGCATTTATCACTAAATCATATTCAGGAAATAATAAAAGAAAATTCATGGCTCCCTTACTAATTCCACCATGATGCACCATCCAAACCTTTTTTGTAAAAGCATCATCCTCATATTCATAATACGAACGCCAACCCAAAGCATAACGCTGAGGATTGACTTCACCATTTTCCAATTCCTGTTGTTTAAAGAATACTGACATCGTCTTTTTACTTATAAATGTACTATCGGTCAGGATGGCATTGCCCATTTTAACTAAGTCTGTAGGTGTTGAAAGCAATCCACCGCCAGCCCATTTGTAACTTAAATCTATTTTTTTATTGAAAATCCCAAAAGCCGGCCATTTTTTATAATTACTGCCTTTTGTTTTGTAAAACCTTGCAATAGAGCCTTTTTCATAAATACTATTGTCTCCAAAAGTATTTTCCATCTGTAAAGGATTTATTATTTCAGAGTTCAAAAGGGAAAGAAAATCCATATCAGTGATAGTCTCAAGATAGGCGCTTAGTAATACAAAGTCCAAGGAAGTATATTGATAATTGGTGTTAGGTTCATATTGGAGCCTAACTTTATTAAATATATTTAAACTTTCAGTCACTGATTTGTAGTTCTTGCAATTGCATAATGTTTTGTATAGCCCACCTAATTTTAAATCATTATAATCTGGAACTCCAGCTGAATGACTTAATAGTTGCCTAGGTGTGAACCCCCACTTTTTTAAAGGATAATTTTCTATTTCATCGGTAATAACTTTTTCAAGATTAATTTGTCCATTATCAAACAATTTTGCCACTAAAGTAGATGTAACGGCTTTTGAAGTACTTCCGATTCGATAAATTGAATTTGGATTTGCTTCTATTTTATTCTCCATATCTTGATATCCGACTGCTTCCGACCAAATTATTTTGCCTTTTAAACCAACCGCAATTGAAAACGAAGGAACATTAATTTTTTTTGGAATTGTTAGGAGATATTCCTGTGCTCTAGTAATTTGCTCTTGGTATGCCTTATCATGTATTTCCGTATTTCTTGGCAAATTATTTAACTCGGACATACTTTTCCAAGTTGAGCAAGAATGAACAATCCAAACGAGACAAATTGCAAGTAGTATTATAATAAAACGCTTCATCATTTTATGTTTTAGGGCCATTGGGAAAAACAGCTCGAAAAGTTATGCCGGTTACGGTACTGGCCGAGTGGCCGCAGGCATTTTTAACAACGGTAAGCTTAAAAAATGTAAGCACTTTCGAAACACTTATATTTCGGTCCACTGCCCCTCATTTCATTACTCACCTTTTTGTTTAAGCACTTAAACCATAATTTTTTATATACCATATTAGCATACATTTTTCTTTCCTTTTAAAGTCCGAGCTTATCCATTTTATCTTTTTCATATCGGCTATCTTCCGCAGGATATCTTAAAGATTGTTGGTATCTACCGGATTGTTTGGCTAATGAATAGATTAAACTTTCCCCAGCAAATTTGGAATTGGGTAACTCTTTAAATACTCTGTCGTTATAGGCTTTATCGGCATCAACAACATTCCAACCCTCTTGTTTGAATCGTTGAATAAGGTCGTCTAAAAACAATGCTGATGTTAAGTTGTGATGGAGCAATATAACATGATTTATGCGCCTTTTATTTACTTCGTAAGAAAGCTTTTCGTAGTAGTTTGCTCTCTCCATAAGATGTTGTACATAAAAGTCCTTAAACTTTTCGATTTTACTATTTTCGAAGCCTACTTTTTTGATTTTGCGAACTAAACGTTGGTTTATATACCAATCTGATGCATCGATTGTCACATAACCGTTCTGATAACCGTTCTCGGCAAGTATGTTCCTTATGCTGTCGACCTTTGATTTATTTTGCCCCTCTTTTAAATAGGGAAAGCGAAACAATTTTAAGTGATTTTCAAATTTTAAAATGATTGAATCTGTTTTTTTTAGTTCCTTTTCAAAAAGATCTGCATTGTTCTTTTCGGAATTAAAGTTTGGGTGTGTAAAGGAATGATTTGCTATTTTGTGGCCTTTGTTGTTCCAGCTTTCAAGCAAAAATTGACCTTGTTTATCAAGCTTATTTTTTCCAGTAACAAAAAATACGGCTTTCAAACCTTCCTTTTCAAGATGTGATAATATCATTTGATTCCACTCCTTGAATTTGAAACCTGCTATATCGGAGGTAGAGCCGTCATCGAAAGTGAAACTTACTGTTGGTTTGTTAGTTTCAGTTTTCCTTGGCATGACCAATTCTTTTTCAGCTTTGGTTGAATTTGAATCTTTACGCCCAATAAAACTATGGACCAATAAAAAAACAATTGAAAGAAATAGTTTCATACACGTTTAGTTAATATTCATTACAAATTTTATATCTGAGTCTATAAATCCAAGGGAATTATAAAATAAAGAGGTCTCTATTCTATTTTTATTAGAACTTACCTCCAATGGGATACATTGTACTTTTTTATGACCTTGATTAAATGCTTAACCAAATTGCCCCCGATTTTATTTTTTCTGTCTTGTTCAAGAACAAATAATTACTGAATTTAGGCAACAACGCCATTATGGTTTAGTAGTAGATTTACGTGTGGTTATCCATCCATTAGGAATGTATAATTCGGCGTGAATCCAAAGTATAAAAACCCATCGAACCGGCTATGAATTTAAATTTTGTTGTACACTGGACTTTGTTCAATTAATCCTTCAAAAATTAAGTATTCAACTGATATCTGTTTTGAATTTTCCATTTATTTCTTCTGACTTGAATCGTATGTATATTCATTTAGTGTTCCGTTTGTAAGAATACTTACACAATCAGCTACATGACCAAAACAGATGTACAAATAGCTTTCGGTCGGTACTGTTGGTTTATTTGGATAATTTGTCCTTAATTAAGCCAACTTATTAGCGTATCCATCGCTAAATTCAGGTTGTCTTCCCAGTTCCCTTCCCATTGAATTTGCCGATTCAAAAGATGATTTTTCAACACCCAATTTGTTCGTGGTATTTACCGGTTTATTTAGTTCTGGTATATTGGCTGTTTTGCAACCTACCAAAGTCAGTAATGCTAAGTTTAATAATAGGACGAAAGTTTGTTTCACAATTATTTACAATGGCCATGGAGCCGCAGGGATTTCCCCCAATGTTTAGTGTATAGTAGGTATCCCGCAGGGTATGCACTATTGTGGTGTCGTTTTTATTATTTTTTTGCTTAACTGTTCGGCAAATTGAGGTTCGCAATAGACTTCATGTCCTTTATTTGATAAGAACTCATACTCAAGATTCATATTTTCAAACCATTCTACTGTTGGTTTATAGTCATCATTTTCTCCAAAGTAAAGCTTTAAATTTCCTTCAGGTGTTTCCGTTTCATTTCTAAGTCTTGTGGATGATACCCAAACTAATGAATTAATATTATCGCTTTTAAGTCCGAAATTCCAAGCAATTGTACCACCAATGCTGAATGCTAGAATGTTCACCTTATGTTTTTCACGCTCTATTAGTTTGTCAACCGCTATTTCTATTCCACCACTAATAAATTGTTTGTGTAAGTTTTCCTGATTGTAATTTGATATATCAATTTGTCCAAGTTCGCAACTATCATAAAACTCAATATTAAATTTTGACTTTAAAATTCGAGTATAATTAATTAACCACTCAGATTTTTCTCTTCCCCACAAATCTGAAATTATTATTAATCGTTCTTTCATAAACGGTCTCCTTTACTTTGAATTCATAACTTGATTCAGGGAAAGAGGAGAACTAAAACGGTCTCTAAGTTAACGCCTTACTAAAAATGGAACGAACCAGAAGAAGATCCGCAGGATTTCCGAGTAGGCTAGAACCAAGCAATTATTTTTACACGGTGTTGTACTGACTTTTGTTCAATCGTTCCATTAAATGTTTTAGATTCACTATAAACTGTTGCTTTTAAAAATTTTCTACTCAATAAAACAGCTTACTTCCCCAATTTTTTTCCGAACAAGTTTTGGTACAAAAACTTTTTCACGAGCATATCCTACAGGAAACAACATGAAAGCCCTCTCGTTTGATGGTCTCCCCAATATTTTCGCTAAAAAATTCATAGGGCTTGGTGTGTGCGTCAAGGTAACCAAACCTGCATTTTGAACGGCAGATATGAACATACCGCAAGCTATACCGACGGATTCGTTTACATAGTAATTATTGTGTTTGCTACCGTCCTTGTCAAATTCATAGATTTTTTTGAACGCAACAACAATCCAAGGAGCATCTTCTATAAACGGTTTGTGCATATCTGTTCCTAAATGGGCCAGGTCTTTTTTCCAGCGTTCACTCATACGACTTTCATAACCTAATTTTTCTTCTACTTCGGCTGCTTTCCTTATTTTTGACTTCAATTCTTGGTTAGAAACAGCACAAAAAGTCCAAGGTTGCTTGTGCGCTCCAGAAGGTGCTGTTGATGCGGACAATATTAAGTTTTCTATAATCTCTTTAGGCACAGGTCTATTAGAAAACTCTCTAACAGAGCGACGGTTATTCAACCAATTGTAATATGCCTTGCTGCGGCTTATCATTTCTTCTTCAGGATAAGTTGCAGGGGTATATGCTATATGTTCAAATCCTTTAACTATTGTTGTTTCTTTTTTATTCATGGTTCCAATTATTTGGGTCGTCACTATTGTTAGGAGAGAGACCAATTATATCTCCTTTGGTATCTACTCCTAAACCAACAACCGTTCTGTTAACGTAATTAAAATAACTTGCTACTTGATTAATTTCTAATATTTCTCCATCAGAAAATCCATGTTCTCTTAATTGTTCAATATTATCCTGCGTTATAGTTTTATGGTTCAGGGTCAATTCTTTTGCATATTGACAGCCAGCGAGGTATTTGTCTTTAAAAACTATTTCTAAATTATCATCAATTACAGCCTGCTTAAACTTTTCGGATTCGTCATCATTATCAAAAAGCCTTTTAAAACCAGAAAAATGATGTTCAAAACAGTAATCACAGTTATTAAGGTAACTAACATACACCCCTATCGCTTCTAGGTACCATTTTGGCAAAGTGTTGTTGGAATTGTGTAAAACATTTTTATAAAGGGTCATATGACCAACTAAAGAATGTGGTCGTAAACTATGGATCAATAGAATATTATCAACATTGTTATTTGGTCCCTTTACACGGTCATATATTTTTTTTAACTGGGATCCAGCTTCTTCGTAATTAATTATTTTAATCCAACTCATTTTGTTTTTATTACAGGCAACGGCAACGCGGCTATGGCGAGTAGTGTTGGGAGCTTGCTCGCATAAGCTACCGGAAGCCATTGGACGCTGATTCGCAATGGCCGCATGTGTTAGAAAAGTTGCATCTTTTCTTTCTGCGGTGCGAAGGTCTTTGTTTGTTAAATGTGGAATAAATATAGCGAATAAGCTGTCTGCGTTATTGTGCGTTCGCTTTTATATTTTATTAATTGCCTGGGCTAATCAGTAACTATTTTTGATGACTGTCTCGCTGCCAATTGCCATAAATTTTTATTTTTTATCCAGACATTGGTGAATCTCCTCGGTATCCATTCCTCAGTGTTAGGGTTCATATTAGAAGGCTGTTGTAGCTCTTTACCCATTACAATCGCAATATCTTGATTGAATGTTATATTTTCAATAATTCGTTTAACTGCGGGAAATTTATGTCCACTTTTCATAAGCGCTACAATATCTTTGGGAGTAACAATTTTTCCATTTGGATTGTTTACTACGTAGTTTTCCGACCATATTTCTAGTAATGAGGTTGTGTCTCCCTTATCGAGCAATTCCGTCCAATGTTTTTCTAGTTTTCTGATTTCTATTTCATCACTTGATTGTCCAAAAGCAAGCGTAGTAATGAGAGTACAATTCACTAAGAAGAGACATACTGTTTTCATAATTTAAATATTGAGGGGTTAAATTTCTTATTCTTGAGTTTTTTACTAAATGACACACAACGGCCACACGGCTATGGAGTTTAGCATTGCAAGCTTGCTCGCAAAAGCTTTAGGGAACTATTATAAGCTGATTCGCTATAACCGCCAATTAGGAAAAGTGCACTTTTTTTCCCTCGGCGCGAGGCCACTGAATGGTTAAACAGTGATAAATATAGCGAATAAGTCGTCTTATTGCGTGGCCTTTGGGGGGAAATAGCTCGAGGAGAGGTACTGCTTGCGGTACTGGCCGAGCGGCCGCAGGCATTTTTCCCAACGATTGTTCAACTAAAATAGTGGTTTTTCTTTTTTAAAACCTAAGTGACCAAAGTTAACCTGACTATTTTCTATTTTCTTTCTGCTTCGGCCACAGAGTTTTTACTATACTGGCACTTAAACACATCTAGTCCCAACTTTTAACCTTAAGCATAAACCCGTATCTTTGCAGCCTTTGGAAAAACCCAAGGATTTAGTTTTATAATAATCTATTAATCAACATACAATGCAAGACGGAATCTACGCAAAATTCAATACTACCAAAGGGAATATACTGGTAACACTTACCTATGATAAAACCCCGGGAACGGTGGGCAACTTTGTTGCGCTGGCCGAGGGTGACATGGAAAATAGTGTAAAACCACAAGGAAAACCATATTACGATGGGTTAAAATTCCACAGGGTAATCGCCGATTTTATGATCCAAGGAGGGTGCCCAACAGGTACCGGAACCGGAGACCCAGGCTATAAGTTCGACGATGAGTTCCACCCCGATTTGGTACACGACGGCCCCGGAGTGTTGTCCATGGCCAATGCCGGACCTGGAACCAACGGAAGCCAGTTTTTTATTACACACGTAGCCACACCTTGGTTGGATAACAAGCATACCGTATTTGGCCGTGTGATAGAAGGACAAGATATTGTGGATGCCATTGCCCAAGGCGATGCCATCGAAACTTTGGAAATTGTTAGAGTAGGGGATGAGGCCAAAAATTGGAACGCCATAGAAGCTTTCCGCACGTTCGAAGGTGCAAGGGAAAAGCGAATTGCCGAACAAAAAGCTGAGGCTGAGGCCGAAATGGAAAAATTGGCCGCTGGTTTTGATAAGACGGACAGCGGATTGCGTTATAAAATCATCCAAAAAGGAAGTGGTGCCAAAGCTGAAAAAGGGAAGACCGTTTCCGTACATTATGAAGGTGCATTGGCCAACGGACAAGTTTTTGACTCCTCCTATAAAAGAAATCAACCTATTGATTTTGCGTTGGGCGTTGGACAAGTAATCCCAGGATGGGATGAAGGGATAGCTCTATTGCAAGTGGGCGATAAGGCCCGTTTTGTAATTCCATCGCACTTAGCTTATGGAAGTACAGGGGCAGGAGGGGTAATTCCTCCGAACGCAACATTGGTTTTTGATGTGGAATTGATGAACGTGAAATAATCAAATCCACGAAAAGAATATAAAAGCTTCCAGTAATGGGAGCTTTTTTTATTTGGCCCTGTTTACACTCAAGAGCAGTAAACAAAGATTAAGGGCAAGCAAAACAAGTAGTATGCTAAAAAAAGTAGTCATGGTAGTGTGTTTATTACGTAACAATCCAACGATTAAAAACCCTACCTATTGCCCTGTGACTTTTTAAATTACTTTTTGGAACTGTTGACACTCCATACCAACAGCAAGGCATTAACAATCATAAGGAACGAAAGTACTCCGAAAAAGGTGTTCATTTATAGTAGTTTAATGGTTATGGGGAACGGTATTTATTATGTAGATAGTAAAAAGTAAATTGGTTGCGTATGACTCCCCAAAAAAAATGAACAAAAAAAAAGCCCGAGCAACGCTCGGGCCTTATCTATAAAAAGGTATTCTTTAACTTAGTCTGTAACTTGTACATTAACGGCGTTTAATCCTTTTTTACCTTGTTGTAGTTCGAATTCTACAACGTCACCTTCTCTAATTTCATCGATTAAACCGGAAATGTGTACGAAGTGATCTGTGTTTGAACCATCTTCAGTGATAAATCCGTAACCTTTAGAATCATTGAAGAATTTTACTGTTCCTTTACTCATAATATAAATTGAAATAATAATTAATTGAACTGCAAAGGTACATTTAATTTATTGATAATCAGTTTTTTTATTTTAAAATAAAAAAATTAAGCTGTTGGATCTGGGGTTAAACGTAGGTATGGCTTTACCTCTTCTACCCCTTTCGTAAAGATTCCTTTGGCCTCTTCCGTTGGTATTGATGGACTTACCACAACTTTTTCTCCACGCTCCCAGTTGGCCGGTGTGGCCACTTTGTGGTCGGCTGTTAGCTGCAAAGAATCCACTACGCGCAATAATTCATAAAAATTACGCCCGGTCGAAGCAGGATACGTTAAGGTTAGCTTGATTTTCTTGTCTGGATCAATAATAAATACAGATCGTACCGTTAGGGTATCGTCCGCATTAGGGTGAATCATATCGTAAAGGTCGGAAACCTTTCTTTCCACATCCGCAATAATGGGGAAATTTACCTCGGTGTTTTGAGTTTCGTTAATATCCTTGATCCATTCTAAATGAGATGCGGCCCCATCAACACTGAGTGCCATCATTTTTACGTTTCTTTTGTCGAACTCATCCTTGAACTTGGCCGCTGTACCCAACTCGGTCGTACAAACAGGAGTAAAATCAGCAGGGTGAGAGAATAAGATTCCCCAGCTATCACCAAGGTATTCATAAAAATTGAGTGTTCCTTCGGAAGTAACCGCTGTAAAATCCGGGGCGGTATCTCCCAATCTTAATGTTGCCATATATTTTAGATTTTTAGATTTAAAAAAAGTACTCTACAAAATTACTAGATTATTTGGTTGTCAGATTTAAAATCAGTTAAAAGTGTATTAAAATATATTTTTTTGATGAGGTACAATCTCTGGCAAAGTTTCTATTTTTAGTGGATGGAAAAAGAGACTTTGGAACAACTGCGCTACCCGATAGGAAAATTTAATATGCCTGAATCCATTACCGAGAATGATTTAAAGCAATGGATTACCGTTTTAGAAAATTTGCCGCAACGTTTGAGCGATTTGGTAACCCCGCTCACGGAACAACAATTGGAGACCCCTTATCGCCCGGAGGGGTGGACGGTGAGGCAATTGGTCCATCATATTTCGGATAGTCACCACAATAGCTACATTCGGTTTAAATGGGCCTTGACCGAGGACACACCAACCATAAAGGCTTATGATGAAAAAGCGTGGGCGGAATTGTTTGATACACGCACTGCACCCATTCAAATGTCGTTGAATCACTTAAGTGCCATTCATGCTAAGTTGGTTTATTTGTTGAAAGGGCTGTCGTCGGATGATCTAAAGCGAACTTTTATCCATCCCGATGGGAACCAAGAATCTACTTTGGAAGAAAATATAGGCCGTTATGCTTGGCACAGCAACCACCATTATGCACACATCCAAAACTTGATTAAACGCAAGGGCTGGTAATCTAAAGGGTTTTGGTTAAAATCCACATGGCCTTTTCACTAGTTTTTACGCGGGGCAGTACTACTTCGCTCTCTCTTTTAATCGTATATCCATTTTTTTGATAGAAATGAACGGGTTTCCCTTTTTGCATGGCATCCAACCAAACAATTTTCTTGTTTAAACCCCTTGCCGTCTCTTCAATAAATTGAAGTATTTGTTTGCCAATACCTTTACCGGAATGTTCCTTAAGCAAATAGATTTTTTCGGCTTTTAACGCATCGGCTTCCGAGATTTCGTCAATCCCGCAATTTTTTACCAGTTTAAGGATGCCAGCCGTTTCCTCGTTCAAGTTGACCAAATAGTTGATTGCATTTGAATCCTTTAGTTCACGTTCCACAACTTCTTTGGTAAGACCATGCGAAATGTAGGGTGTTGGGTCTTCGTTCTCCCATAAATGAAGGTAATGTTCACAATAGGACTTTACACCAACGTCCACATACTTTTCGAGGTTTTTTTCGGTAACGGGTACGAGTGTTATGGTGTTTTTTAGAATAGCAGGGTTCATTCTTCGGTGTGCTAGTTGTTTATCCATTTAATGTTACAGCCCAGACTTGGTTTTTGGTCGGAATCAACTTCTTTACCATCGATAACTGCATCCATGGCATTTTTCAAGTCAGTACCTGTGAGGGGGACTCCATTGCCTGGTCTGGAGTCGTCCAGTTGCCCACGGTAAACCAAGCTCATATCACTATCAAAAAGGTAGAAATCCGGAGTGCAGGCAGCATCATAGGATTTGGCTACCTCTTGAGTTTCGTCATATAAGTAAGGAAAGCTATAGTCTTCTTCCATGGCCTTTTCCTTCATCAAATGCGGGGAATCTTGCGGATAATTTTCTACATCGTTACTGGAAATGGCAACAAAGGCTATACCTTTTTCTTGATATTCCTTTGCCAAGGTAACGATCTTTGGGTTCACATGAATCACAAAGGGGCAATGGTTGCAAATAAACATGATTACCGTCCCTTTATCCCCTTTTATTTTATCCAAAGAGAGCGTTTTGTCGGAAACAGTGTCCAAAAGTTCAAATTCTGGTGCCTTGGTGCCCAAAGGCAGCATATTGCTCGGTGTCCTTGCCATGGCATTTAATTTTCTGTGTTGCTTTTAAGCATATGGTAAAAATAAAAAAACGACCTGCAAAAAATACAGGTCGTTTAATTTTTAAAGGATTTCTTTTAGTTAAATATCGTCAAAACTAACATCTGTAAAATTGCCTCCAGATGCGGAACCATTTTCACTAAAACTATCTTCTTCCTTTTTAAAATCTTTTTGATGGCGTTCGGAGATAACTTCTGTTCCTTTTTCATCAATAATGTAATCCATCATTTCTTCCATAATCTCACGGAAAGCACTAAAATCTTCTTTATAAAGGTAAATTTTGTGCTTTTTGTAGTGGAAAGAACCATCATCGTGAGTAAACTTTTTACTTTCTGTGATGGTTAGGTAGTAATCTCCGGCCTTTGTGCTTCTTACATCAAAAAAGTAGGTTCTTCTCCCTGCTCTTAAGACTTTCGAATAAATCTCTTCCTGATCCATTGTATCTTTCTGGCCCATATGGTATAGTGTATTTAGTACTATGTTGAATTATGTTACCAAAAATGTAAAAAAAAAGCTAATTCAGCAACTTTTTTATGATTCTTTACCAGAGAGTTGGTCGATGTAGAGTTTTTTATAATACCCGTCCGTATTGTTTAATTCTTCGTGGGTACCTTCTTGGATGATTTTTCCATTGTCGAGAACAATGATTTTGTCCGCATTCTTGGCAGATGACACTCTATGGCTCACTATGAGCGTTGTTTTGCTTTCGGAAACCCTTTTTAAATTGTTGAGGATTTCTTCTTCTGTTTCCGTATCCACGGCAGATAGACAATCATCAAAGAGATAGATTTTTGGGTCTTTTAAAAGTGCACGGGCAATGGAAACTCTTTGTTTCTGACCTCCACTTAGGGTAATGCCACGTTCTCCCAAAATGGTATCGTACTTTTTGGCAAAGCCTTCAATGTTTTTATGGACCACCGCTTTTTTGGCCACTTCCACAATATCATCATGCGTGGCATTTTCATTACCAAACCTAATATTGTTTTCTATGGTGTCCGAAAATAGGAAAGCATCCTGAGGTACTGCACCAATAGAGCTCCTTAAACTATCCAGGTTAAGTTGTTGTACGGGAACTCCGTCAACTAAAACCTCACCAGTGGTAGTGTCGTATAACCGTGCCACCAAATCCAATATGGTGGATTTCCCTGCCCCTGTTTTTCCTAAAATGGCAACAGTTTGTCCTGCTTTTATGGTAAAGGAAACGTTGTTTAAGGCGGTTATGTCCGTGTCTTCATAAGTAAACGTCACATTTTTGAACTCAATATCCCCATTAATGGGGGTTGCCGTTTCAACTTTGTTTTGGATGGACGGTTCCTCCTTCAAAAACTCGTTGATACGCTTTTGTGAAGCCTCCGCTCGTTGAACAATCGAAGTAAGCCAGCCCACAACAGCTACGGGCCATGTAAGCATATTTACATAAAGAATGAATTCTGCAATAATCCCAATGGTCTCAATTTCCCCATTGATGTATTGCCGTCCACCGATGTAAATCACAAAGACATTACTGATACCGATCAATAAAATCATTAACGGGAAGAACCAGGCATTCACTTTGGCCAAGGACATGCTGGTGTCCTTTCCTTCTTGTGCCAGATCCCGTAACTCTGTATTTATCCTTGGTTCAATGCTATACGCTTTGATCACCGAAATTCCAGAAAAAGATTCTTGGGTAAAGGTGGAAAGGGTAGACAGGTATTCCTGCACCTTGGTACTTCTTTTATGAATGATCTTACTGATCTGATAAATCAAGACCGATAAAATGGGAAGTGGCAACAAGGTATATGCGGCTAGGGTAGGGGCCTTTATAAACATTAATGGAATCAGGCACACAAAAAGGGTCAAGGTTTGAATACCGTACATAATCGCAGGGCCGCCATATAAGCGAACTTGGTTTACATCCTCACTGATTCGGTTCATTAAATCACCGATCCTGTTTTTTTTGTAAAAATTAAGGCTGAGCGATTGGTAATGGTCAAAAACCTCATTTTTTAAATCGTACTCAATATAGCGGGACACGTTAATGATGGTCTGTCTCATCAAAAAAGTGAACAGTCCTGAAAGAATGGCTGCCCCAACAATAATTAAAATGTACTGAAGTAACATTCCCTTGGCATCAGAAAGGCTAATAACGTTTGATGTAAAATCCTCGACAGCCTGTATGGATTTGTTCACATACGAGGGCATGATCAAGGAAAAAACACGGGCAATAATGGTGATCAATACCCCCAAAAATAGTTTGAGCCAATATTTTTTAAAGTATTTATTTAGGTGTTTTAGTTCCTTCATTCCAGGGAGAGGTGGTTTTTTTAGCGTCGAAATCGGTGGATAATCCCGCAAATATATATCATACCACACAAAGTAAATGTTATAAAACTGATAAGAAAACAACTTTGGTAGGTAAGATTCAAATATAAGATTACTTTTGCGGAGTGAAAGCCAAACAATGACTTTAAAAGTTCTTAAACATGCTTACCAGAAGGCACATTAGAGTAAAAGTAATGCAGTGTATTTATGCATTGGTGCAATCCAAGGACGATTCTTTGCAAAAGCAAGAGAAGTTCCTGCGAGTCAGTATAGAAAATATGTACGTTCTATACCTTTTGATTTTGAGCCTCTTGGCCGAACTCCATCGCTTAGCGGAAAAACATACGAGCCACGCTTCCAAAAAATATGTGGCCACCGAAGAAGACAAATACCCCAATCCTGAAAAGTTTGTGAAAAACCGATTGCTGTTGCAATTGGTGAACAACGAGGTCTTGAAAAACGAGCTCTCCAATCGAAAACTGGACAACTGGTACATGAACGATGAGTATGTAAAGATTATTTACAAGGCGGTAATTTCCAGTGATATTTATAAAGAATATATGTCCAATGGGGAAGACAGTTACACGAACGACCGCAATATGGTTATCCAACTTTTCAAGGAAATTATAGCGCCCAACGAAAAAATATATGATTACTTTGAAGACGATAAACTTACCTGGGTAGATGATTTTCCTATTGTAAATACATTTTTGGTGAAACGATTGAAGAAAGCCAAACCAGATTCTGGAGACCGTTTCTTTTTACCCTCTCTCTTAAAAGATCAGGAGGATATGGATTTTGCCAACGAACTTTTGACCAAGACCTTGCTCAATGATGCCAAATGGGAGAAGGAAATTGAAGGAAAGACGCCCAATTGGGACAACGACCGTATTGCGGAGATAGATTCCATCATTTTAAAAATGGCCATCTGCGAATTGCTCAACTTTTCGTCCATTCCAGAAAAAGTAACCCTTAACGAATATTTGGAGATAGCCAAAGAATATTCAACCCCCAAGAGTAGCATTTTTATCAATGGTGTGTTGGACAAGCTCGCAAAAGAGTATAAATCAGACGGTAGACTCCAAAAAATAGGCAGGGGTTTACAATAAACAATATTTGCTTAATTTTGGGAAAACAAATTTTAATCATGAAAAGAATAACGACAATTTTTAGTTTGATCATGGTAGTGGCCTTGATGGGTGTATCATGTAAAGACAAAGCATCTAAAAAAATAGTTGCTGACAATGTTGAAAGTGCTGTGGATAGAGATGAAGCAGACAAGATGGTTCCTGTAATGTCCTTCGAGAAAGTTGAACACGATTTCGGTACTATCCAAAGGGGAACCCCACAAGAAACTGTATTTACCTTTACTAATACTGGTAATGCCCCGCTTATCATTACAAACGCAAAGAGCAGCTGTGGTTGTACAGTGCCAAACCCTCCCAAAGATCCTATCGCACCAGGAGAAAAAGGTGAGTTGATGGTGAAGTTCAACGGTTCTGGTCAAAACCAGGTTACCAAAACTATCACGGTAACTGCAAATACTGCCAAAGGTTCCGAAATTTTGAGAATCAAAGCATTTGTACAAGCACCAGAAGCAGTACCAGCAGGTCCTGTTAAATAATCAAAATACCTAAATGGAAAACATAGGACAATTTTTACCGCTGATATTGATTTTCGCCGTGGCGTACTTTTTTATGATTCGCCCGCAAGTTAAACGTCAGAAGGATGAGAAAAAATTCGCTTCAGAATTAAAAAAGGGTGATAAAATCATCACCAAAAGTGGTCTTCACGGAAAGATCGTGGAATTGAACGACAAGGATTTCTCTTGTGTTATCGAAACCATGGCCGGCCGTTTAAAGTTTGACCGCTCCGCCATTTCCATGGAAATGAGCAAAAAGATGAATGCTCCCGCTGAAAAAAAGTAAGCGAAAATAACATACAGATAATTAAGACGTCCCTTGGAAGTTAAATTTCAAGGGACGTTTTTTTGTATCTTATTCCAAATTTGAAAAAATATGGGAACAAGAAGACAATTTGTAAAACGTGGTGGATTGTATGTGGCAGGCTTGGGAGCATCAATGGTGTTTCCGACCGAATTATTGGCATCGATTCGTAAAAACATAAGTCCTAACGATAAAATACAGGTTGGTCTTATTGGTTGCAATGGTATGGGCTTTTCTGATTTAAGCTCTATGTTACAAAATAGCGAGGTGGAGGTAGTAGCCCTTTGCGATGTTGATGAAAATGTACTTCGCGAAAAAACAGCCGAACTGGAAAAGGGAGGCATCAAAAAACCAAAGTGGTATTCAGATTACCGAAAACTTCTGGAGGATAAGGATATTGATATTGCCATCATTGGTACACCGGACCATTGGCATTGTTTGCAACTCACCGACGCCATTGATGCGGACAAAGATGTGTATTGTGAAAAACCCATAGCCAATTCTGTTGCTGAGAGCGATGCTATGCTCGCCAAAGTGAACGCAAGCGATAGGATGGTGCAAATTGGCCAATGGCAGCGAAGCGAACCCCATTTTGTGAATGCCATCAACTATGTACATTCTGGTAAACTGGGGCAAATACGTTTGGTAAAAGCATGGGCTTACCAAGGGTGGATGCAATCCGTGCCAGTGGTTCCCAACAGTGCTGTGCCAGCAGGTGTGGATTACGATATGTGGTTGGGCCCTGCGGAAAGCAGGCCATTCAATAAAAACAGGTTTCATTTTAATTTTAGATGGTTCTGGGACTATGCCGGTGGATTAATGACGGATTGGGGTGTTCATTTGATTGATTATGCTCTTTTTGGAATGAAAGCCTCCACACCAAAATCCGTAATGGCCATGGGAGGAAAGTTTGCCTACCCTAATGATGCAGCAGAAACCCCGGATACTTTGCAGACCGTATATGACTTTGGTGAATTTTCCCTACTCTGGGAACACGCTACGGGAATTGATGGTGGTAACTATGGGCGAAACCATGGCATTGCCTTTATTGGAAACAACGGGACCTTGGTACTGGACCGTGGTGGTTGGGAAGTGATTCCAGAGCACGACCGCCCACATTGGAGCCAGGATTTAGGGCCAAAAATAGAAGCTGTACCCTTGCAAGAAGGTATAGGACAAGGTTTGGGATTGCATACACAAAACTTTTTGGAAGCGGTAAAAACAAGGGATAAATCTATACTCAAGGCTCCAATTAAAGTAGGTTACGATGCCGCCATGGTGAGTCATTTGGGCAATGTTGCTTACAAAACGGGGGAACGCCTATTCTGGGATGCGGAAAATAAAAAGTTCAACCATTCCAAAGCTGATGCCTTATTGATGAACGAATACCATAATGGATGGGAGTTTCCTAAGATAGGGTAGGTTGTGTTTCCAAAAAGAAAGAGGGTAGTTTTTGGGATTGCACTTATCGGTTTTGTGTATGGCTCGTTGCGGAAAATCAGCTATGATTTTCCGTCGTAACCGAAAGATAGCAAATTGCAATGAATTCCGATTAGGAATTCAGCCGCAATGAGCTATACACGGTGTTGTGGTGTCGTTTTTATTTTCTCAATTGTTTTGTCAGTCAGTATTTCTAATTCAATTTTTTCAGTTTGATAACTATTTTCAAGTTCCATTCCTGTTTTGGATGAAAAAATATCCCATTTTAAATTCAGGCTATTTCCTAACTCGATAATCAGCTTTCTTAAGTTATGGCCATTTTTTTCCAAATCAGCCATAATCCAATTTTCAATTCCATTTGCGGTTTTTAAGTCATCCGAAAAACTTAAATAGTATTTGGGAATATCATTTTCATAAATCACGATTTCGTTGAATTCTAATTCCAAGAAAGGGAAGAAGCGTTCATTTTCTTTTCCGCTTGATAAATATGATTCCGTTTCTATAATTAGTTTTTCCATTTTAGATTGCTACGAATGATGTTTTAATCAATCCACATTTTTTGGAATATTTCATTCCGATATTTTATTATTGAGTCTACTTGTAATTCCGATGATTTAGTCAATTCAGAATAAATTCGTTTTGACATTGGCAATTGATTTACTGCTTCGATTAGTCTGTTTTCAATCGTTTTCTTTCCATTATAAGATTCGCATAATTTATTTAATAATTCAATCTCCGCATTGTATTTGTTAAATTCATTATCCGCACAATGGTCGTGAGTCCTATAACTGCAATAAGCATTATTGAATACATACCAATCATATTCCACTTTATGGTTCTCGAATCTCATTGTTCGCTCAAAAGCTGGGTCAAATAAGAATAGAAATAGAGTTCCTACTATTATAAATATTGGTATGATTAAAATTAGTTTCTTCATCAAATGCACCACAACGTTTAACGATATGATTCGTTTTTAAATGAATTATATCGACCGATAAGTGAAGTTAAAGATAAAAAATTGGAAATTCCACTGTTAATTGATGAATGCTGCTTATAAATTAACGCATTCTTGAACCTATCGATAGGCATCATTCAAACCAATACCTTGTTTGATTATAGGAAGGATTTTCTCCAATCTTCGTAGTTTGGTTTTCTCTTGTTTGGCCTCCGCAATGTACTCGCTGAACTCTTTTTGTTTGTAAGGAGTGAATTTTTCAAAAGCAGTCATTAATTGGGAATCCTTTTTAAATGCAGATTGCAATGGTTCTGGAATGGCAACCTTTTTGTTTTTCTCGGCTTTAATCTCCAATCCCTTTTTCTGGTTGTCCAAGGCTTCTTGCATGTAGGCCAATACTACTTTCTCGTCTACTTCGTCCAAACTTTGAAACTTCCAATGCCGCATGCCTTTGGTTTTGCCCTCTTGGGCATTTTCCAGCACTTTTTTCGGGTCTTTTAAAAACACACCGTTAAAAAACCATACCCCAAAATGGCTCTTGAACTTACAAATGCCGAATACATTTTTGTTATTTAAAGTATATACGGGAATACTCCATTTAAAATCCTCTTCGGCTTCGGTTTTTAGGGCAATTTCTCTTAGGTTAGAAATTCCCTCCATAAACGGATGTTCATTTTCATAATAAGCCTCTATTTTTTCGGATTTTTCCACAACTACTTAATTTGACTAGCCGTAAGTTCGCAAATTTTCACGATAACCTTCGTCGCTTTCTCCATACTTTCCAAAGGAACATACTCGTATTTGCCGTGGAAATTGTGTCCCCCGGCGAAAATATTGGGGCAGGGCAAGCCCATAAAACTTAATTGCGAACCGTCCGTTCCGCCTCTAATCGGTTTTATAATAGGTTCGATTTGAAGGGATTTCATGGCCTCTTCTGCAATCTCCACAATATGGTACATGGGTTCCACCTTTTCCCGCATGTTTTTATACTGGTCCTCAATGGTCAAGCTGACGTACTCCCCATGTTTTTTGTTGAGTTTTTCCTTGATATCGTTCAATAAATCCTTTCTGGCCTGAAAATGCACCGCATCGTGGTCGCGGATGATGAGTTCTATCTCCGCCTTTTCAATTTCGCCCTTTATTTTGTGTACATGGAAAAAACCTTCCCTTCCCGTTGTGTGTTCGGGAATCTCGCTAGGGGGCAGGTGGGTCAAAAAGTCGTTGGCAATTCCAATTGCGTTTACCATTTTGTTTTTGGCATAGCCCGGGTGCACACTTTTCCCGGTTATGGTGATTGTGGCCTTGGCCGCATTAAAATTTTCATATTCCAGTTCGCCCACTTGGCTACCATCTATGGTGTAGGCCCACTCGGCACCAAACTTTTCCACATCAAATTTATGAGCCCCGCGACCTATTTCTTCATCTGGAGTAAAGGCAATCCGTATTTTCCCATGCTTAATTTCGGGATGGTTGATGAGGTATTCCATGGCCGTGATAATTTCCGCAATACCGGCTTTATCATCGGCGCCCAATAAAGTTGTTCCGTCCGTAGTGATCAACGTTTGGCCTTCGTAAGCTTTTAGATCTTCAAAATAATCGGGAGAGAGGACAATGTTTTTCAACTTGTTCAGCACAATATCTTTCCCATCGTAATTTTCAATGATCTGTGGCTTCACATTTTTACCGGAAAAATCAGGAGATGTGTCAAAATGGGAAACAAAACCAATAATAGGCACCTTTTTTTCCAAATTGCTTGGCAAAGTCGCCATTATATAGGCATTCTCGTCTATCGAGACCTCTTGCATACCAATCTGATGGAGCTCCATTACCAATTTCTTGGCCAAGTCCCATTGCTTTTCCGTACTAGGTGTGGTTTTGGAATAAGGGTCGCTCTGCGTATCCGTAGTCACATATTCCAAAAATCGGGGCAGTAATTTTTCCATGTGATTCGTTTTGTCAAAAATAATGCTTATTCAACCTTAATTTTATAAATAAAAGGCTTTAATAAGTATCTTTCGGAAACCATTAATTACAACCTCAATTGAAAGCGGCAATATTTTTTATTTTTTTGATATCAGGGTATGGTGGGTACTCCCAAATGAATTGCATTTTGGGTGTAGGCGGACGAGATAATGAAACCATTACCAAGGTTTTTGAATTGACAGAAGAACAGAAAGAGAATCTGAAAAATTGGAGTGCGGAACTAAAAGTCAGAAACGAAATTTTTAAAGATAAGGCAGAATACCTGATGAAACAGAACGAGGAAAGTTCCCCTGAAGTGTTGCTAGAGGTGTCGAAAAAATACCAATCTTATATTGATAGCATGGCAAAAAATATCCTTATGATGGATAAAAGGCTGCTAAAAAGCTTTAACCCGACCCAATATGAAAGGTATTTAAAATTATGCCGTCAATTGACCTTGCGTCCTATCCACATTAATAGGTCTGTTGACGAAAATTGACCGAATTGTTAAGAACTGTTTTAAGAGTTGTTATTTTTGTCCAAAATCCATTTTTGAATGTATAAAATTCTTATTCGCCCGGTACTTTTCTTGTTCGATCCAGAAGCCGTGCACCACTTTTCTTTTTGGACCATAAAGTTTTTTTCAAGATTGGGTTTAAGCGGTCTTTTTAGGAAAGCATTTATCTTGAACAACCCAAAATTGGAGCGTGAGGTTTTTGGGGTGAAGTTTAAAAACCCTGTGGGACTTGCCGCAGGTTTTGACAAAAATGCCAAGCTCTACAATGAGCTCTCCGACTTTGGTTTTGGATTTGTGGAAATTGGTACCGTAACACCAAAACCCCAACCGGGAAATCCCAAAAAACGATTGTTCCGATTAAAACAGGACAAGGCCATTATCAACCGGATGGGTTTTAACAATAAAGGTGTTTTTGAGGCGGTGGAACAGTTAAAGAAAAAACATCGGGTTATTGTCGGGGGAAATATTGGCAAGAACAAGGTTACTCCTAACAAAGATGCCATCAAGGATTATCTGATTTGTTTTGAGGCACTCTTTGAGCATGTGGATTACTTTGTGGTCAATGTAAGTTCGCCCAACACGCCAGGACTTCGAGAGCTTCAGGATAGGGAACCTTTGACCAAATTGCTAAAAAAACTAAAAAGTCAAAATAGTAAATTGGCAAAAAGTTTCAATCTCAAGGAAAAGCCAATTTTATTAAAGATTGCTCCAGATTTAACCGATGATCAATTGCTGGACATTATCGAGATCGTTGCCGACACAAAAATTGACGGTGTGATTGCCGCAAATACGACCATAGAAAGAAAAGGGTTAAAATCTCATTTGATTTTATCCGAAGAGAAAGGTGGTCTCAGTGGAAAACCTTTGACCAAAAGAAGTACCGAAGTGATTCGATTTTTAGCTGAAAATAGTAAAAAGGCATTTCCAATTATCGGAGTGGGAGGTATACATTCTCCAGAGGATGCTTTGGAAAAATTAGAGGCGGGAGCCGATTTGGTACAACTTTACACCGGGTTTATTTACGAGGGCCCCGCACTTATCAAGAAAATCAACAAGGCCATTTTGGAGAAAATGGGCTAAAATATATGCATAGCTTATTCTTATTTCTAGAAACCATTAATTATCCCATATTGATTGGTTTTTTCGTGTCTTCACTTGCCTTGGCGATTTCGCCGGGACCAGATAATATTTTTGTGCTGACCCAGAGTATCAGTAATGGTACAAAATATGGATTGGCCACAGTTTTTGGTTTGGTTTCTGGCTGTTTGGTTCATACGACCCTGCTTGCATTTGGGGTTTCGGAAATCATCAAACGGAGCGACTCGCTATTTTTTGCCATCAAGCTTTTTGGAGCTATGTATCTTTTATATTTGGCGTATCAGGTATATCGTAGTGATGCTTCGATACTTTTGAATAAGGAGAACAAACCAGCAAAAACACCAAAGAAGCTTTTTTGGACGGGTTTTACCATGAATGTGCTCAACCCCAAGGTCACTATCTTCTTTTTGGCTTTTTTTCCAGGTTTTTTGTTCAGCGAGAAACTCAATACCTTAATTCAATTTTACACATTGGGCTTACTTTTTATGCTTTCCGCTCTCATCGTTTTTGGCGCAATTGCTATACTGGCAGGAAAGATTTCTAAATATCTGACCAGTCATAAAAAAGCAGGAGTTTATCTAAAATGGGTGCAGATTGTTGTTTTTGTAGGGATTGCTGTTTATCTATTTCTATCGGATAAATAAGTGCTATTTTTACGGACGCCTATGTCAAAAGTAAAACTCATAGAATGTCCTAGGGACGCCATGCAAGGGATAAAAACTTTTATCCCAACCGATGAAAAGGCAAAGTATATCCAAGCCTTGTTGGGCTGTGGTTTTGATACCATTGATTTTGGTAGTTTTGTGTCGCCAAAGGCCATTCCACAGATGCAGGATACCGCAGAGGTTCTGGCGCGGTTGGACCTATCCCGAACCCAAAGTAAACTTTTGGCCATAGTAGCTAACGTTCGGGGCGCGCAAGATGCATGCAAGCATGAGGCGATTGATTATTTGGGCTTTCCTTTTTCGATTTCGGAAAACTTTCAGATGCGGAATACGCATAAGACCATTGACCAATCCGTGGAGACACTCAAGGGGATTTTGGAACTGGCCGATGCTCATGGCAAGGAAGTGGTTACCTACATTTCCATGGGGTTTGGAAACCCTTATGGAGATCCTTGGGATGTAGAAATAGTTGGGAAGTGGACCGAAAAGCTGGCCAAAATGGGAACTAGAATTTTATCACTTTCAGATACTATAGGAAGCTCCACTCCAGAGGTAATAGAGTATCTGTTTTCCAACCTTATTCCAAAGTATCCAGAAATCGAATTTGGGGCTCATTTGCATACAACTCCATCTAAATGGCATGAAAAAGTGGATGCTGCATATAAGGCAGGTTGCCGCCGTTTTGATGGTGCCATACAGGGTTTTGGCGGTTGCCCTATGGCCAAAGATGAACTTACCGGCAATATGCCCACAGAGAAAATGCTTTCCTATTTTACTACAGAAAAAGCCGATACCGGTGTCAATTGGATGGTTTTTGAAGCAGCTTTCAATAAGGCTACCGACCTTTTTTCCGTATATCACTAGTTTTTATTGAACAAAATTCAACTTTAGTGTTAAAAGCTGAAAATTATTTAAATTAAGTCTAAATAAATTTGGATTGAAGAACTGGTGAAAATATATTTGCTGCGCATTTTTAATAAACTATCATGAAAAAATCACTTATCCTTTGTGCTGCTTTAATATCATCATTGGCATTTTCTCAAACCCAGACGGATTCCATTCAATTGGACCCTCAAAAACAAATTAATGCTGCTCAACGTTTGTTGTCAGGTAATTATGCATCGGCGGTAACCGTTGGAGCTTATGGCGAAATGTTGTACAATCAGCCCAATGGACAAAATGGAGAGTTGGATGTACAGCGGTTGGTACTGCTTTTTGGATATAGGTTCGATGACCGTACCCAGTTTGTTACCGAGGTTGAATTTGAGCATGTGGAAGAAGTTTTTGTGGAGCAGGCCTTTGTTAATTATAATGCAGCTCCCAATCTTAATATTCGTGGAGGTTTAATGTTGGTCCCTATGGGAATTATAAATGAGTTCCATGAGCCTACGACCTTTAATGGTACAGAACGACCAACATTGGATAATGTAATTGTCCCCACAACTTGGCGTGAGTTGGGTGTAGGGGTAACAGGCAGGTTTAATTCCATTTCACTGGGGTACCAAGCATACATTTTTAATGGTTTTAAATCTACTGAAGCTGATGGAAATGGTGGTGTAAGTGGCTTGTTGGGTGGTTCCAGTGGTCTTAGAGGCGGTCGACAAAAAGGAATACAATCAACCATTAATACTCCTAACCTTTCAACCAAGTTGGATTACTATGGGATTCCTGGGCTTAGGTTAGGCTTTTCTACTTATTTTGGTCGTACTCAGGCCGAGGACGACGTACAGGAATTTGATGGCGCGGATATTGGATTGGCCATGTTCGGGTTGGATGCTCGATACGCGTACCAAAAATTTACGGCAAGAGGACAATTCATTCATGCTTCACTTTCAGATACAGAGGAATACAATGCGCTTACCAATAGTAACTTGGGCAGTGCTTTGCAGGGTTGGTACTTAGAAGGAGCCTATAACGTTCTTCCTGCAGGGAATAGACAAAAGCTTTTTGCCTTTGCTCGATATGAAACATACAACACCCATGCCGATGTTGCGGGTACTTTAATTGAAAATAAGGCTTACGACCGTACAGATGTCACCACTGGTCTGACCTATCACATCGCCCCTGGTGTAGTTGTAAAGGGAGACTACCAATTTAGAAGCAATGCTGAAGAGGATGGTGATGTTACAGATCGTTTGAATTTTGGAATAGGTGTGTGGTTCTAATAATGACCGGTTTGTTCATCAGTTTTATTAGTAACGAGTCTAAATTAATATATTTGAATTATGAAATGGCTTAAATCCTATACTCTTTTTATCGCCTTGTTCTTCCTTTTTGGTTTTTCAATCCCGAAGGAGGTTAACAAAAGAGTGTTGAAAGAAGTGGAAAAAACTTTTGAAGTATCGGATTTTACCATGGAACCCGTTCAAGTTCCCCATGGTTTGAATGAAGAACTCCCTATCAGAATTTCTGGTAAAAACCTATTTCGTATTATGCAGAATTCCTCCACGCTTTTGGGATATGCTTTTACGGATCAAGCACCAAGTAAGACAGCTAAATTTGATTATTTGGTAGTATTTGATAAAAATGTGAAGATTATCAATACAAAAGTTTTGATTTATCGGGAAGATTATGGGGGCGAAATTGGAAGCAAAAGGTGGCTAAAACAATTCTTGGGGAAAACGGGAGGCGATCATGTAAGTGTAAAAACAAATATAGATGTTATTTCGGGGGCTACCATTTCTGTCAACTCCATGACCAAGTCCATGGATAACTTACTTGCCACGATAGGTATTCTTCAGCAAAAAGGAAAGCTGTAATGGAATACGACGGGGTATTGGGATCGCTTCCTAAAGAGATCAGACTTTTTATCGCAGCTTTTGTGTTTGTTCTCTCGGTGGGATATTTTACGGGATTGCTCTTTATTCAAGAAACTGAATCGACCACTCCAGCAGGAATTGAGAAAAACTATTTGGGCAATGAAGATGATGAGGGGGCCGAAGTAATGAAATTTAAAAAAGGAGAACGTGAAATGCTGACCGTAATCCATACACATGTGCTCTCCATGTCTTTTATTTTTTTTCTACTCGGCGGATTGGTCTGGACAACAAAAGCGCCCAAAAAGCTAAAACTCTTTTTAACCATTGAACCTTTTCTCTCTATTATCTTGACCTTTGGGGGTATTTATATAATGTGGTCGGGGATAAGTTGGTTTAAATATATTGTGGTATTTTCTGGAATTTTAATGACGGCTGCGTACATAGGTTCAGCTTGCTTGGTACTATGGCAGTGTTTTGTTCCTAAGAAATCACAACAACCTTCATAAGGTTAATTTTCGATGAATTGATAGTCGATTTCATCATGGGACAGAAGTTTTGCCTTTTGTTTTTCAAAACGGAGCAAGCTCAATAGTTCTACTATCTCTTCTTTGTCCACTAAAATGATAAAGTGCTTTTTTCCGACAGAAATCGGGATTTTACGTTGCTGGCCCCAATTCTTTAGTTGATTCTCCCAATAAGGAATATCCAATTGCTCTATATACTCCTTCAAAGCTACTAGTTCCCATTCATAGAGCTCAAAACAGAGGTTGTTGTATATCAATTGAAATAATTTGGTTCGATTACAGAATGTTAACACCCCATTTTTAGACCTTCCCATTACATTCAAAAATCTGCACATAAAAAAGATTTGAGTCATAAAGATAATAATTATATAGAATGATTCTAAATAAATAATTAAAATTTCTGACAGGTTCCAAAATGTGATATTGGCACAACGTGGTATTCAAATAAATTAGTGGTATATTTGCACGCAATTAATCCGTAATTGCAATGGAAGCTCACCAAAACAAAATTGTTGGAGAAGGACTTACATACGACGACGTCCTTCTTGTGCCAGCATACTCCGAAGTACTTCCCCGAGAAGTAAACATCCAGTCAAAATTTACCAAGAACATTACTATCAATGTGCCCATTGTTTCTGCGGCCATGGATACGGTAACCGAATCCCGTATGGCTATTGCCATGGCAAGGGAGGGAGGTATTGGTGTTCTTCATAAAAACATGACGATTGAACAGCAGGCGCTCAAGGTAAGAAAAGTAAAACGTGCCGAGAGTGGAATGATCATGGACCCTGTGACCCTTCCATTAGAATCTGTTGTGCGTGATGCCAAGGCTAACATGAGGGAGCATAGTATCGGAGGGATTCCCATTGTGGATGATAAAAACAAGTTGATCGGGATAGTTACCAATCGTGACCTTCGTTTTGAAAAGAATGATGATAGACCGATAGCGGATGTAATGACATCGGAAAATTTAGTGACAGTTGGAGAAGGTACTTCTTTGCAGCAGGCTGAGGTGATCCTACAAGAAAATAAGATTGAAAAGCTACCAGTAATCAACGATAAGGACGAACTAGTTGGTTTGATTACCTTCAGGGATATTACCAAACTTACCCAAAAACCTATTGCAAATAAAGACCAATATGGACGTTTACGGGTAGCTGCGGCCATCGGAGTTACCGCCGACGCCGTTGATCGCGCAGGCGCTTTGGTCAAAGCAGGTGTGGATGCCATTATTATTGATACAGCCCACGGTCACACCAAAGGCGTCGTAGGTGTTTTAAAAGAAGTAAAGAAATCATTTCCAGAATTGGAAGTAGTAGTAGGTAATATTGCTACCGCAGAAGCTGCAAAGTATCTGGTAGAGGCCGGTGCCGATGCTGTTAAGGTGGGTATTGGGCCTGGCTCCATTTGCACCACACGTGTTGTGGCCGGGGTTGGATTCCCACAGTTTTCCGCTGTTTTAGAAGTGTCTGCTGCTTTAAAAGGAACCGGTGTTCCTGTAATTGCTGATGGAGGAATCCGATATACAGGTGACATCCCAAAAGCATTGGCCGCCGGAGCCGATACCGTAATGTTAGGGTCGTTGTTGGCCGGTACCAAGGAATCTCCAGGAGAGACCATTATTTATGAAGGCCGTAAGTTTAAGTCCTATCGTGGAATGGGTTCTGTAGAAGCTATGAAAAAAGGAAGTAAGGACCGCTATTTCCAAGATGTTGAGGATGATATCAAAAAGTTGGTTCCAGAAGGTATTGTAGGTCGTGTGCCTTACAAAGGCGAATTGGTGGAAAGTATGCACCAATTTATTGGCGGTCTACGTGCAGGCATGGGGTATTGTGGTGCAGGGAATATCGAAGCATTGAAGAACAACGCCCGGTTTGTGAAAATTACTGCGAGCGGAATACACGAAAGTCACCCACATAATGTGACCATTACCAAAGAAAGTCCGAATTATAGTAGGTAGTAAAAAGATTTTATTATTTATCTAAAACGAGGCCTTTTTCTGACAAAGGTTGTTTATACTTGTATAATATTTAACCTTACTTATACTATGCTCAGAAAAGTTATACTTTCCGTTTTTGCGCTATTTCTTTTATTTTCTTGTAGTGGTGATTCTGACAATGGCGAGGAATCAATTGAAATAAACTTACCATCTATAAGTACGATCACCGCCAGTTCCATTACTAGCACTTCTGTCGAGGTAGGAGGTGACGTCACGAATGATGGTGGAGGAACAGTTACGGCAAGAGGTATTGCTTGGGGCCTAACCCCAAACCCTACTATTTCTGGAAATAAAACCACCAATGGAACAGGTGAAGGTGGGTTTAGTGCCACTTTATCTGGTCTCGATAGGGCGACGCAATATTACTTTAGGGCATACGCAACCAATTCTAAAGGAGTTGCTTATGGAAATGAAATGACCTTTACCACCAACATGTCTTTGGCAGTTCTCTCTACCAAAGAAGTGACCGATATAACTGAGAGTTCTGCGATAAGTGGAGGTGTTATTTCTGATGATGGTGGGACTGATATTATTTCCAAAGGTATATGTTGGGGCACAAATGCCAATCCAACGATAGAAGACGATATAACTGAAGATGGACAAGGTTCGGATGAGTTTGTTAGTGAATTAAGTGGACTGTCGCCTAATACAGCGTATTTTGTTAGAGCTTATGTGGTGAATTCTGAGGGGGTTTCGTATGGCGATGAAATTACATTTACAACAAACCCGGAATTAGCATCCTTAACCACTAAAGAAGTGACTGAATTAGGTCAAATCTCGGCAATTAGTGGAGGAGAAGTTACTGCAAATGGCGGTGCTGAAGTTACGGTTAGGGGTATTTGTTGGAGTACTGATCCGAATCCTACCGTTGATGATAGCAATGTGGCCAAAGGTGCAGGATTGGGTGAATATGAGATAACCATGATGGAATTGGTGCCTGATACACAATATTATGTAAGGGCATATGCTACTAATGCTGCAGGGACTTCTTATGGTCAAGAAATCTCCTTTACAACGTTAGAGGTTAGTACAGTTTACGATGGAGATGTTGTTTTGTTGACCCAACAAGAGGTTGATGATTTTGGTTCCAATAATTTCCTGGAAATCACAGGGAGTTTGACAATCGGTGATAATACTGGAATCATCTCGGATATTACCAATTTGGATGCATTGAGTTCTTTGGAAACCTTGGGCAATTATCTTGCAATTTATAACAACGATCAACTAGAAAATTTGAACGGTTTGTCCGGTATTACATCAATTGGAGGGGATTTATTGGTGGGAATGAATGACCTATTTACTGAAATTGATGGATTGAGCAACATAACTACTATCGGTGGAGCACTTGAAATATACAGCAATGATTTATTGCAAAACATTCAGGGAATATCAAATGTGACATCCCTTGGAGGTGGGGCAATAATAAGAAGAAATGAAGCACTCATTAGTTTAGAAGGTTTTCCCGACTTAACAGAAATCAATGGCAACATTACGATACAAGAAAATGCAATCACGGATTTGATTGGTCTTCAAAATTTAAGGAGTGTTGTTGGAGATTTTTCAATTAGTAACGAGGTTATGTTACAAGATTTGGCAGCTATACAAAATTTAGAATCTATTCAAGGGTATTTTGGTATTACTGGCACTGCTATTGCAGAAATTAATGGATTTAATAGTTTAACCTCGGTGTCAGGACAACTCCGGATAGCGCAAAACAGCCAAATTACTTCCATTCAGGGGTTTTCAATCCTTGCAACGAGCGGCGGTGTTCAAATAACAAACAATGATTTATTAGTTTCCATTTCAGGGTTTGATTTGTTGACAAAAATTACTGGTGATTTAAGCCTCAACATAAATGGTTCTTTAAGTACAATAAGCGCTTTAAATGGGCTTACTATTGTTGAAGGCAATATTTCTTTTAGTTCAAACAGTTTTGCGGACATAGGTTTCTTGAACAACTTGACCTTGGTAGATGGAAATGTTTTTATTGCAAACTCTTCCACGCTCATATCGCTATCAGGTTTGGAAATTTTGGAACAAATAGGAGGGGGTTTAACAATAAGCAATACACAAATTGATTCAATATTGGATGGTTTAGCTGGTCTTATTACTGTTGGTGGAAGTATAAGTATAAAGGACAATACCGACTTACTTAGTGTTGGTTTTGTAAATCTAGCAAATGTCCTTGGGGATATTCAAATCTCCAATAATACTAGTCTTAACGATTATTGTGAACTCCAAGCCTTTTTGGTTAATGGTGGGCTGGGAGGTACATTTAACGCTACGGGAAATGCATACAATCCAACAGCGCAAAACATTATAGACGGAAATTGTAGTAATTAATTGGAAAAAGAATTACTTCCCAGCGTAGCTTTCCCAATCTTTGTCCTTATAGATGTTCTCACCAAAGTACTTGGCGATCTGCATAAAAGGTTCTACCTGTTGATATCCAGGAACAGGCGAAAGCATATTCAATTGTTCATCCAAGAAAACAACGGTAGGGTAACTCATGCGACCCTGTAACAAAGCAGCGGCCAATTCGTGGTAACCTCTTCTTCCAGATGGCACAAATTTGAATGTTTTACCTTGGTATTCAATCGGGTCTTTGCCTTCCGCATCCATTTTTACCATATAGAAGTTGTCTTGCATGTATTTGGATACTTCTGGATTTTGAAAGGTGTTTTTATCCATCTTTTTGCACCATCCGCACCAATCTGTGTATACGTCAACAAAGATTTTTTTGGGTTGTGCATCCGTTTGGGAAAGTTGAACGGCCTCTTCCCAAGATATCCAATTAATATCTTGAGCTTGGGCGTTAAAGCCCATAAATATTAGAAAAAGTAAGCTGATTTGGGTAAAAATTGTGCGCATAGTCTTAGTTTTCGACGTAATTGTCGTCATATCAATACAAAACTAACGAAAATTATGCCAAAAAAGTATGGGCTTTAACAGTCTGATAAGGGTATATCCTACTTTACGGACAGTTTCTTCGGAACCTCAAAAAGTTCCTTATTATCCACTTGGTTATGAAGGATATCATCAAAAGTTTCCCTTTTTCTGATTAAATGAGCTTTTCCTTGATACCATAATACCTCTGCTGGTCTGTATCTGGAATTGTAATTGCTGGCCATGGTAAAGCAATAGGCACCGGCATTTTTAAAGCAGAGCACATCTCCTTCAGATATTTCGTTGATTCTACGGTTGCTTCCAAAAGTATCCGTTTCACAAATGTATCCAACAACCGAATAATAGCGCTCCTTTCCTTTTGGATTGGATATGTTGATGATTTGATGATTTGATCCATACAGCATGGGTCGAATCAAATGGTTGAAACCGGAATCCACACTGGCAAAAACGGTCGATGTAGTTTGTTTTACGACGTTTACTTTGGCTAAAAAGCAACCCGCTTCGCTCACCAAAAATTTTCCTGGCTCAAAGGCAAGAGTGAGTTCTCTCCCATATTCCTTGCAGAATTCGTTAAATCTTTTGGTTAATTTTTTCCCCAATTCATCTACATTGGTTTGGATGTCACCTTCTTTGTAAGGTACTTTAAAACCACTTCCAAAATCAATGAACTCCAAATCTTTAAAGTTACTGGCAGTTTCAAATAGAATTTCAGACGCATAGAGGAAAACATCAATATCTAAAATGTCACTACCTGTGTGCATGTGGATACCATTGATGTTCATATTGGTCAATTCCACAATACGCAATAAATGAGGGATTTGATGTATGCTGATACCAAATTTTGAATCGATATGCCCGACAGAGATTTTGGAATTCCCGCCAGCCATCACGTGTGGGTTGATTCGGATACATACAGGAATGTCGGGATGCTTACTGCCGAATTGCTCCAAAATGGAGAGGTTGTCAATATTTACTTGAACACCAAGAGCGGCTGCCTCTTCGATTTCTTCCAAAGAAACCCCATTAGGTGTAAAAATGATAGATTCTGGCTTGAAACCAGCCAACAGTCCCAATTTTACCTCTTGAATGGATACGGTATCCAACCCACTGCCCAAACTGTTCAACAATCTTAGGATACTAATATTGGACAGTGCTTTGGCCGCATAGTTTAGTTTAAGACTGGAAACACCCTTAAAAGCATTGGTAAGCTTTTTGTATTGAGAGGTGATCTTGTCGGCATCATAAACATAAAGTGGTGCGCCAAATTGTTCTGTAAGCTGAAGTAAATCCTTAGAGTTCATGTTAAACAAATATTTTCAGCAAAACTAGGTTTTGTTAACATTAAACACAAGAAATTTAAATTTTTTTATTAAAATATAACAAGTTGTTTTATTTGTAACATTAATGAGCTGTTAAAGGTTGTACTATTAGGTTTTGATGTGTATTTTTAAGCAAATTGCAAGAATGAAGTTACCCTTATTTCCATTACAATCGGTGTTTTATCCGGGGGAAACCGTGCCCCTCCATATTTTTGAAGATCGTTATAAACAATTAATCAACGATTGTAGAAAGGAGGCATTGACCTTTGGTATTCCTGTTTATATCAATGATTCAATTTCTTATGGGACCGAGGTACAATTGGTTGAAGTTGTGAACTCCTATGAATCTGGCGAAATGGATGTGGTGTGTGTCGCCCGTCAAGTTTTTAAAGTAATCAGTTTTGAAAATCAGTTGGAGGGTAAGCTTTACGCTGGAGGGGAAGTGGAGTTTTTGGAGATAGAAAATGATGCCGATGAGCATTTAAGGAAAGAAGTACTTCAAAAGGTAGAGGCTTTATATGATATTATGGATGTCCCTTTTACCCAAACACCTCCCAAACAGTTCAATAGTTATTCACTGGCTCATAAAATGGGCCTTTCTTTTGAGCAAGAGTACGAATTGTTACTCTTGACCAAAGAAACGGACCGACTTAATTTTATAAAAAGTCATCTGGAAGCAGCTACAAATATTTTAAATGAGGTAAATCGTACCAAAGATGCCATAGAAATGAACGGGCATTTCAAAAATTTTGATCCTTTGGACTTTAAAGATTTCAAGTTGTAGAGCTTTCAAGGGCAAAACTAACTTTTATTGATACCTAATTAGCAATTATTTATTTATCACCTTCAATTTGTCAGCGGTGTTTTCTATTTTTGTCAGCAAACAAAAGTAAATTCACAGATGAATCTTCACGAATATCAAGGAAAAGAGATTTTAGCCAGTTTTGGGGTTAGAATCCAAAGAGGAATTGTTGCTCACAACGCCAAAGAAGCGGTAGATGCCGCAAAACAACTTACCCAGGAAACCGGAACCGGATGGCACGTAATAAAGGCACAAGTACACGCCGGGGGCCGTGGTAAAGGAGGTGGAGTGAAATTGGCCAAAAACTTGAAAGAAGTAGAAGAGTTGGCTGGTAATATTATAGGGATGAACCTTGTTACCCCACAGACATCTGCAGAAGGTAAAAAAGTGCACCAAGTCTTGGTGGCCGAAGATGTGTATTATCCAGGTGATAGTGAAACCAGCGAGTTTTACATGTCTGTTCTTTTGAACAGAGGATCGGGTAAAAACATGATCATGTACTCTACCGAAGGAGGTATGGATATTGAAGAAGTGGCTGAGAAAACTCCCCATTTGATCTATACCGAAGAAGTTGATCCAGGAATGGGACTTTTGCCCTTCCAAGCCAGAAGAATAGCCTTTAACTTAGGGTTGTCCGGTACAGCTTTCAAAGAGATGGTGAAATTCGTTATGTCTTTGTACAAAGCTTATGTGGAAAGTGATTCAAGCCTTTTTGAAATCAATCCGGTGTTGAAGACTTCTGATGATAAAATTATGGCCGTAGATGCCAAAGTTTCCATAGATGACAATGCACTTTATAGAAGAAAAGCATATGCAGAAATGAGAGACCTACGCGAAGAAAACCCAATTGAGGTAGAAGCCCGTGAGGTTGGCTTGAACTACGTTGATTTGGATGGTAACGTTGGATGTATGGTAAATGGTGCCGGATTGGCCATGGCTACTATGGATTTGATTAAAATGGCTGGAGGTGAGCCGGCTAACTTTTTGGATGTTGGAGGTACTGCTGATGCCAAAAGGGTAGAAGAAGCTTTCAGAATAATTCTTAAAGATCCAAATGTTAAGGCAATTCTTATCAATATCTTCGGTGGTATTGTTCGTTGTGATCGTGTCGCGCAAGGTGTCGTTGATGCATACAAAAACATGGGGGACGCCATTCAGGTTCCAATTATTGTTAGGTTGCAAGGGACCAATGCAGAGTTGGCCAAAGAAATAATTGATAATTCTGGCTTGGCTGTGCACTCCGCAGTACAATTTAAAGAAGCTGCTGATAAAGTGGAAGAAGTTTTGGGCTAGTCTCAGCGTAAATAAATTTCATGTGGGCAATGCTTAATCAGCATTGCCCTTTTTTATTCTTCAAATTTTAAAAACCGCTGATTTTTCCTAAATAAATCAAGCCAATAATCTTACTACTTTCGTTTTCAATGTTTTCTTAGATGAATCAAATAATCAGTTAGCTTTTTATTGTTTCAACAAGAGTATTAGCCCAAGGTTAAGGACATTAAACATTTGTTAAATGGTCCTAAAGTGTAACAATTTTGTTTTTTGATCGTCTTATTTTTGAGGTGTCGTTAAAAAAGACTCTTAATCAGGTCTATATTTTGACAAATCATTAATCATCAATTTTAATCAAAAAACAAAAATCATGAGAAAATTCAAAACTGTTTCAGTAGCGTTGGCATTATTTGCAACAATGAGTGCATTCGCAACAAAAGGTAAAAAGGCAACGAAAGAGACTAATCTTTCTGGTCAGATTTATGAAATGTTGAAAGATAATCAATTCAACATAGAGAACAAGGAAATGACTGCTGAGGTTCGTTTCATTGTAACCGAAAAGGGAGAATTGGTAGTACTTTCCGTAGAAACAAAAGATGAAATTTTGGAAGGTTTCGTAAAAAATCGTTTGAACTATAAAAAGGTGCAATTGAAGAATGTGGCACCAGGACGAGTATACGAAGTTCCAGTCCGTATTACCGCTTAAAAAACGGGAATTGTTTGAGTTAGTTATAAAAAGCCCTGAAATTCAGGGCTTTTTTATGTACTAAAACGAGGTGTTTTGGAGTTATCTACCTAATAATTAGAACCAAAACCATTTGTTATGGGTACCTATAAGGAAAAATTGAGCATTCTTTCAGAGATGATCGGCTTTGCAAGGGTCGACCATTCCTTGAAACGGTCTGAATATGAATTTTTACTGAAGGTCGCCCGTAATCTAGGGGTTCCAAAGGATACTTTTGATGGGTTGCTTAAGGAGAAATCCCCCAAAGTACGTCTTAAAACCCAAGCTGAGCGCATAGTACAGTTCCATAGGCTTATCCTGCTCATGAATATAGACCATGAGCAACATAAGAAAGAAATAAATACACTTTACAATATAGGTCTTAAAATGGGTTTGCCTCCTGCAGCTATTAGTCAGGTTCTTGAGGTAATGCACCGTTATCCGGATAATATTGTTCCGCCTGATGTCCTTATCAATATCTTCAAAGCATATTATAACTAATGTCAAAATGGCATTGAATTTTATTTAAATCATGTCATAACGACATGTGTTTTGTATTGGTATAGGTTTTGACTTATACAGGGTGATTTAAATGTTTAACTAAAATTGAATCGCCATGAGTATAGTAAAAAGAAACAACCTGTTTTTTCCATCTTTGATGCAAGATGTTATGGGTCCTGATTGGTTCGGTGGAACAGAAAAGTGGAATACTTCTGTGCCTGCTGTCAATATAAAGGACAATACCGAAGGTTTTGAATTGGAACTAGCTGTTCCTGGTATGAAGAAAGATGATTTCACCGTTGAAATTGACAATGATGTATTAACCATTTCCAGTGAAGTCGAAATAGAAAATGAGGAGAATAACGAAAATTATACAAGAAAAGAGTTTTCCTTCACTTCTTTTAAAAGAGCTTTTACATTGCCCGAGACGGTAGATGGGTCTAAAATCGACGCCAAGTACGAAGATGGAATATTGAAATTGACATTGCCCAAAAAACAAGAGGCATTGCCAAAACCAAAACGATTGATTGAAATCGGATAAGACATTAGAACACCAACTATAGGTGTTTCATGATGGTTGGATTAGTTGGTTAGTTTGAGGTGCGCCCCTGCTTTGCGGGGGCGCACTTTTTTATTTCTCTTCCTGAAGCATTTTTATCTCGTCCCGTAATTTGGCAGCTTCCATAAAATCTAATTCTTTAGCTGCTTTTTCCATGGCCTTTCTTTTGTCCCTTATCATTTTTTCTTTCTGGTCTTGGGTTAAATATTTAAGGTCCGGTTCGGCAGCACGAAGCTCTTCTTTTTGAAAATGATATGTAGATACCGAATTTTTCGCTAGGGCACTATCCAAGTTTTTCTTTAAAGCAGTAGGTGTAATATGATGTTCCTTATTATAGGACATTTGCTTATCTCTTCGGTAATTGGTTTCATCAATCGTTTTTTGCATGCTGTCGGTAACTTTATCTGCATACATGATGGCCTTTCCATTGAGGTTTCTTGCTGCACGACCTACTGTTTGGGTCAAAGAACGATTACTCCTTAAAAAACCCTCTTTGTCTGCATCCAGAATGGCTACAAGGGATACTTCGGGCAAATCCAGCCCTTCACGTAAAAGGTTTACCCCGATTAGAACATCGAATAGTCCTTTGCGCAGGTCCTGCATAATTTCCACGCGCTCCAAGGTGTCAACATCACTGTGGATGTAGCGACAACGAACATCAATACGGGATAGATATTTTGTGAGCTCCTCCGCCATACGTTTGGTCAGCGTGGTCACTAAGGTACGTTCGTCCAATTCTACACGTTGTTGAATCTCTTCTACTAAGTCATCAATTTGGTTTTCACTAGGTCTCACCTCGATTACAGGATCCAATAATCCTGTTGGTCGTATGATTTGTTCCACATAAACCCCTTCACTCAATTCCAATTCATAATCGGCAGGGGTAGCACTCACATACAGCACTTGGTTTTGAAGCGCTTCAAACTCTTCAAATTTTAATGGACGGTTATCCATTGCCGCCGGCAATCGAAAGCCATATTCCACCAAGTTTTCTTTTCTGGAACGGTCTCCCCCGTACATGGCATGTACCTGGGGGATGGTTACGTGACTTTCATCAATCACCATGAGGTAATCATCGGGAAAATAATCCAACAAACAGAAAGGTCTGGTACCTGGTTTTCTACCATCCAAATACCTTGAATAATTTTCGATTCCCGAACAATAGCCAAGCTCCCGAATCATTTCCAAGTCAAAATTGGTGCGTTCCTCCAAGCGTTTGGCCTCCAAAGGCCTACCGATTTCCTTAAAATAGTCTATCTGTTTTACCAAATCATCCTGAATCTCCTTTATGGCGTTTTGAAGTACATCTGGAGACGTTACGAACATATTGGCCGGATAAATGTTCAGGGTGTCGTAAATCTCAATCACGCTGTTGTTATAGGGGTCCAGTGCCTCAATTTCCTCGATTTCATCACCAAAAAAATGAATACGGAAAGCGTGGTCCGCATATCCCGGGAAAACATCAACTACATCGCCCTTTACCCTAAAGTTTCCATTTCTGAAATCGGCTGTGGTACGAGCATACAAGCTCTGAACCAATTGCTTTAGAAATTTTGTTCTCGAGATAACCTGATCTCTGTGGATGGTGATTACGTTTTTTTGAAATTCAACAGGGTTTCCAATACCGTACAGGCAGGAAACAGAAGCTACCACAAGTACATCCCGTCTTCCGGATAGGAGGGAGGATGTGGCACTTAACCTTAATTTTTCGATATCCTCGTTTATAGAAAGATCCTTTTCAATGTAAAGCCCACTTGTTGGGATATAGGCTTCGGGTTGATAGTAATCGTAGTAAGAAACAAAGTATTCCACCGCGTTATTAGGAAAAAATTGCTTGAACTCGGAATACAACTGAGCAGCCAAGGTCTTGTTGTGTGCCAAAACCAAGGTAGGTCGCTGCACCGATTCCACTACATTGGCAACCGTAAATGTCTTTCCTGAACCCGTCACACCAAGTAGAGTTTGGTAGGGGGTTTTGGACTCAATACCCTCAACTAACTGTTTAATGGCTTGAGGTTGATCGCCTGTTGGCTTAAAGTCAGAAACTACCTGAAATTTCATTGGATAAAAATACTAAAGGCCGCCTCCAAAAGGAAGTAAAACGGTAATATTATCTCTTTAAGGTAAAATGCCCCTTGATCTGGCGGTTAGAATCATCGATAGCTTGGAACCAATAGTCGCCAGAAGGAAGTCGGCGTCCAGCAATATTACCATCCCAGCCCTGTGAATTCTGCGAAATCTCTTTTAAGAATTTGCCGTAACGATCGAAGATTCGAATACTTTTAAAAACAACCTTTTCAGACTCCAGTGGTTGAATAAATTGCCAGTAGTCGTTAATAGTGTCCCCATTGGGGGTGAAGAATTTGGGGAAACCTTCCACCGTCAAATCTTGTGTAAATACTTTTTGTGAAATTCCGCAACCGTTCTTGTCGCGGACATAGATTGTATGAGTTCCGGGTTCAACATTTTTGAAAATATTACTATCGGAATAAGGGCCGTCAATATTGTCAATGGCATATTCATAATTGCCAATACCTGATGCAACAACGGTTAATTGAAGCGATGAAACTGTGGGCTGCGCGATTATATTGTCTATCGTAGCTACTTCTGATGAGACCACTTCAAATATTTGTGAAGATGGACATTCTATTGTATTTCCGTTTTGGTTTATTGTATTGTAGGCTTCATATCGGTAACGTCCATTTTCGGTAATGGTGACTTCGTTGGTTGATGAAATCAAGGTTTCATCTTCAAATTGATCTATTTGATACCAATGGAAGCCTTCGGCGATGTCGGTTGAGCTGATTACAAGAGGGCCATCATTCTGACAAGAAGAAAAAGAATCGGGAAAATCGATTTCTGGATTGATTATAACATATTCTCCCGTATCAAAATCCAGATAGGGACCGCATCCAAGAATAGTGGTAAAACTGGTTTGGATACATCCTTCTGCTTGGCCTGCATCATTAAATGGAATAATGGTGATAAAAAAAGTTTTGTTCGGTTCAAAATTAACCACTGGTGTAGAGTTGGTATAGAAAATGGATTCTTCCAAAATATCTGTACCGCTGGGTGTGGTGCCAATGGTTACAATGTAGCCCGTTGCATCCGGAACTGCATACCATTCAAGTAAAGGAGAGAGGGGTACATTGGTTTCTCCATTCTGTGGGTATAAAATGGTTGTACAATCCGGTATTTGTGATGGTGCCTTGGTATCAAATTGTTGGTAGGTGCACCCCACGGCGGAACCAATTGAATTATATGGTACAATGATCGCATAAACGGTTGTTTCTGCGGGAAGCTCAAAAGGTGGATTATATGTGAGTACATTCCCCGTGTCGTAATCATTTAAAAGCTCTGTTCCTCCCGGAGTGGTACCCAAACTTAATCGGTAACCCTCAGCACCGTAAACGTAGCTCCAGGAAATATTGGTATTGGGATTAACATCCGTAGCCATATCGGGTGGGTTTGTTATTGGCGTGCAGTTTGGAATCGATGTCAACGGTTCCGTAGTAAAACTATAACTAGGGCAGGTAACATTGGGTTGATTGAAAAAGAAAAGTGTTATGGTCACATATATGGTCGTGTTGGCAGGCAATCCAAGTGGCGGGGTGTAGGAAGAGCCACTTGCAAACTGCGAGGTCAATATATCATTGCCCCCTGGAGTAGTACCCAATGTAATATTGTACGAGGGTACACCATCTACGGTTTCCCAATCTATTGTGGCATCTAAAGGAACATTGGAGGTGCCATTTGCTGGGTAAACCGGGTTGGGACAATCCTGCGCATTGGATGTAATACATACAAGAATGGCCAATAAAATGTATAGTCTGTTCAGCATTTGCATGATTATGTGCACCCCACAAGATACTACAAATCACGTTTTTTCAATAATGCATAGGATAAATAGATGAAAATGGCTGTCCAGATGATAACAATTAAGAACTCATACCAATACACATGGTAGTCGAATTTCATGTCCTCACCAATTTGTTGTCCAATGTTCTGAACAGCGGAAAGCCTGGTAAACGGTTCTTTGATCAGGTTTGACATGGATTGCAACGGGAAGAAGCGTTTTACGGCCTTAGCTGCCTCCCAGCTCATTACTTTCCAGCCCAGTAGTCCAAAAACAACCTGTTCGAGTATGGTCCATAAAATTAAAAACCCCAATGCAAAAGCAGAACGTTTTACCAAAATGCCCAGAAAAAGACAGAATGAGAAGAACCCGACCAACTTAAAAAAGAAAGCAGGCAAGAATTCCATATCCGAAAATATGATGGAGACCTCATTGTAGTCTGAATAAACCAATCCTAGAATCATGGATACGACAAACACAAAGATGGTGGAAATTAGGGCAAACGAAACTACAGTAAGCACTTTGGACAGAATGAACTCCTTTTTCGATAATCCGTCAATCAAGTTTTGTTTGATGGTCTTGTTGCTGTACTCGTTGGACATCATGGAAACGATTACAATGGCCAAAAAGAGCTTGAACAGCGCCGTAACAAAGGTGTTAAAGTGCCAGATGTACGGAAAATTGAAAATTCCTTGGTCCGCCAAGTGAAATTGAACCGGGCCAATATCAAATTTTATGGCTGCAATCAGTGCTATTGAGGTCAACAACACAAAATAGGAGATAATAAGCACCTTGCTGGCCCTATTGTTCCAAAGTTTTATAAATTCTATTTGTAGGAGACGTAACATTCGTTTTTTTAATTAGTTGTTTTTGGTCAAGGTTAAAAATTGTTCTTCAAGGCTCTCTTTCCTTTTTACGAGATGGGATAGTACAATCCCTTTTTCGAACAGCATTTTATTCAAACTTTCGGCATCCATTTCTTCCTTTAAATAAGCAGTAAGCGTTCCATTAAAGTTTTCAATTTTTCCAAAACTGGCATTTTTTTCCAGTAGCTCTTGAAGCTGCTCCATGTTTTCGGCCCTTAATTCAAAAAAGCCATGACTGGCGAGCATACTGTCTACGGGACCAGAATATAAGTTTTCACCTTTTCTTAGAATGATAACATGGGAACATACCTTTTCAACCTCGTCCAATAAATGGGAGGCCAACAATATTGTGGTACCCTGACTTGCAATTTTTTTGATGATTTCCCGTATTTGGTGAATTCCTTGAGGATCCAGACCATTGGTGGGTTCGTCCAAAATTAGGATCTCTGGGTCGTTGAGCAGGGCAGAAGCAATGGCCATACGCTGTTTCATACCCAACGAATAGGTTTTAAACTTGCTATTTCGGCGATCCCACAATCCTACCAACTCCAGTTTCTCTTGAATTTTGGCTTCTGGCACATCCTTAATTTTGCAGACCAACTTTAAATTTTGGATGGCGTTCATGTAAGGGTAAAAGTTGGGACGCTCAATAATGGCGCCTACCTTTTTAAGGGCATCATGTGTAGATGTATTGCCTTCGAACCAACTGAAATCGCCAGAAGTTCGGTTAACAACGTTCAGAATAATCCCTAATGTAGTGGACTTGCCACTACCATTGGGTCCCAAGATGCCATAAACGTTTCCTTTTTCTATAGTAAAGGAAAGGTCTTTAACGGCTGTGAGGTAACCAAACTTTTTTGTAAGATGGTTTACGGTCAGTATTGTTTCCAAGAGATGCTATCGTTTTTTGAATGGTTTATATTAACTTGACGATATTATTCGCAAATTGTTACAAAATAATCAAATACAATGTCGGAAGAAAGATTAATGTCGAAAAAGAAACCTGCCTATCCAATCAGTAAGGAGTTGGATGAATATTTAGATTATTACAATCGGAAAATTGAGATTCCCATTCACTACGAAGACCTTCTTCGGTTTTCAGGAAGTGTGGCCGTCTACGATGCGAATGATGAGGATACTCTTTGGGTAAGGGTTTTCTATCCTGAGTTTGACCGCGATGAGATCGATCTTGCCTTAAAGCGGGTGTACTCCAATTTTGTTTCGGATGGTAGTGATTCTATTTTTCCGTATCTGAATGTGGATTATGTGGACTATTGCACCTTTGGGAATTCCAAGCCTTTTAGAATCAAGGTTCGAAATATTTTGAATGACAATTATACCTTGTTATATGTAAAAAAAACCGATGCTTCCCGTGTTTATGGTTTGGAGTTGGAACACATGCTTTCCCCTTACAATTTAAACTTTGTGATTTATGAGAACACACTCATCGAGGAACATATTGTTGGTATTCCTGGGGATGTTTTTATGAAGAAAAACCTTCCGGAATGTACAGAGTTTGAAAAAGCGCAGATTGCCAAAGAGTTCGTAAAGTTTAACGAAAGATGTATGATTCGTCTATTGGGCGATATGCGTTCCTACAATTATGTAATTGTTCCCACCCACGATTTTGATAGTGTTGTTCATAAAATAAGGGCCATTGATTTTGATCAGCAGTCTTATGAAGGAAAAATAAAAGTGTATCGCCCCCAGTTTTTCAAGGAGAATAAGATTATGGTCGACTTGGTCCAGAGTAAGTTAACCATAGATTCTGTAAACCAATACATTGTGGAGGAGCGTTCAATTGTCGCCAAAAGAATATTGAGTTGGGGCCGGAGGTTAAAAAGACTTTTGGATGCGTGCATAGCGGATAGCATAGCTCCCCCTGAAAATATTGAAATGCTAAAACACCAATTGCAAGAACTAACAGGGGATATCAATTTTAGGGATAGTAAGAACATGGGTGAAATATTGACCCATGCCCTTGATTTTGTAAAACGAAATTACGAAGATGTAAGTATGAAACAGATAATAGAGAAGAAATTCTAACTCTTCTGCTCCTTGTTGAAATAGACTAGGTAATAGTACATCTGTCTTTCCTCATCCCAACCTTTTTCCACAAACTTTTCAGCAGATTCAGGGTTGATGAAATCCATTTTAATCTGAATATTGGTGTCGAGATTGATGACGTTTTTAATTTTCTTTCGGGCATCACTTACTGCTTTGTTGGCAATATCAAAATTGGAAACGTCCTCAATACTGTATTTAGGTCCTTTTTCAACTTTATAATGTTTGAATTCAGGAATCAACTCCGGATTTTCCATCACCTCGTTCAAAAATGAGGTTTCCTCAAAATTGTCGTTTTTCGCAAAGTGGTTCACTGCGCGGTTCATGAACATTACTTCTTGTTGTTTGTCCTCGGCAGGTAGAACAACATCTTTGGCGAAATTTTGACAGAATTTAAGGTAGTTCTTGGTGTAAAAATTTTCATCCGTTAATGGAGCAACGCCCAAGAAGTTTTCCAACCAATATTTGGCATCGTATCGGTTACTGTCCACGGAAAGTACTTTGTACCCCTCTTCTTTACTAGTGTTGAAAACAATACAACCTTTATCCAGTTTGTTGATATTGATTCCTTGACGAATCAAAATCTCCAAGTTGTGTTCATTTTCTTCAAATTGAAGGAAATCGTGCTTCAATTCACTTTTAAAAATACCTACGGCATCTGTTTTTTGGTTATCGATTACCATATCCGAAAAGTGAACCACATAAACCTCACCACTTTTAATATGTGGATGGTTGGATTGTTCAAAAAGGTGTGTAGTTATTTTTTTGGATAACCTATGGTTATCGGATGGATTTTCAAATATCCCGGTCACAGCAGCGCAAACCTCATTGAATTCCAAATCAACCTCGTGGCTAAACTTATAATAGTTTTCTTCTTTTTCCCTGAAAGGCTTGAAAAAATATTCCTTTAAAAGACCCGACATTTCATCGTTCAACGAAAAAGGTTCTGCAGATAAAAAAGCGGATTCGTTTTTACTTTTATTACCAACACGGTGAAGCGATATGCTCTCAATTTGAGCAGAATATAGGTTTAGCATTTTTAGGTAAGGGATTAATGGTTAAAACTTAGGTCAAGCGTTCTTTTAATTCCAGTTTTCGTCAAAGTCCATATCATCATAACGATCTAAGAGGTCGTCAAAATTTCCTTCATCATCATTGGGCTTTGCCTCAAACTTTTTTTCCGGTGGAGCATCTGGTAATTCTCCAAAAGTGAACAATAGGTTGGGGTACACTCGGCCATCTTCCTTGTCAACAATATCTGCAAGTTCCACAAAAAAGGTCCACATGCTAAAAAAGTCGTACACGTAAATCAATTTTGGGTTGTCCTCGGTCATTACATCATCCAAAGTGGTTTCGTTCATCAAACGGATATCGGAACCGCTCTCGCTCATATCAAAAAGGGCAATTTCCTCGTCCTGGTTCCATTCTTCGTCACAAGTATAGAACGAAGCCATTTCACTCCCCTCAAAACCAAAAGCTTGGGTTATGGCATTGTGGAAATCCTCCAAATTACTTTGGTCCTCAATTTCGATATCACGAAAGATATCCTCCTCAGCATCAAGTATTATCCTGATTTTATAAATCATCCATCAAATTTTAGAGTGGGCACAAAGGTACAATATTAGACCTTATTTGGCGAACCTGTGCAGGGTAAAAGTCATGGCTGCCAAAAGGAAGAATGCACCAATTTGATGCGCGATTCCTAACCAAAGAGGGACAGCGTAAATTAGCGTCAGTACACCCAATAAAAATTGCACAAAAACAAGGGCCAATAAAACTTTTAATCCTTTTTCCTGCAATGGTGTGGTCGATATTTTTCTGGTTTTGAACCAAATTAGGGCAATAAAGCCAACGACTACGTAAGCCAAATATCTGTGAATGAACTGTACACCGCTTTTCCCTTCAAAAAAGTTTTTGATTACGGGTTGCTGTTCAATATAAACAGTTTCATGAATTAGTTTCCCCTCACTCATTAAAGGCCAATGATTGTGTATAAAACCTGCATCCAATCCTGCTACAAAAGCTCCCCATATAATTTGCAGTAGTAAAAGCACAAGCCCAATTCGAATTAGATTTCTGATTCCCTTGTCGATTTCTTTTTTTTCTGGGTAAATGAGGTCTAAAGCCACCCATAAGCTATAGGCAAAGGTTATAAATGCGGTTGTTAAGTGAGCTGCCAACCTAAAGTGGGATACATCGGGACGGTCTACCAAACCGCTTTTTACCATATACCAACCCAAAAATCCTTGAAACCCGCCCATAATCAACAATATTATGGCCTTTTTAATAGTAGGTTTGTCCAATTTTTTGGTAACCAAAAAGTAAAGAAATGGTACCATGAAAACAACGCCTATAAACCGTCCAATAACCCTGTGTAGCCATTCCCAGAAATAAATATCTTTAAACTCCTCGATTCCAAAATGGTTGTTGAGTTTTTGATATTCGGGATATTGCTTGTACAATTCAAATGCCTCTTGCCATTCCTGCTCGTTCATTGGGGGAATGGTACCCTGTATCAATTTATAGTCGGAAATGGAAAGTCCTGAGTGGGTAAGACGCGTTATGCCCCCTACCAAGACCATAACGAAAATGAGAAAACATCCGGTTAGCAACCAATACACTACATATTTGTTCTTTTTCATTCCGAGTGGACTTTTAGGTTCATTTTTTTGCCTTTTTCCAACATAAAATTGTAGGCAGCTTCATGCTCATTTGGGATTTCTCCTTCTAAAATCGCTTCTTTGATTGCGTCTTTGATGATCCCTATTTCCTTAGAAGGTTTTAGGTTGAAGGTTTTCATGATTTCTTCACCGGAAACGGGCGGTTGGAAATTACGAATATGGTCTCTTTCCTCGACCTCCACTATTTTTTGACGAACTATTTTGAAGTTGTTTTTGTATTTTTCCTGCTTGCGTGGATTCTTTGTGGTAATGTCGGCCTCGCACAAAGTCATAAGGTCCTCTACAAAATCACCTGCATCAAAAACCAATCGTCTTACCGCAGAATCAGTTACGTGGTCTTCGGACAAAATGATGGGGCGAGAGCTCATCAAAACCATTTTTTGAACGAATTTCATTTTCTCGTTCAAAGGCATCCGAAGCCTTTTGAAGAGTTTGTACACCATTTTTGCTCCTACGAATTCATGGGCATGGAAAGTCCAGCCAATCTTTTTATGGAACTTTTTCGTTGGTGCCTTTCCTATGTCATGCAACAAAGCAGCCCAACGCAACCAAAGGTTGTCGGTAGTTTTCGCAATATTGTCCACCACTTCCAAGGTATGCCAAAAGTTGTCCTTGTGCCGTTGTCCCTCTTTTTCCTCGATACCTTGCAAATCGGTTAATTCTGGAAGAATTAAAGGAAGTAGCCCTGTTTGGTGCAATAATTTAAAACCAATAGATGGTTTGGGACTCATCAAAATTTTATGGAGTTCGTCTACGATACGTTCCTTGGAAACAATTTTTATACGGTCTTTGTTTTCCGTAATGGCCTGCAGCGATTTAAGTTCAATGGTAAAATGCAGTTGTGTGGCAAATCGGATGGCACGCATCATTCGCAAGGGGTCATCGGAATAGGTGATACCCGGTTCCAAAGGTGTACGGATAATTTCTCGGTCTAAATCCGCCAACCCATTAAAAGGATCCAAAAGTTCTCCAAAATTAGCATCATTTAATGCCAAAGCTATGGCATTTATGGTAAAGTCGCGACGGTTTTGGTCATCTTCCAAGGTGCCGTCCTCTACAATGGGTTTTCTGCTGTTGCGGTTGTAACTTTCCTTTCGGGCGCCTACAAACTCAAGCTCCAAATCCTTGTGCTTGATCATGGCCGTCCCAAAATTCTTGAATACGGAAATCTCTGGTTTGCCCTTTAGTTTGGAGGCTACTTTTTTGGCTAGGTCTATTCCGCTACCAATGGCAACAATATCAATATCCTTCGGGGTGTTTCTTTTTAAAAAGTAATCACGTACAAAACCACCGATTACATATGCGTCAACGCCCAGTTCATCCGAAGCTTCGCCAATAAGTTTAAAAATAGGGTGTTGTATTGCCTCTGTATGGAATTCCTTCGCCATTATTATTCCGGGATAACCTTCATCTGCCCGTCGTTGCCCAATTTAATAATTGCGGAGGGGGAAGGGTTTGTGTTTTCATCGGGCAAATTTACGACATAGTTGGCTTTTTTTTGCGAATTACAGTTTTTTTATGTTAACATAAAAAAACTGTAAATAAATATCGATAAAACTTATATTGTAAGAATAAATATATATAATTGTAGGAATAATAATCATTAACAATATTAATTATGAAAAAAGTTTTTATTTTATTGCTAGGTACGATCTTGATGTTGTCCTGTGATGTCGATCAATTATCGAACTCTGATTTTGAAGATGAAAATTCAGTGGAATTAAAGGGTCAGATTAGGTACGTTGATGGAGAAAGAATTACCGTTTATTCAGATAAGACTACTGATGATCTTAAGATATTAAATGGTAATGATTATGTTAGTCTATCGGATATTTCAGGCAAAGGTGATCTTACATTTTATCTTAATGGTGAACTTAATGATTTTTTAATCTTTACTTCGAAAGACAAAATGATCAATTTTATCGAGAACCCTCATCGATATAACGAACTCATGGCTAAAATAAAGGGACTGGATCCATCCATGATTAGGGAAGTAGATAAAGGTCCCAGCGTAGATGCTTCAGGGCCAAGTTTTACAATTGCAACAGCTCATAGTTTGGGGGGGTATACATTCACAAAAGCCTTGCCCTATCCTTCTAGATATGGTAATCCACATTTGAGGTGTAATCAATATGAGACAGGGTGTATCAATTTTAATGATGAAATCAGTTCTTTCAGGTTAAGTGCAGGGGTCTCTGCAGAGTTTTACTCAGGAAGTTTTCCATCTCCAGGTGCCCGTGTTTATGCACAAGGGCCAGTTCAAGTAAATAATTTGCAAGATTCAGGTTGGAATGATAGAATAACTTCATTTTGGGCTAGCACGGCTTCAACCTACGAGACAAACTTGAACATTATTTTTCCAGGTAACACTACCTGTGGACATAATTATGATGATCCAGCATGTGGCAGCTCTGGCGGCGGCGGCTCTGGCGGCGGCGGTATTCAGTAACCGAATATAATAAAGGAGGCTAAATCTTAGCCTCCTTTATTATTCTCTAATAACCCTTACCTTTCCGTCGTTACTTAATTTAATGATGGAAGAGGGAGAAGGGTTTTTATTTTTGTCTTGCAAATTTACCACATAGTTCACTCCTTTTAAAATTTCTTCATCAATATCCTTGAATTGTTTTGGGGTTGGATTGCCCGAAACATTGGCCGATGTGGATACAATTGGTTTTCTGAATTTATTGATGAGGTATTGGCAGAATTTATCTGAAGCCACTCGAATGGCCAATGTATTGTCATCTGCCACAAGATTGTTGGCGATGCCTATAGGGTTGTCAAATACAATGGTTGTTGGTTTTGTCGCTAAGTCCATGATATCGTAAGCTACATCTGGTACTTCTTTTACATGACGCTCCAACATGGCTTGGTTGGCCACTAAACAAATGAGCGCTTTGGTGTCTTCACGTTTTTTGAGGGCGTACACTTTTTTTACGGCCTCAGGGTTTGTTGCGTCGCAGCCAATGCCCCAAACAGTATCTGTCGGGTATAGAATAAGTCCACCTTCTTGCAGTACTTTATTGCAATTGTTGATTTCCTCGATCATTTTATTTCTTTTTGATTTTTTTCAAGAAAACTGATGTAGTTGTTTTTTTGTGCTTCAAAACCCCATTTGGTAACCGAATATTCTTTTTTTTCACCTCCATTCTCACCAATTTTATTAAATACTTGTGCTAAGCTCTCAACATCGTCATAAAAAATGGAGTGTTTTTTAAGATCTGGAATATGGTTAAGCTCAATTGGGCTGATAAGTGTTTTCTTATATCCAAAGGCTTGGTTATAGCATCCCATTATCTTGTATTTTGCATAATTATTTCCAACGGATTCCAATGGAATAAGAATAAAATCTGATTTCTTTAAATAATCATGGAAAGTATTGTTGTCCAAAAAGTAATTAAAAGTCACAAAGTGCTGTTGTAGATTTTGAGCTTCAATAAAATCCAGAAACTCTCGGTTTTTTGGGTTTTCAGAATTACTGTTTCCTAAAATCAGGAACTTTAGATTGGTTTTGGTGTTTACTTGTTGAAGTGCTTCGGCAACCAAAGAATAATCTCTTCGGCCAAAGTCAAGTTTTCCTGGTATACTGATCCAAATCTCTTCTTGTGGTTTTTTAATGGATGTTTCTTCGTAGATTGGAAAAAAAATAGGGTAAAAGCTCTGTAGCTGTATCGATTTGTCCTCCAGTTCGATGGAGTTCTCTAAAAAATCATTGATTACAAAATAGTTTTTTATGGACTTATTGATGAGTTTTTGCGAAAAGCTATGGTTTACTTTTTTCAGGTTATGGAGTATACCAAATAAAGCTGTTCTCCTTTTCAGCATAAAACTTAACAAAATTATTTCCAGTCTGGAGCTTGCGGTGTTGAATATGACTGTTTTTACCCCTCTTTTTTTTAATTGCTTTTTAAGCTTTAATAAGAAGGAAATACGACTAAACAAATTTTTTTGATCAAAACGTGTGAATGTTATAACATCTTCGGGGATATCTAAATATTCAGAAGCCCTGTCCTTAATTTGACTACTTACGACCAAACTCAGGGCATATCCAGCGGAATCGAGAAACTTTATCTGTGAATACAAACATTCATCATGGTATGAGTTGAACTCAATAAGTGCTGCTTTCTTCATGAATAGTTTTTTGTAAAGAACCGTACTTTTTTACAAAGTTATCTTTTAAATGGCAGACTTTAGTATTTTTGCCCAGATGAGTCAGAAGGAAACAGAGTCACCAAAAATATCAGTAATTGTAAGCACTTATAATGCCGAAGAGTGGCTAAAAAAAGTGTTATGGGGGTTTAATTGCCAGATTTTCAAAGATTTTGAAGTGGTGATTGCCGATGATGGTTCAGGTCCGAAAACCAAGGAATTGTTGGAAGAGATGTCCAAAAAGATCTTTTACAATATCGTCCATGTTTGGCAGGAAGATGATGGTTTTCAAAAATCAAGAATCCTGAACAAAGCGGTGGAAGCTTGTAATGCGGAATACATTATAATGACGGATGGAGATTGCATTCCACGGGAGGATTTTGTCGAAGTACATTATATCAATAAAGAACCCGGATATTTTATTTCTGGCGGTTACTATATGCTTCCGATGAATATTTCCAAGATGATTACGTTGGAGGATATCAAAAAACAGAATTGTTTCAGTATTCATTGGCTTAAGGAACAGGGTATTCCTAAAACATTTAAGAATAATAAGTTGACTGCAAATGGCATTGTTTCCAAGTTGCTGAATACGTTTACGCCTACCAATGCCAGTTGGAACGGTCACAACTCCTCTGGATGGAAAAAGGATATTTTAAACGTAAATGGTTTTGATGAGAGAATGCAGTATGGCGGTCAGGACCGCGAACTGGGTGAGCGTTTGTTCAATTTTGGTATAAAATCCAAACAATTGCGCTATAGTGCGGTATGTGTGCACTTAGATCATAAAAGAGGGTACAAAACACCAGAATCCATCGCCAAAAATCAGGCGATACGAAAAGAGACAAGATCAAATAAACTAGTGTGGACGCATTACGGCATCACCAAATAGTAGGCGAGCTCGTTTTTCTTTTCCAGTCTTTTCAGTTCTCTAAACCTTTCTAGTACCCCAAGTGCGTTAAGGTAGCAAATGGTCCATCCTTTTTTGCCATCCAAAAATCCTAAACGGATAATGTAGTGATTGAAAAACTTCCAAAAAGGTTTTATGGTCATTAGAAGATAATTGAAGTGCTTTTCTTTATAAAAGTCCTCTTTTGCCTTTAGTTGTCCATATTTGAGCATTTTACTCTTGTAATCCTCGTAGTTTTTGTAGCAGTAGTGGGTTAATTTTTCCTTGAGAATTCCAGATTTTCCTTCAACTACCAAGGTTTCATGCACAATTTTTCTATCTGTAAAGTGGGCTTTACTCTTTCTGAATAGTCTATGGTTCTTATCGGTCTGCCAACCGCTGAAGTTCAGAGGTTCATTTTGGAACATAAACTTTCTGTAAAACCAATAAGCTTCATGGGCATTCGGATTGTTTATGGTATCCATGATTTCTTTTTGAAGACTTTCAGTAACTATTTCGTCCGCATCCAAAAACAATACCCAATCATTGGTTGCTTGTTTAAGTGTGAAAGATTTTTGTGCGGTAAAGTTTTCAAATGGGTTTTGAACCACATTGACTTTTGGGTGGTCCAAAAGATATTCGTAAGTACCATCGGTACTATAAGAATCAACAACGATAATTTCATCGGCAAAAGAAATGGAATCGATACATTTTTCGATGTATCCCATTTCATTGTAGGTGATAATAAGTGCTGATAATTTTTGCCTTGGGGTGCTAAATCCAGCCATAATTTATTGGTGTAGTGTTTTGGTATTTACAAATCTATAACAAAAAAACAGGGTAAAAATTGTTTAAACGTTTCTTTTTCTTACAACAATCAACTATTTAATTTCCCTACCAGTTTTTTGTTAAAATCCAAATTTTCAATATTGATTGATGTATAATTAAGAGGATGAAAAATGAATAGGGTTGCTTCTTTTTTATAAAAAAACAACCCTATCTTAAAAAAAACAGCTTTAGTTGTGGAACAATGACTATCTACACCGCTACATTATGCTCACGTAGTGCATTGTTCAACGAAGTTTTCTTGTCAGTACTTTCTTTTCTCTTACCAATAATCAGAGCACACGGTACTTGATAATCCCCAGCAGGGAATTTTTTGGTGTAGCTACCGGGAATCACAACAGACCTTGCAGGAACTCTTCCTTTCAATTCAACAGGTTCGTCACCGGTAACATCAATAATTTTGGTGGATGCGGTCAAAACCACATTGGCTCCCAAAACTGCTTCTTTCTCAACACGGACTCCTTCTACAACAATACATCTGGAGCCAATAAAGGCATTATCTTCAATAATTACAGGAGCCGCTTGTAAAGGTTCCAATACGCCTCCAATACCAACACCGCCACTTAAGTGGACATTCTTTCCTATCTGTGCGCAACTGCCTACGGTGGCCCAAGTGTCCACCATGGAACCTTCATCAACATAAGCACCAATGTTTACATAACTGGGCATCAAAATGGTTCCTTTGGAAATATAGGCTCCGTGCCTTGCAACCGCATGAGGAACTACGCGAACACCTTTTTCTTTATAGCCTCTTTTTAATGGAATTTTATCGTGATATTCAAAAATACCGGCTTCCAGCACTTCCATTTTTTGGATAGGAAAATAAAGGACTACAGCCTTTTTTACCCATTCGTTGATTTGCCAACCGTCTTCCGTTGGTTCAGCACATCGCAATTCACCTATATCTATTAGATCTATTACTTCACGTATGGCGACTTGAGTTTTTTCATCTTCCAACAACTCTCTATGGTCCCACGCTTTTTCGATTAGCGTCCTTAATCCTGTCATTTTTCTTAAAGTTTTGACAAAGATAAGCCCCATAGCAGAATTATGGTTCCCATTTTTAAGGGCATAACATTTTTAAGGTTATTTTTGCCAAAAAATTATTTTGGCTAGAATTTTAGCTTTGGATTTTGGAAAGGTAAGGACAGGAATAGCAGTTACTGATGAACTTCAGTTGATTGCTTCTGGATTGACCACTATCGAAACCAAGGATTTGCTTGCCTTTTTGGAAGAGTATACCCAAAAGGAATCCGTAGAGCGTTTTGTGGTGGGGCTGCCCAAGCAAATGGACAATACAGCATCCGAGTCAGAAGTTCTTATACAAGGATTTTTAACTAAGTTAAAAGCCAAGTTTCCTTCCATTCCTGTGGAGCGCCAGGACGAGCGATTTACCTCTAAAATGGCATTTCAATCCATGCTGGATAGCGGAATGAAAAAGAAAAAAAGAAAGGACAAGGCCCTAGTTGATGAAATAAGTGCTACGCTAATATTGCAGGCCTACTTAAACAGATTTTGATATATGATTTTACCGATAGTAGCCTACGGAGATCCCGTTTTGCGAAAAAAGGCAAAGGATATTACATCAGAATATCCAAAACTTGATGAGTTGATAACAAACATGTGGGAGACCATGTACAATGCCCACGGTGTTGGTTTGGCCGCTCCACAGGTTGGGCTTCCCATTAGAATGTTTATGGTGGATACAACACCTTTTGCGGATGATGAGGAGTTGAGCAAAGAAGAACGAGAGCAGCTCGATGGTTTTAAAAAAGTATTCATTAATGCGAAGATTGAGGAAGAAAATGGGAAAGAGTGGGACTTTAACGAAGGTTGCCTAAGTATTCCCGATATCCGTGAAGATGTAAAACGTAAGCCCGAAATCACCATCACTTTTTTGGATGAGGATTTCAAGGAACATACCGAGACCTTTGACGGCCTCTTGGCAAGGGTGATTCAGCACGAATATGATCACATAGAAGGAATTTTATTCACCGATAAGCTTTCAACACTAAAGAAACGACTTTTAAAAAGCCGATTGGAGAAGATTTCCAAAGGGAAAATCAGTGTGGATTACAGAATGAGATTTCCTAATATCAAAAAAGGACGTTAAAAAAATCGCTATTTGCGATAAAAACATATTTTTGCGCCCATAAATTACTATTTGAATGGCATTAGACAAGATTTTATCTATTGGAGGTAGACCAGGACTTTACAAATTATTGACCCAGACCAGAGGTGGCTTTGTTGGCGAATCCCTTTTGGATGGCAAACGTGTAACCGTTGGTTTAAGAAGCAATGTCAGCGTGCTGTCCGAAATAGCCATTTACACCTTGGAAGAAGAACTACCTCTAAAAGAAGTGTTTCAAAAAATCAAGGAAAAAGAGGATGGAAAGAAAACATCCATCAGTCATAAGGCCGATAAAATTGAATTGGAAGAGTATTTTTTCGAAGTGCTTCCCAATTATGATGAGGACCGAGTATACACTAGTGACATTAAAAAAATTATACAGTGGTACAACATCCTTCTCGATAACAACATTGTTGATTTTGTTGAAGACGAAAAGGATGCAGAAGAACCTACTGTTTCTGCCTCCGAAGAGGAAGAATAAACACTATTCTTTTTTCCAATCCACCAACTTTGTTGGGTAATAGTTGATTTGCATGGCTTCCAAGTATGGAACCTGTGCGGCCAAGCGTTCTTTGTAATCGTCCCAATTAAGGTGTTTGCTCGGGGACCATCCCAATTCAGCGTATCCAATTATTCGTGGAAAAGCCAAGTATTCCAATTCGGAGCCGTTGCTAATGGTCTCTGACCATAGTGGAGCTTCAATTCCTAAAATGCTTTCTGTTGATATTCCCTCGACATAGGTTTCTGGATCCCATTCGTAGCCCACATCAACTGGAATGTAACCGGCCCAGTGCAATCCATATTCCGAAATGGAATCGTATTGCATATCCAAATACGCCTTTTTTGCCGGGGAAATAATGATCTTCGAACCATTTTCAGCCGCTTTTAAGGCATTTTCTGGCTCGTTCCAAAGTTGTGCAATGGAGTTGGAGCTAATTTCAGCTTGAGCAATTTCGTTCCAACCAATCATTCTTTTACCATGTTTTTGTACGATTTTCTCCACTTTTTCCACAAAAAGGATGTAATCGCTCTTTTTGGTCACGTGGCTTTCATCACCACCAATATGGAAGTATGGTCCAGGCGTTAAAGTGGCAATCTCACCGATAACATCGTCCAAAAAGCTATAAACCGTGTCTTTTTGGGCATCAAAAGAACTGTAACCTACTTTCATGTCGGTTCGTACCCTTGGAGTTTCTGCTCCAGCGTAGTGTAAAAAAGGATAACTTAATGATGCTGCATTGGTGTGTCCCGGCATATCAATTTCAGGAACAATGGTAATATATCTGTCTGCAGCGTATGCTACAATATCCTTATACTGTTCTTGGGTATAAAAACCACCTTCGCCTCCTCCAACTTCGCTGGTACTACCAACCTCGGTAAGTTTAGGCCAAGATTTGATTTCAATTCGCCATCCTTGATCATCGGATAAATGAAGGTGAAGGGTATTGAATTTGTAATAAGCTAAGGCATCAATGTATTTTTTGACCTCGTCAATAGTAAAAAAGTGCCTGGCTACATCCAACATGGAACCGCGGTATCCGAATTTTGGTCCGTCCATAATTTTACCGGATGGAATCACCCACAAGGGATGGTCCGTTAAAGTATCATTGCTGGTCTCGGGAATAAGTTGACGAAGGGTCTGCACCCCTCTGAATGCACCTGCTGCGGTTTTGGCATTCAATAAAATTGAATCTTTTTTAATGTAGAGTTGATAGGATTCCGGCGTTTCCAAGTCCACACTATCCGATTGGTTGATATAAATCAATCGTTCCAATTTATCTTCGGTTGATGCATTTACTGCCACATCTATACCTGTTTTTTTCTTAATACTTTCTGATAGAAACTTACCCACTTTCTCAAACTCTGGGTTGTTTGTCGAGGTGTAAATCGCGGTGCTGGCATCCAGCCCAAAAGCACTGCCAGTGGGAACGGTTTTAATGGGTTTTGGAATCAACGGAGCATTGGCTAGGTCGGTTTTAGGAAAATTGATTTCCTTTTTTTCGGTTTGGCAAGCTGCCATGCAGATAACTGCAACGAACAGCAAAATTGATCTGTAAATCACGTTTGTTTAGTTTTAGTCTATGTAGTTTTTGATGACATCATACCAGATGTCATAACCTTTTGAGTTCATGTGCAGGCCATCTTTAATAAAGATGTCTTGTTTTACCTTTCTTTTGTCTAGCATCGGATACCAAACATCAATAAAATCAATCCCATTTGTGGTGGACGCAAGTCTGTCCAATTTACGGTTTAAACGTCTGTACCTTCCTCTCAATTTCCATCTGGAGATACTTGGTTTGGCAGAAATCAATACAATTTCCATGTTTGGGTTCTCCTGTTGGAGGGTACCAAGGATTTTTTGGGCCCTTTTCACTATATTTTTTGGTTTCTTTTTGGCAAAAATATCGTTATCCCCTTCATAAATAAAGACTTTTACGGGCTTGTAGTTTAGAATCAACTCATCTAAATAGTGCTCCAAATCGGAAAACTGTGAACCACCAAAGCCTGTGTTCAGTACCTGCTGTTGAGGAAAACGCTCTTGTACATCGTTCCAAAACCGAATACTGGAACTTCCTGTAAATACGATGGTTTCTTTGGAACTGTCCCAAAGGGAGTCATTTCGTTGTTGTACTTGTTTGACCTCCTTATCAAATGGTAATTGTGCATGGACATTAATGGTGATTGCAAAAAATAGTACGAATATATATCGCATTCTGTTGGTTTAGTTTTTAATAAAGCTGTCATGGAGTCCTTGCTGTGAGTTGGTCCCGACCATAATATCAAACTCACCAGGTTCCACGACAAACTCATAATTATGGTTATAAAATCCTAATTCTTTATCAGTAAGGGTAAAAATAACTTTTTTAGAATTATTTGGAGCCAAGCTTATTTTTTGAAAACCTTTTAACTCCTTAACGGGTCGGGTGATACTAGCTACTTTATCGTGGATGTAAAGTTGTACAACTTCCTCCCCTTTAATTTTCCCAGTATTGGTGACCGTGACGGAAACTTCAATGTTTTTTTGGTCTGAAGCGTCAATTTTTAAGTTAGAATAGTCAAAACTGGTGTAACTCAAACCATAGCCAAAAGGGTAAAGCGGTTCATTTTTTTCATCACTATAATGAGACCAAAATACTGTCGGTTGTGCACCGGGTCTTCCGGTACTGTAATGATTATAATAAATAGGAACCTGCCCAACACTTCGGGGGAAGGTCATGGGTAATTTTCCACTTGGATTATATTCCCCGAAAACCACTTCAGCAATGGCATTTCCTGTTTGAGTGCCCAATTGCCATGTTTCCAAAATAGCAGGGATGTTTTCGGCTTCCCAAGGTATGGTCAAGGGTCGGCCGTTCATTAGAATCAAAACTACATTTTTATTTACTTTATAAACTTCTTTCAATAATTGGGATTGAAGACCTGGGAGGTCTAATTCTGTCCTACTTCGTCCTTCACCACTTTGAAACCCATGTTCTCCCAACACCATGATTACCATTTCTGATTCTTTAGCCAATGCTACAGCTTCTTTTATGCCCTCCGTGTCAGTTTCGTTGACGGTTACTTCGGTTATAAAATTTGCATCACTATTAAATACTTTTGGTCCCTTGGCGTAGCTTATGTTTTTGGTATATTTTTTCAATCCTTCTAAAACTGATACAGCCGTGTTGTTGTCGGAACCTATTCTCCAACTTCCTAAAGGACTGTTGTCATCATTGGCCAATTCACCAATAACGGCTATCTTTTTCTGATCTTTTTTGATGGGGAGCAGGTTCCCTTCATTTTTTAGGAGTACAATGGATTTTTTTGCCATATCCAATACTCCAGCTTGATGCTCTTCGTGGTACAACCTTTCTTTTTGTCTTGTATCATCACAATAACGATACGGGTCGTCAAAAAGCCCTAGTTCAAACTTTACCTTTAGTATTCTCCGAACAGCATCATCAACTGTATTCTCACTGACTTTTCCTTCTTTCACGTTATTGACCAAATGGGTAACGTATGCCGAAGCTTCCATATCCATATCGGAACCCGCATTGGCAGCAAGTTCAGCGGCATGCTTTAGATTTTTGGCATGTCCGTGGGGAACTAACTCCATAATGGAGGCCCAATCTGAAATCACAAAACCGTCAAACCCCCATTTTTCCTTTAAAATGTCGTGCTGAAGAAAACTACTTGCGGTTACTGGAACCCCATTCAAAATATTAAATCCGTTCATTACGGTTTTCACGTCGGCATCAACCGCCGCATGGAATGGAGGGAGTACTACGTTATATAGTGTCGATGTTCCTATATCTGCCGTATTGTAATCACGGCCTGCTTCGGCAAAACCATAGGCGGCAAAATGTTTTGCACAAGCAGCAATGGTGTTGGGTTGTGATAAATCGTTTCCTTGAAACCCTTTTACGCGTGCCCTGGCAATTTTAGAGCCAAGAAAGGTGTCCTCTCCGGCACCTTCCATCACCCGTCCCCAACGAGCATCACGGGAAATATCCACCATGGGTGCAAATGTCCAGTTCAGGCCAACCGCAGCGGCTTCGTCAGCAGCAATCTTTGCCGAATTTTCTATGGCTTCCATATCCCAACTGGCAGCTTCGGCCAAAGGTATTGGTGCCAATGTTTTAAATCCGTGGATAACATCGAATCCAAAAATCAAAGGAATGCCCAATCGAGATTCTTCCACAACTAATTTTTGCAATTTTCGTACCTCCTCGGTTCCGGTCACATTAAGCATGGAGCCAACCCATCCTTTTTTTAAATGTTCATATTTTGTAGCTGCATTGCCTTTTTCAGGAGCAGGTCCGGTCACATCCCAAAAGCCATTGTATTGGTTCATTTGGCCTACTTTTTCTTCCAGGGTCATCAAGGATAAAAGAGAATCTACCTTTTGGTCAATGGTTGTATTTTGGGCCATAATCAAGCTATTGGACAGTAAAAAAATGAAGAGTAGAATCGGTGAAAAGCGTTGTTTAGTTTTCATATTGTGGTAAGTGTTAAAAAGCTGATCTGTAGACCTATAAAAATAAGCTAAAATTCTATGATGCCCTAATGTGAGGACTTCGTATTTTTGGTCAAAATTCAAAAAAATGAACACGAGATCGGAACAGTTGGCTGCCTTTGACCGCCTTTTGACCATAATGGACGAATTACGTGAGCAATGTCCGTGGGACAGAAAGCAAACTATGGAGACGCTACGTCATTTGACCATTGAAGAAACTTACGAATTAGGGGATGCCATTCTGGACAACGATCTTGAGGAAGTAAAAAAGGAATTGGGCGATATTTTGTTGCACATTGTTTTTTATGCTAAAATTGGTTCCGAAACCCAAGATTTTGATATTGCCGATGTAGCTAACGGTATTTGTGAAAAATTAATCAACAGACATCCGCATATTTATGGCGATGTGAAAGTAGAAAACGAGGAGGAGGTAAAACAGAATTGGGAAAACATCAAACTAAAGGAAGGCAAAAAGAGTGTGCTGGAAGGAGTGCCCAATGGATTGCCATCTTTGGTCAAGGCCAACCGAATCCAAGATAAAGTATCTGGTGTTGGTTTTGATTGGGAAAGGCCAGAGCAGGTTTTTGAAAAGCTGAAGGAAGAGCTGGGTGAGCTTCAAGAAGAGGTGGAAGCCAATAATGCCGATAAAATGGAATCTGAATTTGGAGATGTCCTTTTTTCTATGGTAAACTATGCCCGTTTTTTGAAAATCAATCCAGAAAATGCATTGGAGCGGACCAATAAAAAATTCATTAAACGATTTCAATATTTGGAGGAAAAGGCCAAAGAAGCTGGAAAATCTATTAAAGACATGACCTTGGCCGAAATGGACGTGTTCTGGGAAGAGGCGAAGCAACTTTAAAATTTATTTCTAAGCTAACGTAGGGAGGAACAATAATTGTCGTCAATCTAGTTATATTTGCCATCCTTTTTAAGTATCCATTGTGTTTCAGAACTATACCAAAGAGTTTGCCTATAACCTAAAGCTGTCCTATCCCGTTATTTTGGGAATGTTGGGGCATACATTTGTGGCCTTTGCGGACAATATTATGGTGGGGCAATTGGGTACTGCGGAGTTGGCCGCTGTTTCTCTGGGGAACAGTTTTGTCTTTATCGCGATGTCGCTTGGAATTGGTTTTTCCACAGCCATTACACCTTTAGTGGCCGAAGCCGATGGGGCAAAGGACCAAGCAGCTGGTAAAAGCGCCCTAAAACATGGTTTGGTACTTTGTACCATGTTGGGATTGTCTCTTTTCGGACTCATTTTGTTGTCAAAGCCATTGATGCACCATATGAAACAGCCTCCCGAAGTAGTGGAACTCGCTTTGCCCTATTTGGATTTGGTAGCTTTCTCGTTGGTCCCCTTGATTATTTTCCAGGCTTTTAAACAATTTTCAGAAGGTCTTTCCCAGACCAAATATCCCATGTATGCCACTATTCTGGCCAACGTTGTGAATGTGACACTTAACTATTTATTGATTTTTGGTTCTTTCGGGTTTCCCAAAATGGGGATTGTTGGGGCAGCGGTCGGCACCTTGGCATCACGAGTAATTATGGTTGCCTTTATTTGGTATGTGCTTAAACGGAAGAAGAAGTTTGAATCCTACGTGACCAACTTCAATTTTAGAAATATTGAGAAGAAAGTGATGAACAAAATCATCAGTTTGGGGTTTCCATCCGCTTTGCAGATGTTTTTTGAAGTGGCCATTTTTACGGGAGCTATCTGGCTGAGTGGCGTACTGGGCAAAAATGCGCAAGCGGCCAATCAAATTGCATTGAACCTAAGTAGTATGACCTTTATGGTGGGTATGGGACTAAGTGTTGCAGCCATGGTTCGGGTGGGAAACCAAAAAGGGCTTCGCAATCATAAAGAATTGAAGCGTATCGCCGAATCCATTTTTTTCCTGACATTTATTTTGGAAGTGATTTTCGCAGCAATTTTCCTACTGGGGAGGCATTGGTTCCCGACTATTTATTTAGATGTAGACGATATCGTCAACCAAGCCGATAACACCGAAGTAATTATTATTGCAGCTAAACTACTGTTGGTTGCCGCCTTTTTTCAGATTTCTGATGGGCTTCAGGTGGTGGTTTTGGGAGCCCTACGTGGTTTGCAGGATGTGAAGATACCTACGCTCATCACTTTTGTAGCCTATTGGTTGATAGGTTTTCCCATAAGTTATTATTTGGGGCTTCACACAAGTTTTGAGAGCACGGGTATTTGGATAGGATTGTTATCAGGACTTACCGCATCGGCTGTAATGTTGTATCTTCGATTTAACTTTTTGACCAAGAAATTGATTACAGAATAAGATGATTTCCACAATGGAATCTAAATATGAACACATGGAACTACCTAAATTTTTATTGGCTGACAACACAGATCATCCCGAGGCCATTTTTATCGTCCATACCGAATACCCACGCTTTATTATCAATCTGGAAAATGACGAAGTGGAATGGATGGAAGAATTCTCCAAACAAGATGAGGAAGACTTAATGGACGAAACCGAAAGCTTGATTGAAGCTGCCACTGCTTTTTATGATCGGGAAGTCTCCAGATACGACGATTAATGCTCGAACAGTTGTTGCAATACGATAAAGAGCTGTTTTTGTTCCTTAACGGATTGGGAACCGAAACTTGGGACGGTTTCTGGATGTTTATGACGACCACCAGGAATTCTGCACCACTTTATTTCTTTTTACTTTATGTGTCCTACAGAACTTTTGGGTGGAAGGGAACAGGTATAATTTTAGTGTCCATTGCTTTGTTGATTACCTGCACCGATCAATTGTCCAATTTTTTTAAATATGGCATAGGTCGACTCCGACCTTGCCACGAACCCGAAGTAAGTAGCGTAATGCGACTTGTGAAAAGTTATTGCGGAGGACAATTCGGATATTTTTCCGCCCACGCGGCCAATTCTTTTGGACCAGCGATTTTCTTTACTGTGATGTTCAAGAATAAAGTGAAGTACATTTCTTGGGTATTGTTGCTTTGGGCGTGCATTGTCGCCTACAGTCGAATTTATATTGGTGTACACTATCCGTTGGATGTGGTAACGGGCGCCTTGGTAGGTTCTATTTTCGGATGGTTGTGGGCCAAGTTGGCTATATTTGCTTTCCAAAAAACAGGGGTATGATCTCAACGGCCAGATACTGGTTTTATATTGCACTAATTGTATTGGTCTATATCATTGGGATGTTCGTGACCTTGTTCGAGAACGATTCGGCCCAATTTGCTGTAATGGCCATGCGAATGGTTCAGGAAAACGATTTTTTGAGCCTCTTCAAAGGTCCTGAAGAGTACCTGGACAAACCACATATGCATTACTGGTTGGCCGCACTTTCCTATAAGATATTTGGAATTCACGATTGGGCGTACCGAATTCCTGGTATTTTGTCCACTTTGTTAGGGGCTTATAGTTGCTTTGGTCTAGGAAAATTGCTTTATAACAAGGATGTAGGGCGGTTTGCCTCATTGATTTTTATGACGGCCCAAACTATGGTCTTGGCCAACATCGATGTTCGTACCGATGCGGTTCTGACGGGATTTACGATATTTTCTATCTGGCAATTGGCAACCTATATTGAGAAAAATACTTTAAAAAGTATCGCTATGGGTGCCTTTGGGGCGGGAATTGCCTTTTCCACCAAAGGTCAGATTGCCTTAGTTGTGATTGGGGTTTCGATACTTTGCCATTTGGCCTATACCCGAAAGTGGCAACAATTGCTAAATTGGAGGGTGTTGGCAGCAATTTTGGTTTTCGGGTTGACTATATCCCCCATGTTATATGCCTATTATCATCAATTTGATTTGCATCCTGAAAAAGTGATTCGCGGGAAGGATAACCGAAGCGGAATCTTCTTTATTTTTTGGGAACAGAGCTTTGAGCGGATGAGTGGCGAGGGCGTAGGAAAGAACAGTAGTGATTTTTTCTTTTTCTTTCACACCTTTCTATGGGTGTTCTTGCCGTGGACGGTGCTCGCATTAATTGGTTATTGGACCAAAATAAAAGCCTTTTGGAAAACAAAATTTGCATACAAGCCCAATTTGGAGTTTTTAACGGTGGGCGGTATTTCCATTTTGTTCCTGCTCGTCAGTTTTGCGCAATTTAAACTGCCGCATTACATGAATGTTCTTATGCCATTGTATGCCATTCTATCAGCAGCATTCTTATATATTTTGGGTCAACAGAAAAAATTAAAGATGGCCAAAGTGATTCTGGGCATCCAATATTTTATATTGGGTCTGGTGGTGGTCTTCACTTTATTGGTGAGTTTTTATGTTTTTAAACTGGAGCATTGGTACAGTTATTTGTTTTTGTTGATTGCATTGGCAATGATGGCTTATTTCATTATAATAAAGGAAACAGCATATGTCAAAATTGTAACTGTTGCCATTTTTAGCTCTTTGCTGTTGAACGGCCTGATGAATGCCCAGTTTTATCCAAAACTGCTCGAATACCAAGGTGGTTCCACAATGGCAAAAAAGGTGAAGGCGGAAAATATACCGGTGGATGAAATTTATAAGATATCCGAAAGGCATACGTGGGCTTTGGATTTCTACAATCAAAATCCCGTAAATATTGTTTCAGCATCCGAATTGAAGAAGATGAAAGATGTTTGGGTCTACGCTACAGACAAAGAATTGGAGCAATTAGAGAAAAAAGGAATTGCTTGGGATTATCAAATTACTGTGGACCAATTCCGGATTACCCGATTACAGATTAAATTCTTGAACCCCGACACGCGAGCAGAAAAATTGAACAAAATGCATTTGGTGCATTTGAACTAATCCACCGATTCCAGTTTTGGCTTTTTAAAGTGATAAATCACGCCAAAAAGTGAGGTGAGCGCTGTAATTAAAAAGAAGGTGAAGCTGATACCGATAGAAGTACCGGAATCCAATCCCAACCACTCGGCACCATATAAAAAAGTGACTTCTCGACTCCCAATGCCACCAATCGTCAATGGGATTACCGAGACAATCGAAGAAACTAAAAACACAAAGAGGTAATCGATAGTATCCAAATTAACGGACAAAGAATTCAAAATACATAAAACGCTGACTAATTGTGCCAATTGCACCAAAGCCGAAAACCCCACGGATTTCCAAAATACAGGTAGGGTAGTGGTGAAAAATATTTTGTTCACAAACCAAAAAGCGATTACACTCAAGGGGATTGCCGCAATTATCAGCCAATAAAAGCTTTTGAAAAACTCATTTTTGGACAAGATGGCAAGCACACAAGCATATACAAAAAGTAACAACATCCCGCTTAATCGGTCCAGGAGTAAGCTGGAGACTACTTTCTTGGTGCCTGGTTGATATTCTTTTTGGATGACGTAGCCTTTGTACGCATCACCGCCAATGCCTCCAGGTAAAAAGAGGTTGTAGAACATTCCCAACAGGTAAAGTTTTAAATTGCTCAACTGGGAAACCTTTGCTCCGATTTGATGAAAATATAAGTTCGTTCGAAACGCAGATATAACTTTGGACAGCACAAAAAATAGCAGTGCCAAGAGTAAAAATAGAGGGTCACTCTTTTTTAGGGTCTGGAGTACATCTTTGAACTCTATTTTGGTAAAAATAAAGTAAATCAGGACCGCACTAACGATGATTTTTAGGGCTGTTATGAGCTTTTTACGCAGCTTTTCCGTCACCTATGGATATTTTTTTGATGCGATACGGTCTTTTTTGTTGCGATTCGTAGTAGGTGCGAATCAAAAGTTCCATTACAATTCCAATAGTAAATAATTGGATTCCCCCTAAAATAAACATCATCCCAAACATGAGAAGTGGTCTGGTGCCAATATCTTGGTCAAACCCAAGCTTTACGATCAACAAATAGATATTGATAAAAACACCTAGGATAATCAACAATACCCCAAAAATCCCGAAGAGGTGAATGGGACGTTGGAAATATTTTCGAACGAAAAGTAACAACATCATATCGGCAATCACCTTAAAAACCCGTTCCAATCCGTATTTGGAAACACCAGAATGTCTTGCATGGTGTTTTACGGGGACTTGTTTTATCTGTGCACCTTCCAAATGAGCTAATAGGGTTATAAAACGGTGCTGTTCACCATATAGGTTAAGACTTTTTGCAATATCCTTGGTGAAGACTTTAAGTGCACAACCATTGTCTTTAATATCCAACTTGGTTACTCTGCGTACCAAAAAGTTGGCAATCTTGGATGGTATTTTTTTAACCAAGGAGTCTTTTCTTTTCTGACGGATACCCGTTACCAAATCATATTCTTCATTAACTGCATATTCCAACATTTGTGGTATATCGGAAGGGTCGTTCTGAAGGTCGCCATCCATGGTGATGATATACTCTCCCTCCGCATAATCAATCCCAGCGGCCAAGGCCAAACTCTGGCCGTAGTTCTTTTTCAGTTCAATGAGATGGACTTTTTTATCGTCCATTTCCTTGACCTTGATGCGGGTTTTGTCCGTGGAAAAATCATCCACATACACAATTTGATAGTTATAACCCTCAAGGCTTTCATTGATTTTTTGTGTCAAAAGAACCACGTTGTCCTCTTCATTGTACAAAGGAACCACTATGGATAAAAGGGAATCGGTGACGGTGCTCATTCAGTATAAAATCTGTGCAAATTTATTGCTTTTATTTAAAGTTCCTTGGTAATCTTGTCCAATAGGATTTTGGCAGCGTAGAAGGGCGAAATTTGGTGCTCCTCGATAGCTGTCAATAATGTGGCCTGTTCCTTTTTAAAAGTTTCTTTTTGATGGAAAAATTGTTTGATATACTCATCTACAGTTTGAAGGAACCAGTTTTTGTTCTGTTGCTTTCTGTTTTTTTCAAAAAAGCCATTGTCTTTAGTGTGCTTCACAAAGTGTTGCACCATTGCCCAGATTTCATCAATACCTGTGTTCTCCATAGCGGAACACTTTAGCACCTTTGGAGTCCAGCCGTTAGCTTTAGGTGGATAAAGGTGCAAGGCCCTCGAAAATTCGGTAACGGCAAGCTTGGCGTGTTCCAGATTACTTCCATCCGCTTTGTTGATGGCTATGGCATCGGCCATTTCCATAATCCCCCTTTTTATGCCTTGGAGTTCATCGCCAGCTCCTGATAGTTTTAGCAAAAGGAAAAAATCCACCATACTGTGTACGGCAATCTCACTTTGTCCAACGCCTACGGTTTCCACCAAAATGATGTTATAACCGGCCGCTTCGCAAAGTATTATACTTTCGCGGGTTTTCTGTGCCACACCGCCAAGAGAAGTGCCAGAAGGAGAGGGGCGTATAAAGGCATTTGGGTCTTTGGCCAAGGTTTCCATTCGGGTTTTGTCGCCCAAAATGCTTCCTTTGCTCAACGAACTGGTAGGGTCCACGGCCAAAACAGCTACTTTGTTGTCTTGCGCCGTCAATGTTTTTCCTAAGGTTTCAATGAACGAGCTTTTACCTACCCCTGGCACACCTGTAATCCCCAAACGGATACTCTTATTGGATTTCGCCAAGCATTTTTCTATCACGGCATTGGCCTTTTCAAAATGAGCTGGTTTGGTGCTTTCCAACAAGGTAATGGCCTTGGCAAGCATAGCTTTGTTTCCATCAAAAATACCTTGGGCCAAATCATCTGCAGAAAGTTCTTGTTTTCTGAGTGCTTTGATTTTAGAAATGATGTTCGAATCTATTTTATTATCGTCTGCCAAGAGTGCTTTTCATCAGTTTATACGAATTTATAAAGATTTTACGGGTTTAATGGAACTTCCAAGGGAATAGAGTCTACTTTTTGATTTTTCCATTTCACAAAAATTTAATACCTGTTTAAGCGGACTTCCGCCTACAAATTGGTACCTTTTCATTAAATAACCAGCTACCAAGCGGGTACTGGTTTTTACGAACCTATAAACATTTAAAAGATGAAGACTATTTTTGAGGCCAAAGCCACTAATACAGGAGGAAGAGCTGGACATGTGAAGAGCGAAGATGACGTTTTGGATTTTGCGATTAGTATGCCTAGTTCAAAAGGAAAAGTGGATCCAAAGTCAACCAATCCAGAAGAACTTTTTGCTGCTGCGTACTCTAGTTGCTACGGAGCAGGTCTACAAGCCGTTGCCAAAGAGCACGGAATAGAAGATTTAGGAGATTTTAGTGTAACGGCCACTGTAGCGCTCAATACAGAGGAAGAAGGTTTTTTCTTGGAAGCTACTCTGGATGCTTACTTGCCTACGGTCGATAAAGAAATGGGAGAGACTTTGATGAAGGATGCCCACGAAATATGCCCTTACAGTAAGGCCACGAGAGATAATATTACCGTGCATTTGAATTTGTTGTTAGACGAATAAATCACGTAACTTTTTAATAGTGAGCCCCGTTGATTGCCTTCAACGGGGTTTTTTTGTTAAAAATCATTAAAAAACAACCAAATTTGCAACGTTGCATTTTTTGCATCGTCATTAATACAGAACAACTAAAAAACCAGACATAGAACCGAGTGTGCTCCATATTGAGCTAGTGGAAAGGTGCAAGGCGAACGACCGTCAGGCACAAATGAAACTGTACCGTCAGTATTGTGATGGTATGTTTTGTGTGGCGATGCGATTCCTTAAAAATTCCAATGATGCGGAGGATGTATTGCAAGAATCATTTATAAAAGCATTCCAGCGTATTGAGCAGTTTAAGGGGGAGGTAACGTTCGGAGCTTGGTTAAAGAGAATTGTGGTGAATGGAAGTATCGATTTTTTAAAGTCAAAGCACCAAAGAACGGTCGAGCTGAATGAAAATTACCTACAGGTTGCGGAAGAAGATGATTGGTCGGTGGAAGAAGGAATTTCGATTGATCAGGTGAAGGGAGCCATCGAGGAGCTGCCTCAAAAATATAGATACGTTGTGCAATTGTTTTTGGTAGAGGGGTACGACCATGCGGAGATAGCTGAAATTTTGGGCGTCACGGAAACCGCATCGCGGACCCGACTCTTGAGAGGAAAGGCACAATTAAAAGAAAAACTAAAAGATTTGGCTTATGGCACGTGATCTTAGAAAATTGTTTGAAAAGGAAAGGGAGCAGAAACGCTTCAAGCTGGAGGAAGGGCATGAAAACCGCTTTTTTACCAAGCTGGAAGCCAAGTTGCCCAATGACCCTCCCAAGAAAAAGGTTTTCTCCCTTTGGATGCAGATTGCTGCATCTGTTGTGGTGGCTGTGGGATTGTCTTTTTATTATTTCAACAGCAATGAAGGTGCAGTAGACCCCGATGAGAAAGTAACGGTTGTGGATAGGGATAATCCCAATAGTGATGTTCGGGGTATTTCGTTGGGTGATTTATCCCCAGACCTAAAAAAAATAGAGACTTATTACACCACAAATATCAACTTGCAATTGTCTGAATTAGCCGATGACCCAGGAAACAAGGAGCTTATAGATAGCTATATGGATAGGTTGTCCGAGCTGAACCAAGAATACCACAAGCTTAACCAAGAGTTGAATGAACTGGGCCCCAATGATCAAACCATAAATGCATTGATCAATAATCTACAGCTTAGGTTGCAGTTGCTGCAAAAATTAAAAACAAAGTTGAATCAATTAAAATCATCAAAAAATGAACAGGAATCATCAAATATTGTTTAGTGGATTGCTTCTTGCCTTGGTTGGATTTACCAGCCAAGCGCAGGAGAAGTCCAAAACCTACAAGGAAACCTATAATGTCAATAAGGACACGGAACTAAGCATCAATACCAGTTATGCCGATATTGAATTTGAGACTTGGAACAAGGATCAAGTGGAAATTACAGCCGTGATTGAGTTGGAAGGTGTTGATCAGGACGAAGTCGATTCTTATTTTGAGCAGGATTTGGTCAAAATTATGGGCAATAGTAAGGAAATTGAAGTAAGTACAGAAGGAGCGGGCCCTTATGCTTTCGACTTTAGAACTGTTAATATCGATATTCCAGAAATGCCATCGGTTGCCGAAATTATTGCCGATGTAGAGATTCCGGAAATCCCGGAGATTTTAATCCCCGAAATATCATTTATGCCAAACATGCCTCCAATGCCTCCCATTGAGTTTGATTACGATGCCTATAAAAAGGATGGAGATAAGTACATGAAGGAATGGAAGAAGGAATTCGATAAAACGTTCGATGAAGAATATAAGGAACGTTTTGAGGAATGGGGCAAACGGATGGAAGAAATGGCCAAGGAGCGAGAGGCTCGGAGAGAAGAGATGATGGAAGAAAGAGAGCAACTTAGGGAAGAGCGCGAAAAAATGCGAGAAGAAATGCGCGAAAGGCTCAAAGTACAACGAGAAGAACTTCGTGAACAGCGGGAAGAATTAAGGAGCGAACAGGCAGAACTTAGAAAACAGGCCAGAGAAGAAGCAAGGACAATTCATGGAAGTCCCAATGTGTTTTACTTTTCTTCAGATGGAAAACATAAAGAGTATAAAGTCAAAAAACGAATCATCATCAAAATGCCGAAGTACATTAAATTAAACCTGAATGTACGTCACGGCGAGGTAAAACTAGCCGAAAACACTAAAAACATCAATGCAAGCTTGTCCTACGCAAGCTTGCTTGCCTCTACCATTGATGGGGCCAATACCGATATCCGCGTATCGTATTCCCCTGTAGTGGTGCAAAACTGGAACTACGGTAGCCTTAGTACGGATTACTCTGATAAGGTCAATTTAAAAGAGGTTAAAGAATTGAAATTACATTCGGTATCATCAAACGTGGTGATTGGTAGAGTTGCCAGCAAGGCCACGGTTACCAATAATTTTGGAACATTGAGTATTGATGAGGTTTCCAATGGTTTCAATACCATCGACATTTCCATGGAAAACGGAGAACTCGATTGTAAACTGCCCGAAACATCTTATGTTATTTCGGTAAATGAGACTACTTCAGGTTTTCAATACCCAAAGGCATTGAAGTTGAAATCAACCAAAACGTATGGTGGAAATTTACATACTGGTTATAACATCAGCAAAAATGATGGAAAAACCATCAAGATAAACTCCAAATACAGTGAGGTGGTTCTTAAGAACTAGTCTTGTTATCAACAGTCCCAAGGAACCACCTTTATATCATTCGGCCAAAATTTCTTCAACGGCCAGAACCTACTCTCCAACTTCTAGTGAACATCTTCTTTTAGGTAGGACTGAAAATTCTTTTTAAAACGATTTAACCTGGGAATCGAAACATTTTGGATGTAACTGTTGTTAGGATGTCGTTTTTCGTAATCCTGATGGTACTCTTCCGCCATATAAAACTTTTCAAATGGCTTTACCTCAGTAACTATTGGGCGATTCCCATAAACGTTTTTAGCTTTCAGTTGATCTATGTAGTTCTGGATTATCTTCTTTTCCTCGTTATTTTTATAAAAAGCAATGGAACGGTATTGTGCACCCCGGTCAGGTCCCTGTCTGTTGAGTGAGGTAGGGTCGTGTGAACCAAAAAATACCTGAACGAGTTGGGTAAAAGAAATCACGTTAGGGTCATAATATACCTCTACCGCTTCTGCATGATGGGTTCTACCATAGGACACTTGCTCGTAAGTTGGGTTTTTTTCGGGTCCCCCGGAATAACCGGAATAAACTTCCTTAACACCTTTAACACTTTCAAAAATAGCTTCAACACACCAAAAGCAGCCACTGGCAAAATAGGCGGTCTCGTATTCTTGGAGCTGTTCGGAGGTTAGTTTGGTCTCCAATTTGGTCTCTGATTGCTCTTTTTGAGCAACTTCTGGTTTATTGGATTTGTTTTTTGGTTGGCAACTTATGGATGCCAATAAGAGTAGAATTAAAAATGGAGTTCTCACGGTGTTCATTTTAGTTTCTTGTTTAGTTGGAATAAGATACCAACAATTACTTGGATGAGCGTTAAAAATTGTTAACTAGCCATTTTTAGATAAAATGTTGCTTCTGGTAAATAAATTGACATTTATCAATTCGTGTGGTTTTTTCTTACACAAATCTACAAAACTTAATCCTTTTCCTACAAATAAATAATTGAAATTCAATCAGTTACAAAGCTTTGAAATGTTCAATGATCGATGAAATGCACCTACTTTCGATATGTTGTTTTTAGACTCAAAAGCGTTCGTCGACGATAAAAAACACTTCACCCGAAAAAAATTCATACACCTAAAAAAAGAGGTTGTTGAGCGATGGAAATCTATTTGACCTTGCCCGCGAAAGTAATTTTACATCATAAAACAATCGCAAACATGAAGACAATTTTCACCATCATCGCAATAACTTTTTTCGGAACTATGGCTTCTGCTCAAAATATTTCAAAGGAAGCTAAAGTGGATGTCCTAACTGAAGGTGTGGAGTTGAATATAGAAATCAACCAAAACATTAGAAAGGACAGAAAGATGGTAAGATTGTACAAGTTTAAAAACTCTCGTATTAAAAAGGAGCTTTCTTTTAAAACCAAAAAGAACAGAGCAAAATTAGCTTAATTATGATGTTGGATATTTTAATACCTTTTGTGTTGTTCCTTAGTATTGCCTTTGTTTTGGCGAGTATTGCTTTTTCCTTTCGAGAAAGAAAAGTATAGAAGTTTAAGTTTGTATTGGAATAAATTTGGTTGGGTCGGTTAAAGCCGCCCCTTTCCTTTTATATGAGTCTATGAGTCCACAGAATTAAATTCTTCGATGACCTCTTCAAACTCAATACAGTAATGGGTACCCTTCTTTGAATAATCTCTACTAATTTCCCCTCTAAGTTGGCGAGCTAGGTTGTAAATAAGCTTCAATCCCAAAGAATTGGAAGTTTTTGGATTAATTTCCTCGGAATATCCAATTCCGTTATCGCCTAGATACATTTTGTAGCGGTTTCGGTTTCCATCCATTTTTTCAACAGAGATATGGATTTCTCCATCGTGCCCCTCTGTGATGCCGTATTTTAAAGCATTGGTAATTGTTTCGTTGATAATCAACCCCAGTGGGATTATGGTATCTATACTAAGCTTATAATCCTCTATGTCCAAATTTACCTTGACTTTACGGTTACTTCCTTTTACCGACCGAACTAGATAGTCGCACAGTTCTCTTACATAAGGTTCGAGCTCAATCTTGGAGAGATAATCGTCGCGCTTATAGAGCATTTCGTGCACCATAGCCATGGAGACAACCCTATTTTGACTGCTCTTAATTATATTGCTGATTTTTTCATCACCGATGGCTCTTGACTGAAGGCTTAAAAGGCTGGAAACGGTTTGTAGATTATTCTTTACCCTATGGTGTACTTCTTTCAATAAAGTTTCCTTTTCCTCGATTCGTTCCTGAATTTCGTTTCTTGATTTGTAGAGTTTGTGATGTGCCCTCAACAAATTTCGACCAAAAACCCCCCCCAATAGATAAATGGCAAAACCGGTACTTAAAAAAGCGAACCAATTTTGGGATGCTTCGGGCACTGTATTGTGGGATATTTTAAACTCACTGCCTTCATAAAGGAACAGGATAGCGATGACAGAGAGATTAATGATCAAATAAATTTGTCCGTAAACCATGGTGGTCACATACCCAGCAAAGACAATAATGGCTAGTATAAAAATGAATGGACTTTTTATGCCCCCACTGAATAGCGTGATCAAGATAGCACCTATCATGGACAGAATAGAGGTCATGTTATAAGTGAGCACTACATTCTTGTGTGCTTTATAAGTGAGGGTGTTCAATAAATTTAACAATGCAAACCCAAAAAATGTATAAGGAACTACTCCTTGTATATCCAACAAGAACATACATACGAGACCAAAAAGTAACGCAAGTAACGAAGAATTGTAATTGACTTTTATTATCAAATCCACCTTGTCTTGTAAACGATATTTATCCTTAACAGGAACTTTCATATACTGCGCTGATTCTCTACTACCTTGTCACAGATAAGATTGATGATTTTGTAACAAGGCAAATTGTATGGGGTGTTTTAAGCTGTAAATCTAACTATGTTTTTGATATAAAAAAAGTGGCAGCTATAATAACTGCCACTTTGTAACTTGTGTTGAAGTTGGTTTTAGTCATTAACTAAAACCCACTCACCCTTGTCTATCAGGGGTTCTGCCTGTTTGTATTTTACTGTTTTACTTTCTCCGGACATCACATTTTTAATGGTGACTCTTTCGTTTCTACCAATTTTCGGTTTTTCACGAACAATGGTTTCAGTGACATGAGGTCGTTGACCTTGTGTTTGTCCTGCTGCTCTATTTTGAGCGGCCAATTCGTCGCTGTTTGGAATTTCTTCTTTTGTGGTTTGAAGCTTTTCCTTTGGCTTGCGTACGTTTCTGGCTTCTTGGATTTGAGCGGTGTTCTCGGAAGGCAATTCTCCTTTGAAAAGGAAGGAGATTACTTCTTTGTTCACCTTGTCCATCATTTCTTTGAAAAGTTCAAAAGCTTCGAACTTATAAATTAACAGCGGATCTTTTTGTTCATGAACGGCCAATTGCACGGACTGTTTCAATTCGTCCATTTTGCGCAAATGAGTTTTCCAAGCATCATCGATAATGGCCAGGGTTATGTTCTTTTCAAAATCCGTGATCAATTGTTTCCCATCCGTATTGTAGGCCTTTTCCAAATTGGTTACCACATTCAATGACTTGATACCATCTGTAAAAGGAACAACGATTCGCTCAAACTTGTTGGCTTGATCCTCATATACTTTTTTGATGACCTGAAAGGCAACAGTGGCGCTACGTTCCATTTTTTGCTTATAAAAATCGTAAGCCCCATTATAAATGGTGTTAGCAATTTCCTGAAAGCTAAGCTTCTTAAATTCCTCTTCGCTTATTGGTGAGGTAATGGAGAAGTATTTGATGAGCTCGAACTCAAAGTTTTTATAATCATCCGCCATTTTGTTGGTTTCGGCAATGGCTTCGCAAGTGTCGTAGATCATATTGGCGATGTCCACTTTAAGGCGTTCACCCTCCAATGCGTGTCTTCTTCTTTTGTAGATTACCTCACGCTGGGCATTCATTACATCATCATACTCCAATAAACGCTTACGGATACCAAAGTTGTTTTCCTCAACCTTTTTCTGGGCACGTTCTATGGATTTGGTCATCATGGAGTGTTGGATTACTTCACCATCTTCCAAGCCCATACGGTCCATCATTTTGGCTACGCGGTCCGAACCGAACAAACGCATCAGGTTATCTTCCAAAGAAACATAAAACTGAGAGCTACCAGGATCTCCCTGACGTCCGGAACGACCTCTCAGCTGCCTGTCCACACGTCTGGAATCGTGGCGCTCCGTACCAATAATGGCCAAACCACCAGCTTCCTTAACTTCTGGGGACAATTTAATATCGGTACCCCTACCTGCCATGTTGGTTGCAATGGTTACCACACCACCTTTACCGGCTTCAGCTACAATATCGGCCTCTTTTTTATGGAGTTTCGCGTTCAATACGTTGTGAGGAACCTTGCGAACGCTCAATAATTTGGATAACAATTCCGAAATTTCAACGGATGTGGTACCAATCAATACAGGTCTTCCCGCTTGTGAAAGTTTGGTGACCTCATCTATAATGGCATTATACTTTTCACGTTTTGTCTTATAGATCAAATCGTGTCTGTCGTCACGGGCAATAGGTCTGTTGGTTGGAATTTCCATCACATCCAACTCATAAATCTCCCAAAATTCCCCTGCTTCGGTAACCGCTGTACCTGTCATACCGGACAGTTTTCTGTACATTCTAAAGTAATTCTGGAGCGTAACTGTCGCAAAAGTCTGGGTCATTGCCTCGATTTTTACATTCTCCTTGGCCTCAATGGCTTGGTGAAGTCCGTCCGAGTACCTACGTCCGTCCATAATACGTCCGGTCTGCTCATCCACAATCATTACTTTATTGTTCATGACCACATACTCCACATCTTTTTCAAAAAGGGTGTAAGCCTTCAATAATTGGGTCATGGTGTGGATTCGCTCGCTTTTTATGGCAAAATCCTTAAAGAGTTCTTCTTTGAGTTCCGCTTCTTTTTCAATTTCCAGATCTTGGTTCTCGATTTTGGCAATTTCACTACCAATATCGGGCATTACAAAAAACTCTTTGTCTTGGTCAGTTGAGATATGTTCTACACCTCTATCTGTAAGTTCAATCTGGTTGTTCTTTTCATCAATTACAAACAAAAGGTCCTCATCCACTTTGGGCATTTCCCTGTTGTTGTCCTGCATGTAGAAGTTTTCAGTCTTTTGAAGCAATTGCTTAACCCCCTCTTCACTTAAAAACTTGATAAGTGCTTTATTTTTTGGCAGTCCACGGTGAACACGAAGCAATAGGAAACCACCTTCTTTGGTATTTCCTTCTTTGATCAATTTTTTGGCCTCTGCCAATACACCGGTTAAATGTTGACGTTGTCTTTGAACAATGTCGGAAACCTGTGGTTTGAGTTCGTTGAACTCGTGGCGGTCACCTTCTGGTACGGGACCTGATATGATCAATGGCGTACGAGCATCATCGATAAGTACGGAATCCACCTCATCCACAATGGCATAGTGGTGTGGTCTCTGCACTAAATCATCAGGCGTGTGTGCCATGTTGTCGCGTAGGTAATCAAACCCGAATTCGTTGTTGGTTCCGTAGGTGATATCTGCATTGTATGCTGCTCTTCTTCCGTCGGAATTGGGTGTGTGCTTATCTATACAGTCCACAGAGAGTCCATGGAATTCAAATAAGGGGGCCATCCAGGCACTATCCCTTTTGGCTAGGTAATCGTTAACGGTTACCAAGTGGGCTCCTTTCCCTAACAATGCATTTAGGTAAAGTGGGAGAGTGGCCACCAAAGTTTTACCTTCACCGGTTTGCATCTCTGCAATTTTTCCTTGGTGAAGTGCAATACCTCCAATAAGCTGCACATCGTAATGCACCATATCCCAGGTTACTTCTTTGCCCGCCGCGTCCCATGAATTTTGCCAAACCGCCTTATCACCTTCCAAGGATACATAATCCCTATCGCCAGAAAGAACCCGGTCGAATTCGGAGGCCGTTACAGTTAAGGTTTCGTTGGCTGCAAATCGTTTAGCGGTTTCCTTGACCACGGCGAAGGCTTCGGGAAGGATATCTTCTAATGTTTTTTCTGAAATTTTATAGGCCTCTTCGTTGAGCTTGTCGATTTCGGAGTAGATTTCTTCGTTACGATCAATGTCGCTGGAATTTTCTACTTCTTCTTTTAGTTCGGCAATCTTGTCATTGATTTCTTTGCACTCTTCAGCTATTCTTGCTTTAAAGGCAGTGGTTTTTTGTCTCAGTTCATCATGCGATAATCCTTCTAATTGCTGCTCAAAGGATCTTATCTCATTCACCAAAGGTTGCAACGATTTTACATCCTTTTCCGATTTATCTCCTACAAATACCTTAAGTACGGAATTAATAAAACTCATGAAATATTTTTTGTATTGAATGTCAAAAGCCGTTCCATTGATGGGATTACCATGGAATTCTTTAGCTAGGCTGTCAAAATTACATAAAAAAAAGCCTCAAATGAGACTTTTTAATGTGGTTTGTTTTTTTTGAATCTAATATTCATCCTCATTCCAGAGGTAGTCCTCTTCGGTGGGATAATCCGGCCAAATTTCTTCGATAGACTCGTATATCTCGCCTCCTTCTTCTTCCATCGATTGTAAATTCTCTACAACTTCCAACGGCGCTCCTGTTCGAATCGCATAATCTATCAGTTCGTCTTTGGTTGCTGGCCAAGGCGCATCACTTAAATATGAAGCTAGTTCTAACGTCCAGTACATAGTAACGGTTTGATTTTAAATTTTTTGCAAAAATAATTTTTAAACCCAATCTACCAAGTAAAAACACCATTATTTAAAAATTATTTTATTGTTCTCAAAACAATTGGGATAAAAAAACGATTTTATCAGTCCAATTTCTCAGGAACCCACTTGATTTCTTGTGCTTTCAAATCTTTGGACAATTTACGTGCCAACACAAACAAATAGTCCGAAAGGCGATTAATATATGAGAGCACGTTGTCCGGTACAGGCTCATTTTCATGTAAATAGGAAATCATACGTTCGCCACGGCGACAAACCGTTCTGGCAATATGACAGTATGACACGGTGGTATGCCCTCCTGGAAGAATAAAATGTGTCATTTCTGGAAGATTTTCGTTCATCCTATCCATCTCCTGCTCCAAAAATTCAATGTCCTTCGAACTAATCCGCGGAATTTTGAGCCTGTTATCCTTTTTGGGCTCTGTTGCCAATATGGAGCCTACCGTAAAAAGCTTTTCTTGAATCAAAGCCAGTGTTTTTTTGGAATGCTCGTCCATTTTTTGGTCCCGCAAAAGTCCTAAGTAAGAATTGAGTTCATCAATAGTCCCGTAACTTTCAATACGAATGTGGTGTTTGGGTACGCGGGTGCCGGTAAACAAGGCTGTAGTGCCCTTATCTCCCGTTTTGGTGTATATCTTCATTATTTCTCAGTAGTCAGTGGTCTGTTCATTGCTTATTGCTCATTGCCCAGTGTCCTTGCCATGCTGTCTTTTTCCCTCCATAAACTTTCGGGATTTCCTGCGTTTTGTCGCTTTTTTGTTTCTGAACAGAATAATCAAATAAATGAGCCCCAAAACGGCCAATACATACCAAATGGTGTTATCTGATGCTATATTTTCCATAAGCTAAAATTACCGTTTTAAATCCGAATCGTGAAATGTTCCTTGACCTGTTCCCTTCTGATGGAAATAAGTCCGCAATGGTACATATCAATACTTACTGTAACTTCCGGTAGAGTAATCAATTGGTTCCATTGTTCCAAATTTTTATGATCGGCATAAATGGAATCGACCAAAACAAGACTGTCGTTATGCAATTTTCCTTTGGAAAGTAATTTTTGAAAAGAGGGAGCACTTAGCTCGTTTACAAAAAAAAGGTCAACCATATGTTTGTCAAACTGAATCTTCGGAAAATCTTGTTCGATTAATTCTTTGATCGTAGGTTGGTTATCTATTGAGATGCTGTTAGAATTGAAATAAGCAATGGTCTTGAGCAGCGTGTCGATGCTTTTTTTCTTATGAAGCCTTTTTCCAGAATACAGACATTGCGTCACATACTTGAACACAAACGGGGAGTGCACTCCATGCTCATTGGTGGATTTGGCTAAAAACTTTAGGTATGAAATAAATTGGAACCACATGCTTTACCCCTCTATAATGGAAGAAAGTTCGAACCAGCGTTCCGTTTTTTCCTCTATAGCATCCGTTACTTCTTTGAGTTCAATGGAAAGGTTGGCAATTTCGTCCCCATCCAATTGTGGGTCCGTGAATTTGTTTTGGAGCATAACCTTTTTTTCTTCCAACTTTTGAATGTCCTTTTCCAGTTGCTTGTATTCCTTTTGCTCCGAATAGGAAAGTTTACCACCGCTGGTGTCTCGCCAATTATTTTCCGTTTTTTCTGATTTCTCTGAAGAAGAAGTCTTGTTTTCTCGCTCCTCGATTACTTTACTGCTTTCATAGATTCGGTAATCGGAATAATTGCCAGGAAAGTCTTCAACAACGCCTTCGCCCCGGAACACAAATAAATGGTCCACAATTTTGTCCATAAAGTAACGGTCGTGAGAGACGACGATCAAACATCCTGGGAAATCCAATAGGAAGCTTTCCAGTACGTTCAGGGTAACAATATCCAAATCGTTAGTGGGTTCATCCAGAATCAGAAAATTCGGGTTTTGGATAAGCACGGTGCATAAATACAAACGTTTACGTTCCCCGCCACTCAATTTTTCAACAAAGTCATATTGCTTTTTTCGGTCAAAAAGGAAACGCTCCAATAATTGCTGGGCAGAGATTTGGCGTCCTTTTTTCAATGGAATGTAATCCCCGAACTCGCGGATAACATCAATTACTTTTTGACCTTCTTTAACTGGAATTCCCTTTTGGGTATAGTATCCGAATTTTACGGTATCGCCTACAACTACCTTTCCGCCTTCAACATTCTCTTGTTGCGTGAGGATATTTAAAAAAGTGGATTTTCCGGTCCCGTTTTTTCCTATAATGCCTACGCGTTCACCTTTGGTGAAGTTGTAATCGAACTTGTCCAGAATGGTTTTGTCCCCATAGGATTTGGAAATGTTATGAAGTTCCAAAATCTTGCTTCCCAAGCGTTCCATATTCAGTTCCAGCTGTACCTCATGCTCTTGGCGACGTTGGTGGGCACGTGCTTTTATTTCTGCAAAATCATCAATTCTTGATTTGGATTTTGTAGTACGTGCCTTGGGCTGTCGACGCATCCAATCCAATTCCTTTTTGTACAACATTTTCGATTTTTGCTGTTCTACAGCTTCACGTTCCATTCGGGCATCCTTTTCATTCAAGTAATAGGAATAATTGCCCTTGTAGGTGTAGAGTTGGTTGTTATCAAGCTCTAAAATCTCGTTGCACACCCTATCCAAAAAATAGCGGTCGTGCGTTACCATAAACAAAGTGATGCTCTCTTTGGCGAAATAAGCTTCCAGCCATTCGATCATTTCAAGATCTAAATGGTTGGTGGGCTCATCTAGAATTAGCAAGTCAGGCTTATTGAGCAGGGCATTGGCCAAAGCCAATCGTTTCTTTTGACCCCCCGAAAGCGTACTTACCTTGGCGTCGAGTTTGGAAAGCTGTAATTGAAAAAGAATCTGTTTGTATTGTGTTTCAAAATCCCAAGCATTAAGTCGGTCCATGGCCTCAAAGGCTTTTTGGTATTGGTCCGTATCCTCTGGGTTTTCTACAGCTTTTTCATAGGTGGCGATCACTTTTAGGATTTCATTGTCCGTAGTGAAAATGGTCTCCTCCACGGTCAAATTTGGGTTCAAGTCGGGTTCTTGCTCCAAAAATGAAATTTTGATACCTTTTCTGGTAGTCACTTGACCAGTCTCGGAGGTATCTTTCCCCGACATAATGTTGAGGATCGATGTTTTTCCACTTCCGTTCTTGGCGATTAGAGCTATCTTTTGGTCTTTGTTGATTCCAAATGAAATATCGGAGAAGAGCACCAGCTCCCCATACGATTTTGATATGTTTTCGACCGTTAATAAGTTCATGGGTATTGTTTGTGGGCCAGCCTATAATTTGGAATACTTGATCATGTACACGTATCGGATGGCCAGGGTCAAAAGTAGTGGAATAAGCACAGGAGAAAAAATCTGGACCTTAAATATCCAAAGCAAAAGCATGATTGCAATTAATCCTAGGGCAGACCATAAATATTTTGGTGTCCATAATGGTACTCTATCCTGAAATACAAAGGCAAAGGCAACTATCGTGTTTATTGGGAATGCCCATAAAATATTATAGTTGTACGGGGTAGAGGTGTGGTCTGCCGCCACCCAGAGGAGGAAAAGAAAGGTTCCGGCTAATCCTGATATAAATAATAGTGAAAAGTCCAACCAACGGCTACGTGTTTTGTGTTTGTAATCAAAATAGGTGATGATTCCAGTAAACGCCAATAGCAAAATGAACCAAAACAGTGGTGAGAGTGGGAAAAAACTCCTTTGAGTATGTTCGTTGTAATCCAAAATGGTACGTTCCCGTTTTACCAATGGTTTTCCGTTCAAAGTTGTATGTCGTAGTTGCTCCATGGCATAATAGGGCAAAAACATATGTTCCTGTACGGTGGCCTTTCTATCCACGGGCGATCCAAAAGCCAGGTCAATCCCAAACATGGACCATGTGTTTACATCCATAAATTGACGTACCAATTGGCGAAACGTATATTGTTTTTCGAGATGGGAGTCGTTAAAAACTATAGCGTCACCAAATTGTTCCAATAAAATATCACCTGTGATACTGGAGCAATTGTTCAATAAAGGGTCGTACAGGTAATCTCGATTTTCAGGTAAATAGTTTTCCTCAAAAAAAGCAAGAAGCTGGTTGCGTTGGTCCAAGCTGAGGTCTAGAATTTGTTCTTTCACCCATCTTTTTTCCAGTTCATATTCGTAGAGGAATGCCTCAAAACTCCTACGGGAAAGGGAATAGATCATTTTCCCCTTGGTGAAATTCAAATAGAAATTGGGTTGATTAAAATCGAAAGTACCGTAATTGTAAACTACATCAATTCCCAAAGCAGTATCCTGTACCCGAAAAGCCGTATGACCGAATGCGGAATACAGTTGGTCTCCTGCCGCACAAGTAAGCAAGCTTACTTTTGAGCTATTTGTGAGTTGCGGGGCTTGGGAGAAAAGAAAGTTCCCGATGATGAAGAAAAAAAATAAAAGATGGAGCTTTTGTCTCATTCTGATTTTTATCAGAGCAAATATCAGAATAAAAATGACTCAGTCGACCAAGGGTAGCCAACAGTTTATTTTTTCCCTTATTTTTACGAAAATCTAATTTCATGAAGTCCTATATTCCCAACTTTTTAACCTTGCTAAATGTATTAAGCGGTTGCATTGCCACGGTATTCGCGGTACTAAATCATTTGGAGTGGGCTGCACTTTTTGTGTTTATCGGGATTTTCTTTGACTTTTTTGATGGTTTGGCTGCCCGAGCCCTAAATGTTCAGAGTGAGATAGGGGTGCAACTGGATTCGTTGGCCGATGTGATTACTAGTGGTCTTGTTCCTGGAGTAGTCATGTTTCAACTACTGAGTATGGCAGAGCGTGGTGGTTGGAACCTTGGTTTCATTGGTCACGATGCGGAACTCACTTTGTTGCCTTTCGTTGGCTTCGCAATTACGTTGGCTTCGGCTTACCGCTTGGCCAAGTTTAATGTGGACGAAGATCAAGTATCGTCTTTTGTAGGGCTGCCTACACCAGCGAATGCTCTTTTGATTCTATCGTTGCCCATGATTCTTCTGTATCATAACAACGAAGTTCTGAACAATATAATCCTAAACCCATGGTTTTTGGTGATTTTAACGGTTGTGAGCTCTTATTTGTTAAATTCTCCCATCAAACTATTTGCTTTAAAGTTTAAAAACTGGAGTTTTAAGGACAATGGAATTCGTTACTTGTTTATAATCGGGAGTTTGGTATTGCTTTTAACGTTACGCTTTTTGGCAATACCTGTGATAATCCTGTTTTATGTTTTGGCTTCTTTATTAGTGCCTTCGGAAAAGTAGATTTAGAAATCCAATTTCTTTTTTCGTAGCTCAAAGTTTTGGCCCAAGTACACTTTTCTTACCATTTCGTCCACGGCAAGTTCCTCAGGAACACCAGCTTTTAAGATACCACCTTCGAACATAAGGTATGAGCGTTCGGTAATGGCCAAAGTTTCTTGTACGTTATGATCGGTAATCAAAATACCGATGTTTTTGTTCTTCAACTGTGCAACAATACGTTGAATGTCCTCTACCGCTACGGGGTCAACTCCCGCAAAGGGTTCATCCAACAGAATAAATTTTGGGTCGGTGGCCAATGCTCGGGCAATTTCAGTTCTACGTCGTTCTCCACCAGATAATAAATCTCCCCTGTTTTTTCGGATATGTCCCAGACCAAATTCATCGATCAGGGATTCCATTTTCATGTGTTGCTCTTTTTTGCTCAGTTTGGTGAGCTGCAAGACGCTGAGGATATTTTTTTCAATGCTGAGTTTTCGGAATACGGATGCTTCCTGCGCCAAATAGCCTATACCATTTTGTGCCCTTTTGTACATGGGGAAGCTGGTAATGTTCATATCATCCAGATAAATATTCCCACCGTTGGGTTTTATCAAACCCACAATCATGTAGAACGAAGTGGTTTTACCTGCTCCATTGGGACCTAAAAGTCCAACAATTTCACCTTGGTTTACCTCTAGGGATATGCCCTTAACAACTTTTCGGCCACGGTAGGCCTTCATTATATTTTCTGCGCGTAGCTTCATAGGAATTTGCCAAAACTAAACATATTCTTTTTCTGCGGTATGGTCTTTTGGTTTTTTTTAAGCCTCGTTTTCCTCCAAATCTTCCCAATACTCGTAGGCGCGACGCAAATGGGGTATTACAATGGTCCCACCAACCAAAGTTGCAATGCCTAGGGTTTCCATGATTTCTTCTTTATTGGCACCGGCTTCCTTGGAGCTTTCTAAATGGTATTTTACACAATCGTCGCAACGAAGTACAGCAGAGGCCACCAATCCCAAAAGTTCTTTCGTCTTTACATCTAGGGCGCCTTCCATATAGGCATTGGTGTCGAGGTTGAATATGCGTTTGATCAGCTTGTTGTTCTCAGCAAGCAGCTTATCGTTCATTTTGGCACGATAGGCATTGAACTCTTCTACTTTATTTGGCATTTTTTCTTGCTTTCTCTTTTCTTTCTTCTTGTTTAACTACCATTCTGGAGATAAAAATGCTTACCTGATACAGGATTAGCACGGGTATACACACAATAATTTGACTCGTTATATCCGGAGGTGTAATAATTGCGGATAATATCAGAATAATTACCAAGGCTATTTTTCTGTATTTCTTCAGGATTTCTGGGGTTACCAATCCAACTTTGGTCAAGAAGAAAATAACAATAGGCAACTCAAACATAATTCCGCAGGCAATAACGGATGCCCTTACGGTTCCGATATAGGAACCAAGATCAATTTCGTTCAATACTTCTTTACTGACTTGGTACGACCCCAAAAAGTTGATGGATAATGGAGCTACAATGTAATACCCGAACAGTACCCCAAGAAAGAACAATCCCGAGGCCGTAATAATGAAGCCCTTAGAATGTTTTCTTTCGTTCTCGTAAAGCCCAGGGCTGATGAATTTCCATAATTCATACAAAATATATGGGAAACCAAGAATGACTCCTGCCCAAATAGAGGTCCAGATATGTGCGGAGAACTGTCCGGCCATCAACCTACTCTGAATTGTAAACGGAATTGTATCGCCGCAGAATTCGGAGTCTATCCCGAAGAACTTCCCAATATTGCAAAAGAACTGATAGGTGGGAAAGTCCATATTTTTTGGACCGAACAATATCGTATCAAAAATAAAGCCCCTGAATACAAAGGCCATACAGGCAATAATAACAACCGCTAAGGTGGAACGCACCAAGTGCCAACGTAATTCTTCCAAATGGTCCAAAAAGGACATTTCATCTGGGCTTTTTCTTTCTTTTGTAGCCATTATAGGATTCCCTCGTTTATAAGGTTATGGATATGGACCACTCCAGCATAGGTATCGCCATCAAATGCCAATAATTGGGATATGCTCTTTTCCTGCAATAGCTTTAAGGCCTTGATAGCCAATTTATCCACGTCTATTGCCTTGGGGTTGGAGGTCATGATGTCCCTTGCTGTCAGCCCACTAATATTATCATATTTGCTCAACATTCTTCTAACATCGCCATCAGTAACAATTCCGACTACTTTTTCCTTATCCATTACCGCGGTAACGCCCAGCATTTTTTCGGATATTTCTATGATTACGTCTTTTACTTTGGCATTGATATCCACTTGTGGTTTTTGGTTGTTCACCACAATGTCGGCAACACGTAAATATAATTTTTTCCCCAAAGCTCCACCCGGATGGTATTTGGCAAAATCGGAACTACTGAATCCTTTCAGTTCCAATAAACATATGGCGAGTGCATCTCCCATAGCCATTTGGGCCGAAGTACTTGTTGTAGGAGCTAAATTGTTTGGGCAAGCCTCTTTTTCTACGTAAGTGTTGAGTGTAAAATCCGACTGTTTTGCCAATACGGATTCCATATTGCCAGTAATACCGATGAGCTTGTGGTTCGCAATTTTAATTAAGGGAAGCAAAGCTTTGATTTCTGGGGTATTTCCGCTCTTGGACAAGCAGATGACCACATCGTTCCGTTGGATGGTGCCCAAATCACCATGAATCGCGTCTGCAGCATGCATGAATATGGCCGGTGTTCCCGTAGAATTGAATGTTGCTACAATTTTAGAAGCAATTATGGCGCTTTTGCCCACGCCCGAAACAATAACCCTTCCGTCCGATTCTAAAATACACTGCACAGCGTGCGCAAATTGGTCATCTAACAGACCAATTAAATTAGCTATGGCCTTGCTTTCTATTTCAAGGGTCCTTTTTGCTATGGATAAAATTGACTTAGTGTCGTTCAAAGTAATTAACCGATTAACTGATTGTATTCCTAAAAGAATGTCTTATATTTAAGATTACAAAACTAATCAAACTATCTTTTACAGACTATTATGGAAGTGAGAATAGATTCTTCTGTAATTGAATAGTTAAAATAATAGCTTCAACTGCCTTTTAGGTTGCTTGTAATAAATTGAAAATGCGGAAATGAGCCTAATGAACACCGATTTGCATTCCTCGCTCAAAAAATATTTTGGTTTCTCAAAGTTTAAGGGATTACAAGAAGATGTAATCCAGAATATTCTTAGTGGTAACGACACTTTTGTGATTATGCCCACGGGAGGCGGGAAATCCCTTTGCTACCAATTGCCTGCACTTATGAAAGAAGGAACAGCGATTGTTGTTTCCCCTTTGATCGCTTTGATGAAAAACCAAGTTGATGCCATACGGGGAATATCCGAGCAACACGGCATTGCACATGTATTGAACTCTTCCTTGACCAAAACAGAGGTAAAGCAGGTTAAAGAGGATATCACTAATGGAGTAACCAAATTACTATATGTAGCACCGGAATCTTTGACAAAGGAAGAAAATGTAGATTTTCTAAGAAATGTAGAACTTTCCTTTGTTGCAGTAGATGAAGCCCACTGTATCTCAGAGTGGGGACATGATTTTAGACCGGAATACAGAAACCTTCGGGGGATTATTGATAGGTTGGGCGATAATATTCCAATTATTGGCCTTACCGCTACGGCAACGCCCAAGGTTCAGGAGGATATTATCAAAAATCTGGGAATGACGGATGCCAAAGTGTTCAAGGCATCGTTTAACCGACCCAATTTGTTTTACGAAGTGCGTCCAAAGACCAAAAATGTGGATGCCGACATTATCCGTTTTGTAAAACAAAATCAGGGTAAATCAGGTATTATTTATTGCTTGAGTAGAAAAAGAGTAGAGGAATTGGCCCAGGTGCTTCAGGTAAATGGGGTGAGTGCGGTTCCTTATCATGCAGGATTTGATGCCAAGACCCGTTCCAAATACCAAGACATGTTCTTGATGGAGGAGGTAGACGTGGTTGTGGCAACCATTGCTTTTGGAATGGGTATCGATAAACCCGATGTTCGATTCGTAATTCATCACGATATTCCAAAAAGTATTGAAAGTTACTACCAAGAAACCGGTCGTGCCGGTAGAGATGGAGGTGAGGGGCATTGTTTAGCCTATTACGCTTATAAGGATGTTGAAAAATTGGAAAAATTCATGTCCGGTAAACCTGTTGCGGAGCAAGAAATTGGAAATGCTTTATTACAGGAGATAGTAGCCTATGCAGAAACATCCATGTCACGAAGAAAATTTATACTGCATTATTTTGGTGAGGATTTCGATGAGGTAAATGGAGAGGGGGCCGATATGGACGATAATGCCAGAAACCCCAAGCCCAAAGTAGAGGCCCAAGAAGATGTGATAAAACTTTTGAGTGTGGTCAGGGATACCAAAGAAAAATTCAAGACCAAAGAAATCGTCAAGGTTTTGGTGGGTAAGACCAATGCCATGATAACTTCCCATAAAACAGATGAAAAAAGTTTTTTTGGAATAGGGAAGGATAAAGACAAGGAATTTTGGATGGCCTTGACACGACAAGTGTTGGTTGCGGGACTCCTGAAAAAGGAAATTGAACGATACGGTATTCTTCACTTAACCCAATTGGGAACAGAATATCTTGAAGATCCAAGGTCTTTTATGATGACGAAGGACCATGTTTATTCCAAGGATGACACCGGTAATATTGTTACTCCTGAAAAATCTGGCGGGGCTGTTGCGGATGAACAATTGTTGAAATTACTTCGGAACCTTCGAAAAAAAGAGGCGCAAAAAAGGGAGGTGCCTCCTTTTGTGGTCTTTCAAGATCCGTCTTTGGAAGATATGTCTCTTAAATATCCTATTACCATGCAAGAGCTTATCAACATTCAAGGTGTTGGTGAGGGTAAGGCAAATAAGTACGGAAAACCGTTTGTGGAGCTTATTTCCAAATATGTGGAGGAAAATGATATTGTTAGACCGGATGATCTTGTAGTTAAAAGTACAGGAGCCAATTCTGGTTTAAAACTATATGTGATTCAAAGTGTGGACAGAAAATTGGCTTTGGATGATATAGCCTCTGCCAAAGGCTTGGAGTTGAACGATTTGATCAAGGAGATGGAGCAAATCGTATTTAGTGGTACAAAGTTGAATATTGGTTATTGGATTGATGAAATCCTTGATGAGGACCAACAAGAAGAAATCCACGACTACTTTTTGGAAGCGGATTCCGATTCTATTTCTGCCGCAATTGACGAGTTTGAGGGCGACTACGAGGATGAAGAACTTCGCCTGTACCGCCTAAAATTTATAAGTGAAGTGGCGAATTAAAATTCGCCACTCAATTCTCCTGTTGTAATTGCTGCTATTATCAATCCAAAATAAAGGATGAACAGCACCAAAGAAACCAAAGACAAGCCCAATCCGATATAGGATAATATTTTGCCGGTCTTCACATTGCTATAATCTGTATAATTTTCTGGATTTTGTTGGTATAATTGCGTGGCTGTCTTTGCCTTCACCAATCCGATGATACTAAATATAACACCAAATGGACCACAGCATAACAAGGTGCCTACAATGGAGAGTATCCCCATTGTCAACACGGTGCTTGCCCCAGGTAAGGGTTGTTGGCTCATAGTATTGTTTTATTGATATTGTTTCATCATTTCATTGACTTTTTCCATATAGCCTTCCCAGCCTCCCATTTGATTGATGGACCAGAATGTATAAAGTAAATAAAGAGCTCCAATGACCATACCAATGATGGCTAAAATTTTCACAGTCTTCAGTGTGCTGTAGTTTTTATATAAATCTGGATTTTCTGCATATGTCTTTTCATCTTTTTTGGTCAGAAAAAAGGCAATACCACCTAGAATAAGACCAGGTGCTCCTCCAAAACAACAGCAGAGGAATGATAGAATTGCCAGTATCATGGCAATAGTTACATTGGGAAGATTTTTTTGTTCCATGGTTAAAAATGTTTAGTGTATAAATTTGAAAATATAATTTATTAAAATTAAGGCCACAGTGGCTATGCCCAAACCGGTAATCAAACGGTTATCAACTTTTAAATTGAAAATTTTGTTGCCAATGATCAAAGCAAAAAGCGGTAATATGGTATAAATGGCCGGATACATCTGAAACGCAGCCAAGAATTGACCATGTAACAATAAGTCTACCGAGCGTTGCATGCCACACCCAGGACAATCCACTCCAAGGAGTTGTTTATTGAGGCAGGGTAACATATAGTCCTTCAAATTGATCGCGTAAATGGCTGGTATTAGGTTCATCTTAGTCTGTAGTAGCCGAAAAATACTATTATTTTTGTATTCAGGTTTAATTTTTCACATCATTTTTTAGGACAGAAATTAATTATGGGCAAATTTTCGATTGGGGATAGGGCCGAGGTATTGGATGAGGCGATATCAGGAATCATACAAAAAGTGGACGGTGACTATGTGACCTTAATGACAGATGATGGTTTTCCCATGCATTATTCTGCCAATGACCTTGTAAGGATTGAAGGGGATATTTCCGTTACCAATTTTGAGGTCGCCCAAGTAAAAAAAGAAAAGGAACTACCAAAGAAAAGAAAAGCACCTGCTGTAAAACCGAAAGAACGGAATACCCCCAAAATGGAAGTGGACCTTCATATTCACCAATTGGTGAAATCGAGTAAGGGAATGAGTAATTACGATATACTCAATGTTCAATTGGAGACGGCAAAAAGGCAATTGGATTTTGCCATAAGAAAACGTATTCAAAAAGCAGTGTTTATCCACGGGGTGGGAGAAGGTATCTTAAAAGAAGAGCTGCACTATTTGTTTAAAAAGTACGATAACGTAAAATTCTACGATGCCGATTACCAGAAATATGGTTTAGGGGCCACCGAGGTTTACATTTACCAGAACAGTTAGTTGGGAACATTGGTGGTTACCTCACCAAAATTATTTATTCGGAGATTGGTAATACGTTGTCCGCTCTCCGTTACAAACGAGATTCCACCAAGGCTAATGGTATGAACAAATTTAGTGCTGTCATCTGGGTTGACAACGGTTTCTACTATAACCTGACCGTCTTCGGCCTCCACATTTTGGATGACCACTGGTTGAACGGGTGGGATGTTGTCACAAAAATAACCTTTGTCCACTCCATCAGAAAAAATTCGGTAGGTGAGTTGGGATTGGTTGGGCACTGAGCTTTCGGTAATAACTGTTTCTCCAACTACGCCATTGTTTAGGACACCACTCTGAAGTTCTAGAATAAGTGTTTCACTTTGATTTATTTTAAATAACAAATTGGTGGATGTTGGGACAGGTGAACTGCAAAACTGAGCAGGGGCACTGTCAAAGTCAATGGTCTCTATCTCTAAATCACCATCGCTACATGAAAAGAATGATACCAGACTAAAGCTAAAGATTGAAAAGATAATTTTCTTCATGCGCCAAATTTAACGTAATTCCATTTTAATACCCCAATACTAGGGTGCACTTTAAAAGAAATTAACTTTATTTCCCGTATTTTTGCATCTGTTAAAAAAGTGAACTCAGCCATGCAAAAAGTGTATCTGGATAATGCTGCAACCACGCAGGTAAGGGACGAGGTAATAAAGCGAATGCAAGAGGCTCTTGCAGAACATTACGGTAACCCATCATCTACCCATAGTTTTGGGAGGTCGGCGAAAACCGCTGTTGAACAAGCAAGAAAAACTATTGCCAAAACCTTAAATGCTCAACCTTCTGAAATCATCTTTACTTCGGGAGGAACAGAAGCTGACAACATGATTTTAAGATGCGCTGTGAGAGATTTGGGGGTTGAGACCATCATTACGTCCAAAATAGAGCACCATGCCGTACTGCATACCGTGGAAGAACTCGAAAAGGAGTATGGTATCAATGTTTGGTACGTGGACTTGGATGAGTTTGGCAATCCTAGCCTTGCACATTTGGAAGAATTGCTCAAAAAGGACGATTCCAAAAAATTGGTGAGCTTAATGCATGTGAACAACGAGATTGGCAATATAACTGATATCGTTGCCGTTGGTGAACTTTGTAAAGAAAACAACGCACTTTTTCATTCCGATACCGTTCAGTCCATAGGGCACTATCCTTGGGACGTACAAAGTATCAATATTGATTTTATGACAGCAGCGGCTCATAAATTCCATGGACCCAAAGGAATCGGATTTGCCTTTATCCGCAAAAATTCTGGATTGAAACCATTGATTGTTGGTGGGGCGCAAGAAAGAGGTTTTAGGGCCGGAACCGAGCCTTTCCATAATATTGTTGGTTTGGAAGAGGCTTTTGTGAAGGCTTACGAACATCTGGAAGAAGAGACTCAAACCGTAAAAGAGCTCAAAAAACATTTTTTGGAAAAAATTGAGCAAGAACTCCCTGAAGCAGTTTGCAATGGACTTTCTGGCGATTTGGAAAAGAGTACTTATACCTTGACCAATATTCGCTTGCCTTTTGACAAACAAAAAGGATTGATGCTGTTGTTCCACTTAGATATGAAGGGAATTGCCTGTTCCAAAGGAAGTGCTTGCCAATCAGGAAGCGACCAAGGGTCACATGTACTTAATGAAGTTTTATCGGGAGAGGAATTGGAAAAACCTAGTTTACGCTTTTCTTTCTCCATGTACAACACCAAGGAGGAACTGGACTATGCTGTTGAGGTTTTAAAAGAGTTTGCGAACAGTTAATCAGTTTCTGTTCCTTCTTTTTTCTCTGTCGTATGGAAATTTTCTAGAAGCGGTCTTCATCATTTTATCGATGAGCTCTGTCGTGTTTTTACCCGTTTTCTTGGAGATTTCATTTTCATACTTCCAAAGTAGTTTTCCTGTTTCACCATCGCTTATTTTGACACCTATTCTGCCATAATTGGCATTTCCACTGAAGTAATCCAAAATACTAAAATCGGTGGGCACACCTTTGGAAAGTAAAATGTTAAGATTTAGGTTGCCGCTAATTATTCCATCAACTTCCAATATTTCGCACAACTTTTGTGTAGTAAAGGTGTCTATATTGTTGTAATCGATATTATTTTGAGCTAGAATAGCATTGGTATTATTGATGTTCTGGAAATCCACATTGAATTTTTTCCGTTTTTTCCGTTTGGAAAAATAAGTTTCCAATGCATTTTGAACGGCATAGCCTTCCTTTTTGGCCAAAACCTTTAACTCATCCCTGTCCACTGCCTTTTTAAGTTCCAAGTGTGCAATAAAAGGAACAATGGCCAAAACCTCGTGATTGTCCGTAAGCTCATCAAACCGAATGTTTTCATAGATGTTCTTTTGTGCAGACACCATGCCAGTGGCCAAAAGAATAAAAACGAAGACAACTTTTTTCATTAATCTATTTTTTGTTTAACAATCTTGGTTTTATGGCTTCAGTTTACAAAAGTTATGGTTGATTGGATAATGTATAAAAAATGATTCATTGGAAGTACCCAATTTTCGTTTGCAAAAATAAGCCTATTTCCTGAAAAACGTAGCAGTATAGGTTGTTGAGTTTCCAACATTGTCCTTTACTGTAACTTTTAAATCACATTCGGTTTCGTTGGTAATGTTATCCCCAAAATCGTAGGTTATGGTATTTGTCTTTGGCTCGTATTCCATCAGGATCCATTTACCGTTCAGGGTGGCTGAATAGGAATCAATGCCACTAAGGTCGTCCGAAATGGTGAGGCTCAAATAACTATAGTTGCTCAACCATTGTTTTTCTTTAAAGTTCTTTGGTTTTATTTCCGGAGCAATACTATCCTTTACCAAAGTATAGGTGCCCAATGTACGTGTTCTAGTGGTAAAGGAGCCATCTCTTTTATATGTTTTGGAATAAGATGGCCTTGATTTACTATCTAAATGGGCAATAAACATTTGTTTTCTATCCTCTGCTGAATATTTCGAGGGATCAAAACTAATAGTGAAGTTTCGGTGTGCCGCCACACTATTGTCATGTATGGTAATGGTATCGCTGCCCTTTTCCAAATTGATAAAGAAATCCTCGTAGAATGTGCTCGCCGGGAAATATACCTTGGCCGCGCCTAGGTCAAAATTATTGGGCTTATCTGCGATCACAAAGTTTTCGGTGGTTTTATCAATTTTGCTAATTTTCTCTTCCTCACGTTTTCCTTCAATGGGAATAATGAGCTTTGTAGTGTTTCCAGCCACATCGGAAATAAGTAATTCCACGTTGTAGGACATCCCTTCTTCCACTTTGATTTTTCCATCGTTGTAGAGCGATTTGTATATGCTCAAATGGTTGTAGGGTTCTCTAAAACATTTTTGTATACGCTGCCTGTTGTCGTAAAAATGGGCGTAATCGATAAGGGTGTTAATGTAGCGTGTTTCCCCAAAGGAAAAGGACTCAAAATCCAGCTCCGAATAAACCCTGCCGTTTACAGTTTGTTTAATGGCATAAACACCATTTTTGTTGGCGGCCATGTCTAAACGATCAAAGCTGTTTATGCCAAATCCGATGGTGCCCACAGCGGTCACCTTGTCAGCTAAAAAAGAACCATCTTTCTGCTTAGTGTAGTTTAGTTGAATTTTCTCTGCGCTCTGATTTATTAAAGCACCTTCGGATAAAGGGTAGCCGTATAGTCCCGATAAGGTTGGGTCCGTTGCATCCCTTACATCATACCCGTAAAGAAGGGGGTTGGTGGGCTTTCCGCTTACACTGTTACGTATTTCAAAATGTAGATGGGGACCCGCGGAACTACCTGTGTTTCCCGAGTAAGCAATGGTGCTGTCTTGAGTCACTTTAAGTTCTCCGTAATCGGGGAACATTTCCACTTCGTAGGATTGCTTCTCGTACTGGACTTTTTTTACGTACTCTTCTATTTCTGGGCCAAATTTTTTAAGGTGCGCATATACTGATGTGTACCCGTTTGGGTGAGCTATGTACAAAGCTTTTCCATACCCCCAATGTGAGACTTTGATGCGTGTCACGGTGCCATCGCCAATGGCGAAAACAGGTAACCCCTCCCGTTGTTGGGTCTTAATGTCCATACCTGAATGGAAGTGGTTAGAACGCAATTCACCAAATGTGCCGGCTAAAACCAAAGGAATCTCCAAAGGGGGGCGAAATGTATCTTGGGGGTATTTTTTCTGTGCAGGTAACTGTAATGCAATCAAAAAAAGGACTAAAAAAAAGTTGCAACGCATATAAAAATCAATAGTTCCTTACGAAAGTAACCAATGTTTTGTTTTGAGAAAAAGATTTAAGATGCTCCTTTGTGGCTTTAAGCATAGCTTTAAGAATAAATCCCAAAAGTATTGCGAGGTTGCACTAGGTTGGTTAACTTTGTGTAATACGTATTGTTGTTTGCATATATGAGCGAACTTGTTGAGATTGTGGATTCTTTAGAGAACAAGGTGAGTAAACTGCTGCACAAAATGGAGCTGTTGTACCAACTCAATGCCAAGTTAAAACAGGAATTGAAACTACTGGAGGAAGAAAACGAACTTAAAGAGAATGCTCTAAATGAATGGGAGGAAAAATATAACTCCCTTAAAATGGCAAGCACAATGCTGGGTAGTAATACAAGCAAAACAGAAGCTAAGCTCAAAATAAATACATTGATTCGCGAACTTGATGTTTGCATAGCCAAGTTGGCGGATTAACTGGTACCGAAATTATGGACGAGAAGCTCAAAATAAAGCTTTCCATTGCCGATAGGGTATATCCTTTAACGATAGACCCAAAGCAGGAAGAAGGGTTGCGAAAAGCAGCCAAGAACATAGAGAATTTGGCAAAAAAGTTTGAGCAAAACTATGCCGTTCGGGATAAGCAGGATGTTTTGGCCATGTGTGCCTTACAATTTGCTTCCAAGATTGAGCAAGGCGGAATAGACCGTTCAGAAAACGCGGAGGCCGCCATGCAGCGCCTTAGAGCATTGGATGAATTGGTTCATTCCAAATTGGGGGAATAAGTTCTTTTAAATAAAATATTGTTACTGCCCACATTGGTAATTAATTTTTGACAAACTCAACACTATTATAATTAGAAAGGGTGAGTTTAGGCTGTAAAAGCAGGCCCTACTTGTATAGGGATCCTTGATCAGTCTGTTAGCCCTAAACTTGTATTTAGGAGTTTGTACAAAACTTCTTCCAATGTGGGCTTTTTTTTTAACTAAACACAAGCAAACATGGATAATATCATAGTTATTGTTGTCGCAGCTGTTGTAGGGCTGGCAATAGGATTCGCAATTGCCAAGATGATGGAGAAGGGCAAGGCATCCAGAACCATTGCCAACGCAAAGAAAGATGCGGCCGATATCATAAAAGAGGCCAAGAAGGAAGGGGAGAACGTAAAGAAGGACAAGATTTTTCAGGCCAAGGAAAGGTTTTTGGAGTTGAAAGCCGAGCATGAAAAGGTCATTATTAATAAAGACAAAAAAATTGGTGAAGCAGAGAAAAGAACAAGAGATAAGGAATCTCAAGTAAGTAGTGAACTCGCCAAGAACAAAAAGCTAAACGACCAATTACAGGAAAAAATAAAAGACGTTGCTTACAAAAGTGAAATACTTGAGAAAAAGCAATCCGAAGTAGAGAAACTTCATAAAAGCCAAGTACAGCAGTTGGAAGTCATATCTGGACTATCGGCCGAAGATGCCAAAGCACAGTTATTGGAATCTTTGAAAGAAACTGCCAAAAGCGATGCCATGGCCTATCTTCAAAATACCTTGGAGGAAGCCAAACTTACCGCACAACAAGAGGCTCGTAAAATTGTAGTGAATACCATTCAACGTATTGGTACCGAAGAAGCTGTGGAAAATTGCGTTTCAGTGTTCAATTTGGAGTCCGATGATGTAAAAGGACGAATTATTGGCCGCGAGGGTAGAAACATTCGTGCTTTGGAATCTGCCACGGGAGTGGAGATTATTGTTGATGATACTCCGGAAGCTATTATACTGTCATGTTTTGATTCGGTTAGAAGGGAAGTGGCCCGTTTATCATTGCACCGGTTGGTAACCGATGGGAGAATTCATCCGGCCCGTATTGAAGAGGTTGTCAAAAAGACCGAAAAACAAATCAACGAAGAAATTGCCGAGATAGGAAAACGTACCGTAATCGATTTGGGTATCCATGGATTGCACCCTGAATTGATCAAGGCGGTAGGCCGAATGAAATATCGTTCCTCCTACGGACAAAACCTATTACAGCACTCTAGGGAAGTAGCCAAACTTTGCGGTGTAATGGCGGCAGAATTGGGACTTAACCCAAAAATTGCCAAGCGAGCCGGACTGCTCCACGATATTGGAAAGGTTCCAATGGCAGAAGTTGAGGTGGAGACACCCCACGCTATATTAGGTATGCAATGGGCACAGAAATATGGCGAAAAAGATGAGGTCTGTAATGCAATTGGGGCTCACCACGATGAAGTTGAAATGACCACATTAATTTCTCCAATAGTCCAAGTTTGTGATGCCATCAGCGGTGCTCGCCCAGGAGCAAGACGACAAGTCCTGGATTCCTACATTCAACGTTTGAAGGATTTGGAAGATATTGCTTTTGGTTTCAACGGAGTGCAGAAAGCCTATGCCATTCAAGCGGGCAGGGAGTTACGTGTTATCGTGGAAAGCGAAAAAGTAAGCGATGACAAAGCAGCCGAGCTTTCTTTCGAAATCTCACAAAAAATACAAACCGATATGACCTATCCCGGTCAGGTAAAAGTTACTGTAATTCGAGAAACTCGCTCGGTGAACGTTGCCAAGTAAAAAAATTATACGCTGTTAGTATTGGGCGTTTTTCATAATCCAATCAACAGGGATATCCTGATAACTTGTGCTGGATCTGTTGGTAGTGTTTGAAGGATTTTTGGACATAACCACGAGCCACATACCGTCTCCATAGGTCATAGACGTTATGGAGTAACCTTTATCCGCCCTTTCTTGAATCCATTCAAAAGGATATTCAACCTGGGTCTTCCATGTTTGTGCCCCGAGTTTGGAACCCTTGCTCATAGATAGCGCCCATAAACCATTCCCATAGGTTGCTGAGGTGATGGCATAGTTTTCGTTCCAATTGTCAATGATCCAATCTCTGGGAATATCATAACTCGTTTTCCACCTCTGGGTCTCAAAACCTGTACTTTTGTTCATAACCACGTACCAATTGCCACCCCCATTGGTCATGGAAGTTATATTGTAATTATCATTCCATTTTTCGGTAATCCAATCCTTGGGAAAGGTGCTCGACTTTTTCCACGATTGTGGTCCTAATCCATATCCTTTGCTCATGAGTACAACAAAAGTATTTTTATTGTCATCAAAATCCATGGTGGTGATGTAAAAGCCTTGATCCCATTGATTCTTGATCCAATCACTGGGATAACTATTGGATTCTTTTATCCTTTGCTCCGAGTAGTTAAGGGTACTATTTTTATCCATTACGGCCGCCCATATAGAATTTTGATCAATACCATTGGCCAACACGGTTACCGCATTGTCCTTAACAGGAAACGATAATTCCCCTTTGTTTAAAAATACCAGTAATTGGAATATAGTTTCTTCCTCTTCAAAATAATCATCCATATATCCTTTTGTCAGTATATCAGGATTCAATTTCACCCAATACAACATAGGTTTCATATATTGGGTTATGTCCCCACCACTAAATCCATTGTCATCTACCGTATAAGCCTGGTAATTGCCGTTACCAATTTCTTTAAGATAAAAATTGTCTGCCGAGTAGCTCGATTCTGATGCTCCTCTTACAATGAATGCATTGGTTCCATCCAAGAATCTGTCGGTAGTGCCATCAGATTTCGTAAAGTTTTTATAAGAACAACTAAAGTTTGCCAAATTGTCCGATCCGTTAGCATAATACTTTACTCTTACCAAGGCTTCACTATCTTCATAAAAAATTACCAATGCAGTGTATTTGATTTCACCACTGATCCAGCTGGTTTCGTAATACGTTTGTGAGAACCCTAAGGTTGATGTTAGTAATGTAAGGGACAGTGCTAAAAAAGTTTTCATTTTGTTGGATGGTATTTTTAATTCCTCTTTGAAGATTAAAAATGGCTATTTACTTAAGAATATTGCAAAAAAAAGAGATGTAGTGCTCAAAAAAGCTAATGAAAGTATATTTTATTCGTATCTACTGTTCATTTTACAAGCTTGTTTCATTGGTTTGTTAAGATGATGAACTGACAATTATCATACTTTGCCAGTCGGAATCAGGCTAACTTCATTCAACGAATTTTAAATTACTGAACGATGAAAATTGGTGTACCTGTTTCGAAAATAATGACCAAAAACTTGGTCACGCTGAGCACCAAAGATGATTTGGTGACTGCAGAACGACTTTTTAAAAAACATCACATAAGACATATCCCTGTGGTTGAGGGCAACAATATTAAAGGTATGCTGAGCCATACGGATTTAATGCGCATCAGTTTTGCAGATGCCATTGATGAACATGAGGAAGTTGTGGATACCATTGTATACAACATGTTTACCATACCTCAGGTAATGGTGCACGATGTGGTGAGTGTAACCTCTGATACTACAATAAAAGATGTTGCCGAAATTTTATCGAAACGAGAATTTCATGCATTACCTGTAGTGGATAATGGGAAGCTAAAAGGTATTGTAACCACAACGGATTTAATTAGGTACTTTTTAAAAAGTATACTCTAATTCTCTAGGTATGAGTAGGGAAAAAAGGAGAAAAATAAGGTAAAGTCTATTCCTCCTCATTGCTGTTTTCTTCTTCTTCGATTTCCTTGTTGAGTTTGTGCTCTAGTATATTGAGCTTCTTCATCTTTTCCTTCCAGGTTTGAAGTGCTTCTTTTTGCTTGTCCAATTTATTGATAACTTCCTTTACCAAAGGGTTGTCCTCAGAATTACCGGAGAAAAACTGCAGGTTGTTCTCCAATTGGCGAATATCGGCTTTTACCTCATCAATTTTACGCTTTACAAAAACACGTTCATTGCCAATGGCGTAATTATCCTCTGTTTTTGCAAGCTCCTGTACTTTGTTTCCGTATTTGAACAGTTCGGATTGTTGCTTGGCAATCCCCAATTTTTTGAAGAGGGCATCCACAATTTTATTGAACTTGCTATTGATATGCTTTTTGTTGTACGGAATACGCCCGTATTGCTTCCATTCGGCCAAAAATGACTTTAGGTCTTCGAGGTCTTTTTTCTTATCACCGCTTAATTGGAAATTTTTTAGACGGTCCAGACACTCGCTCTTCTTTTTAAAGTTCTCGAACTCTTCTTTGTGCGCCTCGTTCTTTTCAGAATGCAAGCGGTCAAAATAATGGTTACAGGCATCTTTAAATTCTTTCCAGATTTTATCGGAATACTTCCTTGGAACATGGCCAATTTTTTTCCAGTCCCTTTGTATGCCTTTCATTTGAGGGGTAACCTCATCCCAGTCTTCGCTATCTTTCAAAGAAATAGCCAGTTCCAAAAGCTCTTTCTTTTTTTCAAGGTTCTGTTGCTGCTCTTTTTTCTGATTTTTATAGAAGGCATTCTTGGTTCTGTTAAACTTGCGAACGGTTTCTTTGAATTGACTCCAAGTATCTTCATTTACCTTTTGTGGCACCCGACCAGCCTTAAAGAATGATTCTCTCAGTGCTTCAACCTCTTTTATTTGTTGCTGGATTCCTCTGTGGTTATCCGAGACGTTTTCGGCAATTTTGGCTATGGAGGCAATAAGCTCTTGCTTTTTTTCCAAATTTTTCTCGTAAACCTTTTCCAATTCTTGGAAATGTTCTTGTCTACGTTGGTGCATCGCCTTGGTGGCCGTACTGAATTTTTCCCAGATTTCTTCACGATGTTCCTTGGCTACGGGGCCAATGTCCTCTTTCCAGATTTTGTGAAGCGTTTGCAGTTCCCTGAACGCTTTGCCCAAGTCTGGCTCATCGGCCAAAGCCTCGGCACGTTCCACCAACTTCTGTTTTTCTTCCAGATTGTGTTTAAAATCCAGGTCGCGCAACTCACGATTCAAGTGCAGAAAATCATAAAAGATTTCCATGTGGTGATGATAGTTGCGCCAAACATCGTTGTAATTGGCGCGGGGAATAGGACCTGCATTCTTCCACCGGTTTTGCAGATCTTTAAAATTATGATAGGTCGTATTGATGTCCTCCTCAATATCTATAAGCCCTTTGAGTTCTTCAATAATATCCAATCGTTTTTGAAGATTGGCTTTTAAAGATTGGTCTAATTGCTTATAGTACTGATCACGTTTTTCACGAAAATCTGAATATACTTCGTTAAACTGCCTCTTGGCTACGGAATTATACCTGAAATCGATTTCATTGCCCCCTTTGGATACAAATTCTTCCTTTTTTTCATCTAGGAATTCTTGGAACTTTTGGTCGAACTCGTATTTTATGGCACTAACATGCTTGTTAATGGCCTGTACCTTTTCATTTTTGACGAGGCGCTGTAATTCTCCGACAAGATTTTCCATGGACATGGAGTGGTAGTCCAACATGGGGATGGTATGGCGCTTTTCGTTTTCCACATCCTCTGCATCCTCTGCATTGGATTCGTCAATTTCTTCTATGTGTTCGTCGGAATCGTTCTTTTCGGTACTCTTTTCATCGCTCTTGGCTTCGGAAACAGTTTCCTTTTCAATCTTTTTCTCTTCTTCATTCTCAGACGTAACCTCTTGGGACACTTTTGGTTCAGCTTGAGTGCTTTCTTCCAATTGTCCTTTTGTGTTTTCTGACGTTTCTTCTATACCACCTTCAGCTTGCTGAAGTTTACCATCGTTTTCCTGCATTAGTAGCTTGTTTACCTATTTGATTGATGAAAATTATAGCCAATTTAACAACTTAATTGTCTAATAGCAAAAGTATTGATTCTTCTTTTGAAGAAGTTTGGAGATGTACGGATTGGCTCAATCCTTATATTGATTGCCCTATTTTAGGGTTGGTTCCAGATTTCCCAAGCTTTTTCGGCTTGTTGCTCCAGCATTTTCAATCCGTTACATATGGCTGCCCCATTGGCTTCACCTAGGGTTAAAAAGGTAGTTTTTTCGGGATTGTAGATTAAGTCGTACAATAAATGGTTGGTGCCAATATGCTGATATGGAATCTGAGGTTTGTCCTCAACCTTGGGGTATGTTCCCAAAGGGGTACAGTTAATGATCAGCGTGTTTTTTTCTATAATGTCTTTATCCAGTTCGCCATAGGTGTACTGACCTTCTTTTTTGCTGCGAGAAACGTAGGTGTTGGGAATTCCCAATTCATCCAAAACAAAGCGAACAGCTTTGGATGCTCCTCCGGTGCCCAAAATCAATGCATTTTTATGATGCGGCTTAAGGAAAGGTTCCAATGATTTTTGAAACCCATAGGCATCGGTATTGAAGCCTTTCAGGCCATTTTTTGTAAACTGAATGGTATTTACAGCACCAATTTTTTCGGCTTTTGCGTCCAATTCATTCAAATAAGGGATAACATCTTGCTTATAGGGTATGGTTACGTTCAGCCCTTTGAGGTTGTTTTGGGCAAGAACATTTTTCAGTTCTCCTATATTTTGAATATCAAAATTCTCGTAGCTATGGTCATTAAGCCCTAAATCCTTGAATTTTTGGGTGAAATATCCCTGCGAAAAGGAATATGAAATGTTTTTACCGAGAAGCCCGAACTTGTTCATTTTTTTGTCTGTTGTTCCCATACCAATCCAAAATCAATAATACCAAAATCCCGATTAAAATAAAAAGTATGGCCCACCATGTTTCTGCCTCTGCCATATTCGGAAAATGACGTGTGTAGTTAAGGATAATTCTGTCCCCGTTAGAGTCCAATAATGGGTTTCCTACTTCGTCTAGCTTAAAAACGGTTCTTTTCCAAGGCCAAAGTACACCCAAAGATCCTGTGATAAACCCTAAAAGAACTGCTGTGGTAATGGCTTTAAAATGTTTAAGCAAATAACTGAGCAAATGCGAAAATGTGACCAATCCGGTAATGGAACCTAAAGTAAACACTCCTAGAATTTTAAGTATTTCCATTCGTTCTTCATTCTTCCAAAAGCTAAAATCTCCCAAGAAAATTTCTGAGAAAGTGTCATAGAGCGCATTGACCGAATCCACAAGAAGCAATACATAATTCCCTAATAAAATCAATATAAAGGAACCGGAGAGGCCAGGGAGTGTCATTCCAGAAACGCTAATGATGCCACAGAAAAAGATAAAAAGTAGGTTGTCGTTTTCACGTGCAGGACTTAAAAAGCTAATGGAAACACCGATAATCAGTCCAATAATCCCTGCTGGAACAGTGCTTTTGTTCCAAGGAGCAAAATCTTTACCTATATGATAAATAGATCCAATGACCATTCCGAAGAAAGTGGCCCAGACAAAAAGTTCGTTGTGCGCCAAGAAATAATCCAATATTCTGGATACGCTAAAATAGCTCACCAGCATTCCAAAAATCAAGAGACCTAAAAATTTAGCGTTGGTATACTTAAAAAAGCTTTTAAATCTTCCATTAAAGAACAATTTCACGGCTTTGGAATTCAGTTTTTGAAGGGAATAGATGAATTCCTCATAAAAACCGGCCACGAAAGCAACAATGCCACCAGAAACTCCAGGAACTTTGTTGGCAGCTCCCATGCATAGGCCTTTTATGACCAAGAAGAAATTATCCAGAAATGTTCTAGGTTGCTGTGGCATGTGACCAAATGGTTTTATCCTATTTTTTGGAGGCTACTCTTTCCAGGATAAAAATAAGTGAAAAACCTATGATGGCTAGGATAATGGCAAGCATTAATTTGCTATCGCCCTCAAATGCCCCGGGAAGCACATTCATATCATCCACTACAATAGTTTTATCTCCAAAAGTTTTGGTTTCCAATACTTCTTTCCAAGGCCAAATTTTATTTAAAGAGCCTAAAATAAAACCGGTCAATAGCGCTAGGGTAATGTTTTTGTAGTGACTGAACATCCATTTGAGCAATCGGGCAAAACTTAAAAGGCCAAAAACGGCTCCTATTCCCACTGTTATAATAATTTTGATGTCTCTTTCGTGAACCGCGTCCAAAATTGTTTTATAAGATCCTAGCAATACGAGAATAAAAGCCCCAGAGATTCCAGGTAGGATCATGGCACATATGGCCAAGGCGCCGGACAAAAACAAATAGGGCAGACTATCGGCGTTATCGCTAACTGGGAGTTCCGTTATGAAGAAGGCCAAGGCTGCTCCTAAAATCAATACCATTACTGTCCCCATTGTCCATTTGGAAATTTCTTTTCCTACAAAAAAGATGGAAGCCACAACCAGTCCAAAGAAAAAGGACCAGAGCAAAATAGGTTCATTTTCCAGAAGCCAGCTCAGGAACTTTGCCAGCGAGAGTACACTAATAAATATTCCCAGGAAAAGGGCCAACAGAAAGTTTCCGTTTACTTTGTGCCATACGGCTTTGATGCCGTCTTTCCGCAAAATTGAAATAAGTGAAAAATCTATATTGTTGATGGAGGTTATGAGTTCTTCATAAATACCAGAGATAAAGGCAATGGTTCCTCCTGATACTCCTGGAACAACATCTGCGGCACCCATGGCCATTCCTTTCAGGGTGATAAAAACATAGTCCAGTATACGACGTGCTTGCATGGATTCGGGAATAATGTGTGGTTACTTGGCTGTTTTCCTAATTTTTGAAACCAGCGCTTTTACCCAATCAACTTCAATGAATTCTGGGAATTCTTTTTCAAACTGCGGCAATTTACCAATATCCAGCTTCATAGCCTTGGATAAGATGGTTTTTGCTTCATCCAAGTCTTCATTTTTTAAATGAATGCCTGCCAACGTATAGGTGAGATCCGAATTATCCGGATAAAACTCCAATCCTTGGATCAATACTTGTATGGCAGAATTGTAATCTCCTATTTTATTGAGGACTTCTGCCCAGTTTCTCCAAGTTTCCAACTCATAATTCCCAAGGTCAACGGTTTGCTTATAAGCAAAATCAGCTTCATCTAAATTATCCATCAAGGAATAGATTTTACCGGCCTTTTTCCAGTATTTTGGGTTTTCGCCATCAATATTTATGGCTTTATTGATGTAGTATAAAGCTTTTTCGTAGTTTTTTTGTCCCAAATGGAAATTGGTAATGGCCAACCAGCCTTTATCCAATAAGGGGTCTTCGTGAACAGTATGATAGTAGTAATATTTGGCCAAGTCATAGTTGCCTAATTTTTCATGGCATTTTCCAAGTCGAAGAAAAGCATAGGAGGTTGGGTCTTCCATGGAGATGGTGGACTCGTAATTTTCGATGGCCTCATTGTACCTGCCTAATTTCTCCAAGACCTTGGCTTTTTCAAAATAAGCACCGATAAAGGAATCATCGGAAATAACGGCGAAATCAAAAGCGGTCAACGCTTCGATGTATAATTTTTTGGCCAAATACATTTTTCCCAATTGATGCCAAGCCACTTCACAATAGGGATTTCTCTCCAAATAATCGTTCAAGTAATGTATGCTGCCTTCAAAATCTTCCAAAAACTCAAAGCAATACACTACATTGTATAGTGATGCGTAATCTCTATCATCAATCTCAACACATCGCATAAAACTTAGTTTGGCCTGCTCGTAGTTGTCCATAAAAAGGTATTCCATTCCTAAAAGGGAATGAATGTCGAACGAGTGGTCGGTAATGTCCAATGCCTCTAAAAGGAGGTTCACTGCTTCTTGGTGCTTGTCCTGTTTGGAGCGGATATTGGCTCTTTGGATATACACTTCCTCATTGCCCGAGTTTATGGTCTGAATTTCATCCAGCAGTGTTTCCGCTGCATCAAATTTATCTTCAAAAGCCAATACCTCTACTTGCAACAGTTTCAATTCCATGGAATTAGGGTGTTGTTCCAAGCCAATCTGAATAGCTTTTTTTCCCAAGGAGATTTTACCGTTGTTCAGGTAGTAGTGAATGATTTCCTCAAAGTCCTCCGCATCAAAGAAATAGACGTCATCCGTCTTGAGCATGGACTCAAACTTGCTAATGGATTTGTCAGGATATTCGTTAGATTCTAACGCCATAGGAACGTTTTTGGTTGAACTATGGACTTAAAATTAACCCTTTGTGGTTCTGTTTAAGTCCAAATTTCGGGTATGTTATCAACAAATTAGTTAACAGTATCGGGTTGGTAGCTATTTAAAATGCTGATAATTTGGTCGCAACCCGCCTCAATTTCTTTCATCGAAATAGTTAATGGAGGTGATATTCTCACGGCTTTGGACTCAAATAAAAGCCAAAAAAGTATCAATCCTTTTTTAGCGGCTTCAAGAACCAAATAATCGGCTATTTTCTTGTTTTCCATAATGGGGGCAAGCATTAATCCTTTGCCCCTTATTTCTTTAATTAAGGGATGCTGCAACAATTTTCGAAACAATTTTTCTTTTTCAAGCGTTTGTGGAATAAGGTCTGTTTCGGTAATCTCTTTTAACGTGGCCAAACTTGCTGCTGCGATTACAGGATTTCCGCCAAAAGTAGTAATGTGGCCGAACTTTGGGTTGTCTTTTAAATCTCCCATAAGCTCATGCGATGCTACAAAAGCACCTACGGGCAGGCCTGCGGCCATTCCTTTTCCAATCACCAAGATGTCGGGTGGGCAGTTAAAGTGCTCAAAAGCGAATAATTTGCCTGTTCTGCCAAAACCAGGCTGTATTTCGTCCAATATCAACAGGGCACCAACTTCATCGCAACGCTTTCTGACTTTTTCCAAGTAACCGTTTTCTGGTACAATAAATCCAGCACCACCTTGAATGGTTTCCAAAACCACACAGGCAGTATGCTCAGTGATTTTTTCCAGTTCTTCACCAGCATTAAAATTTATGAAACGTATATCCGGTATCAATGGACGGAAAACACTTTTGCGTTCTTCCAATCCCATAAGGCTCAAACTACCCATAGTATTCCCATGGTAGGCATTTTTTGCAGCTATTATTTGCGATCGACCTGTGTGTCTCCGGGCCAATTTAATGGCACCTTCCATGGCTTCCGTTCCTGAATTGACCAAATAGGTGGTGTTCAGGTTTTCGGGAAGGAGGGAGGCCAATAATTTTGAGAATTCTACCGCTGGTTTTTGCACATATTCGCCGTATACCATTACGTGCATGTAGCTATCCACTTGATTTTTAATAGCGCTCACCACTTTCGGGTGACAATGTCCCAAACTGCACGCGGAAACTCCTGCCACAAAATCCAAATGGGCATTCCCATCTATATCGTAAATGTAGTTCCCTTTGGCATGTGAAACTTCCAAGGCCAATGGGTGCGGGGAAGTTTGTGCTTGGTATGTGAAAAAGTCGTTTTTGGACATTATGGGGTCTGCGCTTTCTTTTTAAGAACAGGCTTTTTGGGTTTTACCGCTTTTGTATTTGCGTTATTTATAGGGTCGTTCTGGTTCTTCTGTCTTTCATTTTCCTCTGCATCAACATCAATGGGGTTATCTATCCCCCTAATTTTTACCAGTTCAATATTATTATCGTCTTCATCAAATATTTCTTCTTTGGACATTATCCGCTCATCCCCTCGCCATACAAAACCTTTAAATTTTTTTGATTGTTGCTCCCATTGATCTTCTGGAAAAATATCTCCATCAGGTTCAACGTAAAAAGTAATGTCCTCAATATCATTGTTGGCCATCTCAAGTCTGATCTTGCTCGATTTACTTTTATTTACGCCAATTAATTCTTGGTCATCGTTATAGATATAGTAAATCAACTCCGTGTTCTGAACCAGGTCGATAATTTTGAGCTCATTTTCTATAAACTTTCCAAAAAGGTTTATTCCTTTGGCTTGATTGTATCCGGTTCCACTAATGGTGTCCAAGGAAATAATGAAGGCATTTTCTATCACTTTTAGGGAATCCAGCTTATCGGTTTCCAAGTCAGATATTAAATGGATGCTATCCCCGGTGATTTGGTTGTCTACGTTCCAAAGAACAGGGTCCTTGATCAATTGGGTGATTCCGGTTTTTTCATCAAAATGAATGGAATCGCATTTACCGCTTAAGTCGGTTTTGTAAAATTTAGCATTTCTGAAAGCTCTTAAGATGCGTTCTTCCTCTTTTCCTGTAACCATTAAGGTGTCCCCGTGCATGTAGAGGGAATCTTTTTGCACCAGGCTGATGGAAACCGCCCTTTTTGTGGCAAAAACGGAATCTTTGGCCTTGTGCACTTCAGCATAGTGGGCTCTGATCACCCCATTGTTGATGGTGTCTGTAATCTGAATATTGTTGGTTGCTGAAGCAAACTCCGTGACCTTGTCAAAATAGAGGCTGTCCCCTTCAATAATTTTGTTGTCGTAATCTATTCGGGTATTCTTGATGCCGTAGCCTTGTTCTATCGTTGTATCATAAAAACCACGCTCACAATAAATCTTGTACTCTTCCCCGGTAATGGTGGAAGGTCCATACATATAGACATTTTTGGAAGTGGTATAATAATCCAACTGTTCCGAATCTATAATATAATCGGGATTATCTATGTGCACATTACGCTGGAACTGATACTTTTTCGGGGTCATAAAATACGTCCCTACTTTACTGGTAAGCACGTTGGCAGAATCTACCACTTTACCTCCTGAATTATAGTAGGCCTGTTGCTTTTCTCTGTCAAAATAAAGGGTGTCGGTGGTCAAGGTCATTTGACCATTGGTCAAATCCACATTCTCCCAAGCCTTGGCCAGTTTAGTGTTTCCGTCATAATTCATTTTGCCACTATTCATCTCAATGGAGTCCCCTTGTTGCAAACGGATGTTCCCGATGGCCTTTAAACGATTCTCTTCGGCATAAAAAATAGCAATATCGCACCAAAGGTCTGCGCCTTGGTGCTCAAACTGTACTTGTCGCTCATCGTCCTTGCTAAAAATAGAGGCGCCAGGGAATTGGGCCTCATCCTTGGTAAAGTTGGCCCCGTAGACAATGTTTATTTGCCTACCGCCTTCGGGCTGTTGCTCTTGGGCAAAGCCGCTAAAAGCAACGAGAAATAGAATGAAAAATGAAATACTTTTCAAGTTCATGGAATTTTGCCCAAAAGTAGGATTTTTAACGGAAGTGGCATATACCGTTTAGAAAGCTTTGGGAATTCTCTGCCAATTGGTTGCGGGTTTACTTGGATTTTACCTTCCGCGTTTTAGGGTAAGCGTAATTTGCCCGCAATGATAGGTATTGTGATAAAGAATGTGTGCGAAAAGCTTAGTTCTTGAGATGGGCCCAAAAAATGGAGTGTCAATCGTTTCTATCCATTCTTTTTCTGAAAGATTTTCAACAAGATCACTCAGTTTTTTGTAACCGTCTTCCACTAGTTTTTGGCTTTCTTCCTTGTTGTACACCTTACCATTGTCAATTTTTCCCATAGTGGTGTTTTTGACTTCGGCAGGAATGCCAAAAAATTGAGCAAGTAGGTGCATAAGCTCCCCAATATGACGATAGATAAATCCGACTGATGCGGTATCCTCATTTAATTTCAGGGTGCTGTTTTCCTGAGTGATCTCGTTGAAAGTGAAATCACATGTTTTTCTGTTTTGTGCAAGTAAATCATAAAGGATACCCTTCGTCATGCAGTTTATTTGTTTAAAAATGCTGAGTACATCCAAATCAATTTTTCCTGTTCACGAATGTAATCGCTCATCAGGGCGTTGGTGCCCTCATCGTTGGAATCCCCGGCCATTTCTAAAAGCTCTCTCTCCAAAGGCAACAGTACTTCATATCCATTTAGGATTGCCTGAACCGCTTCCGTGCCACCCGACACATTTTTTGCAACCTTTATTTTTGATAGCTCTGAGTAATCCTCATACGTATGAAGTGGAGTAAAGCCCAAGGTTAAAATTCTTTCGGCAATCTCATCGATTTTTATCAGTGAATCGTTGTAGAGTTCTTCAAATTTTATATGCAACTCAAAAAACTTTTCACCTTTGATGTTCCAGTGAAATCCGCGGGCATTCATGTAAAATATTTGATAGTTGGCCAAAAGTCGGTTTAGTTTATCGGATAGGTCGCTAGATGCTTGTTTATCAAGCCCAATTTGATTGAGTTTATTTGTCATGTCTTCTTATTTTAAGATGATTTAAAGGTAAAGAATAGGTGCCGCCTCTACAGTGATATAAGTCACATACACAAGCGATAAATCAATCATTTTTTCTTCATCAAACTAATGGCGAACCCACCTCCTTCTGCTAATTGAACCGTCAAAGGGGAACCTTTACTAATGTTGATTTCCTCAATGCTGATTGTGGTAGGATTGTTTTTGTAATGTGCATCTTCTGCATCTTTGTATATAGTGGCCTTATACACCCCACCATCATCCAAAAAATCAAAATCAATAGTAATTTCCCTGGCATTTTCATCAGTGATGCCGCCAACGAACCAATTGCCTGTTTCTCGTTCTTTACGGGCTATGGTCACGTAGTCGCCTACTTCTCCGTTCAATACATTGGTCTCTTCCCAGTCCACACCAACATCCCTAATAAATTGCAAGGCGGGTTGCCCTTCGTAATTTTCGGGTAGGTCGCAAGCCATTTGAACAGGACTGTAAATAACGACATACAGCGCCAGTTGCTGTGCTAGTGTGGTGTTTACGTGGTTGTTTTCCTTGCTGGGAATGTCAATGTCAAAAACTCCGGGAGTAAAATCTATTGGGCCTGCCAACATCCTTGTAAAGGCCACAATGGGCAAGTGCTCTGGAGGGTTTCCTCCATCGGCCGACCAGGCATTGAATTCTTGTCCACGGAGCCCTTCACGTGCAATGGCATTGGGGTAGGTTCTTCGAATTCCTGTCGCTTTAATAGGTTCATGCGCATTAATGGCGACATTATATTTGGCAGCTGTTTCCAATACTTTTCTGTAATGATTCACCATCCATTGCCCGTGGTGGTACTCTCCTTTTGGGATAATTTTGCCCACATAACCTGTTTTAACGGAGTGTATGCCCAATTGGTTCATTAATTGATAGGCAGTATCCAATTGTTGCTCGTAGGTTCGTGGTGCCGCCGAGGTCTCGTGATGCATTATAATTTCCACACCTTTTTCCTTGGCGTATCGATTCAATTCTTTTAAATCATAATCGGGGTAGGGGGTCACAAAATCGAAGACTCCTTCGCGGTCCTCAAAACCTATCCAATGTTCCCATCCCGTGTTCCAGCCTTCGACCAAAACACCTTTGATGTTGTTTTTAGCGGCAAAGTCAATATAGCGCTTAGTATTTTCTGTGGTCGCCCCGTGTTTGCCCGTAGGTTTTAAATCATTGGTAAAAGTGTTCATGTCCTGCGAGCCTGCGTAGTCCCAAGTAGACTTGCCCACGTGCATTTCCCACCAAATGCCTACATATTTTTTGGGTTCGAACCAGTTAATATCGCCTAGTTTGTTGGGCTCATTGAGGTTTACAATCAATTTTGATTCTATAAGGTCGCTGGCGTTGTCGGCAATTTGAATGCTACGCCATGGTGTTTTAAAGGGAAGTTCCCGTTTTACTTTGTACCCATTTCTATCGGAACCTACCAATTCACTGGTCAATAACAGGGATTCATTATCAACTTTTAAGGTCATTCCGGCATAATCGGTAAGATTGGCCTCATGAAAACTCAAATGCAGCCCGTCTGCACCGCGCATGGTAACTGGGGTATTCACTGCATTTTCGGGAATATAGGTCGCCGCAAGGTCGGCATTGTCTCTTTTGGAAATAGCATCGATCTCGGAAACCTTGGTAGTGTTGTAGAGATGTTCATAGATATCCCAGTCGCCGGGAATCCAAAATGTAGTATAATCTTCGGTCAACTGGAATTCCGTGTTTTCATCCATAATGATGATGCTATCTATGCCCTGCTGGGGCAAAAACTCATAACGGAGGCCTATCCCATCGTCATACGCCCTAAAATAGATATTGAATCTACGGTTCGGAGCTTGGATCTCTTCGAGTTCTATTTTGAGCTCATTGTAATTATTTACAACTTCCTTTTGTTCGCCCCAAGGCATCTCCCAAGTTTCGTTGATCGCATTTGTGCTTGAATTGATGATGCTTAGGTTTCCGCTCAAAGATTTTTGGTCTTTGAAATCAAAACTCATGGAAGAAGAATCAATGACAATCTGGTCATTATGATTCACAAAATAATAGGGTGCGCCATCTTCCGAAAGATGAAAATCGATGGAATTGGTACCGCTGGGAGATGTAATCGATAATAACTTAGGTCCGTCGGTACAGGAAGTAAGCAGTCCTACTAAAAATAGTAAGGTAAGTATTTTGTTCATGTTATTGATTTTTAGTCAATTATGTGTTAAGTAAAATAATGCCTAGATTTGAAAAACAGGACATTGAAGTTACTGAAAAATGAACAAAAAACCGAAGTTTACCTATGAATAGTCTGGGTCCTATCCGGACCTACGGATACTATTTTAATGGGTACATTTAATTGCTCTTCCAAAAACGCAATATAGTCGTTTAAGGTAGCTGGCAATTCTTCTGCTTTGGAAAGTTTTGTAAGGTCCTTGGACCATCCTTTCATCTCGGTATATAAAGGAGTTACATACTCTTCTTCAATGTTGTAGGGCAAATGCTGAATTTCTTCACCTTTATATTTGTATGCAGTACATACTTTAATGTCGTCAAAACCGCTTAGAACATCGGCTTTCATCATCATCAATTCGGTTACCCCGTTAATTTGAACGGCATATTTCAAGGCAACCAAATCCAACCAACCACAACGTCTTGGTCTTCCTGTGGTGGCACCAAACTCGTTACCTATTTTTGCCATTCTTGCACCATCCTCATCAAAAAGTTCGGTCGGGAATGGTCCACTACCAACTCGCGTTGTGTATGCTTTAAATATTCCCAAAACCCTTTCAATTTTATTGGGAGCAACACCCAATCCAGTACATGCGCCTGCCGCTGTAGTGTTGGAAGAGGTTACAAAGGGATAGGTTCCGAAATCAATATCCAATAGGGAACCTTGTGCACCTTCGGCCAAAATCTTTTTGCCTTCGGCCTGAGCTTTAAAAATGTATTCCTCGCTATCAATAAAGGTCAGTTTTTTAAGGGTTTCCACGCCTTCGTAAAATTCAGCCTCCAATTCATCGAGGTTGTACTGAATATCTACATCATAAAAATCAATCATGGCCTCGTGCTTATCGGCGAGGGCACGGTATTTTGTTTTCCAGTCCTCGAACTCCAAATCCCCAACACGCATACCATTACGGCCAGTTTTGTCCATATAAGTTGGGCCGATACCTTTTAGGGTAGAACCAATTTTCGCTTTTCCTTTGGAAGCTTCGGAAGCGGCATCCAATAAGCGGTGGGTGGGCAGAATCAAATGGGCTTTTCTGGATATAAAAAGCTTGGACTCAATATCAATATTGAATTGCTCCAAATTATCCAGTTCTTTTTTGAAGATTACAGGGTCTATTACCACTCCATTCCCAACAATGTTGATGGCGTTTTTGTGAAAAATTCCTGAGGGAATAGTGTGTAAAACGTGTTTAATGCCATCAAATTCCAAAGTGTGTCCTGCGTTTGGACCTCCTTGAAATCGAGCGATAATATCGTATTCCTTGGTCAGTACATCAACAATTTTTCCTTTTCCTTCGTCTCCCCATTGGAGTCCAAGCAATAAATCTACCATGTAATGTGTGGGTTATTCGGTTAGGTTTTCTTCTTCTTTGTTTCGAGTTCCGTAGAAATATAATGAGTGATTGTTGATCTTAATGTCAAAAACCTCTTCTATTGTCTTTTTTATGGATTGAATTCTTGGGTCACAAAATTCTACCACCTCGCCAGTGTCAGTGAGTATGACATGATCATGCTGGCGGTCAAAATATGACTTCTCGTACTGTGCTTGGTTTTTGCCAAATTGGTGCTTACGTACCAATTTGCTTTCCAACAAAAGTTCTATAGTGTTGTAGAGCGTGGCTCGACTTACCCTATAGTTTTTTGTTTTCATTTTAATGTAGAGGGATTCCACATCAAAATGATCATTACTGTCATATATTTCTTGTAAAATGGCGTAGCGTTCAGGGGTCTTGCGGTGCCCTTTTTCCTCAAGGAATGAGGTGAACACATTTTTTACAATTTCCTGATTTTTATTGTTTCCCATGGCTTTCTACCTATGCTAATGCACAAAGGTACAGTTAAAAATTAAATTCTGGTCACTTTATCTATCCCTTCGACCTGCTTTAAACTGTTCATTAATTTTTTAAGGATATTATTGTTTTTTACGACCAAAGTGATTTTCCCCTTGAAGGTTCCACCATCCGCACTAAAGTTAAGATTCCGCATATTAACGTGCATATTTTCCGAGATAATTTTGGTGATGTCCTTTACCAATCCCATGTTATCGATTCCAGTGATTTGAATATCGACAGAAAACTCCTCCTGTGATGAATCTATCCATTTGGCACTAATAATCCTGTATGCATAGTTGGATTGTAATGAAATGGCATTAGGGCAGTTCTTTTTATGAACTTTGATACCATCGGTCACACTAACAAAGCCAAAAACTTCGTCCCCCGGAATGGGGTTGCAACATTGGGATAATTTGTAGTTTAACCGCTCTTCTTCCTTGCCAAAAACCAGTAAATCATATTTGGTGGTAATTTCATTTTTGTCGACATCTTTAGGAACAGGGGTCTTGCGGATTCGGTTCTTAAAGAAATTGATAAATGCATTATGGTACGAGGAGGCAAAATCTTTGAGTTTTTCATTATCAATTACTCCGATACCCACCCGATAGAAAAGATCCAAACTGGTCTTCAATTTGAAGAAAGTCACCAGCTTGTTTACGGTATCCTCGTTTAGATTGATTTTTTGCGCTTTCAGTTTTCGGCGTAATATTTCCTTACCATCTGCAGCGACCTCTTTTTTCTCTTCACCGAGCGATGATTTAATCTTGGAACGAGCTCGTGCCGTTTGCGCGTAATCCAACCAGCTTTGGGTAGGTTTGGCACTTTCGGAAGTTATAATCTCAACCTGGTCACCGCTGCGGAGCACGGTTCCCAAGGGCACGAGTTTTCCGTTAACCTTGGCTCCACGGGTCTTCAGGCCTACTTCGGTATGAATATTAAAGGCAAAATCCAAGGCGGTCGCTCCTTTGGGCATCGATTTTAAATCCCCTTTTGGGGTAAAGACAAATATTTCCTTGGAATATAGGTTTAGCTTGAATTCTTCAACAAAATCAACGGCATTCCCATTGGCGCCTTCCAGGGCTTCTTGTAGCTTGTTCAGCCATTCTTCTATGCCCTGTTCTTTTTGGTTTCCATGCTTGTATTTAAAGTGTGCGGCATAGCCTTTTTCCGCAATTTCGTGCATGCGCTCACTTCGTATCTGAACTTCAACCCATTTGCCCTTTGGTCCCATTACTGTAATGTGGAGTGCTTCATAACCCGTGGATTTGGGCGATGTAATCCAATCACGCAATCGAATAGGGTTGGGGGTGAAGTGATCTGTAACAATAGAATATATCTTCCAAGCGAGGAACTTCTCGTTCTTACGGTCCGATTTGTATATTATCCGAATCGCAAATTTATCATAGACCTCGTCAAAGGTGACATTCTGGGTCTTCATCTTTTTACGGATGGAGAAAATGGATTTCATCCTCCCTTTGATGTAGTAATTCAAACCCTCTTTATCCAGAGAAGTCCTAATGACATTGGCAAAGTCCTCAATATAAGCTAAACTCTCTTCCTCGGTATCCTCTATTTTAGCCTGAATATCATGATAGACTTCGGGCTCTGTGTATTTTAATGAAAGATCTTCCAGATGGGTCTTTATATTGTACAACCCTATTCTGTGTGCTAGTGGAGCATAAATGTAAAGTGTTTCGGATGCAATTTTTACCTGCTTGTGCTCTGGCATGGAATCCATGGTGAGCATATTATGGTACCGGTCCGCAATCTTAATAATAATTACCCGAACATCATCGTGTAGGGTCAGCAGCATTTTTCTAAAGTTCTCTGCCTGCTGACTGATGTCCTTGTCCTTTTTAAGGTGGGCAATTTTAGTTAGACCATCTACAATCCGGGCAACCGTCTCCCCAAACATTCGTTCAATATCATCTAGGGTGTAGGGGGTATCTTCAACCACATCGTGGAGTAGGGCAGAGGCAATGGAAACGGCATCCAGACCTATTTCCGAAGCTACAATCTTGGCTACGGCGATAGGGTGAAAAATATAAGCTTCCCCGGATTTACGTCGCTGGTCTTTGTGGGCATCCACGGCCACATCAAAGGCAGAACGAATCAACTTCTTGTCCTCGTCCGTCAGCGTTTGGTAGCTAATGCGAAGTAATTCCTTGTACTGCTTCGCAATCTCCTTGTTCTCTTTTTCAATAGCAGCCTCTGTCATAGTATATTAAATTTACTACAATCTTATAATCTAACCAACAAAATCTATGCCTTTAGGTTTCGGATACGTTCCACCAATGGTGGGTGAGAGTAGTGAACAAAAACATAGGCGGGATGCGGCGTTAAGTTGCTCAAGCTTTTTTTGGACAACTTTTTTAAGGATGATACCAATGGTGATGCGGCAAATGTGGTCTTCGCAAAATCATCGGCCTGAAACTCAAATTTTCGCGACAAATAGTTCATGATCAAACCAGTTATTTCCGAGATTGGACTGTACAACAAAGCAAATCCGACCAATGCGGCATGGAAACTTGGTGTGGACACGCCAATAGCCAATGAAATTTCAGGATGGTTGATGAACAATGAAAGTATGAACAATGTCAGGCCTGTAGTCGAGAGGGAAACAATAAGGTTGACAATGATGTGTTTACGTTTATAATGACCTACTTCGTGTGCCAGAACAGCCACAATTTCATCTTCGCTCAAATCATTTATCAACGTATCGAATAGCGTGATGCGTTTTTCCTTTCCGAAACCTGAAAAATAGGCATTTGCCTTTGTGGAACGCTTGGAGCCGTCAATCACAAAAATATTTTGAAGCTCAAAACCCACTTTTTGCGCATAGTCTTCAATAGCGCTTTTTAAGCTTCCGTCTTGCAGCGGTGTCTGCTTATTGAAAAGGGGAACGATCAAGCGGCTATAAAATAAATTGATGAATAAAATGACCACACCGACTATGATCCATGCATAAATCCAAAAATCGGGACCTGTGGATTGGTAGAACAACATAAACAGTGTCAAAATACCTCCTCCCAAAATGATGGTGAGGATACCACCCTTCAGTTTATCCGATAAAAAAGTGGATTTGGTGGTTTTGTTGAATCCGTATTTCTCCTCAATCACAAAAGTTCGATAATAGGAGAATGGTAATCCCAAAATCGAACTCCCCAACATAATGATTCCAAAGAAAATCAAAGCCATGGGAACGGGTTTGTCGGAAATGGAGCGAGTGAGTTGGTCAACCCATTCAAAACCTCCGAAAAACAAAAAACATATTGTCAGCACTAGGGAGAATCCATCGGAAATAACCCCGAATTTATAGTTGGTTCGTTTGTATTGTTGTGATTTTTTATACTCGTTTTCGTCAAAAATATCAGCGAGTTCCGGCGGGAGCGTAGATTTGAAACGCTTTGCATTCAGGTACTCCAAATACTGGTGAACCAGATATTGAACCACAAGGATGCCCAGGATAACATAAAAGAGTGAATTTTTTTCCATAGTTTAAAATCCGCGCTGGCGCTTCGCTTCAAATATAAGTATTGCAGCGGATACCGAAACATTCATGGAGTCTATTTCTCCTTGCATCGGTATAATTATGTTTTGGTCGGAATTTTGAAGCCAAGTATCGGTCAATCCAGTAGCCTCCGTGCCCATTACAAGGGCCGAAGCGGCTTTAAAATCACAATCAACATAATTTTTTGAAGCAGTCAGGGCAGCACAGTAAATTTTGATTTGGTTGGTTTGTAAAAAATCAATGATTTCGTCCGTGGTTCCTACGCCTATCTGGTTGGTAAAAAGACAACCTACGCTGGAACGGATAATGTTTGGACTATATAGGTCAGATTTGGGATTTGCTATTAAAACAGCGTCAACGGCAGCGGCATCCGCAGTTCGTAACAGGGCACCGATATTTCCTGGTTTTTCGGGAGCTTCGGCAACCAACACCAAAGGTGTTTTGTTCTTAAAGATGATGTTGTCCAATGTATGATTTTTGGACTGCATCAACCCGAGAACGCCTTCTGTGGTGCCGCGGTGGGCAATTTTACCATAAACGCTTTCGGAAACTTGGATGATTTCTGGGTCTGAAGCTTTTGTAATCGATGCAATAGAAATGTCACCCATGATTTCTGGACAAAAAAGAAGAGTTTGCAAACTATATCCTCCTTTTTGCGCCAATTCAATTTCCCGTTGTCCCTCTACAACAAAAAGCCCTATTTTTCTTCGTTCACGGGATTTTTCCTTGAGGAGCAGGATTTTTTTTACCAAAGGGTTTTGGGCACTACTAATCAGTTTAGTTTCCATACGCATGGTAAAAATAGCCATTCCTGTAATTAAAAAAAGGGCTTTTCGACCAACTGGTAAAATACATACCATGAACAAATTAACCATCTTATTACTTTTTCTGGTCATTTCGGCCTGTAAACAAAATTCAAAACCTGTAAAGGCTGAAGAACCTGCCCAGGAAGAAATGTCAGAATCCAAACCTCAATACCCAGATGCCTTGGTCAAGGTTTTTGATGCGCATGGAGGATTAGGGCAATGGAAAAAACAGCGAACCTTATCCTTTGTACTTCCAAAGTCCAAACTTGAGGAAACCCATACCATAGATCTATGGTCTAGAATGGACAAAGTTGAAACCGAGCAATTTACCATGGGATTTGATGGTAGTAAGACCTGGCTTTTGGACACAGATGAAACCTATAAAGGTGATGTAGTGTTTTATCATAATTTGATGTTTTATTTCTACGCGATGCCTTTTGTGTTGGCCGATGATGGAATTGTGTATTCAGAAACTGAGGACTTGGAATATGAAGGGAAGAGTTATCCAGGCGTAAAAATTGCCTATCAATCCGGTGTTGGTGCTTCATCTAAAGATGAATATTATATACATTTTGATCCTGATACCCATCAAATGACTTGGTTGGGATATACGGTAACCTATCGTTCTGGAGAGACCTCCGATAATGTAAGATGGATTAATTACAAGGATTGGCAAGAGTTGAATGGGGTTGTGCTTCCCAAATCCATCACTTGGCACAAATATGAGGGAAGAAAAATTATGGAGGCTGCTAGCACGGTCACTTTCGAAGACGTTGCTTTGAGCACAACTCCAAAACCCAATGGTTTTTATGCAAAACCTGAGGATGGAAACTTTACTCCATGAAAAAATAATAATCGATTATATAAAACAAAAAAAGGCGCCAATTTTGGCGCCTTTTTTGTTTTGGGGATCTCTATTGTCCTTCTTTTTCTCTTTCGTACTTGCCCATGTACCGTTTCCAAAGTTTGGTTTGGTGGGTTTCCAAAGAAATATCCCTACCATCAATATAGGCTTTGGTAAGTTTATTGGTACGCATATCCAATGCATCCCCTTCAGAAATAAAGAGCGTAGCACTTTTGCCTTCCTCCAAAGTTCCGTACATATCATCAATACCTAGAATTTTAGCTGTGTTGCCGGTAAGTAACTGTAAGGCGGTTTCCTTGTCAAGTCCTTGAGCTACTGTTTGTCCAGCATAAAAAGCAAGGTTCCTAGCTTGAAAATTGGCCGCATCCTCGTTTTGAAGGCCTACTAAAAGGCCAGCATCCAACAATAACTTTGGCAATTTATAAGTAATGTCATAATCATCATCCTCAAAACTTGGCAAGGCATGGGTACGCTCTACTAAAACAGCAACATCATGCTGTTTTAAAAAATCCGATATTTTATTGGCTCTGTATCCACCAACGATTACCACGTGCTTAACACCCATTTCTTTGGCCATGGTCACACCATCGGTCATTTCCTTTTCACCATCGGCATGGATATATAAACGTTGAGATCCATCAAAAAGACCCTGCATGGCAGCAAATGGCAGGTTTTTCTCCTTTTCTACAGCTTTTCCATAGGCTAAGGAGTTTTGGAAGAACATTTTAATGTCGTTCATTTCCTTACCATAATCCTTGTTGGGGATATACCCTCTCTCTTCTCCCATCCACCAACGACCTCTTCTAAAAAAGTTCGGCCAGTTCATGTGGATGCCATCATCGGTTTTTAAAGAGGCATCTTCCCAGTTCCAAGCATCAAACTGAACGATACTAGAAGTACCGGAGATGGTACCTCCCACTGGAGTTACTTGTCCAATAAGAACACCATTCGGGCGCATACTTTCCACAACTTTGGATTCTGCGTTGTAGGCAATCAAACTGCGAACATGAGGAATCATTTCACCGATTTCATCTTGGTCATCACTTGCTCTAACGGCATCAACTTCGACCAAACCAAGTGATTTGGATGGCGCGATAAAGCCTGGGTATACATGTTTACCTTCGGCATTGATCATAGTGCCGATAGTTGGAGCCATAAGATTGGCGCCAATGGCCGTAATTTTCCCATCTTTAAAAATGATGGTACAGTTCTCTACTACCTCTCCATTGCCGATATGGGCCGTAGCACCGATTATGGCAACTTGTTCGGATTGAGGTGGGGCAGGGGTTTGTTGTGCATTCAATGAAACCCCGAAAACAATTGCTATGATTAAAAATATTTTTTTCATGGTCTATTTTTTAAAGGGTGTCACAGTTAAACTCTTGTTTCTTGCTCTGAACGGGAGTACGTGTTTTCTCTCCTTTTTTCTTTTCGTTCAACATCATTCCAATCAGCTGGTTTCTTTCCTTTTTGATGGATTCTCTAAGTTTTTTGTCGTTTTCAAGATCAAAATATACTTTTCCTTCAATCAACGTTTTTTCAGCCTTTGCGTAAACGGATAACGGATGATCTGTCCACAGTACAACATCGGCATCTTTGCCTTCTTGGATACTTCCTACACGGTCGTCCAAGTGAAGTAATTTGGCAGGATTCAATGTTACCGTTTTCCAAGCCTCGATTTCTGACATACCACCATATTTCACGGTTTTACCAGCTTCTTGATTCAGTCTTCTGGACATTTCAGCATCATCACTATTGATGGCTACGGTTACACCTTGACTTGTCATGATTGCAGCGTTGTAAGGTATGGCATCGTTTACCTCGTATTTGTATGCCCACCAGTCACTAAATGTGCCACCGCCAACACCGTGCTCAGCCATTTTATCAGCAACTTTATAACCTTCCAAAATGTGGGTAAAGGTGTTCACACGGAAATCAAATTTCTCGGCAACCTTCATCATCATATTGATTTCGCTCTGCACATAAGAGTGACAGGAAATAAAGCGTTCTCCGTTCAAGATTTCGGCCAATGTTTCCATTTCCTCATCATAACGGTAAGGTTCACCGCTTTTTTTCTTGGCATCATATTCCTTGGCGCGCTGGAAGTAATCGGTATAGACCTGCTCAACACCCATTCTTGTTTGTGGAAAACGGGAATAGCTGCCCCAGTTGGACTGCTTTACGTTTTCCCCCAAAGCAAACTTGATGAACTTAGGGGAGTTATCAAATATCATGTCCTCGGCACTTTCTCCCCATTTTAATCTTAAAATGGCAGATTGTCCACCAATTGGGTTGGCAGAACCGTGGAGCAATTGAGCTGTTGTTACGCCACCGGCCAAATCTCTGTATATGGCAACATCTTTGGGGTCGACAACATCTTCCATGCGTACTTCTGCGGAAGAGTTATGCCCACCTTCGTTAATGGCTAGCGCAGCGATATGCGTATGCTCGTCTATAATTCCAGCGGTAAGGTGCTTCCCTGTGGCGTCTACCACAGTTGCTCCACCAGCACGAAGGTCTTTGCCAACTTTGGAGATTTTACCATTTTTGATCAATACATCGGTATTTTCTAAAATGCTTTGACCTGTCCAAACGGTTGCATTTTTAAATAGGATGTTTTCTTGCTCTGGTTTTTTCTTGAAACCATAACCAACATTTGGATAGGTCAAGGCCATTAGCTGAGGTTTCTCAGCAGCTTCTTTCTCTTTTGATTTTTCTTCAAAAGACGAAGTCTTGGTCATTATGGCCGAAGTTTCGTCACCATTTGGAAGCACTACATTTCCTTTGATGTTTTCAACACCTGGCATAACATGGGCAACCATACGGTAAGAACCAACATTGTCCTCACTAAAAGAAATATTCAACCAATCTGCTGAATAATCAATTTTGGAATCCACCTTATTGTCACCTTTTTTGATTTCTGATTTTGGTTTATCGGCATCTCCCGTTAATGAAACTGTGTAAGTACTTCCGTTAACGGCTAGATTGTAATCTCCGCGAATATCGATGACATCCATACTTTCGATAACGTTCTTGGTTCCTTGTACCCAGTTTTCGTAAAGGGTGGTTTCTTTGTCAAAAATATCTCCGGACGTAATCAAGAAGTTGGCTTGGTTTCCAACTTGTAATGAACCAATTTCGTTGGATTTGCCTAAAATTTCGGCAGGAACAGTAGTCAAAGCTTCCAATGCTTTAGTTTTCGAAAGCCCATAAGAAATGGCTTTCATGATTTTGCCTTTCAACTCTTTTGGGGATTTAAGTCCGTGCAAAGTGATGGAGAAATCCACACCGTTATCGGCCAAAACCTTTGGATTGGACGGGGCCAAATTCCAATGTCTCATATCTTTCAAAGCAATGTATTTGGCTTCGTAAGGGTTGGAAACGTCGAATGCATCTGGAAAATCCAGCGGTAGAATCAATTTGGCATTGGAGGCCTTAATATCATCAATACGCTCATACTCATCGCCTCCAGCCAAAATAGTGTACTGAATTCCGAATAGGTCTCCGATTTTATCGGCACGTAAAACGTTGCCATTGTCGCCAGCAGCATAAATCTGGGTTAATCCTTTATTGGCGATGAGGGCCTCCAAAGAACGGTCTTTGGTGTCCACATTGCCTTTGCTGTACCAATCCATATCGTAATACATCTGACGCATCAAAGCCATGGTTCCCATAAGTGAGCCTGGGTAGGATTGCCTCGATGCAACACTTTTTTCAAAAGAAAAGTATTGAGCAGATTTATCTGACAGAATTCGCTGTGCTTCGGATGCTTCATCGTTCAAGGCTACCAAAACCCCAGTTCCTCTCGCGATACCGTCCTCAATATGTGCGTTGATGGTTCCGAAACCAGCATTTCTAAGCTCTTTGGCTTCTTTGGCATCATACGTAAAACTGTTGATGGCGTCTTTCTCTGGCATTATGTGATCGTTCCAGTAAAATCCTTCCCTGGAAGGGCCATATTGTGCCGACCTTCCGCCGCCACTGGCTTTCTTGGGAAGTTCTACGCCAAATCCTGAGAAAACATCTATAAAAGATGGGTAGATGGATTTTCCATCCAGATTTTCTACTACTGCATTTTTGGGTATGCTTACGGATTTTCCCACTTGTACCACTTTGCCGTTTTGGATTAGCAGGGTACCATTGTTGATAACTTGTGTGGGGGTTACATAAATCTTGGCGTTGGTAAATGCCGTGTAATTGTTGTTCTTCTTTGCCTTTACACCGTCATTTTTTGGAAAATAATCCTGTGCAAACAAAGAAACACTGCTCATGAAGAGAAACAGTGCTAAAAGTTTAAGTTTCATAAGGTTTAAATTGAATTAGTCGGTTTAAAGATAACCTTTGTGAAAGGACTCCGCAAGTTTCAATTCTGGGGAAATTGCTGTTTTCTGTAGTTGATGATAAGCCCTACCACTGCATTGTAACTTTTTATACCTTCCTTTTGGTTGTTCACCTTTAAAAAAGTGTTGAACACGGATTTGAAGATGGGTTCCATCGGGTTTTCGTATTTTTCCCAAAAATCCCGTAATTCATTAAAATTTTCTTTGACTCCGGGGTTAATGGTAGCCACGATTTCATTGTACTTTTTCTCATCTTTATAAAAGAGGTCGGAAAGGCAATACCCTAAGGCATGATTGTAAGCGGAATACTTAAAATACGGGTCTTCACTTTGTGAGGTGACTAAAAACCCTATAAAATTCGTGGCTCCCTCGGCGGAATATCCTAGCTGATGGCCAACTTCGTGCCCGCTTACGGTGGGCAACCTAAATTTTGGAGTAATTCCGTTTACTTGAGCCTCGTTGGTAAATGGGTTTAGGTAGCCACCATACCCCATAAAAGTTAGAGGTATGCTGTATATCGACGATTTAAGGCTCCGATGTTGGTATTTAAAATCAGGGAATTGCTTTGCAAATTTTGCGTAGGCCTTTTCTGTTTTAGTAAAGATTTCTTTTTTGGAATAGGGGATGTGTACGGGTGAAACAGTATCTCCTGTCAGTTCCAATTGATACTGATTTGTTTTTTTGACAATGTATTGGGTCAACTCTACCAATTCGTCAGCGGTGTATTCACGTTCAATGCCTAGTTTCCAGTTGATGGGTTGGCGGTGATAGTTCATGCCCCAAAGCAGATGAAAGGCAAAATAAACGATAGACAGTACTACGGCAATATCCTTTAAAAATAACAGTGGTCTCTGTTTGATGCTTTTCCAATGTTTGTAAATATACCTAATGGCTAAAGCTACCAGCGCAGTGTACACCAAATCCCCAAATGAAAAAGGAATCCAACCAAACAGTATCCTTGAAAAACCTGAAATGTATGGGTAGATTCCATTACTGTAATAATCCTCTATAAAGGTGTGGTAGTTGCTTATCCATTTTACCAATAATACTTGGATTGGAAACGCAATGGCAATGAATGTTTTGGTTTTTTGTCTCATCAAAAATGAAGCACGGTGTTTAGGGCAACAAAAAAAGCCGCACGGAAAAGTACGGCTTTTTTAAGTTATCATATTGGAATATTACTATTGAATTCCAACAATTTCTATATCAAAAACCAAGGTCGAACCACCGGGAATTGGGCCGTAATTGTTATCTCCGTAACCCAAGTGTGGAGGGATGAACAAACGTACTTTGTCACCAACCTTCATGGTCAACAAACCTTCACGGAAACCGGCTGCCAACTGGGCATCCGGGCTATAATCCATGGGGAACGGACGGTATCCGCCCTGATCTCTTCTGCCTGGGTTCAATTGGTTAAATTTGGTGGCAACTTCCTCGATATTACTATCAAATAAATCACCGTTGAACAACCATCCAGCATAGTTTACCATTACTTTTTGACCTACTTTTGGCTGCTCTCCATCACCTTCTTTCAATTTTAAAATACGTAAGCCACTAGAGGTTGCTTCGGCCTCATCGATTTGTTCCGTAAACTGAGCTGCCAAATCTTCCTTCATTTTTTTGAATGCAGCTTCGGTGGCTTTGGCTTCCTCAAAATAATCGGTCATGATCTGAACGGCATCAAACTGACGTGCTTCCTTGCCATTACGTACAATTTCTACATGATCCATGGCAATTTCAGAAATTGGTCTATCACCAGCACCAGTTTTTACATTGGCAATCGTGTCCACTACATCCATTCCTGCGACTACTTCACCAAAAACGGTGTGTTTGTCATCTAACCATGGAGTAGCTTTATGGGTAATGAAAAATTGGCTGCTGTTGGTCTTGGGACCCCTGTTGGCCATGGAAAGGATTCCTTTTTTGGAGTGTCTCAACGAATCGTTAAACTCATCCTTGAAAGTATATCCGATATTTCCACTTCCAGAACCTGTTGGGTCCCCACCCTGAATCATAAAATCCTTGATGACCCTGTGGAATACAATCCCATCGTAGAATTTTTTGTCCTTGTACTCATCGTTCACAAATGGATTTTTGCCTTCTGCCAAGGATACAAAGTTGGCCACGGTAACCGGGGTCTTTTTGTATTCCAATTGGATGATGATATCTCCCTTTGTGGTCTGGATATCGGCAAAAATACCATCTCCCAAATCGGCATATTTGCTCGATTTGCATCCTATGATCACTAGGAGAAATAATGGTATGATGTAAAATAATTTCTTCATTGCTTATGAATTTAGTTTAAACTGTCGTTATCTATTATGATTGTATGTAATTCTACTGATGATTTTAGAGGTGTTTTGGGACCGATCGCCTTGTTGTCTCCTTGATAGCCGAAGGCTAGGGGAGATGGGAACAAAAATGTGACTTTCTCGTTTATTTTTAAGAGTTTCACTGCGTTTTGAAGCCCAGGGAACAACTGTTGCTTGTCTATGACATGCGAAGTGGGTCCAATTTCTTCCGCAGTATAAATAGTGTCGTTGTTAAGGCTCATTAAATTATAGGAAAACAAAATCTGGTCATCCGTTTTAAGTCGATAGCTGGCCGTATCATTTTTGAATTCGTAGTAATACCAAAATCCATCTGGACTGGACAAGTATTCATGAACTGTATCCTTGGAAATGATTTCCTGAATTGCTTCTTCCTCTGCGGCCAATAATTTTTTGGTGCGCTCGATGGATTCCTTGTAAAAACTACCGGATTTAACCTCTACGGGTTTTCTCGGTTCTGGACCTCCGCAACTCACAACGATTGCAGTCAAAAGTACAGCTAGAAAAAATCTCATGAGTTCAGTTTACTTTTATAGGTTTTCAAAATTTCATTGAAATGGGAAATGGTCTCTTCCATGCTAACTTCACTTCTTCCGCCAGCGGCATTGGTGTGTCCACCTCCATTAAAATGTTCCCTTGCAAATTCGTTTACGGAAAAGTCTCCAACGGAACGAAGCGAAATCTTGATAATTCCCTCTTCACGATTTTCAATAAAAATAAGCGCGAAGATAATGCCTTCCAAAGTTAGCCCATAATTCACAAAGCCTTCGGTATCACCTTTTTTAAAATCGTATTGGTCCAGCTCATCTTGGCTTAGGGTAATGTATGCTGTTTTATACTCGGGCAGAATCACCATATTGCTCAGGGCAACACCTAGCAAATGCAGGCGAGATGGTGAATTGGTGTCGAAAACATTTTGGTGAATTTCCATATTGTTTGCACCCTTATCAATAAGTTCGGCCACCACACGATGTGTTTTACTCGATGTTGAACGGTACTTGAAAGACCCTGTATCTGTCAAAATGCCTGTGTATAGATTCGTTGCGATATCGGCATCAATAAGATTCGTTTCCTCCAAAAAGTCGATGAAGTTATATACCATTTCACAGGTGGAGCTCATGGTTACATCCGAATAAGTCACCCTCGCATAATCACCGGGTTGTTGGTGATGGTCTATCATGATGAAATCGGCTGTTGCTTCTTGCAAGGCAGATTTCATTTGCCCAACACGGGAGAGGTCGTTAAAGTCCAAGGTGAAAATTACCGTAGCTTCATTAATAACTTCTTTGGCCTTTGGGTTTTCCCTCTCAAAATTGATAACGGTATTATTCCATGGCATCCATTTAAGGAATTTAGGATAGTCATTGGGTGCAACAACCTGCACCGTGTGCCCCTTTGCTTTCAAAAATCCATAGAGCGCCAAACATGAACCCATAGCATCACCATCTGGATTTCTGTGGGGTATAATTGCTATCGTCTGAGGTTGGGAAAGTATCGACTTTACTGTCTTGATATCCGCTGAATTCATGCGGCCAAATATACAATAATATAATATAGAGGTAACCCGGTTTATCCGTATTTTTGACGCAATACTCATACAAGATGAAGCAATTTTACATATTTCTAGCAACCTTGATTCTGTTTTCCGCCTGTAAAAAGAAGGTTGAAAAAACCATAGAGACTGAAGAAAGACCCAGCCCGGATTTTATTGTGGCCTTTGGGTCGTGTAATATGTCGCAAGAACCAAATCCTTTTTGGGACGATATCTTGGCAGAAAGTCCGGATGTTTGGATTTGGGGTGGTGATATTGTGTATGCCGATACAGACGATGTTGAAAAATTGAGGGCCATTTATGCCATGCAGGATACGGTTGCCGAATATGCCAAATTAAGGGCCGAAGTACCTATTATCGGAACATGGGACGATCATGATTTTGGTTTAAATGACGGTGGCTCCGACTTTTCCATTAAAAAGGAAAGCCAACAAGTGTTTTTGGATTTTATGGGCATTCCCGAAGATAGCGAAAGAAGAAACCGCGAGGGAGTGTATGCCTCCCACGAATATGAGGTTCCTGCTGGAAAGGTAAAGGTCATTGTTTTAGATACCCGCTACTTCAGAAGTGAGCTTGTTAAAGATGAAGAGTCCAAAAAAAGATATAAACCTACAACGGATTCCACCGCCACTGTCCTTGGTGAAGCACAATGGCAATGGTTGGAGAACGAACTCAACCAATCTGATGCCGATTTCAATTTGATTATGTCCAGCATTCAGGTGCTTTCTGGGGAGCATGGTTTTGAAAGTTGGGGCAATTTTCCCTTGGAAGTGGATAAATTGGAAAACCTAATAGCCCAATCAGGAGCAAAAGGTGTGATTATTTTATCGGGAGACAGACATATTTCTGAATTCTCCAAGACTGAAATTGATGGTCTTTCCTACCCATTGATAGATTTTACCAGTAGCGGACTTACCCATTCCTATTTTAGTTTTAGTGGTGAACCCAACCAACACAGAATTGGGGAGGTGGTTTCTGAGAAAAGTTATGGGGTAATCACCTTTGATTTTGAAAAAAGAGAGGCCGATATGAAGATGAAGGGAGATAATGGCGCGGTGCTGCAAGAGTTAAAACAAACCTATTGAGCCTTGTAGCTTAGTTGAAAAAGCTTAAGTTTGCGCAAAATTTAAAAAAATGACTGGAAATAGAACATTTACCATGATTAAGCCTGATGCTGTTGAAAATGGATACATCGGAGCAATTTTGGATAAAATTACGGCTGCTGGTTTTAAGATTGTGGCCATGAAGTACACACAATTGAGCAAGAGGGATGCCGAAATATTCTATGCCATCCACAATGAGCGTCCATTTTTTGGCGAATTGGTGGAGTTTATGACAAGAGGACCTATTGTGGCAGCTATTTTGGAAAAAGACAATGCTGTGGATGATTTCCGCGCATTGATCGGTGCTACCAACCCAGAAGAAGCAGCTGAGGGAACCATCAGAAAATTGTACGCTGCCAGCATCGGTGAAAATGCCGTACATGGTTCCGATAGTGATGAAAATGCTGCTATCGAAGGTGCTTTCCACTTTTCAGGAAGAGAAATGTACTAATCGAAATACAAAAAAATATAAAAAGCCACCCCATCGGGTGGCTTTTTTTGTCTGCTTTTAGTTGTTATCTCAGCACCAATTTTTTTACCAGTTCTTTCCCCAATTCCTCATTGATCATCTTGATGATTTTGGTCTTGCCCAAACTCAATTCCTCACGTAGTACAGAAGAGGAGAGGGAGATAAATAGTGTTTCATTTCTTAGTTCAACGGCTGTAGTGTAGTTGTTTACTCCATTCCCCATTAGTTTTACCCAAGCTTCTCTGGCATCTACCCTGTCCATGCCTTTTTGGAGTTTGTTCTCTTGGATAAACTCGCTCAAAGCTTCGCTCAATGGTATGTGGGAACTATGTCTTTTGGCCATTATTGTGGAATTTTGATGGGTTCAAAACGTTTGTATTTGTAGGTAACACCCTCTTGGTTGGTTACTGAAAATGAAACTGAATCCAATTGCATCAGTTTTTCCTCCCATTCACTCAATTCGGTTGAATACCGTAGAATGATGGTTTCATTTGCATTGGATACGGTAAAACCTTCGACATCTTTTGAAGTGTCATAAGTGCCATCAAATTTGGGCTTCATTTTTTTTCGATACCCTTTGTCGTCTTTCAAGTGAATAAAATCGATGCTTGGGTTCATACCATATTCCTTGATGGATCCATCGGGAAATTCAACTTCCGATATTTCCCAATAGCCGTTCAAATAATGTAAATCATTTTCGTTAACAGATGAATCATTGCATGCCCAAAGCATCAAAACCAATAAAAATGAAAGGATTCGTCTCATGATGCTACAAGTTAAATATTTTATAGCTCTGATGAATGTTTTTCACCACATCTTCCGTTCTATCCGCATGGGTATCACTGATAAAAATTTGTCCAAAATTATCATCCTTCACCAATCCGACGATATGGGATACCCTGTTTTCGTCCAGTTTATCAAAGATATCATCCAACAAAAGAATAGGGGTGGTGTCCGCCAATTGCTTGATAAAATGAAATTGCGCCAGTTTCAATGCTATCAAAAAGGATTTTTGTTGCCCCTGGCTTCCAAATTTTTTAATGGGGTGACCAGCAATGGTAAAGCTAAGGTCATCCTTATGTACGCCCACTGAGGTGTATTGCAACGCTCTGTCTTTTTCAATATTCCTTTCCAAGAGATTCAAAAGGCTATCATCGCTCAACTGACTTTCGTAGGAAAGGTCGATTTGCTCATCTTTCTCGGAGATATTTTGGTACTGCTCCTTGAAAATGGGAAGAAAGGATTCAATAAATTCAACTCTTTTATGATGAATGGCCGTTCCCAAGGTATTCAACTGTTCATTATAAATGCTAATAGTGTCGCGGTCAAAGGTGCGGTTAACGGCAAAATATTTGAGCAAGGAATTTCGCTGCGAGACCACCTTGTTGTACTTGATGAGGTTTTGCAGATATACCTTGTCCGATTGGGATATTACACCATCCATGAACTTCCTTCTCGTCTCGCTTCCTTCCAAAATAAGATCACGGTCCGATGGTGAAATAATCACCAAGGGCAAAAAACCGATGTGTTCGGAAAATTTTTCGTAAGGTTTTCCGTTGCGTTTTATCACTTTTTTGGTTCCTTTTTTAAAGGAGCAAAGTATTTTTTCCGTTCTGTTGAGCTTCTCAAATTCACCCTCGACCACAAAAAAATCAGCACCGTGCATTATATTTTGGGTAGACACAGGATTAAAGTAGCTTTTACCGAAGCATAAATGGTAAATAGCATCCAAAACATTGGTCTTTCCTACTCCGTTGTCGCCCACCAAACAGTTGATCACAGGGTCGAATTCCAGCGTCTTGGAATCAAAATTCTTGTAATTGACTAAAGATAAATGTCTTAAAAACATAAAATGCTAGAGAAACAATTTGGAATTAAAAGGTAGCCCTCTAAAAAGGGATTCCAAAAATAACGAATAAATTACCTTTTGGTTTTGGATAAAAACTTTATTTTTGCGCGACCAATTAAATGACGGATGGCAACATACAAGAAGAGAGGCTTTAAGCCAAAAAATAAGGAGGAGGAAGCTCAGATACAAGAACACGACAGCACAACGGCTGAAGTTTTCAATACTTTGGACGAAAGTGCTTCCAAGACCGAAGAGTGGGTTCAGAAGAACCAAAACTACATTTTGGGCGTTATTGGTGTAATTGCCGTAGGTGTTTTGGCCTACTTGGGTTACCACCAATTTATCCAGAATCCAAAAGAAGCTACCGCTGCAAACGAACTTTTTTACCCACAACAATATTTTGACCAAGCCTTGGCGAGCGAAACAGAGAAGGATTCTTTGTTTACATTGGCATTGAACGGTGCCCAAGGTAAGTATGGTTTCTTGGATATTATCGAGGAATACAGTGGTACCAAAGCAGCTAATTTGGCCCAGTATTCAGCAGGTATGACCTATTTGAATTTGAAGCAATATGATGAGGCCGTTGCTCATTTGGAAGATTTTTCTTCTGATGATGACATTATGGGAGCTATGGCCAAAGGAGGAATAGGAGATGCTTTTTCTCAATTGAACCAGCAAGAAGATGCTTTGGATTATTACGAAAAAGCCATTGCACATAGCGATAACGAATTCACAGCACCAAGATTTTTGTACAAAGCCGGTGTAGTTGCCTTGGAGTTGGGCGAAAAAAGCAAAGCTTTGGGGTACTTTGAAAGAATCAAAGAAGAATATCCCAGTTCACAAGAAGCCAATGGTGTTGATGTCTTGATTGGATTGGCGCAAAACTAAAACATGGCCACAGAGAACAAAAACTTATCCGTTTACGATAAAAGCAAAATCCCAAACGCGAAGAATCTTCGGTTTGGGATTGTTGTTTCTGAGTGGAACGGGGAAATTACAGAAGCTCTTTCCGAAGGTGCTGAAGATGCTCTTTTGGACTGTGGTGCGTTACCTGAAAATGTAATTCGATGGAATGTTCCAGGAAGTTTCGAGCTCACTTTCGGTTGTAAAAAAATGATTCAAACGGAAAAAGTGGATGCCATTGTTGCCATTGGCAGCGTTATCCGAGGAGAAACCAGTCATTTTGATTTTGTTTGCAGTGCAACTGCACAAGGGATCAAAGATTTGAATATAGCTTACGATGTACCTGTAATCTTTTGTGTGCTGACCGATAATAATCTACAACAGGCAAAGGATAGAAGTGGTGGAAAACATGGCAATAAAGGAACCGAAGCTGCTATTGCGGCCATTCAAATGGCTGTACTGGGTAAGTAAGTTCTAGTATCAAGAACAGTCCCAAGCTCAAAACTTCGAACTATCCGATTATCTAGTTATCCAGCAACCACATGTTTGTTAACATTTTTTGGGAGGATCGTCCAACCCTTTTTTTCTATTTTGAGTACCTTTGAGGCTACAGCGATAAGGATACCATGCGAAACCCTTTAAAACTTAGGAAAAATAGGAGCTATGATTACACCCCTAGATATTACAAGGGCGAGGGTAATCCTTATAAAATTGAGCACAAACTGGATAAATTTCGAACTACGGCGCACTCCACAAAGGGGCTCAAGAACAAGTTTACCTCTGCAATGGATGATTTACAAACCGAAGGAGATAAAAATTTGAAACTTCGATTTTGGATTATTGTTGCCGTGCTGTTGCTGCTGTTCCTTTTTATCATCGATTTTGATTTATCAATATTCGTAAATCCATAATGGCGGACATCATTAAACTTTTACCGGACCATGTCGCTAACCAGATAGCAGCAGGGGAAGTGGTCCAACGACCCGCTTCCGTAGTAAAGGAGCTCATGGAAAACGCTATTGATGCAGGTTCTACTTCCATTAAGTTGATTATAAAGGATGGTGGAAAAACACTGGTCCAAGTGGTTGATGATGGAATGGGAATGAGCGAAACGGATGCTCGATTGTCCTTTGAGCGACATGCTACCTCCAAAATATCATCGGCACAAGATTTATTCAATTTGGAAACCAAAGGTTTTCGGGGAGAGGCGTTGGCATCTATTGCCGCGATTGCGCATGTGGATATGCAGACGCGAACCGCTGATAATGAAGTAGGGGTCCATCTTAAAATTGAAGGCAGCAAGATTGTCTCTCAAGATGTGGTGGCCACTCCAAAAGGAACGTCCATTTCCGTAAAAAATCTATTTTTCAATATTCCTGCCAGGAGAAACTTCTTGAAATCAAATCAAGTGGAACTGCGTCACATTACGGATGAGTTCCATCGAGTGGCTATGGTTCACCCGGATATTGAATTTCATTTTTACAATAACGGTTCTGAAATATTTAATCTACCCAGTACAAAACATCGTCAGCGCATTGTTCACGTTTTTGGGAGTAAAATGGAGCATCGATTGGTGCCGGTTAACGAAGAGACCGAGGTCGTAAAAGTTTCTGGATTTATTTGTAAGCCTGAGTTTGCCAAAAAGAGCAGGGGAGAGCAATTCTTTTTTGCCAATAACCGATTCATTAAAAGTCCGTACCTGCATCATGCCGTGGTTGCGGCTTTTGAAGGTTTGATAAAATCCGACACATATCCCGGATATTTTTTGTTTTTGAATGTGGATCCATCCTCTATCGATATCAACATTCACCCTACTAAAACCGAGGTGAAGTTTGATGATGAAAATACCTTATATGCCATTTTAAGGTCCACTATCAAGCATAGCTTGGGACAATTCAACGTGGCTCCTGTATTGGATTTTGACCATGATCCCAACTTGGATACACCTTATTCCTATAAAGAAAAAGGAGCAGTAATACCCAAGGTAACCGTAGATGCCACTTTTAATCCTTTTCAAGAAACGCCAGCCAAGAAAAGTACGGGAAGTAGTTTCCGTAAACAGAGCACCAAAGGTTGGGAAGATTTGTATGAAGGTCTTGGCAACCAAAATGATAATCACGAATTCAGTAGCGTGGTTATTGAGTCCGAGAGCGAGGAACAAGGCACATTATATACGGGCGAAGATGCAGAGGAACATATGGCCGGTACGTTTCAATTGCGAAGGAAATATGTGGTGAGCACGGTTAAATCAGGGATGTTGGTCATTCATCAGAATAGGGCACACGAACGAATACTTTTTGAAAAGTTTTTGGGCGAGATTACGGTAAAAGAAGGGGTGAGCCAACAATTGCTCTTTCCTTTGGAATTGACATTCAACAAACAAGAACTGGCTGTTCTCAATGAAATCAAAGATAGTCTGACAAACATTGGATTTGCATTCCAGAGTTTGGAAGAAGAAACGGTAAAAGTGACAGGTGTACCCATGATGGTTCCTGAAAGTGGAATTGGCACGGTATTAGATCGCTTAATTGCGGATTATATGGAGGGTTACGCCGATGGTTCCATTTCGCAGGCCGAAATGTTGGCCAAGGCACTCAGTAGAAATTTGGCCGTAAGAACAGGGGATGTGTTGGACCAAGAATCGCAATTAACCTTGGTGAACAATCTTTTTGCTTGCAAAGAACCTACTTTAAGTCCATTTCAAAAAATAACATACACTATTATCTCCGAGGGGGATATTGATAAAAAATTCAACTAGATGGGTAGAATAACCGAGGCAGTAAAGCATATTTTGATCATTAACGTGATTATGTTTTTTGCCACACAACTATATGGGGAACAAATGTTCCAATGGATGTCACTTTGGTTTCCCAAAAATTCCAATTTTGAATGGTGGCAGGTGGTTAGCCATATGTTTATGCATGGAGGCTTAATGCACATTGTATTTAATATGTATGCCCTTTGGGCATTCGGCACCCCACTGGAGCGTATTTGGGGCAGGAACAAGTTCTTGTTTTTCTATTTTTCGGCCGGATTGGGTTCCGCCGCGTTGCACACGGGTGTGAATTATTTTCTTTTCAACGAAGGAATGAGTGCTTTGGAAGGTGCAGGTATTGCCCGCACGCAGATTTTGGATATTTTGGCGAATGGTCAGTATAGTCCAAGTTGGTACGATATTGCTGGAAAGAGTACGGTAGATAGTATGTTGACGGCTTTTAACACTCCAGCTGTTGGTGCATCCGGAGCGATTTATGGTATTTTGGTGGCCTTTGCCTTTATGTATTCGGAGGCCAAATTGATGCTTATCTTTTTACCGGTACCCATAAAAGCGAAGTACTTTGTACCGATTCTAATTGCTGTTGACCTTATTTTTGGAATAGGAAATGTTAATACAGGGGTGGCACACTTTGCACATATTGGAGGTGCTTTGATTGGTTTTATAATGATGTGGTATTGGAAAAAGAATCAGTTTAATGATAAACGTTGGAATTAGACTATGATGAGTGGGGGGCTACGATATCAATTTGCGAGGCTTAGTATAGCCGAAAAGCTTATAGCCATCAATGTACTTATTTTTATAATTGATGGGCTTTCCCGTGCATTGTTGGGGCACTCTTTTTCGCAATGGTTCCTTTTGCCCAAAGATTTTTTTGAGTTTTTGGCTCAACCTTGGTCCTTGGTAACCTATTCTTTTTTCCATGGAGGGTTTGGTCATATTTTTTGGAATATGATTGTGCTCTACTTTGCAAGCCGCATATTCTTAAACCTTTTTGATGCCCAACGATTCATCAACGTTTATTTTTTAGGTTTGATGTTGGGAGGTTTGGTATTTCTTTTAAGCTATAATGTGTTTCCGACCTTGGTGAATTCCAACACGGCATTGATTGGTGCATCAGCGGGAGTGAATGCTGTTTTGATTTTTGTTTGTGCCTATTTACCGAATCAAGAAGTTCGTGTAATTTTCTTCAATATTAAATTGTGGTATATCGGAGCTGCTTTGGTGATCAAGGATTTGGTCTTGATTGGCATGGGTGATAATATAGGCGGTGGTATGGCACATTTGGGTGGTGCTCTTTTAGGATATATGTATGCTCGCCAGTTGTTTAAAGGGCACGATATTGGAACAGGCTTTACAAAATTAAGAAAATCCATTATTCAGCTTTTTAAGCCCAAAGAGAAGAAAGCTCCTTTAAAGACGGTCTACAAGAAAAAAGCATCATCAACCAGCAAGAAAAATTATGATAAACAGGCCAAGCAACGAAAAATAGATACTATCTTGGATAAGATCAGTAAATCTGGTTATGAAAGCCTGTCCAAAGAAGAAAAAGACTTTTTGTTTAAGGCTGGTAAGGAAGACTAAACTGTGAAAAAATCTACCTCAATATTTGATAGGGTGGTTTTTGCAATCAATATATTGGTTGCATTCTTATTGATTATTACTGGTATCATTTCATTCTTACCTTTCCAATTTGTCTCAGCACTTTCCGTACTGAGTTTGTTCGTTCCTTTTCTCTTCACTTTTAATATTTTATTCCTTATATATTGGGCTATCAAGTTTAGAAGAAAACTGTGGTTATCCTTCGCTACGATTATTCTTAGTTATTTAATGTTTGGCCCTTTTTACGGTATAGGTAAAGATGGTTCAGTACAAAAAAGGGATTCCGACTTAAAAATAATGTCCTATAATGCTTGGGGGTTCAATAAAAATGGCTGGATGAAAGAACCAGGGATAGGAGATAGTATTGTCGAATTTGTTAAGAAACAAGATCCTGACATACTTTCCATACAGGAGCATAGTAGAATACGTCATCGCCAGTTAAAGCAGTACCCCTATAGAAGTGAGACGCCATACACTGCGGGCAGAACAATTCAGGCTATATTTTCCAAATACCCAATTGTAAACAAGGGTTCTTTGGACTTGCCGGATACAATGAATAATATTATTTATGCTGATATCGTGCACATAAAAGATACCATTAGGGTTTACAATATACATTTACAATCTTTTAGTATTGTACCAAGTACCGATGACTTTTCAGATGGAGAGAATTCTGAGAGGGTATACAAAAGGTTGGTCAGTACATTTTCAAAACAATTGGAACAAGCTAAAATATTTAGAGATCATTTGACAAATAGTCCCTACACCAATATTGTTTGTGGAGATTTTAATAATACCCAATTCTCCAATGTTTATAAGATAGTTAAAGGTGATTTGAAAGATTCTTTTCTAGAAGAAGGTGATGGTTTTGGGCGTACTTATAATTTATGGAAAATACCATTACGAATAGATTACATTTTAGCAGATCCAGATTTTGAAATTCTTTCCCATCAAAACTTTGACGAGCGATTGTCCGACCATTATCCGATAATGGCCACTTTGCGTTTAAACTCACATCAATAAACAGTCCAGTGTGTCTGCGAAAATGTGGATAATCAACGCTAATCCAATAATTCTTGTGGTTTTAAAAAAGGGTAGTATGCTGTACACCAAAATAGCCCAATAACTGTGCAATGCGTGAAATCCAAGACTGCACCTATTGGGGTCGTAAAGAGGAGTGGCCCAAAGATGGTCTATATCAATAATGATTCCGGCCAGAAGAATCAGGGCAATTTTTACACTCTGACCATTAAAAAACCAAAATGCAATTAGGATGGGAACCAAGAAATGTATTCCGTAATGGAGTAGGTGCCTAAGCATGTTTTAAATCTAAAGATAGACTTTTTAGATAGTTCAGTGTATTGGTTCCCTCATTGAACAAAAGGTCTAACACGCTTAAATTGGGTATGAATCCATGGCGTTCTTCAAAGACTTGAGGATAAGAACTCATCTTCCAATTTTTCTCTTTTTTTGCATTGACCAAAAAACGGGCATCAAAATAGGCCTCTGTAGCTACCTCGTATTTTTTAGTTTTTTCTGTTGGAATTTGCACTCCTATACAGTCTGCAATTGCTTCAATGGTCTTTAGATTGAAGTCGTAAAGTGAGTCGGCATTTCCTTCATAAAGCGGTCGTAGTTCGTCTTCGTAAAACTCAAAAAAGGGCGAAGTTCTGTAAGCGGTTTCTAGGGTGCGCCAATGCTCTTTTTTCCAATTATAGCTGTTCTCTGTGCTTACATCAGCATATTTTTGCCGACCTTCTTTACCGCCAATATGTTTTATGGGAATATTGAGCATATGCTTACCCTTATCCGTTGAAATATAACAGCGGTTTCTGTATGTCTGTTTTTGAAAGTTATCATGTGCTTCCCATACCACTTCATTTTGCACGATGGCTGCAAAAGTGGCTATGCTTGGGAAATAGGTTGGATGGAGCAGTATTTTCAAAAAACAATAGATTAAGCTTTTTTCTTCTTTTTCTTGCGGAAGAAATCAAAAACAAACCACCCTGCCAAAACTGCTATAAAATACCAGAAGTAGGATACAGGTTTTCCGCTACCCCCTACAGTGGTAAATACACGATCCCAACGAACTCTCCAATTGGCGATTCCTTGTCTAAAGTTGTCAAAACTCATCCAAAGGAAAACGGGTTTACCAACAATATGGTCGGCCGGAACATAGCCCCAAGTCCTACTATCTTCAGAGTGGTCACGGTTGTCACCCATCATCCAGTAGTAGTCTTGTTTAAAGGTGTAAGAGTCAGCTTCCTTACCATTGATGAATACTTTATTCCCTGTTACCTTTACATCGTTGTACTCGTAATCACGAATTATTTTTTTATAAAACGGAATGGTCTTCGAATTGATTTCTACCGTGGTACCAGCTTTTGGAATATAAATTGGACCAAAGTTATCATTGTTCCAAGGATACAGGTTGGGTTTTTGCGGGAATATGTTCCCACCATACATGCCTTTGGGGTCAATGGTTTTTACAACGGAATCAATAGCAGGATTGTTCTTGAGCGCTGCAACCATTTCATCCGTTAAATTCGCCATACGGGAACGTGGTTTTTCCTCTGTTAGGGAAAGCCTTAGTTGACGAATAACGTCGGTTGGAATGCCATTTTCCTGTGTGTAGAGCTCAATCTTGCCATCGTCTGTTGGTCTACCGCCAGAAATAAAGGGTGCCAAGGCGTTATACTGGGATTCATTAATGTTAGTGGCAATATATTTTCGAACGTAGTCTGAAGCATCAACATCTTCCAAATACTTACTGGAAACGCCATTTTGAGCATAAATATCATAAACATACATGGGTTTTGCCCTATCCGATAGTTGGAGTTGTTTCCCGTTGATATAAACAAACCCATCAATAACTGCAAGGGAATCCCCTGGTGTACCGACACAACGCTTAACGTAGTTGGATTTTTTATCAATTGGCTTTATTACGGCTTTTTGTGCTTTGAAGAACTGATACAAAGTATCTGAGGGCAAGCTAAAGACAACAATGTCATTTTTTTCTACCTTCTCAAAACCGGGTAAGCGCATATAAGGTAATTGTAGCTTGTTTATCCAAGACGTCTTGTGGGTCTCAGGGTTGACATCGGCCAAGTATGATCGCGTTTTCAGTACGGGAAGGGTATCGTGAACCATGGGTGCGGCCAAAGTGGTCATAGGTACTCGTGCGCCATAATGAAACTTGCTTACAAACAAAAAGTCACCAATGCGTAAGGTGCGCTCCAACGATCCCGTTGGAATCACGTAGGGTTGAATAAAGTAGGTGTGTACAAAGGTTGCAGCTACAATGGCAAACACAATAGAGCTAACCCATTCACCCAATCCGGTTTTTGGTTTTAGGCTGCGGTCTTCAATGTATTGTACATCTTCAGCATAATTGATGTAATAAATGTAAAAACCAAGGGTAAGGATGACCAACCAAGTATCTACAAGTGAATTTTTACCAAAACTTCGGATGGTTTCCACCCAAACCACAGGGAACATCAATAAGTTAATGATGGGAATAAACAATAACAATACCCACCACCACGGTCTATTGATGATTTTCATCAAAACAATACCGTTGTAAACCGGTATGGCGGCTTCCCATGCTTTTCTGCCTGCCTTAACGTAAAGTTTCCATGTTCCCAAGAAATGGATAACTTGGATAATCAGGATAAAAATAATCCATTGTATACCGTCCATATAAAAAAGTTTCTTTGTTAGACTCTGGGTCTAAATTCTTGTTACGTTTTTTAGCTTAGGTTTAACACGTCCTTCATAGAAAAAATACCAACTTTTTCTTGTATCCATTCCGATGCGATTACTGCTCCCAGAGCAAAACCTTCCCTGTTGTGCGCTTCGTGTTTTATCTCAATCTTGTCCACAGGACTGTCATATGCAATGCTATGCGTGCCCGGTACCATACCCTCTCTAACGGATTTTATCGGTATTATTTTATCACCGGATTTGTCCAACTCCCACTTTTGGTAGGGTGTGTTTTCAATAATACCTTCGGCAAGTGTAATGGCCGTTCCGCTAGGAGCATCCAGTTTTTGTGTATGATGGATTTCTTCCATGGAAACCTTGTATTGCTTCAATTCAGACATCATTTTGGCTAGATGCCTATTAAGTTCAAAGAAAATATTGACTCCCAAACTAAAATTGGAGGCATAAATGAAAGCACTTTTATGTTCTTCACAAATGCTGACGGCTTCCGAAAATCTGTCCAACCATCCAGTGGTGCCACTGATGACGGGAACATTGTTTTTAAAACAGTTGGTGATATTATCAAAAGCGGCTTCAGGTGCGCTAAAATCAATGGCAACATCCATTGATGTATAATCTACAGTTTGCGAAGGATCATCTATCTTGGCTACAATGGTATGGCCTCTATCCTGAGCAATTTGCTCTATCATTTTTCCCATTTTGCCATATCCGAACAGACCAATCTTCATACTTTAAAATTTTATGACCATGGCCATTCCATAGTTTGGTTGGTTGGTAAATGGGTTTATATCTAAATATGGATTGAAGTCAACAGCCAAGTCATCACTAACATTATATTGCTTTAGGTGCGCATCCACATTGGCATCTATAATGTTCAAGGCATAAAGAGCAATGGTGATTACCAAAGCCAAATCTCTATCTCGCTGCGTATTTTCTTGCGCTTCTTGTAGTGCCTCGGAAGATACATCGGGTCCGCTCCCATCTCCGTTCAGATCATAGAACTCATCATCTACAAAACCGGCAAGCCTCCTTTTATAGGCGTTTCGTGCCCTACGGTATTCGGTATTGTTATAGGAATAAACATAAATTCCGGTTCCAATGGCGCCCCAAACAATGGGCGCTTTCCAATAGCGTTTATTGTATATCTGTCCCAGTCCAGGAAGAATGGCCGAATAAAAAGCTGCTTTACTTGGAGCCAGAGGGTTGATTTCCTTTTTTTTACTGACCTCTTCAAAAGTAACACCTTCTCCTGCCATATTTTGGGCAAGCGAGTCCACTTCTTTGGTTTGAGGTTGTTCCTTGCTTTTCTTTTGTTTTTTTTCTTGAGAATATCCTGAGGAAAACAACAAAAATGCAAAGAGCAATAAAAGAAGGTTCTTATTCACCTGTCAACAATTTTTTGATACGCTTAAAATCTTCTTCTGAATGAAAGGGTATCACAATTTTTCCTTTTCCGTTTTTTGATGTGGTAATATCCACTTTGGTGGCGAGGCGTTCCTTGATGGATTCCAAACTATTGGAAACAAACTCGGGAACATCCGAAGTGCTTTTTCTCTGGTCTGAAACAGAAGTTTGCGGTTCTTTAAGAGCTTTTACCAATTGCTCTGTAGCTCTTACGGATAGACCATCTGAAACCACTTTCTCATATATGGAAATCTGTTCCTTTTTCTTATCTATGTTGATAAGTGCCCTACCGTGTCCCATGCTAATAAAGCCGTCCCGCATTCCCGTTTGGATAATGGGATCCAGTTTCAACAAGCGTAAATAATTGGTAATAGTGGAGCGTTTTTTACCAACACGGTCACTCAATTTTTCTTGAGTAATTTCAATCTCGTCAATAAGTCGTTGATAGGAAAGTGCTATTTCGATGGGATCAAGGTCTTGTCTTTGGATGTTTTCCACCAAAGCCATTTCCAAGGATTCCTGATCATTGGCGATACGAATATAGGCCGGAATAGTCTCCAAACCGACCAATTTGGAAGCGCGGAACCTACGCTCACCGGAAACCAATTGGAATTTATTGAAATCCAACTTTCTTACGGTAATCGGTTGAATGATACCCAACTCACGAATGGAACTGGCCAATTCTTCAAGGGTTTCATCGTTAAAATTGGAACGCGGCTGAAACGGGTTGACCTCAATGGAATTGATATCCAATTCCACTACATTACCTATTACCTTATCCGCATTTTTATCAGAAACCGACTTAATATCGTTTTCTGGATCATTTAAAAGAGCGGACAGGCCTCTTCCCAGTGCCTGTTTTTTTGTTGCTTTCGCCATCTAAACTTTCTCCTTGTTTTTCTTCAAAATTTCGTTGGCTAAGTTAAGATAATTGGAGGCCCCTTTACTACTTGCATCATATTTTATAATGCTTTCGCCATAACTTGGAGCTTCACTCAGCCTAACGTTTCTTTGGATTATGGTATCAAAAACCATGTCTGCGAAGTGTTTCTTCACTTCTTCAACAACTTGGTTGGAAAGGCGTAACCTGGAATCGTACATGGTCAACAACATTCCTTCTATGTCCAAATCGTTGTTGTGTATTTTTTGTACACTCTTTACGGTGTTCAATAGCTTGCCAAGACCTTCCAAGGCAAAGTACTCACATTGGATGGGTATCATTACAGAATCTGCCGCCGTAAGTGCGTTCAAGGTCAGCAATCCCAAAGATGGTGCACAATCTATCAAAACAAAATCATACCTGTCACCCAAATTTTTAAGGGCTTCTTTCATCATGTATTCCCTGTTGTCCTTGTCCACCAATTCAATCTCGATGGCAACAAGGTCAATGTGGGCAGGTACCAAATCCACATTGGGAGAATCCGTAGGAATAATCACTTCGTCCACACTCATGGTGTGTTCCAAAAGTTGGTACGTGCCTTTTTCGATAGAGTCAACATCAATACCCAAACCCGATGTTGCATTGGCTTGGGGGTCGGCATCAATCAATAACACCTTTTTTTCCAATACACCTAAGGAGGCCGCAAGGTTTACCGTAGTGGTAGTTTTACCTACACCGCCCTTTTGGTTTGCAATTGCAATAATCTTGCCCATTTCATAGTAAGTTAGGTGCTAAAAATACGATTATTTAGGATGCGATAAAATGTAATTTGTTAACAGAGGGTGAATAACCCCCGCATTCTACGTTAAAGAAAGTTAAAGTTTTATTTGCGAGGTTGTTATACGGGTCAATCCAATAAAATGTTCAGTATTTCTGCGGCTGCCTCTGCGATTTTGGTGCCTGGTCCAAAAACCGCAACGGCTCCGTTGTCCAATAAGTGTTTGTAATCTTGCTTTGGAATTACGCCTCCAACAATGACCATGATGTCTTCCCGACCATATTTTTTCAATTCCTGTACCACTTCGGGGACTAATGTTTTGTGTCCTCCGGCAAGAGAAGAAATCCCCAAAATATGGACATCGTTTTCCACGGCCTGTTTGGCTACTTCAGCGGGCGTTTGGAACAAGGGTCCAATATCTACATCAAAACCAAGGTCGGCATAGCCGGTGGCAACTACTTTGGCACCACGGTCGTGGCCGTCTTGGCCCATTTTTGCCACCATGATACGTGGTCGGCGCCCTTCTTGCTCTGCAAACTTGTCCGCTAATTTGCGGGCATTTTCAAAGCTCTTGTCGTTTTTGATCTCTTTGGAATACACTCCGGTAAAGGATTGAATTTTTGCTCTGTAGCGTCCAAAGGCACTTTCCATGGCGTCACTAATTTCACCAAGGGTGGCACGCTGTTTGGCTGCTTCTACCGCTAAAGCTAACAAATTTCCACGGTAGGAGTTATTTTCCATGGCCTTTTTAGATGCAACGCGGATGTCTTCAAGGGCTTTTTCCACAGCTTCGGAATCCCTACTGTTTCGTATTTCGTCAAGGCGGGCCATTTGCTGCTTGCGGACCTTGGCATTGTCCACTTCCAAAATCTGAAGGTCGTCCTCGTTCTCCAGCCTATATTTGTTTACTCCAACGATAATATCCTGACCACTATCAATACGAGCTTGCTTCTTGGCAGCTGCTTCTTCAATGCGCATTTTTGGTATGCCTTTTTCAATGGCCTTGGTCATTCCGCCCAATTTTTCTACCTCTTGAATCAATTCCCAAGCGTTTTCGGCGATTTCTTGGGTCAATTGTTCCACCTTATGGCTACCTGCCCAAGGATCTACCGTTTTAGTAATATGTGTTTCCTGCTGCAGATAGATTTGCGTGTTTCGTGCTATTCTAGCGGAAAAATCGGTAGGCAATGCAATGGCTTCGTCCAAAGCGTTGGTATGAAGACTTTGGGTTCCTCCAAATGCAGCTGCCATGGCCTCTATGGTAGTTCTGGCGACATTGTTGAAAGGGTCTTGTTCTGTTAAGCTCCATCCACTGGTTTGACTATGGGTTCGGAGCATTAATGATTTTTGATTTTCTGGATTGAATTCTTGTACCAACTTGGCCCAAAGCATACGTCCAGCACGCATTTTTGCAATCTCCGCAAAATGATTCATTCCAATACCCCAGAAAAATGAAAGTCTTGGGGCAAATTCATCAATTTTTAGACCTGCTTTTATTCCAGTTCGAATGTACTCAATACCATCGGCCAAAGTATAGGCCAATTCCATGGATGCAGGGGCTCCTGCCTCGTGCATATGGTATCCGGAAATACTGATGCTGTTGAACCTAGGCATATGTTTACTGGTAAATTCAAAAATATCTGCCACAATCTGCATGGAAGGAGTTGGTGGATAGATATAGGTGTTCCGCACCATAAATTCCTTCAAAATATCGTTTTGGATGGTTCCCGAAAGTTGTTCCATAGAAACACCCTGCTCCAAACCAGCAACAATATAAAAGGCCATAATTGGGATTACGGCCCCGTTCATGGTCATGGAAACGGACATTTTGTCCAAAGGAATTCCGCTGAACAAGATTTTCATGTCCTCGATGGAATCTATGGCAACACCAGCCTTGCCCACATCGCCGACCACTCGGTCGTTGTCCGAGTCATAGCCACGGTGGGTGGGAAGGTCAAATGCTACGGAAAGCCCTTTTTGACCTGCCTCTAAATTTCTTCGGTAAAACGCATTGCTTTCCTCGGCAGTTGAAAACCCTGCATATTGCCGGATGGTCCAAGGACGACGAACGTACATGGTGGAGTAGGGGCCACGTAAAAATGGAGAAATACCCGCGGCAAAGTTTTCGTGTCCGTGGTTTTTGGTTTCTACTGCACTCGAACTTGCGGCCAATTCCATATGTTGAAGGTCTTTTCTACTCATCGTTCAATCTTTTTTGTTCAGAAGCTTCGGCCAATCTTTTTTCGATAATGGGCTCAATGATGGTTTTCCTAGCTTTGGTTTTCACAAACGGATAGAGTTCCAAATCTTCCTTCATGCGGTCTTGCGAATTTTGGAATTTGTTGGTGCCCAGTGAAACTATCTTGCCTTCATCAAAAAGTTGTTGTTCCTTTTCTGCACTTTCTTTTATTTTTCGTTGAACCATCCCTTTTTTCAAACTATCCAAAAAACCACCAGCTTTTTCAATCTGCTTAAAAAGCACCAAGGCTTTCTCTGCTAGTTGATTTGTGAGTGATTCAATATAATAAGAGCCATTAGCAAATTGTGAAGCTTCGGTAAAGTAGCCTTCTTCTTTTAGGAGTAATAATTGGTTGCGCGCAATACGCTCCCCAAACTCGTTGTCCTTATGGTAAATGGCATCGTAGGCCAAATTACAGATGGTATCTGCTCCCCCTAAAACTGCTGACATGCATTCTGACGTTGTTCGCAGCATGTTTACATTATAGTCGTACAGAGTTTTATTGCGTTTGGAAGGTATGGCCAAAATTGTACAATTGCTTTTGATTCCATATTCCGCTGCCAGACTGTTCCAAAGCCATCGCAGGGCTTTAATTTTAGCTATTTCAAAGAAATAGTTGCTGCCCACGGCCACTTTGAAGGTAATTGGTAGTGATTTCTCGGCACCATTTGAAGTTATGTGATTTAAGTATTCATTGGCATGGGCCAAACCATATGCTAATTGTTGGACCATGTTCGCACCCGAATTTTGATAAAGTGACAGGTCAACTCCAATAATTGATATGTCCGAAGTGCCAAGTGAAGCCAATTCGGTCAATAACTTGTGGTCATTTTCCATATTATGGTACCAATTGCCATCTTTTGCCAAATGCTCAATAATATCGAGACTTAAATGAGCCTTTGCCTCTTTCTCTTTGAGGAGAGAAACCAACCTTTTGATGGGTTCCAAGGCCAAAAACTCAAAATCAAAGTAGAGTTCCAGTCCTTCCAAATTGATGCTCGAGAACAGTACTTCAAAATCGGTTTCTTCATTCGGAATGGTGAAAATCAAGCTTTCCACGCCTTTTTCCAGGATTTTCAGGGCTTTCGCATTGGCTTTTTGGGTATCACCGACATAAATGGATTGCCCTACAGACCAATCGTGGTCTTTGGGCAAGGAATAAGAAGGAATGTTCTTTAGGTCTTCTTGATGGTAAAAGGGTTTAACATTGATGCCTTCCAAAGATTCCCAAACCAAGGTTTCATTGTAATCGGCACCTTTGAGGTCCATCTGAATTTTTTGTTTCCATTGTTTGGCGGAAACTTCAGGAAACTCTTGAAATAGGTTGGTATTATTCATCTTGTTTGTTCTTTAGACTATCTTCATATTCAATAAGGAATATTTCTTCATTGTCCTTTTTCATGTAATATTTTTCGCGGGCAAGCTTTTCCAGTTCTTTTTCATCGGACATCTTTTCCAATATTTCCCTGTCCTTGGCGATTTCATTTTTCAGAAAATCTTTTTCCTTTTCCAGCTTATCAATTTCGTTCTCCAATTCCAAATGAATCATCAAGGAGTTCGTGTCAAAAAACACCATCCAAATCACAAAAATGGTCAATACCAATATGTAGGTATTGGTCATGATTTTGAACCATTTCTTTTTTCTCAACTCCTTTAGGCCCATGTTACGAAAGTTTATTGTTGATAATGGTCCTGACAACATCCACGGCAACCGTGTTATAACGATTGTTCGGTATAATGATGTCCGCAAACTCCTTCGAGGGTTCAATAAATTGAAGGTGCATTGGTTTTACAGCGGTTTGGTACCTTGTGAGCACCTTGTCCAAATCATGACCTCGTTCCCTAGTATCTCGCTGTAACCTTCTTATTAATCGCTCGTCCGAATCGGCATGTACGTATATCTTTATATCGAACATATCCCTTAATTTAGGATTGCTCAACACCAAAATTCCCTCTACGATCATCACTTTTCGGGGAGGGGTAGGAATGGTTTTCTTCATTCGTGTTTCTTCTACGAATGAATATATTGGCGTGTCGATAGTTTTTCCCTGTTTTAAAAGTTCAATATGGTCAATCAACAGGTCAAAATCAATGGAATTCGGGTGGTCAAAATTCACTAAGGCCCTTTCCTCTTTGCTCATATGGGAAAGATCATTATAGTAGGAATCTTGAGATATTACACCTACTTCGTCTGTGGGCAATTGCTCCACAATCTGGTTTACCACCGTTGTTTTACCGCACCCTGTGCCACCGGCAATCCCTAAGATCAGCATAGTTCAAATTTTGACATCAAAAATACGCAAATGATTATATCTCCTGCCTATTTTGGATACAACATAATTAATGATTACAAATAAAGAAATTAATGAGCATTGTCATAATTATTCCTGCTCATTAGGTATAGCTTTGTATGGTTTTTAATGCATTAACCTTTATATTTATCAAGCTAACCAATGGAAACTTCTTTTATGGATAATTCTTATTCTGTCAAGGTAGGGGATGACTTTGACTTTAAACTTTCCAAGGACACTATTTCTTCGTTGGATTTAATCAAGACTGGTGATGGAACCTTTCATTTGTTGAAGGACGGGAAATCATACCATGTAAAAATTTTGGATTCCGATTTTAATAAAGGAATCTACACCATTAGTATTGATGGGAGTGAACACCAGGCCTCCATCCAAACTCCCCTGGACGAACTGATTGAAAAAATGGGTTTCGCCACCAATGGCAGTAAAAATATAGATTCTATTGCTGCACCTATGCCGGGATTGATTTTGGATATTTTGGTGGAAGAAGGCCAAGAAGTTAATGAGGAAGACCAATTGGTCATACTGGAAGCCATGAAGATGGAAAATATTATTACCTCCCCAAGAAAAGGTGTGATCAAAAAAATAGGTGTATCGAAAGGTGACGCCGTTGACAAGAAACAATTGTTGATTGAATTTCAATAAAACATCATGAAAAAAATATTGATCGCCAATCGTGGCGAAATTGCGGTTCGGGTCATGAAAACCGTAAGAAAGATGGGTATCAAGACCGTGGCTGTTTTTTCGGAGGCGGATAGGAATGCTCCCCATGTACAATTTGCTGACGAAGCTGTTTGTATTGGTGAAGCACCTTCCAACCAATCGTATTTGCGAGGGGATAAAATTATAGAGGTGGCCAAAGAACTCCATGTTGATGGAATTCACCCAGGATACGGATTTTTAAGTGAAAATGCCGATTTTGCCGAAGCGGTCGAAAAGAGTGGTATTACCTTCATCGGTCCAAAATCCAAGGCCATTCGAATTATGGGAAGCAAATTGGCCGCTAAAGAAGCTGTAAAAGCCTACAATATTCCTATGGTGCCCGGTATTGATGAGGCCATAACCGATGTGGACAAGGCACATGAAATTGCCAATGAAGTCGGGTATCCCGTATTGATAAAGGCCTCTGCAGGTGGTGGTGGTAAGGGAATGCGGATTGTAGAGAAAGAAGAAAATCTGGAATCCGGAATGAAGCGGGCCATCAGCGAAGCTACCTCTGCTTTTGGAGATGGTTCCGTTTTTGTAGAAAAATATGTAACATCACCAAGGCACATCGAGGTACAGGTAATGGCCGATACGCACGGCAATGTGCTCCATTTTTTTGAAAGGGAATGCAGCGTGCAAAGGCGTCACCAAAAAGTGGTGGAAGAAGCTCCTTCATCCATTTTAACGCCAGAATTGCGTGAGGAAATGGGTATAGCTGCTACTAAAGTAGCTAAGGCCTGTGATTATATTGGTGCCGGTACGGTTGAATTTTTGATGGATGCCGACCACAATTTCTACTTTTTGGAAATGAATACCCGTCTACAAGTGGAACATCCCGTTACCGAATTGATTACGGGTGTAGACTTGGTAGAATTGCAGATAAAGGTGGCCCGTGGAGAAGAACTTCCCATGAAACAGGAAGATCTTAAAATCAATGGTCATGCCGTGGAGCTTCGGGTATATGCCGAAGACCCCTTGAATGATTTCTTGCCCAGTGTAGGGAATTTGGAGACGTATCAATTGCCAGTAGGTGCAGGAATAAGGGTAGACAATGGTTTTAAGGAGGGAATGGATATCCCGATTTACTACGACCCCATGTTATCCAAGCTTGTTACCTATGGTAAAACCCGCGAGGAGGCCATTGAGTTGATGCTCGATGCCATTCAAAATTATAAAGTGAAAGGGGTACAGACCACTTTGCCTTTTGGAAGTTTCGTGTTTGCACATGAAGCTTTCCGATCTGGCAATTTTGATACCCATTTCGTGAAGAATTATTATTCTCCAGAGAAAATCAAGGAGCGGACGGCCAACAAAGCAGAAGTTGCCGCAATGATTGCCCTATATCAATTTCTGGAAGACAAAAAAATAGTACGATTACCTTCAAACTGAATCCTATGGATCCCAAAATAAAAGCACTACAAGAAAAAATAGCAGAAGCCCATTTGGGTGGAGGCGAAAAACGTATTGAAAAGCAACATCAAAATAAAAAACTGACGGCCCGCGAAAGAGTCCTTTATTTTTTGGATGAAGGCTCTTTTGAGGAAATGGGTATTTTGGTGACCCATCGTACCACCGATTTTGGTATGGACAAGGAAATGTATTACGGTGATGGGGTGGTGACGGGCTATGGAACCGTAAATGGAAGATTAGTGTATGTATTTGCCCAAGATTTTACCGTTTTCGGAGGTGCACTTTCCGAGACCCATGCCGAGAAAATTTGCAAGGTCATGGACTTGGCCATGAAGGTCGGTGCTCCTATAATCGGGTTAAACGATTCTGGGGGAGCCCGTATTCAAGAGGGGGTGAAATCCCTTGGAGGATACGCCGATATTTTTTACCGTAATGTGCAGGCATCTGGAGTAATCCCACAGATTTCGGCCATTATGGGACCTTGTGCGGGGGGTGCCGTATATTCTCCCGCCATGACTGATTTCATTATTATGGTGGAGGAAACCAGTTACATGTTCGTTACCGGACCCAATGTGGTAAAAACGGTAACCAACGAAACCGTAACTTCTGAGGAGTTGGGAGGAGCTAGTACCCACGCAGTAAAATCAGGTGTAGCCCATAAAACTTCTAATAATGATGCTACTTGCTTGGATGATATTCGAAATTTGTTGGACTATCTGCCCCAAAACAATAAAGAAACCACGCCCTTATTGCCCTACGAGCTTGGTGATGAAACGAGGGAAGAATTATCCAGTATAGTCCCCGACAACCCTAACAAACCATACGATATGCACGATGTGATCAATGGCATTATCGATGGGGATTCGTTTTATGAAATTCATAAGGATTTTGCGGAAAACATCATTACCGGTTTTGCTAGATTAGGGGGAAGGAGTATTGGGGTTATTGCCAATCAACCCATGTTTTTGGCAGGGGTTTTGGATGTGAACAGTTCCACAAAGGCAGCCCGTTTCACCCGTTTTTGTGATTCTTTCAATATTCCATTATTGGTTTTGGTGGATGTTCCCGGATTTTTGCCCGGAACGGACCAGGAGTGGAGCGGAATTATTATGCATGGGGCAAAATTGCTGTATGCTTTGAGTGAAGCGACCGTGCCACGAGTTACTGTGATTACCCGTAAAGCTTATGGCGGTGCTTATGACGTAATGAACTCTAAGCACATTGGTGCCGACTTCAACTTTGCTTGGCCAAGTGCCGAAATTGCCGTAATGGGGGCTAAGGGTGCCAGTGAAATCATTTTTAGACGGGAAATTGCAGCTGCGGACGACCCAGAAGCCAAATTAAAGGAGAAGGAGGCCGAATATGCCGATAAGTTTGCCAATCCTTACCGTGCTGCCAAACGCGGCTTTATTGATGAGGTGATTCTGCCCAAAGATACCCGAAGCAAATTGTTGAAAACTTTTGCCATGCTAGAGAAAAAAGAGGTGCAAACCCCTTGGAAGAAACATGGTAATATTCCTTTGTAATTTGGTTGAGGGGTTAAAGGTGAAGGGTTGGTATCAAATAGTAGTGATTTTTACTAAAATCTGACACCTTCTTCTACAAGAATACGGTTTTACCCGTTTTAACGGATTCATCCGCGGCCAATACAATTTTAAGGCTGTTCACCGCATCATTTAAATGATCGGTAAGGTCACGTCCGTTTACAATGGCATTCAGCAGGTATTCCTGTTCCAGTAAACATAGCCAATCATGGTCAGGTTCGTCCGCTGTACTAATGATTTCGTCTTTTTTAACAAAATTTCCATTAGCATCGAGTTCGCTGTGATGCAATTTTAAGCTACCTGTTTTGGTGTGGCCCTCAATATCTTCAGAAGCCCCTTTGTCTGTATCACTTATGGAAACACAGCCCTTTGGACCAATTACATCCTTGATAAAAAATGCAGTTTCGCTCATCATGGGCCCCCAACCTGCTTCGTACCACCCCACGGAGCCATCCTCGAATCTTACTTGTAACTGTCCGTAATTGTACATATTGGAATCCACTTCGTCGGATAGGTGCGCACCAATAGCGGAAACACTAATGGGCTTGGAACGTGTCATGGAACACATCACATCCACATAATGCACCCCACAGTCGACTATGGGTGACATGGACTGCATTAACTGTTTATGGGTGTACCATTGCTCCCCAGAGCTTTGTTGGTTCAAGTTCATTCTCATTACCAAAGGCTTTCCTAGGGTTTGTGCCATTTCGGTAAACTTGGCCCATGTGGGATGAACCCTTAAAATGTAGCCCACCACCATTTTCCTTCCTTGTTTTTGGGAAAGGTCAACCAAATTTTGGGCTTCTTGCACGGTTAATGCCAATGGTTTCTCCACAAAAACATGGGCATTGGCTTCCAAGGCCATTTTTACATAATCAAAATGGGTGTCCGGATAGGTGTTTATGGAGACGACATCCGGTTGGGTCGTTTTAAGGGCACTAGCATAATCTGAAAAGGTAAGAGCTCCATCCAATTCTTTGGAAAGTCGCTCGCGACTATTGGCTCCACGACTTACCAATCCCACAATTTCAAACCCATCCAATTTGTGGTAGGCACGGGCATGGGAGGTTCCCATATTGCCACAGCCTACAACCAAAGTCTTTAATCGTCCCATTATTCTGATAATTTACCATTAAAGATAGTATTATCTGAATTTTTGAATGGATTTGGAAGGTGATGTTCCCTTAAATACCAGGGATAATCTCAAACTACAACGTTGGATGTGTTTTCTTATCATTAAACCTTTCTTAAATGCTTTACCGATTCGGCAGGTATGCCTAATTTTGCAGGATGCAAAAGGTAAATCAAAAACCCAATTTCGAGTTTGTGGCCATGATGGCCGCTTTGATGTCTATCGTAGCCTTGGCTATAGATGCCATACTTCCAGCAATTTCTAACATCGGTATAGCCATAAACAGTACTGATTCTACGGATAACCAATTGTTGGTCACAATGATTTTCTTGGGGCTTGGAGTGGGACAATTGTTTTTCGGGCCAATATCCGACAGCTTTGGAAGAAAGCCCGTGGTTTATATTGGTTTTGTTATCTTCTTGCTGGCAAGTGTGATTTGCTTGTATGCACCATCTTTGGAGATTATGATAATAGGAAGGATTTTACAAGGGGTCGGACTTTCTGCCCCTCGAACCATTGCCATCTCCATTATCCGAGACACTTACGAAGGAGATTATATGGCAAAAATAATGTCGTTTGTAGTGGCGTTCTTTATTTTGGTGCCGGTCGTGGCGCCCGCCATTGGTAAATTGATATTGGATGTAGCCGGTTGGAAATCCATCTTTTATGTGCAAATGGTATTTGTACTTGCAGTTGCAATTTGGTTTTGGAAACGACAAAAGGAAACATTGCATCCAGAGTATAAAATCCCGTTTACGGGACACGTATTTATTGATGGGGTAAAGGAGTTTGTAAAATACAAAGAGACTGTTGCTTTTACCTTGACTTCGGGATTGGTGACCGGAGCATTTTTGGTGTATTTAAGTTCAGCCCAGCATATTTTTGAAGACCAATATGCCCTAAAGGAAATGTTTCCTTACATTTTTGCAGGACTGGCCGTTTCCATTGGGCTTTCTACATTTTTGAATGGAACTTTAGTAATGCGGTTTGGGATGAGAAAACTATCCTTAATGGCTACCATTGTATTTTGTGTGATAGCCATAGTATATTCAATATTGTTTTTGAATTCTCCAAACCCAAGTATTTATGTATTGGTTGGATTTTTATCTATCCAGTTTTTCTGCCTTGGTTTTATGTGGGGAAATTTCCGTTCGATTGCTATGGAACCTATTGGTCACATTGCGGGAATAGGGGCGGCAATTAACGGGTTTGTGTCCACATTACTTTCCATTCCCATTGCAACCTTTATTGGGGAATTTGTAAAAGATACTGTATGGCCTCTATTTGCAGGTTTGGCCATTTGTGGACTTTGCGCATTGGCTATTTTTCTTTTGGTCAATAAACCCAAAAGAAAACGTGTGGCCATGACTTAATTTTCTTCGGGAAAAAACACCTTGCCGCTACACGAATCGGAAGTGGCACCTGTAACGGATTTCAATACATTGGTTTTTCCTTCCAAGCGGAGTATTCCCATTAATGCAAAGACGAGAGCTTCTTTATAGGCAATCAACGTTTTGTTGGGAACTACAACTTCAATACTTGAGCCCAGTTTATCTTGAAATGTATCCATAAAGAATTGATTAAGTGCGCCTCCTCCCGTGGCCAACAACTTACTGTTGGATTTGCCATTGTTCTTATGCTCAAGGGCGGCAAATGCAATCTGTTCACAATTATGATGGATGAACGTATGCAATAAATCCTCATTGGAAATCTTGGAAGCTTCAATCAACGGGACAATCTCGGAAGTGAACCACTCATACCCCGTGGATTTAGGATAAGGTAGCTGATAGTACCCCAAATTGTTGAGTTTTTGAAGCAACGTAGGGTCTAATTTTCCCGAACGGGCCAATTTCCCATTTTCATCATAAGCCAACCCCATTTTATGGGTAATGTAATTTAAGGGCATGTTGGCCATACCAATATCGTAAGCGATTCGTTCACCATCTTTTTCAAATGAAATATTACTGATGCCACCCAAATTCAGACAAAAATCATAATCATGAAACAACAATTTGTCGCCAATGGGAACCAAAGGGGCACCTTGTCCATTTAATGAAACGTCTTTGGTTCTAAAATCGCACACCACTTGCATGTCGGAGGTATTTGCCAAGAGTTGCCCATCACCTAATTGAAACGTAACGCCATCTTCTGGTCGGTGGTGCGAAGTATGGCCGTGACTCGCGATAAAATCAACCTCTTCTCCCAATTCATCTATAAATAACTTGGACTGTTGCCCCAACCAAATACCATAATCTTTGTGGAGTTGTTCATGATCTTCCTCGGAAAGATGAATGGCATTTTTAAGGTACTCCCGCATTTCATCAGAATAATCGATTTCAGCAGTTTCTTTGATAGAAAAATTCCATTTCCCATTTTCTTCCCAAATATGACAATAGGCTATGTCCAGCCCATCTAAAGAAGTGCCGGACATGAGTCCCAAGACTTTATAAATTCTCATGGTCCAAAGGTTTTTAATTGGATGGGAAGATTGCCCTTGGCTTCAATTTTGCCTAAGAATTGTTCGAAAGCAACTTCTTGAAACTGTGGAAAGTCCTGATACACCAATACCACATTGGATGATGGCTTCAATTTTAAGATATCCAGCACGTAGGGATTTCCAAAAAGGTAGATCAAGGTGTTTCTTTCTTCCACCAATTTATGAATGGTTCTCAATGTCTTTTCATCAAACCCAAATTGGTTCTTGGGTTTTACAGCAGGGGGGGAGATGCTTAGCAACACATTTTGATTATTGGAGTTCAATGCAGCGTCCAAATCAACGACTCTTGAACCGAAATGAGATGAAATTTGCTTTGAAAAGCTGTTGTTCTTTCCAGAACTTACCGAAACATTGAGAAAATCAGATGACTTTATTTGTTCAGTGACCAATGCATCACCGTACAATTCGGTGATGCTTTTCTCTGCAATTTCCTGATTTAGTTTAGCATGAATGTTATTATCAATCTTTTTCCGCTCAGCTACTTCCGTAAATACCTTTTGTTTAAGGTCCCATACCCTTGCAAAACTATCTTGAATTCGTTTTTCCGAGGTTGCCTCTAAAATCTTTCCAATTCCTTCCTCCACATTTTCACTAAAACAGAGTACATCCATACCCGCATCAAAAGCAGCTTTTTCCAACGCTCCTTTTTGAGGGTATTTTTTTGAAACGGCATGCATGTTCAAAGCATCCGAAATTATAACTCCATCAAAACCCAATTGTTTTCTTAGCAAGCCTGAAATGATTTTATGAGAGGTGGTAGATGGGTTCTCTTCATCTAACTGGGGTAGGAGCAAATGGCCTACCATCACAGAGTCCACACCGGAGTCAATTATTTTCTTGAAGGGATACAGCTCATTTTCCATGAGCTCGTCCATCGATTTATCAATTACGGGCAGTCCCAAATGGGAATCCGTTGCTGTATCGCCATGTCCTGGAAAATGCTTGATGGAATTTAGCGTTCCACTTTTGGCCATTCCTTTAATGAATGCTTCAGCCTTATCAAAAACACGTTTCCTATCATCTCCAAAAGAACGATATCCAATAACAGGATTTTCTGGATTGTTGTTGATATCGACCACAGGGGCCAAATTCCATTGTATTCCAGCTTGTCTACAGTCGTTCCCGATCGCTTCGCCCACTTTAAAAATAAGGTCATTGTTGTTTTTCAATGCACCCAACGTTATGGCATAAGGGTATTGCGGCGTGTTTTCAATACGCATGGCAAGTCCCCATTCGGCATCGATGGCTACAAGCAAAGGTGTACTGGCAGCTTTTTGATATCGTGCAATAAGCTCCAACAATCGGTCGTAGCTTTTCTCGTTGTGCACAATTTTTTTCCTCCCTTCAAAATTGGTGGCGGCACTGGCCCTGCTATGGAAAAAACATATGGAACCGACATGGTGTTCCTTGATGAGTTTTTCCATTTTCTGGACTTCTTCCTCGGTATCGTTAATGAATACAGCAGGCATAAACAATTGCCCCACTTTTTGCCTCAGGGTCAGTGTTTCTTTCGGAAGAGTATATGTTCGATGGGTGTTAGTCATTGGATTCAACTGTTTTTTTACCGTAATCTGCAGGGTATTTTAAATAGCGAAGCACCAAAAATGCGGGTAACGCAGCAATAACCACCCAAATAAAGAAACCGTCGTAGCCCAACCATTCCTGAATGTATCCGCTCAACATGCCTGGTAGCATCATACCTAGTGCCATAAATCCTGTGGCAATGGCGTAGTGAGATGTTTTGGAAGCGCCTTCGGCCACATAAATGAGGTACATCATAAATGCAGCAAACCCGAAGCCATACCCAAATTGCTCAAGAACCACGGTGCCGACAACGGCATAAATACTGGTGGTTTTCGTTATGGCCAAAAGTGCGTAGAGTGCGTTGGGCAAATTGAGGGCCAAAAGCATGGGAAGCATCCATTTTTTAAGACCATCTCGAGAAATTAAAATTCCTCCCAAGATTCCTCCAAGTGACAACATGATGACACCTACTGTACCATAAATAGTACCTACGGCTTCTGTGGAATAGGCCAATCCGCCCACTTCCAAATCATCCAGTAAGAAGGGGGAGGCCATTTTTACCAATTGTGATTCTCCCAAACGATACGTCAATACAAACAAAAGGGCCACACCGATTTGATGTTTTTTAAAAAAAGTGGTGAACACTTCAATAAAGCCGGCCGGTTTTTCTTTGGATTCTGAGGCAGACTCTTCAAACTTTGGTGCGGTAAAAAAGTTGGAAACAGTTAGTGCAATCATCAATACTGCAGCACTTATCATAGTTACTGACCACGCTTTGGTGTTGTCTCCGTATTGGTTTTCCAAAAAGCCGGCAAAAATTACCAGTAATCCTTGCCCTGTTACCATAGCCAATCTGTAAAATGTACTTCGAAGGCCAATAAAAAAGGATTGTTTTTTCTGGGTGAGGCCGATCATGTAATAACCATCAGAAGCAATATCGTTGGTTGCGGAGGCAAAGGCAGCCATCCAAAAGAAAGCCAAAGTGATAAGGAAGAATGAGTTTGAGGGCAAAAAAAGGCCTATACCCAAAAATGCCAGGGAAATGATCAATTGCATACCCAAAAACCATTTTCTTTTCGTGCCATTTAGGTCAACAATGGGACTCCACAAGGGTTTTATGACCCAAGGGAGGTATAGCCAACTCGTGTACAATCCTATTTCCGCATTGCCAATGCCCAATCGCTTGTACATGATTACGGAAACTGTTACCACAAGAATGTAAGGGATTCCTTGGGTAAAGTATAAAAAGGGAATCCACAGCCAAGCATTTTTGTCTTTTGGAGCTACATTCATTTATGATGGTTTTATTTGTACGGTTGGTTTTTTATTTTTTGAAATATCGGAAAGTTAAAGTTAATCTGGTATTTTCACTTTGGTCAATGTCCAAGGTTTGTATGGCTCTTTCGTAGTCGTTCATGAAAGTAAAAAGGCCTACGTATGCACTAAATGTAGGCCTTTTACAAGATTAAATTAAACAACTAACAACTTAAAATGAAATGTTGTGTTTTTAGAAATGGTATCGTACAAAACCTTCCATGGCTTCGTATTCTGCCATTCCAAGCGCATTATATCTATTGGCCGTATCTTTATTTCTTTGTTCTGCACGTTGCCAGAATTCCCGTTCATCGTTTCCAGGGAACATGGCACTATCCTTTTGGGATTGGTGTTTAAAAATGGCATTGATTTTTCTGGCCATGTCTTTAGGTCCAATCGGTACGGCCATTTCCATATCGGCAATATCCCATTCCTGCCAAGCTCCACGGTAAAGCCATACGTAGCAATTTCGAATCCAATCGGAACCTTCATCCAACAAGCGTTCAATGGCTTTAAAGATTACTTCCAGACAAACTCTGTGCGTCCCGTGCGGGTCAGAAAGATCTCCTGCAGCAAAAATTTGATGTGGCTTTAGTTTGTTCAGTAAATCGTAGGTTATTTGAACGTCTTCATCGGAAAGCGGCTTCTTTCTAACGGCACCTGTTTCATAAAATGGCAAGTTTTGAAAGTGTGCATTTTCTTCATTTACACCACAATAGCGACACGCGGCCAAAGCTTCTCCTTTTCTTATTAATCCTTTGAAATCCTGTACTTCGGGACTGTCCAATTCTCCTGGCTTTTTGTTGGCCAAAAATTCACGTACCTCTTTGAATTTCTTTTTGAGTTCCTTGTTGTCTTTTTGAACGTCGGTAGCGAAATCGAGGAACCGTATTACCTCATCATCAAAAACAGCAATATTACCTGAAGTTTGATACGCTACGTGAACATTATGCCCTTGGTCTACGAGTCGCAACAATGTACCTCCCATCGAAATCACATCATCATCGGGGTGGGGGCTAAAAATCAAAGATGTTTTTGGGTGGGGTTGTGCTCTTTCCGGTCTTTGACTGTCATCGGCATTGGGTTTGCCTCCGGGCCAGCCTGTAATTGTTCGTTGCAATTGGTTAAATACGGAAAGATTGATTTGCTCTGCGGAGCCCACTTCGGCGATAAGGCTACCCATACCATATTCATTGTAATCTTCGTTGGTCAACTTTAATATGGCCTTTCCGAGTTTTTCGGATAACCAAATCGATGCAGTTTTGATGAGTTTCTCGTCCCAATCGCATTCGGTTACCAACCATGGTGTCTTTATTCTTGTTAGGAAGGATGATGCAGCTCCGTCAAGAACAAAATCACAGTTTTTATGATGCTGTAAAAATGTTGCAGGAACAGATTCTTTTATTTCACCCTCTACAGCTTGCTGTACAATAGGGGCTTTTCCTTCTCCCCAAGCCATTATAATAATTCTCTTGGCGTCCATAATGGTGCCGACGCCCATAGTAACTGCTCTTCTTGGAACATTTTCTTCACCGAAGAAATCACTTGCGGCATCAAGGCGTGTAACACGATCCAAACGAACCAATCGGGTCTTGCTATGAAGTGAGGAACCTGGTTCGTTGAACCCGATATGCCCAGTTCTACCGATTCCGAGAATCTGGATGTCTATGCCTCCGACATTTTTTATTTTTTCTTCATAATCCAGGCAATACTTTCTGATTTCTTCCTTGGGCAAATTCCCATTTGGGATGTGTACATTATGGGGCTCAATATCGATATGATCAAACAAATGTTCATTCATAAAACGGACATAACTATGAATGGAATCTGGATCCATTGGGAAGTATTCGTCCAAATTGAAAGTCACCACATTTTTAAAGCTTAGCCTACCTTCTTTATAAAACTGAACTAAATAATCGTAAACCTTGGTAGGGGTGGACCCTGTCGCCAATCCGAGAACGGCATTTTGACCCTGCTCTTGCTTTTGTTTGATGAGACTAGCTATTTCATTTGCTACATACCACGATGCACTTTGTGAATCTTGGTAAATATGGGTGTTAATTTTTTCAAACTTCACGGTTTCGGAGTCCAGAGGTTCTTTTTTTAATAGGTTATCGGCTAATTCTTGCATGTTTTTGTCAGATTTAACAAGTTTTACAATGCAAATATAATCAATAAAAGCATAAAAAAGCAAAATATTGCAATATATTTGCATTTGTTTGCAGGTTTTGAGAATATTACCATTGTTTCATAGTAAATATTTTTTTCTGCAATAGTTTTCTACTTTTGATTTTTATAAAAAAAGGATGCTTAGATGCTAAAAGAAGAAAGACAGCATTCCATACTTAATGAGGTGGAGTTGCACAATAGGGTATTGCTGACAGATTTGGCAGAGAAACTTGATGTATCCATAGATACGGTGCGGCGAGACGTTAAAGAACTTGATGCGGAGAATTTATTGGTCAAGGTTCATGGGGGCGCAGTTTCTTTAGGGTTTGCCAATCACAGCCCTCAACAGAGTAATGTCTATGCGCAAGACAAGAAAATAGCTATCGCTAAAAAGGCGATGGGCCTTCTTAAAAATAATAGTGTCATTTTAATTGATGGAGGGACGACCTGTCTCGAGTTGGCAAGATTATTACCTATAAATCTAAAGCTTATTTGTTTTACCTTGAGCTTACCTGTAGCTATAGAACTGCTTCGCAAACCTAATGTTGAAACGATATTTATTGGTGGTACACTTTCGAAGGGTTCTCAAATAGCAATGGGTTCAAGTACAATTCATGCATTGTCGCAAATTAAAGTAGATTATAGTTTTATAGGGACAGGTTATGTAGATACAGAATTTGGATTAACAGAATTTGATTGGGATGTGGTTCAGACGAAAAAGGCCGTTATCAATGCTTCCAAGAAAGCCGTACTTTTATGTATTTCGGAGAAGTTAAATTCCCAGCATCGCTTTAAAACTTGCGATTTAAATGTGATTAATACCATGATAACAGAGTTGGAACCCTGGGATTCAAAACTTAATGCATTCAAAAATTTAAACATACAAATACTATAAAGTTGTGGTAGAAAAGCATATTAAGATTACCGAGGAACCATCCAACTATGATCGATTGGATGAAATGAATACTTTAGAGATTGTGGCCAACATCAACAATGAAGACAAAAAAATAGCTGATGCTGTCGAATTGGTATTACCGCAAGTGGCCAAAGTGGTGGATGAAACAGCCACACGTTTTGAAAAAGGTGGACGATTATTTTATATAGGAGCAGGAACCAGTGGCAGATTGGGTATACTGGATGCTTCTGAGATCCCACCTACTTTTGGAATGCCTTATGATAGGGTTATTGGATTGATTGCAGGAGGAGACAATGCTATAAGAAAAGCTGTAGAGTTTGCAGAAGACGATACGGAACAAGCTTGGAAAGACCTTCAAGAATATAATATTAATGATAATGATGTTTTGGTGGGTATTGCTGCTTCAGGTACCACACCATATGTTTTGGGAGGGATTACAGATGCAAAGGACAATGGGATTTTGACAGTAGGAATTACAAATAATCCAGGTTCTCCCTTGGCTCAATCTGCCGATATTCCAATTGAAGTGAATGTGGGGCCAGAGTTTTTAACCGGAAGTACTCGCATGAAAAGTGGAACCAGTCAAAAATTAGTGCTCAACATGATTTCCACCGCTTTGATGATTCGAGTGGGTCGGGTCAAAGGCAACAAAATGGTGAACATGCAGTTGAGCAATACCAAATTAGTGGATAGGGGTACCCGTTATATCATGGAAGAACTTGGAATGAGTTACGATGAAGCTGAAAAGGTTCTCAAAAAATATGGTTCGGTCAAGTTGGCCATAGATGCTTTAAAATAAGTTAGGTTGACCTACTTCGGAACCAAACGGTAAATACCTTTGCCTTCAATTCCAACATAAATAAATCCATCTGGGCCTTGGCGCACATTCCGAACCCGCCCCATACCATCTAGTAATTTTTCTCGGTAAACCACTTTATGGTCCTTGATTTCCAATCGTTCCAAATATTGAAAAGCTAAAGACCCCACCAATAAACTCCCTTTCCATTTTGGGTACTTGTTTGAGGTGACAAACGCCATCCCAGATGGTGCAATGGATGGAGTCCACTGATAAAGAGGTTGTTCCATGCCGGGCTTGGAAGTTTCATCGGTGATTTTAGTGCCACTGTAATTAATGCCGTAGGTGATTACCGGCCAGCCGTAATTTTTACCTTTCTGAATGATATTGATTTCATCTCCACCCCTAGGTCCATGTTCGTGTTCCCATAAAACTCCTGTTTCTGGATGAAGGGAAAGACCCTGCGGGTTTCGGTGTCCATAGCTGTAAATGGCTGTCTTTGCACCCGTCTCACCAATAAAAGGATTGTCATTCGGGATACTGCCGTCATCATGTAAACGATATATTTTTCCACCATCGCGGGTGATGTCCTGTGGATTCACATCTCTATTTCCTCTTTCGCCAATAGAAAAGAATAGGTATAGGTTCTTATCAAATTCTATTCTTGACCCAAAATGTTGCCCACGGGTAGAGTTGGGCGTAGCTTTATACAGCATTTTTTGGTTCACAAGTTTGTTTCCTGATAGCTTGGCACGCATTATGGCAGTATGTCCACCTTTTCCTCCTCCATCAGTAGAAGCATAAGAGAAATAAATCCATCCATTTTTGCTATAATCAGGGTGTAGTTCAATATCCATTAATCCACCTTGTCCTCTGTTGTAAACTTTGGGGGTATTTTCCACTTCAATGGCCTTTCCAGATTTGCTAAGTAACAATTTACCAGACTTTTCGGAGAATAAAATTGTATTGTTGGGCAAGAAAACCATACCCCATGGGTTTTGAACGTCCCCTATAACGAGTTCTGTAGTAAAATCAAGGGTTACGGGAAGATTTATGCCCTTATCAGACATTTGGGCACAAGATGTACTAAGCAGTACAACGAAAAAATAAGGAAATAAGAAACTTTTTTGCATAATTTTACGTTGAAATAACAGATTTTATAGATAAACGGTAACTTTTTGATTACCGGGTGGATTGAATATAATTAGAATTTTATAAGAATAGAAAATTACTATTTAGAATATTAAGGTCCCAAATCCGAATATATTCTTCTTAACAAGACTTAACCTATGCTCCCACAAAAAACAAGGCGTTTGCTATATGCCATGTTGTTGGTGTTCATTTTAATCTTTGGTTCCACGGTATTGGCAAGAGCTCATGTAACAAGGATATTATCAAGCATAGTATCCAATAAAGCAGAGTCCGATAAAAATATTTCTTCAGAAAATAAAGGCACCATTGTAATAGAGGCATCCGCCGAGGAAAGTGAACTATTTACAACCACAGCAATGTTCGCGACCATCATAAATGGGGCGAATGAGGAAGTGGTATGTCCTAACGATGGAAGCACCTTGGCCAAGTTCTTTTTGTGTGGTACAAGCGATATTAGAACACTTACCCTTAGCCAATCCGGAAGCTCGTATCAATGGCAGCAGCTCGATCCAAATTCTTGTGCACCGACGGTGGTAGACGATTGCCCTACTATAAACAATGCATGTACATGGAACACCGTTGGAACGGGCTCGACCTTTAACTTGTCCTCGTCAGGAGAATTTAGAGTCCGGGTAGATTCGGGCCAATATTATTATTTCAAAGCAACGCTTAATCCTTTGGACCCACAATTAATCAAAGAAGACATTATTTGTGGCAATCCGGGAAGGGTGGAGGTAACCAATGTGCCTGCGGGATATGAGTATAGTTTGAACAGTTCCGCTGGACCTTATCAAGATGATCCCTTTTTTGATATTACTTCTTCAGGAGATTACAGAGTTTATGTGAGATTGAAGAATGTTTCCGCCACAGCCTGTGTATTCCCATCCAACTTGGTGACTATTGATGACTTGGATATCAATGTAGATGTTACCGCAAATGATATTTTGTGCAGTGGTGAGTTAGGAAGTATTGATGTGCAAGTATCCGGTGTTCCAGGTTTTTATACCTATAGACTTGTGAAGAACGGAGTTACAGTGGATACCTTTGGGCCCAACGGAGCTGATAACTATACATTTGCCAATGTAAGTCCAGGCACCTATAGTATTCGTGTAGAAACCAACAGTTGTTCCGAAACCATTACCACCGATATTGATGGTGACCCTATTGTAATAGGTGGGGGAATAAGCCCGTTGGCTGTTTCCGCTACAGCATCGGATAGTTTTGGGTGTGGAGCTACTTCCGTAGATGTTAATTTGACCACAAGTGGAGGAACAGCACCTTATCGTTACAGCGTGGATGGAGGTGCATTTAGTTCCACGTATGCCAGTACAACAAGTTTTTCTGTATCTACCGCAGGAACTTATAATATTTTGGTAGAGGATGCTAACGGATGCCAACGTACCGCAGCAGTGGATGTAGAAAATATTCCACCACCTGTATTCAATTTTACTGAAGATGACGCCAACTGTGGGGGTGCCAACGATGGTAGGGTCACCGTAAATGTGACCAGCGGATATGGTTACGAAATTCTTTATAGTGTTGATAATGGCGCAACCTTCCAAATCAGTAATGTATTTTCCAATTTGGCTCCTGGTAATTATGATGTTGTACTGCGCTACGAGCAGGATTCATTTACTTGTGAAACCACACCTCAAACTGCCACTATAGGCACACCTTCTACGATAACGGCTACCGCCATTCCGGATAGCGCACCCACTTGTGTGGATGAAAATGGAGGGCAAATCACAATTTCAGGAGTTTCTGGAGGAACTGGACCATACGAGTACAGCGTGGGAGCTGGCTTTAGTGCAAATCCAGTATTTCCTAGTTTGGGAGTGGGAACCTATACGCCAATGATTCGCGATGCCAATGGATGTGTGCAGGCACTTCCGAACATTGTATTTAATACTTTGAACAAGCCAACAGATTTGGACTTTAGTATTTCCAGTCTGGATTGCATTACTACGACAGCCTCTTTGGATTTAACTGTTACAGGAGGTTCTGGAACGTACACATATGAAATCATAGCTCCAACGGGGAGTGCTGTGAACAATGGAAGCAATAGCACATTCACCGATTTGGGATTGGGAACTTACACTTTTAGAGTAACCGATGATGAAGGCTGTTCTTACGATGAAAATTATGCCATCACAGATATTAGCTCCATTGGCGTGCAAGGGCAACAAACTCGAGTGGTTACTTGTGTTGGGGATGCTGATGGGGAAGGACGTTTTTTGGTGGATGGATTCAATACGACCTATAGTTATAGTATCGATGGAGGCCCCGTTTCTACTGGGCAGAATAGTAGTATTATTCCTTTAACAGGATTGTCCGCTGGCAGCTATGTGATTTCCGTAACCGATGAAGAGACCAACTGTACGGATGCATCAACTTTGGTGATTGAAGAACCCTCAACGGCCTTTATGATTTCCAGTTTGGATGTTACGGATATGAGCTGTCAAAATGGAAATATAGGTGCTGTTCGTATCAATACCGTTGGTGGTTGGGGAGGTAACCGATATACCTTAACTCAGCCAGATGGCTCTAAAAGAGGCCCAAAGAACGGTAGCACATTCTCCAACCTATCTCAAGATGGATCCTATCAAGTAAGTGTGACAGATGCCAACGGATGTACCGTAACCGATAGCTTTATATTGACCCGTTTGGATGCACCAACGCTGACTTTGGACAGTGGAGCATCGGATTTTTGCTATGATAACTTTACGGCCGCTACACTGGCAGTAAATGCCGCAGGTGGTTTGGCGCCCTATCAGTATAGAATCAATGGGGGAGCTTTGGGAGCCAATAATAGTTTTACCGGACTTACCTCAGGAACCTATACCATTGAAGTCATAGATGCCAATGATTGTAGGGATACCGTAACAGCAACCATAGAACCTCAAGTAATTGCCAATGCAACAACGATTCTAGAATTGGATTGTGCGGGCCCTCCCGGTCAAATTCAGGTGAATATTAGCAACGGATATACTTCTTCAGGAGATTATGATATTTATGAAGTAAGTATCAATGGTGCTCCTTATACTTCAGATAATAACAATATTTCAGGAAATTCCTTTGTATACAGTATTCCAAATGATGGATCCATCATTTCGGATACGACTTTTCAATTCATGATTACAGATGGGAGGGGATGTACAACAGAGTCCAATACAGTTACTATTTCACCTCCAGAGACCATTGCAGGTACCGCTGTACCAACGGATACCCAATGTGGGGACAATGCGAGTGGGGTAGTGGAATTGATTCCAGACACAACACAAGGTATTCCTCCCTATGAATTCAGTAATGATAATGGAGGGACCTTTAGTACACAAAATATATTTTCAGGATACAGTCCTGGAACCCATGGTGGATTCATAATTCGAGATAGTAGAGGATGTGTGAGCCCAGCGTATGCTGTTACCATTGGGGCAAGTACTCCTTTGGATGCCACGGTAACACCAACAGATGCTGTTTGTTCTATTGGTTCTGTAAATGGTTCTATTTCCGCCACGATAAACAATGGAGTTGCACCATTTGATTATGTTTTGGTAGATGAATTTGGCGGTGTGGTTGATTCATCAACAGGAACTGCAAGTACTACAGTGAACTTTCCCAATGTGCCATTAGGAAACTATACGGTGATTACTACCGATGCTCAGGGGTGTGAAGACCGTGACCAAGTGGTCATTGACCAAAATCAGTTGGATTTGATTCCTTTGGACCCAAACCCCGCCTTTTGTTCGGATACCTCATTTCCTTATCAAGTTCGGGCAACAGGAGGAACAGCACCTTACGAGTTCAGATTGGTCGGGGACCCCTCGTTTCAATTAGGGACTGGTGTAAACAACGATATTTTTGATGTAACAGGTTTGGTGGTACCCGGTGTAACCTATTTTGTTGAGGTAAGGGATGCCAATGGCTGTACCTATACTGAAGAAATTGACCCCATCGGTCCAAGTAACCCCGTAGCCGTAACTGCAACATCTTTGGCCGCTTCGTGCAATGTTGCGGGCAATGGTTCCATTGATTATGAAGTTTCGGGAATTTCAGCACCCGGTAATTTTACAGTAACAATTGAAAATACGGATTCCGGGGCATCTGTATCAACCCAATCATATACTGGCGAAACCATCCCTTATAATGGCACTTTGACAGGATTGGCTCCTGGAAACTATCAAATCATTGTAAGGGACGATACCAACGGATGTAGCGGAAGTACTTTGGCTTTTATAGACATCAGTTCGGTTTCCATAGACATCGCCAATTTTGTAGAGGCAACCTGTAATGTTGGTGCCTTGGTGACCGTTAGAGGTTTCGGTAGTACAGGCCCGTATAACTACGCCTACGTGCCTTCTGGAGACCCAACGCCAACTACTTTTGCCTTAGAAACTACTTTTGAAATTCCTGGGCCGTATCCAACGGATTACGATTTTTATGTGCAGGATGCCAATGGATGTACTGCCTTAACAACACTTACCGTCACACAAGAGGCAGGGGTGCCAAATCCAGTAATCGATGTAGTAAATCAATGTACCGCAACAAGCGGTTATCAAATAGATATTGTTTCACCATTATCAACAGGTTCTGGGTTACCTGAGGAAACTTTTCAGTATGATATTGGAAGCGGCTATCAAACAGGAACCACTTTTATAGTGCCAAACCCAGGAAGCTATGTCATCACGGTTAGAGATGGCAATGGATGTACCAATACGGTAACAGCCGAAGTATTTGATTTCTTTGCTATTTCTGCGGATGCCACTTCTTATCCAACGTGTAATGCAGGAGATGGAGAGATTACAGTGAATACCACTGGAGGAAGTGGAAATTTTGAATACCAACTAAGAGACGTGGATAATGGAATGGCCAATGTGGGCCCTCCACAAATCAATAATAATGTTTTTAGTGGTGTTGTCCCTGGTAATTACAATATTTTGGTAACGGATTTAGATTCCAACACCGCTCCGTTGTGTTCAGATGAGGCCGTTGTAAATGTTTCTACAGTAAACACACCAGTAATTACAGCTACACCACATAGTGATGTAACCTGTTTTGGAGCTGATGATGGAACTATTTCCGTAGAGCTTCAACCAGGTAGTGATACGGATACACCGCTCAACTACATTTTGTATCAGGGTTCGTCCGCTACTATCATTGCTGGACCTCAAGGATCTCCTGTATTTGATGATTTGCTGCCAGATACATATCAGGTTGAGGTAGTTTCCGATAGAGGTTGTACCGACCGTTCAGGGAGCATTATTATAGATGAACCAACCGAATTGATGGTAAATGCAATCAATACTGATTTTAGTTGTAACCCATCGAGTAATCAATTCAGCACAGCGACTATTACAATTTATACCGATGATAATGGTGATGGGACAGGAACTGCCACTGGTTCAGGTTCCTATACCTATAGTATGGACGATGGTACTCCTCAATTTGATGGTACCAATTTTCAAACCAGCAATACCTTTGAGGTGATTGATAATGGAACCGATCAAACCATAATTTTGACCGCAAGGGACCAAAATGGCTGTGAACAGACGGATACTGTTTACATTAATACTCCTACCGATATTACCTTTAGCTATAATGTTAATCAAATTTCTTGTGATGCTTCGGGAAATGGAGTAAACCCAGGTTCCATTGATATTATTGTAAATGAAGGACCTGGAAATTATGAAGTGGAGATTCTGCCTTTAGGCTCCGAACCTGCCCGAAGCTCAGGTGGTAGCGATCGTGTAACTTGGGATATAGCAACACCTGGAAATTATATTTTTGCCGTGACCGATGTGGGCAGTGGAGGTTGTACTTATTTAACCACTACCATCAACATGCCGGAGTACAATAATATTCAAGCAGTTATTGCCGAGGTGGACCCCGTAACCTGTTTCAATGGAAGTGATGGCTCTATCAGTTTGGAAATCAATAATTATAGTGGAGAATACAATTATGAAGTGTTTACCCGCGATAATGCTGGAGTCGAAACATCAACAGGAGTAACCGGAACTTTTGACACTAATGCACCGATAAACTCTCCTGAAATCATTCAAAATGTACCCGCAGGTAATCTAGTAGTGCGTATAGAAGCATTGGACACACCTTACTGTGATGCCATTAGTAATGTAACTACAGTTCGCTCACCTGATAGGCCACTAACCGTTGATGCAGTTCAAACATCCCCTGTTACATGTAATGTGCCAGGTTTCGGTGAAATTACAGCAACTGGTGACGGAGGATGGGGAACTTATGAGTATCAATTGGTGGCATCCGATGGAACCATATTGGTGGATTACCCCAATACCAATCCTGTTTTTGAAAACCTATCAACAGACACCTATACCGTTAATGTTAAGGATTTGCGGGGATGCGAATCCACAACGGATATAGATTTGCCATTACCCATACCGATAACAGCAGACATTCAAGTAGTTAGTCCGTTGGCTTGTAACAACGATAATGATGCTGTCATTGAGGCATATAATGTTATCGGCGGACAAGGAGCTGGAAACTATTTATACCAATTGAACAGGATTACGGATGGTACCAACAGTGGTCTTCAAACTACTACGACTTTTGCCAATTTGTCCGCAGGAGAATATACCATTACCATTTTTGATGGTTGGAACTGTAGTTTTACCACAATTCCTATTGAGGTTAAGGACCCAGAGATAGTGGTTGCAGAATTGGTAGAGCTACAACCGCCTGGTTGTGGGGATTTGGGCCGAATGGAACTTTCAGTGACCAATCCGGAACCGGGAGTGGATTATTTCTATCGTAGGTCTGGAACTACAGATCCGTTTATTCCTTTTGGAGTAGGAATGACCAGCATTGAAATTTCGGAAGATATTACCATAGACCCAGGACCATTCCAATACGATGTGCAAAATTCCAATGGATGTCCTTTTGAAAAATCCAATCAAATCTCGTTAGATCCAGCGGCACCTTTGGTGATTGCTTTGGATTTGACCAACGCGACGATAAACTGTGCGGGAGAGGCAACCGGAATAATCCGATCTGAAGCTTTTGGAGGAATTGGCAACTATGTGTACACTTTGGTGAATTCAAATATTTTGCCGCCATCTACAGCAACGATTGTGCGTCCTGCCCAGAGTTCTGGAATTTTTAGGGAATTGAATCCTGGAACCTATTACGTGTATGCTCAAAGTGGTGGGTGCGAGGCTATTTCGGACCCCATCGTTATTGAACCTAAGGATCCTTTGGTGTTGGACTACTTAGAGGCTGTTCCTGTGGTTTGTGCCGGTGATATGAACGGGCAAATAATTATTGAAGCCAGTGGGGGAACAGGTCAAATTAGATATTCTATTTCCGATACCTTAAGCGAGTTTTTTGAAGGTGATGACCCTGCCAATCCCAATAGAAAAACCTTTACAGATTTAGCACCAAGAACCTACGATATTATCATTCAAGATGATTTAGGATGTACAATAACCAGAACAGTAGAGATTACGCAACCTATGGAACTGGTGGCAGGAGTCGTAGAAACCACTCCGGAAACCTGTTTGGGCGATGCCGATGGAACCATGACCCTTGAGGTTACTGGTGGTACAGCTCCCTATTACACAAGTGTAAATTCTGCCGACGATGCTGATTTTGTCCAAAACGATAGCCTTTTCTTCGACAACCTTCAAGGAGGCGAAACCTATGTGATTTTTGTGCGAGATGCCAATGGCTGTCAGACAAATGTGATAGCAGAAATAGGCATAGGAATAGATATTGTTGCTGAACCTGTGGTAGAATATGGATGTGAGGGCATATTCCCCAATAGCACGGTAACGGTAAATATAGAAGATAGTTCACAATTATCTGATTTGTTGTTCTCTTTGGATGTTGATGATATTCAGGTGGCTACAAACCAGCGAACCTTTGGAGATCTGCCGGCAGGAGAACATACCGTTTACATTTATCATGCGAACGGATGTGTGACCTTTGTTGAATTTGAAATCGAAGCATACGAACCACTCACTTTGGAGGCTATGAAAACTGGTCCAGATGAGGTTACGGCAATCGCTACAGGTGGATTTGGCGGGTATGAATATTTCTTCCAAGGAGAATCTTACGGTGAGGTAAATACATTCAATATTAATGTAGATTCAAATATCAACATTATGGTTCGTGATCAAAATGGATGCGAGGCAACTTTGGTTATGCCCTTTAATTTTGAAGGAATGCCTGAAATGCCGAATTTCTTTACCCCGGACGGGGACCATTTAAATGATTACTGGTATCCTGAGAACCGTGAGTATTTCCCCTTTATTGACGTAATTATTTACGATAGGTATGGTAGGGTAGTAGCTCGTTTGGACCAAGTGAAAAAATGGGACGGAACCTACGAAGGTAAACCTTTGCCCACAGGGGATTATTGGTATGTGGTAAATGCAAATGACAACGAAAAGCAGCAGTTTGTGGGCCACTTTACTTTATATCGATAGGCAATATGAATATATCCAATTCTGTGTACATTCTTCAGATTAAAGCAAATTGATTCTTTCCTATGTTCAAATCCTAACTTACAGTTGGATAAAGATGTTTTAACTGATTTAAATCATTGTAAACCAGATATTAGTATGCTATATTAGGCTGCTTGTGAATATTGGAGCTCCTGAATTCCTTTCGTAAGGTTATTAACTTAAAACATTAAGATCATGAAAAAGCTATTATTGGTTCTTTTTGTGATGGGATTCATAGTACCAATGCAATCCCAAATCATTAAGACAGAAGAATTATCAGAGGTAGTTGTGTATGCCACAAACTACAAGTATCTGAATAGTATTGATACTCAGGAAGAAGCTTCCATACCAGTAGAAATGCTTAGACGAAAAGTAGCAGCTTTTGATGTAAAGAACTCAGAGTATTATCAAGATGACTATGACGTTTACAACATTAATTTCTATATCCCAGAGGGTAAGATTTTAGCTGCGTATGACAAGGACGGAAAAATAATCCGTACTGCTGAAAGATTTAAAAACATTAACCTTCCAAATTCTGTGAAAACAGCTGTTTTGGACAGATTTCCTGGATGGACCATCGCCAAGGATACCTATGTGACACATTATTATGACAAAAAAGGTGTTACAAAAAAATACAAATTGAAATTGGAAAATGGAGATAAGGTATTAAGGGTAAAAGTGGATGAAAAAGGTCACTTTCTATAGAAGATAGTGGTTGGTGTTCGTTTAATGAACTTTTAAATTCATTACTATGGCAGTATTAAAAGTTATTGAAATTTTAGGTAACTCCACCGAGAGTTTTGAAGATGCCATCCAGAATGTTATTGATGAGGCATCAAAATCGGTAAGGAACATTAAATCTGTATATATTCAGGATATGCAGGTTAGCGTAAAGGAAAGTAAAATTTCGGAATACCGTGTCAATACCAAGGTTACTTTCGGTATAGATGGTGATTAGGACTTTTGCTTTCAAAGGATATGGTCCAAACAAAATTTTGTTTGGACCATATTTTTTTGGTTAGAAAACCCTATTGCTAAAACGTCATCGTGAATTTTAAGGATTGTAGGCCTCGCGTGTTTTTTCCAATAATTGGATGGCCACTTCATCGGTAACTTCTTTGAACTCATCATAAAACTGACCGACTGCATGAAAGTTATAAGGGATTTCCAAACAGATTACTTCATCAATATAGTTGGATGCTTTCATATTTTCAACCGCACTTTTTGGAGCAACAGGAATGGCCACAATAACTTTTTCAGGCCGTTCTTTATGAATCATTTGAGCCGTTATTTTAATGGTGTTTCCGGTGGCTACACCATCATCTACAATGATTACGGTTTTCCCCATTAAATTCAAGGGAGAACTGTTTCGATAGTATTGGTCAAACCTTTTTCTCAGTTTTTGCCTTATTATTTCGGTTTCTTGCGAAATGTATGTTTTATCTATGCGGGGTAAGTCACTTAAAATAATGTCATTCAAACTTACGGCGCCAATGGCATATTCCTTGTTGTAAGGATGTCCTATTTTTTTTGAAAGGGCTACGTCCAATGGGGCATGGAGAGTTTTGGCAACAATAGCTCCCAAAGGAAGTCCACCTCTGGGAATGGCAAGAACCACAACATTCCCATCTTTAAACTGCTGTAAATTGTTTGCCAATTGTAGGCCGGCATCTATTCTATCCTGAAACATCTTCTTTTGTTTTTCCAAACCATTTATCAAACCATAAGGCGGCCAGATCGGCGACTGTTTCGAGCTTTCCGGGCTCTTCAAAAAGATGACTGGCGCCAGGAACAATTTCCATTTTCTTTAAACATTCAAGTTTTTCGTAAGCTTTTTGGTTTAGCCAGATTACCTTGGTGTCAAGTCCCCCAACAAGCAATAGGGTAGGGGCTTTTACTTTGTCGAGATCATCGAGGGCTAGGTCGGGGCGTCCTCCACGGGAGACAACTGCACTTATGGAGTTCTCAAAGAAAGCTGCGGCCCGAAGCGCAGATGCCGCTCCGGTACTGGCCCCGAAATACCCCAAGGGTAACCCTGTGGTATTTTTTTGATGATAAATCCATTGCGTGGTTTGAATGAGCCGATTAGTAAGTTTGTTAATGTCAAACCGGTTTTGATAAATGCTATCCTCTTGCTCGGTCAATAGGTCAAAAAGCAAAGTAGCTATTCCCTTGGCCTGAAGAATATTTGCAACGTAGTTATTTCTCGGACTAAACCGACTACTACCACTTCCATGGGAGAAAATTACCAACCCCTTTGGATTCGTAGGTAAGGTAAGGTCGCCTTCTAAGGTGGTGCCTTTAAGGGAGATTTTTATTTCTTCGGTCACCATGATCTTTTTATTGTTTATTAAGGTATGATGGATTTATTAAACTAAGGAGATTACTTCGTCAGTACAATGACGAACATCATTAAAATAGAGGTACTAGGCTGTTTAGTAGTGACTTGACTAGTTTTGGGATGCTAATTCTAAAAAGAAATCACTTTTTAGCGTAATTTACTTTTGGGCAATAGAAAAAATAAGGAAGTTGAAAAACAATAAAAGTTTTGAGCAGTCTGTGATTAATTGTTGCCAAAATTTATATTTTTGCAGTCCAATTTCGGGATGTGGCGCAGTCTGGTAGCGTACGCGCATGGGGTGCGCGTGGTCGCTGGTTCGAATCCAGTCATCCCGACGAACCATGGTTTTATGACACTAAGTAAAACCTTAATTAATTGAAAACCAGAAAATTAATTTTTTCTGGTTTTTTTTATTTCCATCTGAAACCATCGATGAGGATGTCCTATAGAGTGTCCTATTTTTGTCGGGAAAAATTCCCTAAATTGTACTTCTGTAATTGATTTTTCGTGTGATTTGACTTTCGCTTAATCCAAAGTTTAACTTAAAGCGAGAACACATGAATACCTCTAACGCCTTCAGTATCAGTTTTTGGCTGAAAAAATCAGGAAGAAAAAAAGATGGACGTTTTCCAATTTATGTCCGAATCAGATGTAAAGGAAAAAATGCAGATCTCAGTGTCCATCGATCAACTTTTGAAGAACGATGGTGTCCTATTTTGGGAAAAATGGACCATAGGGCCAGTGAATCCGTTGTTGTCAACAAATATTTGGACGACGTCCGGGCAAAATTACTGGAATGCCATCGACAACTCTGTGCGGAGAGCAACTTTATAACGGCACAATCCATCAAGCTTAGATATCTGGGGAAGGACAAGGTGATGCTCACCCTATTGGACCTTTTGGAGTATAACCGAACCTATGAGTTGCCCAAACTGGCCAAAGGGACAGTCAAGAACTATTCTTCTACAGAGACCTACCTGAAACGTTTCATTGCCAAAAAATATCGGGTGCCCGATATTGGGTTGGCCTCCATTGACTATGCCTTTTTGATTGAATTTGAAAACTTCCTGCGGAACTGCGAACCCATCAAGTCGTTCCAAACATTGAACAACAATGGCATCATGAAACATATGCTACGGTTCAAGAAATTGGTGACCATGGCCTATAAATTTGATTGCATCCCCAAGAATCCCTTCAACCTCTATAAAGTGAAAATGGAGGATTATGACAGTGCTTTTCTGGAAGAGGAGGAAATCTTGGCACTGGGCCAATTGAAATTCGAGGAAAAGGGGATGGAACTGGTCCGCGATATTTTCCTTTTTGCATGCTATACTGGACTGAGCTACATTGAGATCAAACTTCTCAAACCCAACGGTATCGTATCCGGCATCGATGGGGAACTATGGATCGATGTAAAGCGCCAAAAGACCAAGACCGAAGTCAAGGTCCCCCTATTGACCAAAGCCAAGAAAATCTTGGAGAAGTATGCGGATTTTCCCAAAAATGAAGATATTGTTCTTCCTGTGTACTCAAATCAAAAGGTGAACCAATACCTAAAGATCATTGCACAAAGGGCAAATATTGATAAGCACCTAACGTTCCATGTGGCCAGACATACCTTTGCAACAACAATCACCCTTATGAACGACGTACCCATAGAGACCGTTTCCAAGCTCTTGGGGCATACCAAGCTTTCTACGACCCAAAAGTATGCAAGGGTGGTGGAAAAGAAAATCAGTAAGGACATGGCCCAATTGAAAAACATATTGGATGAGAGCAGCCATAAAATTCAAGATAACAGTGGGGTTCCCAATTTGAGAATTGTACGGTAGAGCTGTAGGGGTATTGTTATTTCTATTTAGAATACCTTTCAGGAAAGCAGTTTTTGCTGATGAGCGGGTTGTTTTATGCGCAATATCGAATGCAGTTCGACTTCAACAGATAAGACAGGACACTTAGTTTCAAGGGGTCAAAAGTCAGCTGTCGCGGAAAGGGACTCTACTTCAACGCTACTTTAACATTTGAGTCCTGTTTCTGGGCTATTTGAGAACAATTGGAATCAAAATGAACTAGGCTGAATTAAACCTATCTCTCAAGCCGGTTAGCTTGTTGATTAAATCTTTAAAGCTTTCCGTTTTACCATAGAACATGCTCTCTTTCATCTCCGCATAATCTTCTTCCCATTCTGCCATAACTTCTTCAGGTGGAATGAAATTCAAAGTTTTATAACCATGCTTTGAATAATCGATCCAAGATATTCGTGCATATACTTCTCGGTGTGCCACAATTTTGTCGTACAATGCTTTGTCCTTTATTGCCGATTCCCCAAATCCTGTATCCATCATTCTGGATACATCATATAAATGCCTTGTCATTCGATGACCTCTTATTGGTCCCCGTTCTTTTGGTTTCTGAAATTCCTCATGCAATAGGAACAGTTTTTCCAAAAATGTGCGTTGAGGCAAAACTGTGGGTATATAAACGGCTTTATCAGCAAAGGATAGGCCTTTGTACATTTCCCCAATAAACGATATAACCTCTCTATTTTCAAAGGGTCCCCGAAGTGACCTGGAGCTTATTTCAACCAGTATTCTGGGTTCTAAATAGGGAACCTTGTCGACCAATGACTTATAGCGGATTTCAATGGCCAAGGGATCAGTATCTGATTCTTCAAAATCGCGGACATGGATGGTAAAATCCTTGATGCCCATTTCATGAAGCTTATCCTCTAAATCTTGTGGCAGTATCTCGCTCACAAACTTGCATGATGCCTTTCTAAGTTTTTTAACCTGTTTTCGGGAAAGATCTCCCTCAAATTCAAAAAAGGATTTATCCATACCCAGATCTATGTCCTCCGAAAAGCGCTCAATAAGTCTCCATGCCTTGCTCAAGGATGTACCTCCTTTGAAAACCAGATGGTTTGAATATTTGGTTTCGAATAGGGTGCGAAGGACAGCGACCACCCACCAATCCTTTTCTATGGCCGCCTGTGGAAGGCCTTTTAAAATACTTGTTTGAACAATCACTTCTCTTCTGTCCTGTTCGGATAAATCAAACCATTCCTTCATGTCGGTTCCCTTTTTGATAGTGAATTTTGCATAATTTCAGAAATCCAAACAGGAGCTAGCTTCATATCATGAACTATTGATTCTCTATCAACCTTTTGGAGTATCATATTTATTTTCTCCAAGGTTTTGTCATCTATATTGTGTTTGCCCAATTGGCGCAGGGCTTGCATGATAAGAATATTGGTCTCACTCTTGACGGCTAGAATTTTAGGGGAAGCCTTTTTAAACTTTATTGTATTTTCCCCAACGGATATGGTACGGGAAGTTCCGTCCGTCAAGTAAACTAAATTCAAAGGTACCTGTGTGGAAAGCCCCAGTTGGTTGAGCGCCTGAATCCCAGTGGGAATAATTCTGGCCTTATCCCTTTTAGAGATTGCTTTGGCAATTTCTTCCAAAGACGGATATAACGTCCCAAGTAGCTTGTGTTCTTTGGGATATAGATAAATGCCTTGGGCCAATCGGATCAAAAAACCTTTGTCCTCTAACCTTTTCAATGCTTGCCTTATCGCTTCAGATGTACCGAATTTGGAAAAGTTTTTCGGGAAAAAAATTTTTCCACGCTTATGGTTCGAAATTGAATTTTTTATAAGTTTTTCAGTGGGTATGGGCATTTTGTAACTTATTTTTTGTCACAAATTTAGTAAAAAAATGTGACGAATAAATTTTTGGGGAGACAAGAGTGAAAATTACAAAAGATGGAGGGTGTAAACCTAGTGCTGTTGGTCTTGACCAACAGCACTAGGCAAATTTTCCACATGGTAAACATCGGTGTTCACAATTCACTCGAAATATCAAAATAGCTCATGAACACCGATGTTTACCATGTAGTGAAGTTAGTTTTTTCCAGGAAGAAAGTCAATGGGGTAGGGGCTTGGTCGACGGTGTGTTATAAACAAATTAATGAACAGTGTGCTCTTGGGCCAAAATTCTTAAACTTGTCTATATGCATGGTAAGGGCAACCATTGGGTTCCCAAGGAGCGCTTTTGAAACCATTATAAATCACATCAGGCACCAACGCTTGAATTTTGCCTTATAACTTTTATTTTCTTACCAATATTCCCGAAAGTTAAGCTCGCACTATTTTCTCGGACAAGGGACGGCATAAAACCGTTCCGATGGTCACTGTTTATTCCGTTTCCTTGCCACTCCAAAATTTTGTCTTCCGCTTGGTTTCCGCTCAAATATTGTTTAACCAAAAATCCAAAAAATCATGGAAGCACAAACAAAACAAAGAACGACAAGCAAAAGGAATGCGGACCAATCATCAAAAGCAAACCGACCCGCACCGCAGAAGGAACAGTACTCTGTTCCACAGATCCAGATGTTGGAAATCGGTTTGGTTTCGCCAGATCCGACACAACCCAGAAAAACCTTGGATGAACAAAGTCTCAATCATTTGGCACAGAGTATTGCCGAGCATGGTGTATTGCAGCCCATCACTGTGAGAAAATCTGATGACGGCTATATCATCATCATGGGTGAAAGGCGATTTCGAGCCAGTAAATTGGCAGGATTGTCTACTATTCCAGCCATGATAAGGGAATATACGGGCTCTGAAATTTTGGAAGTCCAGATCATCGAAAACCTCCAAAGGAAAGATGTGGAACCTACTGAGGAGGCCGAGGCCATCCAATTTTTGTTGGACCGTTACGAACCCGTTGAGATTGCCAAACGTCTCGGGCGTTCGGAGAACTTTATCCGCCAGCGTATCAAATTGGCCGGTTTAATCGAGGGATTCAAGGCCTTTGTCCGAAATGGGGAAATGACCTTGTCCTTGGGAGTCGCAGTGGCACTTTTTGAGCCCGGCGAACAACAGATGTTATTGGAAAGCCTGGAAGGGAAATTTCAGGAACATCGAATCAAACGGATGATCGAGAGCCGAACCTTTGACCTGACCAAGGCCAGCTTTGATGTGACAGATAAGACCTTATTGCCCAAAGCAGGGGCATGTGTTGCCTGCCCTTTCAACGCTGCCAACCAAGGCAACTTGTTCGGGGAAGGGAAGATGGTCTGTACCCGGACCTCCTGTTTTGAGAACAAAAAGACAAAGACCTTTTTGCAACTCCTGAAAAGAGTAAAAAAGGAAGGATTGAAACTGGTGCCCAACATCAACAAATATTGGGTGGACGAGGAACGCAACCAGTGGGTCATGGCCCAAATGGAAAAAGAAGGTCTAGAAGTACATTTGACCAATGAATTCGAAATTTTAAAGGAGCCTGTTGAGCCTACCATGAAAAGCATTAAAGAAGAGCACCGGCACTATGAATACACCGAGGAAGAATTGGCTGAATTCCTTGACGAAGCTTTGGAATCCTTCACCGAGGAAAAGGAGGCATGGGACAAGGCCGTGGAAAATGGATTTGAAAAGGGTATTCTACTGGAAACGGATACCTACTTGACACAGTCCATTTTTGTAAAGGTCAGGGAAGAAACCAATAATGGAAGTTCAGGTGCCAAGTCCTTGGAGGAACGGAAGATGGCCGAATGTTCCCCAGAGGAACAGATCATCAAGATTCATGCACGGGAACTTAGGAAAAAACAGATCGAGAACAACCACCAGTTCAAGGAAGTGGTGGATATGATCCGGGAAACGGATTACATCAATAGGAACAAACCTTTGACCACGGATGAAATGGTGGCCATCTCCATCTCACTGTTCGAGAACAACATTGGATATTATAGTCAAAGGGAACATTTTGAGGGGTTCATTGGGGAGGATTCCAAATTGTCCCGAGAGGAGCTGGTGGCCCGGTTCAAACAAAACTTCAAGAAAGAGGCCTTCTATAAACTGATACGGTTTTTGTTGACCAGGCAGGTACACCTTGGGGAAAGCAACCATACCAATGACATGACCAACCAATCCTTCTATGTGGCGATGCTATCCTTTTACAAGGACAAGATCTCGGCCATTGAAGAAACCTATGTCGAAAGTCGGCAAAAGCGAGAAGCACGGATCAAGGAAAGGGTAGTTGCCCTGGAGCAGCAGGCCAAGGCAATTGAGGATTAACAAAGATTGATGGAAGGGGCCTGTCACCAGGTCTCTTTTTTTTGGACATCCATTGTTTATCTACATCGTTATGTAAGCTATAATGTCCAACTGATTATTGTGCTCCCAGGGTTCTACTGAATGGACCAAGGTAATGGGATAGCTTCCTTTATCCCTTCCCTTAATTAAACCTATGGTTCCATTATGGGCATGGACACCAAAAAAAGAGTGGGGGACATGTTTTTTATCTAGGGTATTACTTTTAAAATTCTTTTTTGCCAAACTCACTATCAATGAACCGCGATTTGTTCTTTGCGTTACTGAAGGTATAGGATAGACTTGGGATAATTATGTCCACCACAATGATATATTTGATGGTGGTAAAAAATTCCCCTTCCCCAAAGGTCGTGAAAGCTACTCTTTGCTGCCCAAAAGCAAAAGATCGATATTTTGCCACCGCAAGGTGGTGCTCAGGCGATTGTCCAAAAAGGTCTTTCGAAACGTTAGGTCGAGGGAATATGGTTTAAAAATAAACGGGACAAGGGCATACTATCCTTTTTTATCTGCCGTTGGGTAAATATGGAATTACATGTAAGAAAAAGATTTTGTTCCATTTGTTTAATGGGATTGCTTGGTATTTTGGGTCTTGGCTGCAGTGCCGACTCGGGACAAGCGGATGATGGAAATGGATTGAACGACACAATGGATGTTTCACAGAACCGTAAGTCCGTCGGGGATTCGGCCGCAGATCTGTTGGATGGTTCCCGTTTTCCAGCACTGCACCTTGAAATATTCTATGTGGAAGGTCTAAAGCCCAGTGCAACAACCTTGGACAATTTTGAGTCCTTCTTGATGGAACGGCTCCATAAACCCGATGGGGTTACCATTGCGCTTACAGAGATTTCATCCTCGGGGCAGGCCGTTTATTCCATTACGGATATCAGGAACTTGGAGGATGATATACGTACAGCCTATAACCAAGAGGGTATCCTAAAGGTTTTTGGCCTTTTTATTGATGGGGAATATTCCGAGAACACGGAAAACGGTTCCGTATTGGGGGTAGCCTACAGGAACACCTCCTTTGTCATCTTTGCAGATACCATCCGGGAATTTAGCGGACAACCCTTGGCCCCGAGCACTACGGTTCTGGAGACCACGGTCCTTGACCATGAGTTTGGACATCTATTGGGATTGGTAAATGCCGGTACCCCATTGCAAAGTACGCATCAGGATGAGACACACGGAAAGCATTGTACCACTGAGGATTGTCTGATGTATTGGACAGCGGAAACCGGTGAGGGGCTCATCAATATGATTAGTGGCGGCACCATTCCAGGATTGGATGCAGCCTGTTTGGCAGATTTACAGGCCAATGGTGGCAAATAAAACCTTTGACCATAAAAAAAGCCCCGTTCTGGGGCTTTTCTTGTTATAATCGATGGGATTGCCTATAGCGAAGCGGTCCCGGTCACGGTGACATTGGCGCTCAACTGTAGGGCCGATGTGATATTGATGGCCCCCAGGTCGAGACCTGTGGTGGACTCCACTTCCAATTGTGAGTTGAAATAAAACTCAGTACCATCTTGGGTATAGGAAGCAAAGATGAGTTCATACTCCCCTTCGGCCAAAAAGTTAAGGCTATAGGAGTTGTTGATTCCGCCCACTTCAGCACTGGTCACGGCATTGGCGAACCTGATACTGCTCTCACCCTGGCCCTGGGTCTCCACTTCGGCATTGTATGTGCCCTTTTCATAGGCATACACCACAATTTTATCGGAAGTATCTTGGGAATCGTTGACCGTACCCGAAATCTCTCCCGTCGCTTCTTTGTTTACGGTCCGAATACCTGCGGAAAGCTCTGAAAGCGTCACGAAATCAAAGTCTGATTCCAAGGTCCCCTGTTCTTCCTTTATGGTCTTTCGCAGGTCGAAATCGATGATGATCTCATTGGTATTGGTGGCAAAGACCTCGAAACTATCAGTGATATTGATGGACTGTGAGGTCGACGCGATCTTGTCCTTGGTCCCATCGGCCATTTCCACATAACATCCCGGGGCATTGCCATCCATATCGGAATCATAGTCCAGTACAAGTTCCAAATTGGAATAGGTTCCCGCTTCCATGTCAAGATTGCCCAAAGTTTTGGTCTGCCCGTTGACCAAGGCCGAAAGGTCAAAAGTGGTCTTGGAGAACCCCTCAATGGAGTTTCCGTCCACCTTTACATCGGAGACCGTGATGAACACAGCTTCCACGTTCGCATTGTCAATGGGTGCATCGGTCATTTTAAGGGTTGTTTGATAAGATTCCTTCTCTACATTGTCATTTTCATTGTTGTCACTACAGGATACTATCAAAAGCATTGTTCCAAAGATAATTCCCAAGTTTTTCAAAAGGGTCTTCATAAAAATTAAGATTTAAGGATTTATTATTTGTTTCAGTAATATAACAATTGGCATACGTCAAACCCTACTTGGGTCAAACAGGCCCAATACAATGCCGACTTCATGGAATGATGGTTCGGACTCCCTACGATAGGGCTCACAGATGATACGGCATACTTAGAAACACATTGGATTTTTTTGATTAAAGAGGTCAAGGGTCCTGGTCCGTATACGTAGAACAATGGTTCTGATATTTTAAATCAATGAAGGTTCGATCATTTACGTTTTTCGATTGGATTGTTCAAACAACAAGCGGGAAAGTGAACCTTGAAATTTGGGACAAAAACATGATTCTGGGAATCTTGTTTTCAGTAATGGCTTAATCGGTTTCCCGCTCAGTTTAAAGGATGGTCGTTTTGTAAAGCGAACTTTTTAAGGAACAAGTGAATTGTCCAATGTCCCCACTATTTTCTGGACCAGATTAAAATTGCGTTCTCCTTAAAATTCGTGCTGTATAGGTATTCCCCGTCGAATTGCACATCCGTTGGATACTTGATGCTTTCGGTCAAGACTTGCCGCAATGATCCATCAAAGTTGTAAATCAACACCCGGCCATTTTCTTGGTCGGTAATTGCGAACTCCCTTCCCCCCATTGCAATACCGGAAGCGACGTTCATTTTTTCATTTCCACCAATGGTTTTTAGGTGTGTTCCATCGAACCCGAAGACCTGTATTCTGCTGTTGTACGCATCGGCCACATATATCCTGTTATCCTTCATCTTTACGTCTATCGGATAGTACAGCTCCCCATCTTTGTGCCCCTGCCTACCAATAGTGAAGCATTCATTCGGTGTCTGTACGATGATTCGGTGGTTATAAAAATCGGCTACAAGAACTGTATCTCCGTAAATGGAAACCCCTGCTGGGGCCTGTGGTCTTTTGGATAGTTTCAAAGGCCATCTTTTGTCATCTCTATATTGCCAGATGGTGTCCGTCAAAAATTCGGGAATAAACAGGGTGCCATTGTCAGTATGGATGTTCATTGGTCGCTGGATACCAGTAATCGAATCCAACAGCTCTCCGTCCCGGTCGATCTTGTAAAGCCTAAAATAATCAGGATCGGAAAACCATATCGCATCACCATCTTTGGCCAAAGCCAAGGGTCGGGCTTTCTCGGGCAGCATGATCTTCCGTTCGAACTGCCATTGTTTCTCGGGCTGCTCACAACTTGACATAAGGGACAGTAAAAAAACAACCTGAATAATATGTGCGGGTCTAATATTCATATCCATAGTTTACTATCGTAAGTATTAAAACCAGAAATGTAACGGTCCAAAGCGTCCACGAATTAATGTGGTGCTTTTGTCCATGGTTTTGACAAGGACCTGCATTCCCACATTTCCTTTCATTTTTGATGTTTTTAAAATGGGCGAACCCAAGCGTTCCTGCCGAAATAGTGGTCAGATAGGGCTGCACGGGATGTACCCATTCAAAATTCCCACCCAAGAAACCCAGTCCCGCCACGACCGACAACAAGGTCGGGGCCAAACAGCACATTACCGGAAGAAGGGCCGCTACCAAGCTGGTGCCCAATACCATTTTGAGAATTACTTTCATAAGGCCTATTCTATTTTGGACAGTATGATCTCCCATTGGTCCGAGAGATTATCATCATCTTCATCCTGTACCGTGCCACTTAGCGTTGTCCTGCCCACCGCCAATTTTTGAACCAATTCGATTGATGTATCCTGCGATACCGCAAACCGTTCGTTATCGGTCTCGATGTACCATTGGCCATCCTCTTTCGTTGCGTTACCCATTAGAACCACTTCGGCTTTCTTTGCCGAAAAACCGTTCTTTTTGACCTCTTCCTGAATGCTACGTAAGGTAAGGTCATTTTTTTCGGCCAATCCCAAATACGCTTTTCCATCGTTCAGGCTGACGCGAACCTCCTGAAGCCCGTCCATCTTTTTCAACCCGCGTTCCAATCCATAGGCACAGGGCGCGCAGTCCATTCCATAGACTTCTTGGTCAACCCTGGCGATTTGGCCGCTTATCGTGCCTATTCCAAGAATACCGATCAGGGCCATCATTTTGATGTTTTTCATTATATGTGCTTTTTAATTTATACTGTGTTTACAACCAATAACTTAAATTTACGGCAATCCGATACCTTTCTTTTACCCAACCGGGTGTCAAATCCTGTACTACTGGAACCATCGCACCAAAGGATATGCCCCAAGCACCGTAAAGTCCTAGGAAAGAAGGTCCCACCAAAACCTTTGTACTGCGCGTATCGCTCAAATCCAGTTGTCCATCAATTTTATTGACTCCAGGGAATTCGGCCAATGATTCGATAAAGATGCGCCAATCGGGTTTTGGGTAATCACCCAAAAAGATATTGGGCCGGTACCCCACAACGGCACTCGCATAGGGCAGGTCGCCCAATCGTTCGTCATCTCTTTCAAAATAATATTGGTAACCGCCACCGATCCATGCATACCAAGTGCGTGAGGCATAGCCCGTGGAAATGGCTGCATGTATAGCGTTGCCGACATTGACCTGTCCCCTGACATTATCGGTAGGAGTGGAAACACCCACGATGGCAGTGGACTCAAACCGCTTTCCCACACCAAAGGCGTTCGAGAAAAAACGGTACCAAAGGGAAGCCTCGATATCCCCATTGGCGGGCATATTGCTATTGCCCCGTGTCCTTGGCGTCTCGCCCAACCGTTCTATCAGTGTGGGCGTGGTAAGGTTTACCTGTAGATCTTCTGTAATGCCATAGGAAAATAGGTAGCGCAACATATAGGAGGTTTCGGTTTCTGTGCCTAGGCTCATCCCGGCCACGTTCAAATCCACACCGCCTTTGGCAAGGGTCGGTGTCTGTAGCCCATAGAGGGGGCCGTGGCCCTGGGCCATCACCGATCCTGATATGGCCAATAGCAATATCAATTTGACATAGCGAATGTTCAGGGATATTCTGCAAATCATATGCAAACACTTTTCAATTATGACTGCCCAATTCCTGCTTCCACCAATTCCATTTCGGTAATGGCCGAATCCTTACAGCATTCCAAGAGCTCACCGTTCACGACCACAGCAGGCACTTTCTTGATGCCGTATTCATCCAACTTATCAAGACAGGTCTTGTCCTCACATAGCCTGACCAGATCATAGGTCGTTACCTCACATGTATCGCAGGCCAGTTCCTTTATCTTTTTGACCACGGGGTCACAGACCGGACAATTGGCCGTAAATACTTCTACTTGACGTTTCATGTTTCTGTTTTTTAAATAGTTTAAAATTTCCTGTACACGACATGGAATTCAAACAATGCATCAAAGGTAGAATGATGGGTAGGGTGGTCTCCAAATAAAATTTCAAAAAAAAAGCCCGCATCGTGCAGGCCATCAAATCGGTTCTGATTATGGGGAGGTCAGGCATTTTTGTGGTTTTCGAGTTTGGCCTTGAGCGCATCTATCTCCTTCATCTTTTCCGTTAGGCTGTCCAATTCCAAATCTGGAAATTGCTTTCGTATAAATTCGATACGTTCTTCATTGCCGCAATTTCCTGGACAGGCCTCGACAGTCTCAGATATCTTGATGGCGAGGGTCTTTCGATAGGTCTCATCGAGGAGCAGGTGATGTGCCTTGTCCAAGGCGTTCTTCACTGCTTTGAACTGTACCAAAATCTTCTCGGGGTCGGAACTTTCGTCCAATAACCTGACCAAACCGTTTACCTGTCCATTGATGCTTTGAAGTCTCGTTTTGATGTCCTGGCTTAAATCTTTTGGTATCATAATTTATATTTTATCTGCAATATATGGTTGTGAAAAGGTTGGTCTACCACTATTCTCGTCAACAACAGGAAGATTTATTCTGTATGGGTGGACAGGCGACAGAGCCATAGGAACAAAAAACACAGCAATCGCCTTCTTTAGGTCGAATTACTTCGTGACAGTTTTTACATTCATAAAAGTACTGGCAAGCATCGGTTGGCATTTCTTCCTCTTCTTGGTACCCACATTTCGGACAGGTAATGGTAGATAATATTTTTGTATCCATATTATTCAGAAACCTTATAGCCCGTATTGTTGATGGCCTTTATGATTCGTTGCTCCGTAACTTTGGTACGGTCATATTTAACTGTAGTATTGCTTTTTTCATAGCTTGCTTTTACTGAAACGATACCGTCCAATTTGTTGACCTCGCTCTCAATGTGGTTTTCGCAGCCGGAACAGGTCATTCCTTCCACTGTAAAGGTTATATCTACCATGTTGTCCTGGGGCACATATATGATTTCCTTGGTCGGTTGGGCATAAAAAAGCCCTGAGAAATATGGAAATGCCAGCATCAGTCCCGCAAAGAGGGTAACAAACAGCAGGAACCTTTTTGATTGTAGAAAAGAAGGTTTTACATCATTTTCACAGGCACAATCAATTTCTTGCTGCGATTTTGACTTTAGCTTCTGGTACCAGGCAAATCCAAGTACCAATACGGTCAGGCCTATAAAAAATGGTCTGAAAGCTTCCAGCCATGCAAAGGTAGATGCCATTCCGCTGGTGCCCGCAATCAATGCAAGCACAGGTGTGATGCAGCATAATGAAGCTGTGATCGCTGTAAAAACTCCAGTGAACATTGCTGAATATGATGATCTTTCTATGTTCATTCTATGCAACTTTTTTGTTTTCCTGAAGCCTGCTGAATATGCCTTCCAACACCTCGCTTTGGCCTTTTACCAGTGAGTAATACAAGGTTTGGCCTTCCCGTCTGGAGGTAATTAGACCAGCATCCTTCATCTTACGGATATGCTGCGAAATTGCGGGTACGGTCATTTCCAGTATATCTGAAAAATCACAAGGGCAGAGCTCACCTTCCTTGTTCAGCAGGAAAAGAATCTTCAATCTGGTCTCATTTCCTGCTAGGGCCAGTACCTTACCAATAGTGTTGATTGAATTCGAACTCATCCGTAGTGTCTCGCGACAGCGCATCAACTGCTTTTGGTCTGCCTCGGCGCGGGTGCAACTTATTTCAAGGGCCATGATAAAAATTTTATTAAAGATAAGGTTATATCATTATATAAGCAAATGCTTAAATAAATTGTTTTTTTATGACCGGTTTATGGAACGACTGGCTTATCCTTCAAGGAAGCATCCCATTACAGGTCAACTTCCCCCTTTTGAATAGGACTTTTATACATCCCACGTGGCCTTTAGTACTGCCCGCTACATAAATTGAATCTTTTAGGCCACCATTTTGTACTATGATTAAGACCGTTTATTACGGTCAGTTGGACACCTGTCCATTACAAGGAACGTTTGCTTGTTCCACTTGCCAACTGTACTTTGTTTCGTGATCCATGGCAGTTGTAGTGGCTTGTTCCAGCAGTGATTTATTTTTTCGGCTATCATGAGCGTTCTTGGATACTTTGATTTTTTCCAGACGAATTGGGATTGGGACGTACTCTGGTAAAGCCATAGCCTTTTGGGGGTCGGTATGGATTGGAAATTTCCTGTCTTGAATTTTGGATGGTCCGGATTGCCCCATTTGATCATCCTTTGAAATTTGAAATGGAATGCTCTTGGTTCCACACACTAAATCTTCAATAGGTCCTTTCCGGATTTTGCAATGCAGTTGCACCAAAGTTCTGTTATCTTTGCAAAGTGAAATTTTTTACCGTCATATTATCCATCTACGTGTTGGCACTCAATGTGGTTCCTTGCAGTGATGCGGGTAACGTAACAGAAGACTCCCAAGGTGTTTATCTGGTTCAATTTGATGGTGAACACAGCGAGAATTGTGAACTATGCTCACCATTTTGCCACTGCCATTGCTGCCATGTGCACACGGTGGATTTTGGTATAGCTCGATTCCAGCCGCTTCAAGAGACTTACCTTGAAGAGGATTTCACCCATTTTGAAGGATTGGGCAAGGAATTTACCGACCCACTATTTCAACCTCCACAGGTTTAATTCAGTTTTACAGGATAGCTATATCCGATTATGAGGTTTATGGACTTTGAACTTTTCAAAGACCTGTTCCCTCATACTTGCAACCCTATTGCATTGGTTCAACTGAATTAAAACACATTTTATATGATCAACAGAATCATTGATTTTTCAATCAATAACAAATTTATTATAGGTCTGCTGACCCTCGCATTGATTGGTGCGGGCGTTTATAGCATGACCCAAGTTCCCATCGATGCCGTACCGGATATCACCAATAATCAAGTGCAGGTCATCACTCAATCACCTAATCTGGGAACAGAGGATATTGAGCAATTCGTGACCTATCCCGTGGAAGTTGCGATGAGCAACCTACCCAATGTCAAGGAAATCCGCTCTGTTTCCCGTTTTGGGCTTTCTGTGGTGACCATTGTATTTGACGATGAGGTGGGCACTTATTTGCCCAGACAACTTGTAGCCGAAAAACTGCCCGAGGTTCAGGAACAGATCCCTTCTGGCTTTGGCAAACCCGTTATGGGGCCAATTTCAACGGGATTGGGCGAAATCTACCAATATACCCTTGAAGTAGATGATGAACATCAAGGTGAATATTCGGCAACGGAACTGCGAACGATGCAGGACTGGATTGTACGGAGACAGATGGCCATGGTACCCGGCGTGGTTGAGGTAAACGCCTTTGGCGGAAACAAAAAGCAATACGAAGTGGCGGTTGACCCGGACGAACTTCGCGCCATTGGTATTACCATTACAGAAGTGTTCTCGGCCCTTGAAAACAACAACCAGAATACAGGTGGGGCCTACATCGAGCGTAACCACCAAGCCAACTTCATTCGTGGTGAAGGACTGGCCAGGACCATATCGGATATTGAAAACATGGTGGTCAAGGCCGTTAATGGCATTCCCATCAAAGTGAAGGATATAGGTAAGGTAAGCATGGGAAGTGCAGTACGCTATGGTGCGCTTACCAAAGATGGAAAGGGTGAAGCTGTGGGCGGAATGATCTTGATGCTCAAAGGGGCAAATTCCAACGAGGTGATCGAGAACGTGACCCGACGTGTGGAACAGATACAACGGTCCCTTCCTGAAGGAGTGTCCATCAAACCTTTCCTTGACCGCAGCGAATTGATCGCCGAGACAACAGGCACGGTAACGGGGAACCTTTTGGAAGGTGGGCTTATCGTGATCTTCGTGTTGGCCTTGTTATTGGGAAATTGGCGTGGCGGACTCATTGTGGCTTCGACCATACCCTTATCCCTTTTGTTTGCCTTTATTCTGATGAATGTTTTTGACGTATGGGCAAACTTGATGAGCTTGGGGGCAATCGATTTTGGAATCATTGTGGATGGTGCGGTGATCATCGTAGAGGGCACCGTTTTTTTAATGTACTCCTATGTGGTCAAAAAGAATGGCGTTAGTGCAGAAACACGGGATGACATCGCCGCTAAGGCCTCCAAAAAAATGATGAACGCCGCTTTCTTTGGCCAGCTGATCATTCTGATCGTGTTCCTGCCCATTTTAGCCTTGGAGGGCGTCGAAGGGAAAATGTTCCGGCCCATGGCCCTCACCTTCATTTTCGCCATGATCGGGGCCATGCTATTGTGCCTTACCTATGTGCCCATGGTTTCGGCATTGTTCCTACGGCCGCCAAAATCCAAAAAACAATCCTATGGCGATAGGTTCGTGCATTGGATTGAGCAGAAATATGAACCGTTGTTGACCAAATCACTTTCCAAGGCCAAAGTGGTCGTAAGCATTGCCATTGCCATTTTTGCCATTGCCATTTTCGTCTTTACGAGAATGGGTGGTGAGTTTATCCCGCAATTGGACGAAGGCGATATTGCCTTTCACGCGATCTTGAAACCCGGCAGTTCCCTGTCGGAAACCATCGAAACCACGACAAAGATTGAACGTATCGTGAAGGCCGAATTTCCCGAAGCGGAAACCGTTCTCAGCCGTATCGGTGTCGCCGATGTACCAACGGACCCGATGCCCATGGATATCGCCGATATCTTCGTTATCCTCAAACCAACGGATGAATGGACATCTGCAGAAAGCAAGGATGAATTGGTGGAAAAAATGAAGGAGGCCATCAGTATCGTTCCCGGTGTGAATTTTGAGTTTACCCAACCTATCGAAATGCGCTTCAACGAATTGCTTACGGGTGTTCGTGAGGATGTGGCCATTAAATTGTTCGGGGAAGACCTCGGCATATTGGCAAGCAAGGCCGAGGAAATGGGGGAAATCATTGCCACCGTTCCCGGTGTGGCAGATATGAAAGTTGAGGCCACGGACGGCCTACCACAAATCACCATTGACTATAACCGCAATAAATTGGCACAGTACGGTCTAAAGATCGAACAGCTCAATAAAGTGGTACAGGCCGCCTTTGCAGGAGGAAAGGCAGGCGTAATCTTCGAGGGTGAAAAACGGTTTGACCTGGTCGTAAGGCTTCAAGAGGAAAACCGCCAAGGCATCGAGGACATCCAGAACCTGTTTATCAACCTGCCCAATGGTTCGCAAATCCCATTACGGGAAATTGCCGAGGTAAGTTATGAACCCGGCCCCATGCAGATAAGCCGTGACAATACCAATAGGCGGACCTATGTGGGCATCAATATTCGCGACCGTGACGTAAAATCCGTTGTAGAGGATATCCAAGAAAAATTGGATGCTCAGTTTGACCTGCCCACAGGATATTACATTCGGTATGGTGGAGCTTTCGAAAATCTGGAACGCGCCAGCAATAGATTGCAAACTGTGGTCCCTATTGCCTTGTTCCTGATTTTCATATTGATTTATTTTGCGCTAAAGTCCTTTCCACAGACCTTGATGATCTACCTCGCCATCCCGATGGCCACCATTGGCGGTGTGTTCGCCCTCTGGTTAAGGGATATGCCCTTTAGTATTTCCGCGGGGGTCGGCTTTATCGTGCTTTTTGGCGTGGCCGTTCTGAACGGACTCGTCATGATAAGTGGTCTCAATGAACTGAAGGAAGAAGGCGTGACCAATCTTAAAGGTAGAATTATAGAAGGCACCAAAAGACGGATTCGTCCCATTATGCTCACGGCCTTTACGGATATTTTAGGGTTTCTTCCCATGGCCGTTTCGGCTTCGGCCGGGGCAGAGGTACAGCGACCTTTGGCCACCGTGGTCATTGGTGGCTTGATAACTTCGACCCTCTTGACCCTCTTTATCCTACCCATCTTTTACCAATGGGTTGAGGGACGTTCGGAACGGATGAGTAAACCCGACCCGAAATGGGTTACCCCTGTGGTCATGGTCCTTCTTTTGTTCGCCACCGCACTGCCTGCCAAAATGCATGCGCAAGAAGGTTTTGAAAATGCACGGCAGATCCAGCCTAAAGATTCACTGCCCGCTATTTCATTGGAAGAGGCGGTGGAAGTTTCCAAGAAAAACTACCCGCTGTTGAAAGCGAAACAATGGGAGGTCCAAAAACAAACCGCCCTAAAAGGTATGGCTTACGACCTTGGCAATACCCAGGTCTTCACAGGTGGCGAAGAAATTGTGGACGGACAAGGAATTTATACCTTGGTTGGGGTTGGACAACAGAATATCGACCTTTTAAGCATCCGTGCAAAAAGGCGTTTGCAGAGACAACGCATCGCTTTGGCCGAGACAGCTCTTGACCTTTCCGAACTGCAAGTGGAACAGGAGGTCAAAAAGGCTTGGTCAGAAGCCTATCGACAACGACAGAAATTTGAACTGTACCGTGAACTGGATTCCATTTATTCACAGTTTAAAAAAGCAATAGAACTCAACTTCAAGGTAGAGGCCATTTCCCGGCTGGAATATTCATCGGCCACAAATCAGGCCTTACAAATCAACAATCAACTGCAACAGGCCGAAAGTGATTATGCCATTGCCCTACAAAAGCTCAATCTTTGGTTGTTTTCGGACATCTACTATTCCGTTCCAGAAAAACTTGATGAAAGTGCGGTAACGGTTTTAGGATGGGACGGGGATTTGGGAAAACACCCAGCGCTGGAACTTTCACAAAGGCGCATCGAGGAGGCCGAGGCGACATACGATGCGGCACGGGCTGACTTGCTGCCTAAGTTCAACCTTCAGGGCGGACTGCAACAGGTCAATGGCAATAGCGGGTTCTACACCTATCAAGCCGGCATTTCGGTTCCTTTGTTTTCAGGTGGACAGCGTAGTCAAGCCAAGGCCGCCAAAATTGAAAGTGAAATCGCAAAGACCAATGCGGATTATACCAAACGCCAGCTGCAATCCGAATATCGGCAGGCGGTGCAAGCCTATCGGAAATGGAGCGCATCGTGGCAATTTTATAGGGACAAGGCCTTGCCGCTTGCCCAAGAGCAGCGCAGGGGAGCGTTGTTGGCCTACGCGGAGGGTGCGGTGGACTATGCAGCGTTCACACAGATTATTCGGGATGCCATAAACACGGAAACGGATGCACTTGACGCTCTTGACAACTATCTAGAATCAGTATTTGAATTACAATATTTTAAACAATAGACAAATGAACAATCTTTTTAAATATAGCGTTATCGGGCTCGTGACGATGCTCTTGGTTCTTACTTCCTGTGGGAATTCCAAAGCCGATACTGAAGAAGCAAAGCAAAAAAAACCTGAAATGGGCGAAATGCACAAAGAAAGTGAAGCCAAAGAAGCCATGCTTACGGAGGCGCAGTGCCGGAACCTTAACATGAGAATCGATACCGTTGCCCAACGTGTTATGAAGCAGTATGTGGAAGCCAATGGCCAACTGGAGGTCCCACCTCAGAATGAAGCGACCATTACGACGGTCGTGGGTGCCAATGTGGTGTCCATAGAGGTCATTGAAGGCGACAAAGTAAAAAAGGGACAAACGGTCGCCTATTTGTCCCACCCCAATATCATCCAGAAACAGACCGATTACCTGAACGCCTACAGTAACAGCCAGTTTCTGCAAAAGGAATTTGAAAGACAAAAAACCCTGTATGATGCCGGGGTGGGCAGCGGGGCCAACTTTCAAAAGGCCAAAGCGGAATACCGGGCCTCCCAAAGCCTGGCAAAAGGATTGGAAGCACAGTTGGAACAATTGAACATTAGTGCATCCGGGGTCAGAAACGGTACGATTTACCAACGGGTGGCATTGCGAAGTCCCATTGAGGGATTTGTCCAAAAAGTAGCGGTCAAAACCGGGCAGTACGTAGAACCGCAGACCGACCTATTTGAAATCGTTGACACCCATCACGTCCATGCCGATTTAATGGTGTTTGAAAAGGATGTGTACAAAGTAAAGGTAGGCCAGCAAGTATCCTTCAATGTGCAATCCATTCCCGGAAAGGAACTTACTGCGAAAATTTATTCCGTAGGGAAAACTTTCGAGCAAAATCCCAAAGCGATACACGTCCATGCTGAAATCGAGAACAAGGAAGGGCAGCTGATTCCAGGGATGTATGTTGAAGGACGGATTGAAATCCAAAAATCCGAGACCGTTGCGGTGCCTGAAAGTGCAATAAGTTCAAACGAAGGAAAGAAGTATATTTTTAAAGCGGAGCGTGAAGGCAATGACTGGAGCTTCAAACCTGTCGAAATTAGCACAGGCCCAAATGACGGGGATTGGGTCGCCATCGATTTTGTAGATTCCGTTGGGCCATATACTACATTTGCATACAACAATGCCTACTATTTAATGGCCCAAATGAAAAAAGGGGATGCGGGACATAGCCATTGATAAAATTACAATATGATGACAGAAATTGAAAAAACATTGGAAAACAAAGGTGTACGCCCAACGGCGATGCGTATTTTGATCTATAAATATTTGGCTGAAAAGGAAGTGGCCATTGCCCTGACCGATATGGAGAACGCTTTCTCAAAAGCGGACAGAACCACATTGTACCGGACCCTGAAGACCTTTGAGGAAAAACGAATTGTGCACCAAATAGATGATGGCACCAATATTTCAAAGTATGCCCTGTGCGAACCAGGTTGCAATTGTGAAATGGAACAAGATCTGCACCTGCACTTTCATTGCGATAACTGTGATGAAACGGTCTGTCTCACTGAGCATAAGATTCCCCATATCAATCTACCTGATGGGTATGTGGCAGAAAATGCCAATTTGGTCATTAAGGGAATTTGCGACAAATGCAGCGGTCAATAAATGCACTTCCGTTGCACGAAACTAATTACGACCTTACCGTCTATGAAAAAGAAAAAAGTAAAACTACGTGATCTAGGTTCAAAGGAACGCCAGGGCGAAAACGGACACGAAAGTGGCCATAACCATGGTGGTCCTGAAGGTGTATCTAAATTCAAAACCTATTTACCGGCCATTTTCAGTTTTGTAATGCTCATCATCGGCATAGCAGTGGACTATTTTGATGCTTTCCCGTTTTTCAAGGGCTGGATAAGAATCGCATGGTACACCCTTGCCTATTTGCCTGTTGGTTTTCCTGTCATCAAAGAAGGTTGGAACAGTATAAAGCATGGTGATTTCTTTACTGAATTTTTCCTGATGTCCATTGCCACTTTAGGGGCCTTTGCCATAGGCGAATACCCAGAGGGCGTGGCGGTAATGTTGTTTTACGCCGTGGGCGAACTGTTCCAAAATGCAGCAGTCAATCGGGCAAAGGGAAATATTAAGGCCCTTTTGGATGCGCGACCGGACGAAGCTTTGGTGCTTCGTAACGGGAATTTCGTTACCGTAAACCCCGAAACCGTCGAGATTGGCGAAAGGATACAAGTACGTGTGGGTGAGAAAATCCCCTTGGACGGTATTCTCTTATCCGAAAGAGCTTCCCTCAATACGGCGGCAATTACTGGCGAAAGTAAGCCCGATACGATAAATAGAGACGAAAAAGTCTATGCCGGAAGTATTAATCTTGAGGGTGTTATCGATGTAGAAACCTCCAAAGAATTCAAGGATAGTTCCATCACTCGAATCTTGGATATGGTACAAAACGCTACAGCCAGAAAATCAAAGACAGAACTGTTCATTAGAAGATTTGCGAGAATTTATACGCCCATTGTAGTTTTCCTTGCCATTGGATTAACGTTCTTGCCCTACTTTTTTCTAAATGACTATGTATTTAGGGATTGGCTTTATCGCGCTTTAATATTCCTTGTGGTTTCCTGTCCCTGTGCCTTGGTCATTTCCATTCCGCTCGGCTATTTTGGTGGTCTGGGAGCGGCATCCCGAAATGGGATTCTTTTCAAAGGTGCATCTTTTTTGGAAGCAATCACCAAAGTGAACACGGTAGTGATGGACAAAACGGGAACCGTTACCAAAGGGGTTTTTAAAATCAAGGAGATCAAGACTGCCCAATTTGAGGAAGCCAAGTTTATGAAATACTTGATGGCCATGGAGGAACAATCTACCCATCCCATAGCAAAAGCAATTTTGGAATACAAAGCCGAAGGAACGGATATAAAGGCAACCGATGTTTCGGAAGTTGCCGGAAAGGGATTAAGGGGAACGGTCAATGGGAAAACAGTGCTGGTGGGCAATAAAGCGCTAATGGCCTCAAACAACATTGATGTGCCTCCAGAAACCGATGATATTGTAGATTCTATTGTAATGTTGGCCATTGATGAAAAATTTGCAGGCTATGTTACCATTGCAGATGAACTCAAGGAAGATGCCCATCTAGCCATCCAACAAATCAGGGATGCCGGGATTTCGAAAATCATAATGCTTTCGGGTGACAAAGATTCCATAACGCAACAAGTCTCGAAAAAGTTAAACTTTGATTGGGCAAAGGGCGGCCTATTACCAGAAGATAAGCTCGGCGAAGTCGAAGAACTCAAAAAACAATCAGACACCAAAGTGGCCTTTATGGGCGATGGCATTAATGATGCGCCCGTTCTGGCCATCAGCGATGTGGGCATTGCCATGGGAGGCTTGGGTAGTGATGTGGCCATTGAAACAGCAGATGTCATCATTCAGACCGACCAACCGAGCAAGATGGCACGGGCCATTAAAATAGGACGCTCCACCCGAAAGATAGTTTGGCAAAATATTGGGCTCGCTTTTGGCGTGAAGGCATTTGTGCTCATCCTTGGAGCGGGAGGCCTAGCCACGATGTGGGAAGCAGTTTTTGCTGATGTGGGGGTTGCCTTATTGGCAATATTGAATGCTGTTCGACTTCAGCGGATGAAGTGGAACACTTAGTTTCAAAGAGGAACTATTTTTTGGGCTAACTTATATTTCAGCCGTTGTTGGCAGCTCCATGGTTGGCCAAGACCTTCAATAAAATTGTACATGAGACGCTTCGCAGGTTGAGACACCCAAACAACTTTCCTTGTTTTGGAGGGGACTTCAGGAAGGTTAGGGGTCTGATTCTTCGAGAAACGGCGACAGGACTTATGAGACAATATGAAAGCTTCCGGGCATAAAGAATCTTATCCGAACAATTACGAAATGCTTATCACTGTAGATGAAAAATAATCCGGTCGTAGGGTAACTCCAATACTTTTGTTCCCTTATTGTCGTAATGTTTGATGAAACTTCATTTGGGCAAAACGGAAGTCGCCCAAACGGATTTTTGGTGCGTCCTTCCTTTGCAAACCCTTCTTGGGGTTTTGCCTATAAGGCCGCAAATCCGCTTGTCCGCCCATCAAATTTTAAGGGTCCCGTAATAAAAGAAGCCCTGATTGTTTTTCGGGGCATCGAAAAACAGGGCAGGGCCCAAGGACTTCCAATCAGGACACCATCGCCTGCAGTCGCTTAACTTCCCGTACGCTCCCTTGCCAATGGGTCGGATGGAATTCCTAGGGCCCTCATCGAACCTGTCAAGGCCAAGGCAGGTTTTGTCCATAAATAGGGTTTCCACTTCCTTGAAAACCTTAAGGTTTTACTACGTCGCGGAGCCTCCCGATTTCTGTCCAAAAGCCTTGACAGAACCCCCTTCTTTTATTGTGCTACGCACGTAAGAAGCAAACAAACGCCCCTTAAAATTTGGGAGACAAAAACCAAAAAAATAGAGGGGAAATTTTTAACCCTGTTTGCTGATCTGTCCATACTGGAGGACGGCAGGCCTTTAAAACTTTTTATCATGAGTACATTGAGAAACAAAGTGCAACTTATCGGAAATGTGGGGCAGGACCCCACCATTACAGACCTTGACAAGGGGAAACGTGTGGCACGGTTCACCATGGCCACCAATGAACATTACAAGAACTCCGAAGGGGAACGGGTGACCAATACCGAATGGCACACCATCATCGCATGGGGAAAACTGGCCGACATCATCGAAGGTTTTGTGACCAAGGGCAAGGAAGTTGCCATCGAAGGGAAATTGACCTCCCGATCCTATGAGGACAAAGAGGGCAATAAAAAGTATGTGACCGAGGTAGTGGCCAGTGAGATCCTGCTTTTGGGTGGTGGTGATAACAATACCACCGAGTAAAATGGATAGGGGGTGTCCAGTCTTTGGGCATCCCTTTCTTTTTTCATCCTTAACATATTTGAAATGGAACACCGTGTCAATGAAATACAGATCAGTTATCGGGAAAAGCTCAGTACCCTGAAATCCCTGTCCGTGACGAACTCCAATGAGGTAGCGAATCTATTGTTCCAAAACTGGGACAACAAGACCATAGGCCTGCACGAGACCTTTAAGATCGTGCTGCTCAACCAGTCCAATAAGGTAAAGGGCATTTACCCCTTATCCCATGGGGGCATCACAGGTACCTTGGTAGATCTGCGCATCCTTTTTGCCATTACGCTAAAGACTCTTTCCGTGGGGATCATACTCGCCCATAACCATCCCTCTGGGCAACTCAAGGCCAGTTATCAGGACAAACAATTGACCCAAAAAATCAAAGAGGCAGCACAGCTTTTTGACGTCAAGATTTTGGACCATATCATCCTTGCCCCAGACGGACGGTATTACAGTTTTGCTGATAATGGAATTCTTTAATCCAATGGTCATGGAAGCGAATACAGCGAATACAGAAATGACGGAATTTGAAAAATGGTTGGAAGAACAATATGACCCAAGGTATTACCCCGATGGGTTCGATCCAAGCCTATATGATCTGTGAGCAATGAACTATCAAAGTTTTGAATAATGGTCTATTTGAACTTTACCAACCTTGATAGCGAGACCCAGGAACGTTTGCTTTCCGTATCCAAAGAAGATGTGGAAAGCCGTTCCGGGACCGAATTGCTCCAATTTGCAGAAACGCATGATAAGGACTATGATACCCTCTTGGAAGAAGAGGCAATGCGAAATCTCTACAGTTATGATTTCGTATTCAATATGTGAATGCCAAAACACACCATCGAAGCCCATCCATCACGATGGGCTTTTTTTATGGGTTCATGGTTGGTTTTTAGGTGGGTCGAACACCCAAAAACCAATTTGGGAAATTCTTGTTTGCAAAGTATTGGGCAACCCCAAAGTATACCTATCCCTTATTTGACCGCAAGTTCGCCCTTCAAAAATGTTCCCATCAAAAGACTACGGCATAAACCGTTCGTACCTCACTCCTTATTCCGTTTCCTTTTGAGCTGAAATTTTTGTGAAGTGCGGGGATGCCCTCAAATAATTAATAATCTAAAATCATGTATTATGAAAGCAATTGTAAAAAAGTCATTGGAAATCCCTGCAAAGAAACATCCAAAGAAAAGCGTTGTCAAAAAGACAGCGGATGCCACGGTGGACAAAACCTACTCCCTGGTGGTCAATCTCTGGATATTTCGGTATGAGTATTACAGGGAACAGACCAATACTGTTCCATCAGAGGACTGACGGGAACAAGACCCTTGAAAAAGGGTCTTTTTTTTGGCGTTCCCGTGGAACTCCCGACGTTGTGGAAACCCAAAAATGGACGTTTCATATTTGCTGCGGGCAAATGATGCCATTTGCCCGCAGAACGCATTTTTGTGCCTGAAGGAATGTGGGTATATTTAAGATGCTACATCGTAGCAAAGTTTGCACGGCAACCCAACTTGATCTGACTTTCCAAAAGTCCGTGCTCCATAGGGTAAAATATGAAAAGGGACGGCTGTCTTTTTAAGATGGTTTGTGCGATGCTTTTTGGGCCTTTGGCGCAAAAAGGATTTCCATGTTAAAAACAAGTCAAAAATGAACAAAGTGAACAATTCGATGATATTGGAATCAAGCGACACTTTTTTGATAAGGCGTTTGCCGTTTTACCACGGCACAGACCCTAAGGAC
>NZ_JBNPYE010000002.1:0-678412 GCF_051494225.1 Flagellimonas lutimaris | reverse complement strand
GCTTCAGGAAATCGTCATTGAACAATTCTTCTTTCTTCATAATGTGCAAATATTTAAAATTAGACAAAAAATTAGCGGGGGCATGCCCCCGCTAATTTTCTATTTACACACTTTATGAGATAGTCCTAAAGGAGGCTTTTATTATTATCTAATATTCTTCTACTAGTAGAAAATAGCTCTTTTATCCTCTATCTCGGCTTTATCTTTCAAAGCATTGTAGACTGCTCCATTAACCCTTGCGGAGGCACTTGTCTGCAAGCCTTGTGCATAGGTACTGTAGTTCTCTATATCCGCCGCTTCTGTTTTGTTGGTAACCTTAACCATAAATACACCCGTGTTTCCTTCAATAAGGTCAGAAGTCTGGTCCGCATCCAGGGCAAACGCCGTTCCCACTACCAAGGGCTCTCTACCTGCACCAGGTATGGTCGGTGAAGATAAAGTAACTGCAGAAGCAGTACTTTGGCTAATATTGTTGTCCGACGCAATAGCATCCATAGCTTTTCCTTGGTTTGCAGCGATAATCTGTTTGGCCTTAAGCTCTTTTCTAATCGCTGGCAATGCGATTGCAGAGGCATCCTCAGGAGCCATAAGACCTTTTTGGTACTTCTTTGTCAGTTGCACTACGGCATAACCATTGTTTACGTTAAAACGTCTAATATCCCCAACACTGGTATCATCATTAAAAGCCCATTGTACAACACTTCGCTGAGAACCTAGACCAGGAAGGTTTTCTTCCATCTCCTTGATTTTGTTCACAGGTCGAACAGTATAATTGCTTTCTCTTGCAATGTCACCAAAATTTTCTGGTTCCGCATCCATTACGGACATTTCGTATTTGGTGGCATCGGTAAATAAAGTGTTGATGGTCTCTTCCGACGGCTCAATTTCCCTTGCCAAAGTAGCCACTTGAATTATATCTTGCTTATCGTCTACCTTGATTACGTGATATCCGAATTGTGTTTCAACCAAACCAACGGTTCCGGTTGGATTTCCAAAACAGAAATCGTTGAACTCATCTGCCATAACGCCTTCTTGGAAATACCCAAGGTCACCTCCACGAGGAGCGGAAGGACCATCAGAATTATCTCTTGCCAAAGTTGTAAATACAGCATCTTCTTTTCGAGCTTCTGCCAATAACCTTTCGGCTTCAGCCTTGGCTTCTTCTTTGGTTCTGGTAATGGATGGATTGGCACGCTCTGCTCCTTCCCAAGTAATTAGGATATGGCTTGCTTTTACGGTTCCATCTTCTTTCCTGTCCATTACTTTGGACACTTTGTAAGAATCTCCATCCTTATAAGGGCCATAGATTTCCCCAACGCTCATGGCCATCAATGTATCTGCCACTACAGAAGGAAGATCTCTTTTGGCCTTGTAAATGGTATCGAATTTAGAATCGGAATATCTGTCAAGAAATGCGGCCATATTATTGGTATTTCTAAAACCAAGTATGGTATCGTTGGCGTCTTTTGCCTCTGAATACTCTACAGAATCATCCATAAGAGCCATGATTCCCTCCTTTACCGTATTCTCATCTTCTGCAGAAGGCTTTTCCTCAAAGTATACGAAACGAATATCACGGGCTTTATCTTGTTTGAACAGAGCCTTGTGGTTGTTAATGTATGCTTGAATATCACTTTTGGAAACTTCAACAGTACTATCTGGAATGGAAGTATATGGAATACGAACGTATTGCATATCAACTTTATCGTTTGCCATGTCGTAATCCAGTTTACCTTCCGTTAGGGTAGCAGTCACCCCTCCTTTAACCAAATTGAAGTACATACGCTCCTTAGCGGCCTGGATAATGGATTGTTCATCCTGCAACCAAGCATCGTAACGCAAAGGATCGTTTGCTCTCCAATCAGCAATGGCACTTTTAAAAACTTGTTCGTTGAATATTCCGTTCTCATCTTGGAAATCGGGAATTTGTGCATAACCCGAAGTTCTGACAAAATCAATAATTTGATCACTTTCCACATCTATTCCCAAATCTTCGAACTGTTGGTTTAAAATGGTTGTTCTGACCTCTTGGTCGTACACCATGTTCACCAACTGTGTAGAAGTAACAGTGGATCCATATCTTCTGGAGGCTGTTTCTACCTGAGCCCTAAATTCATCTATGGAAATATCTTCCCCATTTACTTCTGCAACCGAAGAGCCTACTTTTCCACCAGAAAAATTGTTACTGCTGAATACTCCCGATATTACGAATGCGAACAACGCCAAACCAATTATCAGAATAAGAATTGTTGTCCGTTTTCTAATATTCTCTAATATTGCCATTTTACTGCTTGTTTTCTTTAAATTCAGTGGGCGAAAATACCACTTTCTTTTCAAATAGGAAAGCTAAAAAAGGGGTGGAAATTATTAATCTTCAGTATGAACGCTCACACTTACCAAATCTATTTTGGTGTTGGACACCTCCAAAATTTTAAAGGTAAAATTGTCAACGGTCACCTCTGAATCCTGTTCAGGTATTTCACCGGTTTGGTTTACGATCAAACCACCCAAGGTTTCATACTCTTCCCCTTCCGGAAGCTCCAGTTTATAATTTTCATTTATGTAGTCCACTTCCATACGGGCCGAAAACTTATACTCGTTCTCGCTCAATTGCTCTTCATATAAATCGGTGGAATCGTGTTCGTCCTCAATCTCCCCAAAAAGTTCCTCTATAATATCCTCCACGGTCAATATACCGGATGTGCCCCCATATTCATCCAAAACTACGGCCATACTTTTTCTTTTTTTGGTGAGCACATTCAAGATATCTTGAATAAGCATGGTTTCGGGCACAAATTCCACAGGAAGTAGTATACTTTTGATGGTCTTGGGTTTTTTGAACAACTCGTAAGAGTGGACATACCCGATAATCTCATCGATGCTTTCTTTGAAAATCAAAATTTTGGAGTAACCCGTTTCCGTGAAGAGTTTGGTCAAATTTTTTGGGGTCTCGCTCAGATCAACGGCCGTAATTTCCGTGCGCGGCACCATTACTTCCCTTGCTTTAACCGTAGAAAATTCAAGTGCATTCTGGAAAATCTGAATCTCGGAATCCACGTCGTCCTCTTCCTCTACCGTTTCCATTTGTTCCGTAATATAATCCCCGAGTTCAAGTTTTGTAAAGGAGAGTTGGACCTCATCCCCTTCGGTCTTAAAAAATACCTTCAGGATAAAATCCGATACTTTGATAACGAACCATGATATGGCAGAAAACAAGAGGTAAAAGAAATAAGCAGGAACAGCAAATATTTTTAGCAGGGCATTGGAATATATCCGAAAGAACACCTTGGGCAAAAATTCCGCCGTTAGCAGTATCACCAATGTTGAGATCACAGTTTGGGAAAGTAAACTGAAATCGGACAACAAAACATTTAAAAATTGATACTCTGTGGGAAGTATACCTTGGAACCAATCCATAAGCATTTCCCCCATAAAGAGACCATAGATTACCAAGGCGATATTATTGCCGATAAGCATGGTAGCGATAAACTTTGAGGGTTTATCGGTGAGCCATGTCAATACCTTGGCCAAAAAGCCCTCTTGTTTTTTCTCTATTTCAATATGAATCCTATTAGCGGAAACGAAGGCAATTTCCATTCCAGAAAAAAATGCTGAAAACAGCAGAGAGAGAACTATGATTATTAGGGAGGAATCCAATGTTATTTTTGATTATCCTTTTGTCGCTGTTCAAAACGCTTTCTATATCTTCTCCTAAAAGCAAACATTGCAGTGGAGACCACCGCAAAGAAGATGAAAATGTAAGTATCCTTTGGATTTACGCTCCAAAGTGTGGCAATCTTATATATCGAAATGGCGGCTACGGCCAAGTAAAGGTATTCTGTGTATCTTAAAATCTTGATCATCCTATTCTTCTTCTTTAATCGTCATTAGACCGAAGGTTTTGTTGGCCTTGAAAAAAGTAAAATCCTTATTAAAGTCCATTCCTTCGCCATCCATTACAGTTCCATCCTCTGGATTTGTGTATTTAAAGGCTGCTTCGGTAAAAATCCAATTGTTCTTTTGGTCAAAAAACAATTGGTCAGTCTCCAATTTTTTGCCATCGTGGGTTTCAATGACCACATTTCCTTGCAAATCTATCAAATTGGTCTGGGAATATACAATCCCATAATCTGCTATAATTACACTTCTTTGGTTTTTTTCATCATAGAAATCAACCTGAAGTCCTTTGGGAAAGGTACGGAATTTAAATCTTTGGTTATCAAAATCTTCGGACAACGGACTGGTGAGAACGGCCATTACCCTTGAGTTTGCAGAGTCTTGGGTGCCCATGGCTTCCATGGTCTCGGTATAGGTCAAAGTAAAATTTTGCGCCACGCCTTGCGGAAACAAAGGTTTTACGGCTTCCTCCCCGACCCTTTCGTAATCATCACCACAGGATATAAAAAGGATTGCCACGGTAAAAACCGTGGCAAAGCTCATTAAAATATTTTCTGATGTTCGTTTCACACTACAGACTAGGTACTTTAACACTACCTCCTACCCAGCAGCTGAACGAAATGGTCTGACCAGCTTTTCCTGAGCTGAAAATCATTTCTTTGGATGGGGCCTTGGCATCATAACTAGCCGCAGTTTGACTTGCACGACCACTCAAAGCGGGATCTACCCTACCGGCTTTTCTTGCCATGTCGGCAGCCTTCCAATAAATTGCTCTCTTTTCGAACGGAGTGCTACCACATGCATTGGCACTGGTCGCATAAAGGTTGGCAATCAACAAATACGCTTTACCGTTAGCTGGGTTAGCATCAATAGCTTTAAGCGCATAGCTTCTTGCCTGTGATTTGCTGCCCCTTCTAACCGTGGTTGCAATTTTATATAAAATTTCAGATTTCTTGTAAGAATCCGTTTCCAACTCTACTGCCTTGTTAAAGTCAGCAAGAGCACCGTTCATATCTCCTGATTTTTGTTTAAGTACACCTCCGTACATGTATGCATCGGCAGATGGGTCCAAAGCCAACTGAGCTTCAAACAACTTTTTAAACATTGGGTCGTCCGTACATTCTTTGGAGAACATTCTTCCAACAGCACGCTTCACCCACTTTACATCACCTTTCTTTTCCTCATAGCTCTTTTCATATAGTGGAATAAGATTGTCACAATCTGCAAGTGCACCCAATTTAGCATCTACACTGCCTGCCACTTTACCGTAGGATTCCGAATTTACGGTAGCTGCTTTAAGTTGCTTTTTTTCTTTAGAAGTTATGGTACCCAAAGAATCTTTCGGAAGGAGTTTAGTAACTGTTGCTGTCAGCTTCTTATTTTCCTCTTCAATCTTAGCAGTAACATCATCATAGGTGTTAAATACATCCTGAAGGTCTTTTTTACCAGCATCGTGCAAATCTACCAAGCTAGAAAAATATAGGTACAAAGCTTGAGGGTGGTTAAAATTGGCCTGATCGCCTTGGAAACCTTTATCCAACATATTGAACAATTCCTCATCGGAGGCCATTTTGTTCTTATATAGCAAAAGTGCCTTATCTATTGCAACGCCTGCCTTACTATATTTAGTAGGGAAGTATTTCAAGCTGTTGTCATATAAATCCAATAAATCTTGGATGTAGGCATCTTTTTCAGCTCCTGATGAATTATCTACCTTGGATTTCAAAATTTTTTCTCCATAAGAGAAGTTGGCCTTATTGATATCCGGGCAACTTTCGTAAACCATTTTCCATGGCTCGTAAGCCGCATCATAGTTTTTTACCTTTACGTGTTCTGCATAAATTGACAGATTGGTCATACACTCGGGGTTCTGTGCTTGTGCCATACTTAATCCCGCGAACATGGTGACCATTATCATTGTTAAGTAGTGTCTCTTTCTCATCTTACTAATTTTAAAGCTGTTAAAGTACAAATTTTCATTAAAAAATCCTCTTGCAGGACCTTCTATGGGTGGTTATTTATCAAATTTTTAAAAAAAGGGCCTATCAATTTATTTTTCTCTTTCTAAACCATCTATCATTTAACGATAAGCCTACGTTGATTTTGAAATAACTTTCCTCTATAAGGTTTGCATCAGTTGTTCCACGTCTTCCCAGTTCAAAACCTAAGTTAAGATTGGAGAAGTTTGTTCCTAATGGTAATCCTAATCCAAAAGTTATGCCAAAATTATTTATCTCTTTGTTGTTCACGGTCAAACCACTAACATCGTACCTTAATCCAGCGCGATAAGTGACTCTTTTGAAATACCCCGAAAGCGAGCGGTAATCCGGGACCCAATAGCCTCCAAAAGCATATGTGCTCGCATCATTGTACGTTACATTTTCCAATGCAAGAAATCCATTTTCCAAATCACTTGCCTGTCGGAAACTGTACTCTGCCCCTAAAAACCATTTTTTATTTTCTCCAAACCCAAGACCCACCGTTGTTCTAGTAGGTATTTTTATTTCGGTATTCCGCAAGTTAGAAGCATCGAGGTTTACATCAACCACTTCCACATTGTTTCCGGTTGAAAGGGAAAAAGATCCGATGGATTGTGAGTTTTTAGAAATCAAGTTCCCTTGTGTATCCACTATTATGGATGTATACAAAGTATATTTATCCTTGATTGTCGGATTATAATTCAGGGCATATTTAAAATCGTACCCGTTAATTTTGGATTTACGATTGTCCAATGTTCCGAATTGGACACCCTCCACACTTTGGGCTCTTTCATATTCCAAGGTTCCAAAATTGAAGTTGGCGGTAATTCCCAAACTTAAATTCTTGATAGGTTCAAAACCAATTGAAGCATAAAGTCGGTTTAATCCTCCCTCTCCAGTAAAAGCATTGGTCACTTCCGCTCCCTGACCATTAATGGATGTAGAATTCAAGCTATACCCTACCGATGAATATGGCATGATCCCAAAACCAAAACCCATATTTTCTGCCAAGGGTAAACCAATAGCCAGATAGTCCAAATTTGTTACCGATGTGTTTTGCTCTTCGCTCCAGTCCTTAAGCGTGTACTCTTTATGGGAAATTCCTGCGGTATATGCAGTTAATTTAAGCTTGGAGTATGCCGCTGGATTGGTCAGGTTAATATGGATACTATCTCCATACATACTCACCCCTCCCATCATTTGGTTATCCACAGATCCATTATCCCTATTATCTCCAAAACCAAAATAGGAATATGGGGAAATTGTTCCATTTTGTGCGAACAGGCCGTGGGCGGTAACGCAGAAAAAAGCAATCAGAATTTTTTTAATCATTCAGTTTGTGTTGTATTCCAGTAGGCAATTTAGCCCCTCCAAGAGAAATTTGGAGTTCGCAAATATGGTGTTTTTTAACCTTTTGGCAAAAAAATGGGAGTCTCCGCCTGTTAAAATAACTGTTAAATCTTGAAAACGAGATTGATATTGGTCGATTACCCCGTCCACTTCCTGTGTTACACCATTAATTACACCACTGTGCATGCACGATTCTGTTGAGTTACCAATAAAATCTAAAAGATCGTTTGGATTGAGCAAAGGTAGGCCGGCCGTTTGGTTGTGCATAGCGTTGTATCTCATCTTAACACCTGGTGAAATTGCCCCACCTACATACTCGCCGAAATTATTTACCATCTCATAAGTGATACAAGTGCCTGCATCAATCACCAAAGTATTGCCTCTTGGGTTATGGTGGTAGGCCGCCGCAGCCAAAGCCAACCTATCCACACCCAAGGTCTGGGGGGTAGCGTAACTATTTTTAAAAGGGACTTTTGAATTGTTGGTAAGTACATGTACTTTGCAAAAAAGTGCAACTACATCCCTTTCTTTTCTGTCCAATTTACCTACCGAAGATAGTATGGCATTGTTGATTTGCGGATATTTCTCGAACAACTCCCTTATCTTGGATAGAAACAATCCAGATTCAAAACTATGGTCATGGATTATCCTGCTGTTCTGAAAAACAGCATATTTGATCAGTGTATTCCCTATGTCGATAACCAGATTCATATTACAAAGATCGGTAATTGAAAAAAATCAAAACCTTTTTTTCGGGTTTTTGTTTGTATATCCTAATTTTGAAATTATATTTGCACCCGCTTAATAAAGCTTGGTACCTTAGCTCAGTTGGTAGAGCAACGGACTGAAAATCCGTGTGTCCCTGGTTCGATTCCTGGAGGTACCACCACAAACCCTCGCATCTACAAGGATTGCGGGGGTTTTGTTTTTTGGTTAACAATATGGTTGACAAAAAATTCCCTTTTAAAGAAAATTTACTACAATTCATACGGAAGAAAAAATTGATCAACTTCGGTATAAGGAATTACCTCAATGCCATCCATATTCTCCTTTATAGATAACAATCGGGCTTTCAATTGATGAGCATTCATATCCTGATAATATATCTTTTCGAGATTTTCCATCGAATTTAGGATTGCGCGGTCTATTTCCCTATTGAAAAATGGAAATGAATATCCGACCACAACTAACACGTTTGTTTGATTAGTTTCTCTTTGGGCCATCTCCACTATTTCAAGATTAGTATTATTCTCACCTTCCCAGGCAAATGACAATGTTGGGGCCATGTCCGTTGAATAGGTCATCCTTCCAAAGTTTATAAGTACTTCGGAAAAAAAGTGATTATCCAATTCTCTTAGCGAATTTGCATATTGTCCATTTTGATAACCACGTAATGGATGATAGCTGGAGGTGCCGTTTAATTTTAATAGTGAAAAGCCATTTGTACGTCTTTTCAAAAGATGCTTTGTTTGGATATTCAGTCCTAAAGCGTTGTCACCAATGTCTTTTAGTCTGTTATTGTATTCAGAATATGCCATCTCGAACTGTGAATCATAATTCCAGCTCAAGATTTTTAGGTTCTGGGGCATTTCCCCAAAATTGCTTAGCACGGATGCGAAAAACGTATCATATCTTTTATCGAATCTTTGACGACTCTGTTCAATGGTAAAGTAGACAGACATTGCAACCTTGAGGTTCCTGAGTTGATTGTGCTCATTGTTTATGGAAAGTTTTTTGGCAAAGGTATCTATACTAGCATGTGAACTGGCCTTTTCCTGCATCCATTTGAACTGATTCAAAAGCTGATTCAAAAGCTGAAGATTGGTCTTCCCTTTTGGAATTGGTTGGATATCTATTTCTTCCTCAACCAATATTTTGGAATAGTCCTCAATTACCTTAGCCACATCAGCAATGCTTTTGGGCATGTTCCTTACGACTGGCAATACCTGGGCACTAGCCCCGGCACCAAACAAATAAGTAATGTTTTTCATTATGGAAATTCAATGAATTAAAAATACGTATTGAATTTAATAATGGAGGATATTGGTAGAACGAATTCTGAGAAACGGTAGAGCATTGAATTTCCCAACAACATAGATATCTAAAATTATGAGCTAACTTTGTATCATGTCTAAGGCTTCTAATTTCACGACAAATCAATTAAGGGATTATTCCACTTTGTTCTCCAGAAATCAGGTGAAATCATGGTTTAAAAATGATTTTACCTCAATTTACCAAAAAATATATAGGTATGATGAGGAATGGTTGACAATGAATAATTCAACTTATGTAGAATACCTTCGCTACGTATACAAAGTTCTTGAAAGTCATTACCAAAATGAATATATTTTTAAGAACAGTTTTTTAAATGAATGCTTGATAAAAGAAATTAGCTCCACTAACTCACAAATATTTTCTGAATTCAGAGTAGGAAATGCCGTGGCAGATTTGGCAATGTTCAATGGAACTTCAAAAGTTTTTGAAATAAAAACAGAAATGGACTCCGCAAAACGTTTAGATTTTCAACTGCAAAATTATCAAAGAGCATTCAATGAAATCTATTTGGTACTACCAGAATCTAAACTTTATCAATATCAACATATTGGAAAAGAAATAGGAATTATTGTCTACCAGCCCAATTTTATTGAAAAATTTAAAGTCATTCACAAAGCCATCCCAAACCAAACCGTGGACAAAAACACAATTATGAAGGTGCTTCATACACATGAGTACAAAAATTTGGTCAAATCACACTTTGGAAAGTTGCCTAAAATGACTAGTTTCAACCAATTTGAAAAATGCAGGGAATTAATTCTGCAAATTCCAAATGATGAACTAAATTCCTATTTTATTTCATTTATGAAGGCAAGACAAAAATCCATTGCCCTCAACAAGAAGCATTATAGAGAATTCAATCAAATAAGTCTTGCCCTGAAATTGTCAAAAACGGAAAGGAAAGCATTGATGGAGCATCTTAAATTACCTATCAAACCTAACCATGTATTATCCACTTCTTAGAGCGCGTCAATTTGAGTTAATAGCGTTACGAGATATAGCAAAAGCTGGTATTTCCCAGGGCACGATTATTCCAATATTAGAACCAGTCAAGGAATCATTCAATAATTTGAACATTGCGCTTTCCATTTTTGCAGATACACACCAAGATGCAATACTTATTATGAATCCATTGGTTGGAGACTTACCAGGGGACCATAATGTATTTTTGGATTATCTTCAAACCAGTGATTTCCCTATTGGCAGAGCATTTTACTACAGAAACAATTCTAATTACATTCAGGAATCAATAGCGAATTTCGGATTGGATAACTGTATGCTAGTTTGCCAGAATGACATTAATCCTGACGACCCACAATTTATATCCTTAGCAGAATTACCGTCGATACAAACCATTGTTGTGGAAGACCCAGGTAGAAACAGGGCATTAAATAGATATATCAGGGGATTGGATAAGAATTATGTCAGATTGGACGACTTTTTTGAAAAGCAAAAGAGAAATAGTGATTTCCTAGACATTCAAGAACATCGATTTTCTGAAGAACATCTTCACTATGCAAATGAAAGCTTCAATGGTTTTTCTGATTATACAGTTCTCCCTAGTGCATATAGTGACAGCGGGAGTACACCAAGGGCTGTTGTTATTCATCTTACTTACATGAAAGAAGACAACCAAATATGGATAAGACACTTCACATCGCATACTAATGATTCAATATCCAACGTACAGGGGAAATTCGCCGAAGCCGCTGAAAAGGCAGTTACCTTTTGCAGGGACAATGGCCTGAACAATGCTGCCATTATGGAGTTAGAAGATTATTATGACCGTCAACATTATCCTGGATTAGGAACTGTGAAAAAAATTAGTATTAAAAATCATCTTCTTCTTGTTCAAAACTACCTAACCCATCATTAAACCATGGAAGTTTGTCCAAGTTGTTTTGCAGATACTGAACTAAAGGCATTTATTTCTGCATCAACCACCATAGAAAACTGTAAAGTTTGCAATGCTCAGAACCAGCCAACCATGGACCTCAAAGAGCTGATGGATTTCTTTCAGGAGCTTATGGACAATTATACTCCAGTAGATTCGGGGGATAGTATAAAAAATAAAATTCAGGGTAACTGGAGTTTCTTTTCTGATCACCAAGTTGCGGAAACTATCTTGAATTATTTGTTGCCAAAACTCAACACCTCTATACACAATGCTAACACTCCAGTAGATTACATTCAGGAAATCACCAACAACTATGGGTATTGGGAAACACTAAAGCACGAATTGAAATGGTCTCATCGATTTTTATCTAATTTAGATCAGCTTCTTGAATTGGGCTGGGATGGCTTTTTCAATACTCAATACAGATTGACCAGCAACACTACCCTATTTCGAGCTAGGGTTCATCACCGAAGTGGAGATCAAGCTTATAACCATAGTGAAATGTATGCCCCTACCCGGGATTATGCAAAAGGAGGAAGGGCAAACCCCTTAGGAATACCATATCTGTACTTATGTGATAATCAAGAAACGGTACTTTATGAGGTTCGAGCATCCTATTTAGATGAACTCAGTATTGCCTCTTTTAAACTTAAACAAAATAATGAATTTGTTAACATTGTAGATTTTACTGAAGACACCCCTCTATTCCAGCCAGAAATGATTCAAGAAACTATTATGGGTAAATTATTAAGGGAAAAGGTCAGTAAGGATTTATCTAAACCTATGAGACGTTATGATTCCGAAATTGAGTACATACCTACTCAATACATTTGCGAATTCATTAGGATATATACCGGTGCAAGTGGGGTTCGGTTTGCAAGTTCCTTGCATCCATCCGGTAAGAATATTGTTATTTTCAACCAAGATTTATTAGACTGTACACAAGTTGACCTACATAAAGTAACCACTTTTCAACTTAATAGCAGTGAGTTTTAATCGTTTGAACTCTCAATCCACAACTATATCAACCATATTGTCAACCAGCTTACACTTTTTAATGAATTAAATATCTACCGATTCAATTATTGGAGACGGGTGTAATTGAACTGTCTAAGATTGGCAAAATGAATTGTACAATGCGAAAATGAAGCATTCCCCTAATTAACAGTATTTTCACAATTATATTGGCACCCTAATCTAAAAATGAATCGTACAGTCATTTTAAAAAATCAAGACTCCGATTTACAGAATTTTAACCATAAATATTACTGTACTTTTCATTTTACTGTACCTAAACTATAAAATCACCTGCCAATTGATGGCAGGTGATTTTTCAAGGAACTTGGAAAAGTATTATAACCTAATCCCAGTTGCGTTTTCAAATATCTCCGTAGTTTTTTTAACGGGATCTTTTATTATGATATAAACGTCATTATTTGGGTTATTGATTCCCAAACCATTTAGAAAATCATCTCTTAACTTATAAGCCACACTATTTTTCCCACCAACAATCTCGCCTTTAAGAATATCTCGTGCGTCAATATGAGTCATATACTTTGGAAGTATAAGAGAGACCCCTTTTGTATACTTTGCAATTGCTGCATCAATATAGATTTGGGCAATCATTTCATGTGGTTGGTAACAAGCTTCTTTTATTTCTTGACGTAGAGCTTTTAAATCATGGTCTCGTTGGGTCATTAAATCTTGCCTCATAGCATACAAATCAACTAAATTGGATTTAACACCAGGATTAAACTTTCTTGGATCAAGATTTTTAGCAACACAATCCTTAATGATTTCATCTATGGTTACAAAAAACTCATTATAACCGTTTAATAGCTCATCGAATGCTGCTTTATTATCTCTTTCACAATCTGTAAGTCGTAAGATAAGAGATGCATCTGGCAAAAATTCAACTTCAATTGTTCCCTCCTGCATGTATTCTACATTCCCTTGAACTAAGGAAGTTAAATTATTATCTATTTGATCAATAGAGGGTTCAAAGTTTTTATCGTTCCTTGAATCATTAAAACAAGTAATGACCAATGATAAAACCATAAAAACAAAAAGGACAAAGATAATTCTGAATGTAAGTGTTCTCGCAAACATAACTAGGTGAATTAAGGGTTAATAATTGATACTAAAACAATTAATCGATTTGGCGCCTGATTCTGAATCTATCAACAAATTAATTCTATATTGAATTATTTTTAATAAAAATGCCTCTTAATAAATGATATACGCTTTATTATTTCTTTTTTATGATAAATTCTGAAACAAGTACGGGACTAGTTGATCATATGGATGTTTCGAAGTGATTTTTAAACATAAAATCGATGAAATACATCATTCTTTAACATTTATAGATATTTCCTTAACACTTTAATGTACGATTATGATGAAAGTCATTTTTAAATTTTACATTAAAGTCAAGAAAAACCATTATATGGAAACAGATTATTCAATAGTGGGAAACACAATTACAATGCGTTTGGACTATATGGACAAATTGATGAAGAAAGTGGCCATTGTAGCAGCTGATGCAGCGGTGGAAAAATATAAAGAGGAAATGCTGAGGGATGAAAAACTCGGCTCTAAGGACGCCTCTATAAAGATTGGCGTAAGCAAAGTCACAATAATCAGGTACATTACCAATGGCAAAAAGATTGGAGGTAGAACCGTAAAGCTAAAGGCCACCAAGACAGGAAGGGACTATATCATTTCACGGCTCGACTTGGAAAAATTCAAAGAACAATTAAAAACTGAATAATAAGTTTTATCCCTACCCAACAAAAAAGGCCCAGTCCCCAAAGACTGAGCCCATTGGTTTTTGCGAAAAATGAATTTTCACATCTAAAAGAAGGGAAAATTATCTACATTCATGTTTTCACTCTCTCCTAATAAGTTAAAAAGATGGAATTCATCCAAAGCATTATTACTATTATAATAGCATTGATAGCTGGACTAGTAGCATTATATCAAGTTAAATCAAATGTTGTTTCCTCTGCTCGAATTAAGTGGATTGAAGATTTGCGATCAGCTCTATGTGATTACTATGATTCTGCACTTCGTTCAACACTATATCTGGAAAGCGGTGATGGATTTAAAAAATTAGGCTTTTCAGATGAGACAGCTTATACTAGGTATGAAGAACAACATTCTAAATACCATTTAAACTCCAACAAAATCCGTATGCTTCTAAATCCAAATGAAAAAAGTCATGCGAATTTGATTAAAATCATGGATGCCATTGATAAATTCTATCTTATAGAAAACGTCCAAGATATTAACCAGGAAAAAGTAGAGGCCAAACTTAAAGACATAGTTGAAATCTCTAGGGAGATCATGAAGACAGAATGGGACAAATCAAAGAAAATATTTTCAATTTAATCAAAATCCCTGTGCCTCAGACTGATTTAAAACTGACTCGATATTACCCAGTTTCCTATCAATGGGATCAAGCTTTTCCAGTAGTGAAGTATTGATAACGATCTGAGATAAATATTCGGTATTCTGTTGGGCAATTTCCACGCCCTCCCTTACATCAAGTCTTATACTATTGAGGGTTCCAGCCATGATACTTGCCGTTTCCTGTGTTATGGTAGAGATACTTCCCGCCAATCCCCTTTGTTGATTTCCCCCAAAAGTACCTCCAGCAATACCGGCATCTTTCAAAATACTGTCCAGTGCCTCCAATTCGTTAACTGAATTTGAGAATATATTCTCAGCCAAGTTCCTCAATGCATTGATGTCCCCTGCAGTAAGTCCGTTATCGTCCCCGGCAAGTGCTCCAAACTGGTCAAAGAAATCATTCGAGGCTTTCTCCAGGTACTTTAATTTCAATGCTTCAAACATCGCATTCCGCATCATTTCCTCAAAGGTTTCCGCGAAGTCGGCTGCAGACCTTTTCCCTTCCTTGAAGCCTTCGATTATGCTATCTGCCAAAGTAGTTGAAGTCGCACCAGTGTAGAGCTCATTGATTTCATTTCGAAGTTCAACAACTTTCCTTCTGGCCTCTTCCGCTTGCTGCTCCAATTCCTCAAGCTTTGCCGGGTCGGTACCAGAACCAGAACCTTTTTTACCAATAGTAATGCCTAACAATTTGACTTGTTTTCTGGCTTCGAGTTCTGCTTCATAGGCTAAATCCGCCTGACGTTCCAAGTCCTCCAAATCCTTAATGGCCTGCCTCCTGCTGGTAACCTTATCTTGACCCAAACTTTTGGAGATTACATAATCCAATTGGTCAATGGCCTTTTCCAGGTCTTCGATGGCAGCTTCAAATTTTGCTGTATCGGAAACCACTTCCACTGTAATAGCGCTGTTCAAAACCTTTAATGAACCTTGTATCATTTGGAGTGGGTCCCCGGATGCAATTTGACCTATCCCTTCTGCAACTCCTGCCAATTGGTCCAATAACTGAGCAACGTCCTCTTCTCCAAATTTTCTGAAAAGGGAAGAGGCTTCCCCAAGGACCCCGGATATCTGTTGGGTGGTATAGGAAATATTATCGGCCCTTTGTTTTTGCGCCTCCATTATCTTGCCCTCGGCCTCAGCAGCTTCCTGCGAACCATCCTTGGCAACTTTGAGCCTATCTCTCCAATATTTGATATAGTTTCGAAGTTCTTTATTGTTCAGTTCCGAAACAGTTCTTGTAAGATCATCATATAAATCAGCCTCTTGGTTCCTGTACTTGTTGGCAACCTCAAGCTTTTCTTGTTCAATCCGTATTTTCTCCCCAAGTACTTTCTTTTCAGCATCGGACTGGGATTTTTCATAGGCCTCATTCAACTTTTTCAACCTTTGCTCTATTGCCCTTATGGACTGGGTATCAACCTCAACATCAGTAACGATGGGTTTTATCTCCACCTCAACCTTTTCCAGTGGGTCACGGGTCAATCTGAGTTTGGCATCCGCTGCAGCATTTATGACTGCTCTTTCTTTTTCAAAGTTTTTTACCTTGGCCAGTTGGTCCCTTAAAAACTCCCCGTAATCACTGCCTTCTTTCAAAAGGTTCTGGAAGCGCTCATCTGCTTTATCCTTTCCAACCTGGTTTACGTAATTCTCATACTCTTGGTATAGTTCCCTTTTCTTTTGGAGATATTCCTCGTAAGTAACTAAATCGGGTTCATCAGGCCCCGGGTCTGGTTTGTTTTCATCATTGGTTCCGTTTGTGCCGCCACCTGATGACTTTAAGGTAATACCCAAACGCTTGGCCAGTTCCTCACGCTCCCTCAATAGGTCTGCGCCTTTTTCCTCTTCAAAGTTCAAGGATTTTTGGATGTTTACTAGCTCACTTAATTGAAAGCCAAACTCAACAAGTGGGTTAATGAGCCTACCCCCTCTGAGTTGCTCATCGGTAAACTGGGACAGCAAATCCCTTCCTTGCTCTACCAGGGTAGCATTATCCTTTATGGTCTTGCCTTCCCTTTCCGCTATTTTCACAAGCTGCTCACGGACCTCATCTTCCTGCTTGAGCAAATCGAGCCTTTTTAATGCAATGTCCTCATTTTGCTCACCTATCTTTCCATCTTGCCTTTGCAATATGATTTTGTTAATCAGCTGCTCATTGATTTCCTTTATCGATTTGGTCAGGTCCTTGTTACTGACTTTCTCGGAATCAATGTTTTTAAGAAGGTCAGGGTATTTGTCCCTAAGTTCATCAATCAACTTTACCCTGTCCTCATTTGTGGTATTGGCATCCTTGATTCTGGACTCCAATTCCAGAAGCTTCAACCTTTCTTTCTCGAGGTTCTCAATAACCCTATCCGAAGGCTCTAAGGCATCATTGAAAAATTTGGCTATTTCGCTGCTAAACTCCAAAATAGTGTCCCCAATGCCCTGCGTTGTGGCTTTGATACGATTTCTGAGTATAGCCCACTGATTGACATTGGAAGTGGCCATTTCCTGAAAAGCTTTCTCCGTGGCACCAATAGTATTTTGATACGACTGTAAATCCTTGTTAGCCGATTGAGCATTCTTTCCTGCTATGGCCAAAATGGCTTGCACTCCTTCAATCCTACCAATCTCCCCTTGTATCAAAGTTTGGTTCCCTTCCAAAGTGTTGTAAAGGGCCTGCATGTTTTCCTGTAAAGTCTTGGTACCGTCCAACCTTCCAGATTCATTCAATCCTACAATTGCAGACCTGATTTGTGTCATTGCTTGGGCCGTGGGCACACCTTGCTTGGTCAAAGATGCTACAGTGGCCAATACCTCATTTAGTGGAATATTGGAAGAGGCTGCAATTGGTCCAACTTGGGAAATATTGGAAGAAAGTTCCTCAAAGGTGGTTTTACCCAGTTTTACCGTATTGAAAAGTGAATCGGCAACCTCATCGGACTTTTCGACTTCGATATTAAAGGAATTCAAAATAGTGGTCAATCCATCTGCAGAGGTAATCGTATCGGTAACCCCGGCAATAGCGGATTTAGCTGACACCTCTAAAAGCTTCAACCCCTTAGCCCCATCATATCCGGCAGATACTATCTGGTAATACGCTTTTGCCAATTTCTCGGGACCGTCTGGGGTTATTTTGGAAAGGTCGAACACAGAATTTGAAATCCCTTGGAAATCCTCTTGTACGGCATCCGATATAGTGGCAACCTCTTTCATGGCTTGCTCAAAATCCTTGGCCATATTGTAAGCCCCATTCCCTATTGTAGCAAAAGCAGCCGTAGCACCAACTGCCAAAGCTGCGAATGGATTAATCTTTGAAATCTTACCGGATAGGCCCTGGATGATGGAAACGGTATCAAGTGCGCCTGAGCGTAGTCCAGAATTATCAAGTCCGGTAGCAAAATATAAACTGTTATCTCCTTTGACCATTGTTAAGCCTGGTTTTTATTAAAATTAGCTTTTGGAGATTGCGAAATGCCTTCTCAACACCACTGTTTTCAATAGTTTCAATGGATTGTTGCTAAAATTAACCGAAGCCCTTTATGGATTGTGGCATCTACTCTTTTGTTTTCGGTAGTTGCAGCACTTTTAAATCGAAAACACACTTACGCATCTCATTTTCAAGTGTTTAATTATTTTTTGCTAACTTTAAATGTGAAATCATAAAATTCTTTCCCCCACAATTTGCTTCCCCCAACAAGGATTTGGGTCCATTCATTTGACCCGCTTGACTAATTAATTTTTAACCCTAAAAATTATCCTTATGAAAAAAGCTGTTTTTTACGTTGCCACTTTAGTATTTCTGATAGCATTGGCTAGCTCTTGCAAGGACCGCCCGAAAATTGGAGATGATTTGAATGAGTGTAGATCAAATTGTAATACTGGTAGCTTGGATGGAGACACTGCATGTTTGGATAGATGCAATTGTTACCACACAAGCGGGCAGGAAATAAAAAAATGTAATACAGAATATGATGAGGCTATAAGTACCGATTGATCATTAAATCAATTTCTAAAGTCAGTTTGAAGGAAGATTTAAAGGAATCTAGTCAGCTTTTAGGATTTTCCACATTTCTTCCTTCAATACTTCATTATGCTCTTTGGGAATCCATTTCCCAAATGCATTACTGTTGATCAACACGGTCAATAGTTGTTCTTTTATTTTTGTGACCGCCTCAATCCTTTCTTGCCCTTCTAGGGATTGGGCTTCTCCCATTGATTCGTTTAGACTGGAAATAAGGTTAGTTGCACTATCCAATGCTCTTTCTCTAACCTCAACGGACATCATGCCATTGATTTTATTCATTGCGCCCATAATTTTTTTAAAGTCCTTTTCTTTACTCATAATAGTTTTGTTTTGATGTTCTTATTGAATTTTCAGGCTTGACCGGCCCATTATATCAACTTGATTGTCAACCAAAAAATAACCCCTAATAATAATAAGGGGTTTTGGTTGTTTTTATGGAGCCGGAGCTTATCGAACTTTAAAATATCTATCCATTGAATTCTGTAGTAAAATAGAACTTTCGGCCTCCTTTTTCTTTGCTTCTTCCAAAGAAGCCTCAAGCTTACCGTATGCTTCACAATACGAGTCAGTTGATAATTTTTTCATGTTGCTTGCCGTTTTAGAAGTGGATTTTTTCATTTTATTATAGTTTTTCTAAATTTTTATACATCAAATCTAAGTATCACTATAACAATAAACAAATAAAACTATCATTTCATCGACAATTATTATAGCTACACTAAATATTTATACCTTTGTTTCAAACATCTATACCATGGAATTGTTGAGAATCAGGGAGATTTTAAAGGACAAAAACATCACCGGAAAAAAACTTGCCAGTGCGGTAGGTGTTACACCCGCCAGCATTAGTAACATATTGAACGGAACACATTTTCCCAAAGCTGAATTACTTGTTGCCATTGCCAAAGAACTTGATGTGGAGGTCCGTGATCTTTTCCATGGGAAAAAAGGTAATGAGCAACCTTATGGATATATTGAATACAAAGGCGAAATCCACAAGGTTGCATCTATTAATGATTACGAAAAGTTATCCAAGATATTATCTAATACATCAGAAGAATGAAGGCTATTCGATTTTGGAGCAGATTGAATGCCATCCTTGGCCTTTCTTGAAGCCATAGTCATGTCAAATCCCGCGAATATTTTCCCGTTATTCACAAATTGCTTGAATTGAATTGTATTGATTTGAGGGTTTTTATCACTATTCACACCCATGGGAATCAAATACTTCAACTCCCCCATATCAAAGCTTCCTACACCCCTAAAAGGCTTTGCGTTTTCCATAAATTCCAAATAGGCTTTTCGGACTTTTTCCAAGGAATCATAGGCAAGCTTCTCTTGTTCACTTTCGATATAAGTCCTACAACGATCTTCCTTCAGAGTTTCGGAGTCTTCGCGATTAATCCAGAATACCATCAACTTGTCGTTGTAGGAAATATATTTTATGTCCAACCTATCACTTACACCTCGATATTTGCTATAACGTGGCTCAAACCTCTTCAACTTGTCCAAACTGCTGGATAGTCCCGACAGATTATTTTCTAAACCACGCTTTAAGCGCTTCCTAACAGATTGAAGCGATGTTGTGCCACCCTTATCGAGTTCTTTATCGATAAAGGCTTCATAAACCTTTTTAAATTGCACTATACCTCCCTTTAAGAGATCTTTGAAAGTCTTATTGGAAAAGGGTCCCATTTCAAGTTTTTCATATTCGGTTTTCAAGTTTTCAAGCAACGGCTTGTATTGTTTGAACTGTTTTTGAAAATCCTCAAATAATTTTTTGTCCTCGTGGATTAAGACTCGTTTAAATTCTGCTTTCTTTTTCGCTGCCATAATAGTGTTGATTTAATTGTTTATGATTTTAATAACTTCTCAGAAAGTTCCTTGATTCGTTTGGTGCGTTCCTCTTGGGTCATTACCACATGCTCCACCCCGGCTGTTCCCGATATCTCGCTTCGCTGTAATTTTGGCAAAACAAACTCGGCATACTTTGCAATGATATCCAATGCTTTTTCTGGATTGTCCTTGGCCACCTCATCCAACCACTTGGATAATTTTGGTAGTTTTCCTTCAATCAGTTTTTGAAAAGAATCTCTGATTTCCGAGGTCGATTTATTGGGCACACCCTTTCGGGATTACTTTTTCCCCAGTTCTGCTGCTTGTTTCGATGTTAAACTCATAGTATGTTACTTTTAGTTACTTTAACGAGGATTACTCTTCATCATCTCCGGATAATATCCGTTTCATTTCATCCATCAATTCTTCCCTAGAATATTCAATCTTTTCACCCCTAGCGGTATGGTCAATATTCTTGGAGTCCCTCCATTTATTGGGCTGCCTATTCTTCAACCATGTTAATTGAGCGGAAACATCTGGAACTACATGCTTTTTTATAGTGGTAATTTTTACTAGTTTTTTTGTGTTCGGGTCTAATTGTTCTCTGCGCTCTTCATACTCATACCCAACAGCCCTTTGATATAGCCTTTCTGCCACTTCTGCATCCGCCACCATTTTACCTTTCCTTTGGGCTAAAGAAAACTCTTGATGATTCTTCTTCCAATTGTTGATTGTAGTCTCGGAAACATTGAAGAAATTTGCCATTTCCTTATCAGTGGCCCCAAGCAAACAAAGCTTGTATGCAGTATCAGCATACTCAGGCTTAAATGATGAGTTCCTACCCCCGCCAGGGTTTCCAAATGCATAATTATTGTTCTTTGGTGCTCCCATGATTTTGTCTTTTAGATTTTTAGTTCATACCCCTCTTTCGTCTCCTTGAAATTATCGGCAAGGAAGTAAGGTTGTGATTTGAGGTTTTTTAATTTATCAGCATTCTTGTCCAAGAATCTACTTGCCTTCTTGGGGATTCCTGTAACTGGCTTTTTTAATCCCTTCCTTTGACCATTCAAGAATTTGATAAAATCATTCTTGGGCATTAATTGAGACGTGGTGTAACAAAGACAATTGACATGGAAACCAGTAAACTTGAAATCCTTTGGATAGAGGCCAACCAAATCATCACAGATATCCCTTACTTCATGAGCTGGGCTTAAATGAACCTCAACTCCCAGAATGAATGGTAATTTTTTTCTCCGTTCGATATCTGCAGTTCTGTATGCAATATTGATTTCATTACGGGCCAACCTTAGTGCATTCTTATAACTGGAACGATAAACACCGGTACCAGGATGATAATCTTTGGCCGGATTGCTAAGCATGAGTTTACCTGTTTCGGGGTTCCTTAACCTTCTGAATCTCTTTTCAGGTTTCTGAAGGTACCTCCTGATATCCATGGATAGTTTCGCTGCAGACCTTCCAGACGTCAAACCCTCTGCCACAAAATAATCAAGTTGGGCACGTGTGGCCTCGGTAATGTTCCATACCCTTTGTGATAAAGTGAAACCACCTGCTTTCCTTTTTACAAAAGCTTTGAATGCTTCGAGGTTCCTCTTCTTCATCTGCTCTTTCATGTACTTGGGCACATTGATTCCTTTAATGTAGTTATCAACCAATCGATCATTGTGGTCATCTGAGAGGTCCCATGCTGTTTTAGTGGTTGCGGTTATATGGTCCAATAGGATTTTTTGGTACTTGTCCAAAATGGCATCCACTCTTCTTTTGATACCCATGTTCCGATTCCACAACCTTGATGAAGATGTTGCCTTATATTTTCTGAGCACTGGGGCCAGTTCTGCAGCCATGTTCCGGTATATGATGCTAAGTGCCCTATCCTGTTTGGTCAAAAATGCCAGTAATACTTTGTGGTTATCTTCCATTATGAGTGCTTATATTTTATACAATTGGGATTCTAGACGTTGGGTTAAACTCTTTCTTCTCAACATAATTCAAGTACCGTTCAAAATTTTCTTTCTTTGAAATGAATTCAAAAGTCAGTACGTGAGGTCGTTCACTAATCCATGGGTCTTTTTGGGCATTTATAATTGCTTTGAGGATATCCTTTTTCTCATACCCTTCTTCTAACAATACCCTGAATTGTCTTTTTGCACTGTCACTAATACTCTTTAAATTCTTACCAGTTAATTTTTTAAAAAAATCTAGAAAGGCAGACCAATCAATTTCATCAGTTTCTTCGTTTTTTGGTTTATTAGGTTTTTCATGTTTTATTATACTATCATTGCTTTGTTCAGTGCTATGATCTTGCTTTATCAAGTGCTTTGCATTTGCTTTGTCAGGTGCTTTATCAATTTTTGACAAAGCAATTATGTTGGCAGTGTACTGGTTTTTACTTCGTTCCACTACTTTAAAAAATCCCCATTCCACCAAATCCTCGAATGTTTTCTTGTAAGTGTTGTATGATTTAATCCCTATAACCTCCATGGTCATTGCTGATGGCAATCCGAATTTTTTCTTCCAACCCAACTGGTTACAATGCTCCACCGCGAAACAGTAAACAGCCGTATGATTGGGCCTTATTTTTTCGGGGTTTTCCGAGCAGAAGTTGAACCATGATTTCGTAAGGGTATAACCGTTCATTTAAACACTTTTTTGTAAACATTATTTACTTCTTATTTGAGCCGTACGTTGGCTTCATTGTCTTCTGGAATTCCAATACCTCATCCATATCGAAATAGTACCTTGGATGAATTGTGGATACCGGGGTAAGCCTCTTTTCTTTGCACAGCTGCCTAACATATTCAGGTGTACATGCCAAGATTTCTGATGCTTGCTTTATTGTAACTAAATTGTCCATATACTTTGTTTTTCAAAGTTTTAGCTAAAGTATCATCTACTTATCCGAACCAATTGCAATTACTAAGCTCTATGCAATAGCTTCAACACTTTTCTAATATGTGTGCTTATTATTGATACAAATCCTTTTGATCCGACTTGTTCCATGCAAAAGACAACTCGAGTTCAAGGGTTCTCTTTTCCTCTGTCATAGCTCTCATTCTTTGGACAAGTAGATTTGAAGCGTATTTCTGTAACCGGATGGCAGTATCAGATCGAAGCCGAAACCCAATGGCAATGACCTCGTTTAAATCAAAAACTTCTTGAAGCCTTTGTTTTCCATCTTGTGCAACATGGCGGATTTTCGCCCCGTTGATTAATCCATCTTTTTTAAGGTCCTTGATATTGTCCGATAGAGTTTTTCTAGGCACATTGTACAACCGTTCAATCTGGACCCTTGTCGCAAATTGCCTTTCGCCATCAGTTATTCCAAAGCGTTGAAATATTGTGAGGTCTTCCATGGCCTACCCATTACCCTCTTTTATACTTAATGGATTTGGCCTCTTCACATACCCGATCAAATTCTTCTTGGGTTATGATATATTTACGCCCAAATTTCTGGGCCTTAATCCGATCATCTCTGATAGCGGTCCATACAGTAGAAACCGTTAAAGGTGTGTTGTCTGCTATATCCTGTGGTGAATACCTTTTAATTGATTGTTCCTTTGGAATTTTATTCCCTAGCTCTTCGACCTTATTGCTTAGGGTTTTTATTTCGTGAAGTATTTGTGTAAATGGGTTAGTTGTATCCATAACCGTGAGTTTTTATGTTAACCACGGCTAAATTATCAGTTTAACCTACTGTTTTTCAATGTTTTGATTACACATGTTACACAAGTGTAAACAGTGTATTCATTTTAGTTGAAGTAAGGAATGTTATTATGGTCGTAATCGTGCTCCTTTGTACGCTTAATCGTATCAATACCCATTGGGCACTTAAGAACCTTCTCGCAAAAGTATTTGTAGTCATTATTACTTGGCTTTTCGGAATAATAGTTCTTTGAATGAAGGTTCTTTAAAAGTGATGCCAAATAACCTTTGCTACCCTTTTCGGCATCTGTCCATATATGGGTTTTCATTTCTATTTTACCATTGAGTGATTCAACCAAAAACTTAAAAGCTCCGGGTTTGAATTTATCCGTTAACCCTATATTGGATTCCTCATTTGAATCCCATTTCAAAATACCCGGTTTTAAAGTAGTGTGCTTTTCTCCCCCTGGTAAAATCTCGTCCGTGAAAATCGTATTTAATTTGAAGCTTTCAGGATTCATTAGGCCATTGATGAAATTCCTAATATGAGTGAACCTATCACTTAACAAGTTGGTTATTTCACTGATTTGAACCAACGAATCATAACGTCGTTTCTCTTTTTCACTAGACTTATTTTCTGACACCTTTTCTTCAAGTTGATACAAATCATACGTCCTATAAAGAGGCATTTCCACAAGAGGTAACATAGAGGTTAGCAAATGGTTGACCGTTGATTCATTGTTCAACTTTTGAATCAGATTGAATAAACCTTCATCAAACTTATCCCATCTATCATCATCATTCAGCTTTTTCATTAAATACTCAGACCATAATTCTATATCGGATTCAACATTCTCTCCTTTTATAGAATCATAGATAGGATCTGGGTCACATAGTAAAGAAAGACTAGCATAGGGAATATCAATATCCTCGATTAGGGCCAACAAATCATTAACCGCAACTTTATACTCTTTGTAATCCATCAATCAACTTTTCTTAGAGGTGTCATAATTCCATTGAAGACATCACCAACCGCTTCCCTTTTCGCTTCTTGATCAACTTGATAGTAAGTGTTCAGGGTTTTTAAATCAGTATGGCCAGTGATTTTACTGATCAACTTATCGCTCTTGCCTTTTCTTTTCATCATTGTAATGAATGTCCTTCTGGCTGTATGCGTTGAAATGTGATCGTGGAATGGCATAGTCTCACGAATTATTTGTTTTCCCTTCACAATAACCTTTTCCACATCATGGGTGTATCCAGCATCTTTAAAAACATCCTTGATATATTCATTCTGCTTTTGATTCGCAATTAAGGGGAGTTGATAATCATATTTTTTGAGAATCATTTCAGACAATGTATTCAATGGAATTTCCCGAGGTTTTTTAGTTGAGCTCTTTTCCTCTTTCAAATGAATGGAACCATCCTTTACATTATGCTTGCCTATCAATTTGAGTTCCCCAAACCTCATCCCGGTACAACACGCGAAAACAAATACATCCCTGACTCTTTCCAAACTTTTAGTTTTATACTGGTAGTTCATTATCTTGGCCAGGTCTTCTCCCTTAAGTGCAATTTTTTCCGTGAAGGCCTCTTTCATTTTTTCAAACTTCTTGAAATCATCTTGGTAGGTGTATCCGTTATCTAGGGCCCAATACATGAATGTCTTGAACAAACCAAGGTTTCTCCGATAGGTATTGGTGGCGTGTTTTCGGTCAGTCATACAATAATCAGTAAACTCGGCATGGAACTTCTTATTGATTGAATTGAAAGTCAGTTTGTAGCCTCTAGCCACTTCAAATTCCTCCAGAATATTTTTAATGTTGTTATACCGTTTTATTGAACTCTCAGACCATTTTTGTTGCATTTTATTGGCCTCCATAAATTCGTCGTAAGCCTTAAAGAAAATATTCTTACCTGATGGCGCCTTTTTGAATTCAGTGTCAAATTCATCCCTCAAAAACTTTGAAGTGAATTCCTCACCGTATGACTTGGTCCTAGCTTGAAGCTCTTCAAACTTATCCCTATACCTGTTTATCTGCATTCTTATAGAAGAGGCATGAGGCGACCTGTTTTTTCCGTTTGATATGGGTTGACGATTTTTGAAATCCCAGTGCTTCGGATGAATCTTTTCACCAGTTGAATACACAAATTTCCGTTCCTCATATTTGAAATAACACGAAAACAAAATCAGGGTTTCATCATTACCTTTTGGATGCTTAAGAAAGAAGGTTGAAGATAGAGTTGACATTCCAGTTTACAATTTAGTTGACAATAATATCACATCTTGACTAAAGTGTGAATTTTGTAAAGGTATGAAAAACCCTTATTTATCAATAGTTTTAACTACTAAAATGAATTATGACTTTATTTAAATTGTAAAAGGTTCAATTACTGGAGGTACCACAACAAAAAACCGCAAAATCTTGATTCAAAGATTATTGCGGTTTATTTTTTTAAAGGCATCTTTTATTGAAACTTTGCCTATTGTTTTTAAGTCGAGTTGAGTATTTATTCATTTACACTCACCAACAAAGCCGATTTTCGTACAAACAATAAACTTCCCAACTACTCCACATAACTTTTTTGTTCCTCCTTAACAACGGCACAACTATTAAGTGATGATCTTCTTGTCCTGATCACATCTATTGGCACTGTCTCGGGTTCACCAGTAAGACAAGGTCTCAGTTGATCAACAATAAATCTCCAAACATTCTTGCCATCCTTTAACGAAAAGTGTGGTTCGCTATCCCAATACAAACTGACAATGCCAGAATCAAAAAAGTCAAGGGATTTGGAAGTGTACATTATGTTTTGAAAACCATCGTGCCCACAATGACAGAGACCAAGAAAATGTCCAATTTCGTGTGCGAGTATGTATTGAAAAGTATCCGTGGGATAAACATCCCTGTAAATAACCCCAGAAGGAACGTTCCAATCTATGGTTATACAACATTTATCATCCCTTCCCTGGGTCTCGCAATCATTCGGAAAATCATCACATTCAAGAATGTCCCTACCACCAACTCGACCAAAATTATCAAGTTTGAAGGCCCCTAACGCAATCAAACTACAATTTACATTGGGGCGCCGACCATATTCTGGTTGCCCCAATAGCGATTCAATACGGTTGGAACTCATATCGTATTCATTTTCCGTAACCTCAACCCCTGTCTGATTTCCGAACCAGGAAAAGTTCTTTCTGTCGTTCCAATCCAAAATAACCCCTACATCATCAAGTTTTCGCGCTGCAGTATCCAACATTTGGGAAACCACCCTTTTGGAAATGGAATAGACCCTTATCCTCTTTTCCCTTCCTTCACTTTCCAAATACTTTGATATGATCCACCTATTAACGGGCCAGATACTTTCATCGCCATTGGCCGATACGGACTTAACAACCGTATTGGGGTGGGCAATCCCAAGCGAAAAGGAATCAAAGCTCAACAATCCGGCCATGGCGTATAAATCTATTATCCCATCCTTGTGCATCCTCCATAGCGGTGTATTATCCGAATCAAGATAAAAGGTCAAATGCTTAGAGGGCAACCTAAACCCAAACCTTTTACCTTCCAAACCAATAGCTTTTCGAACCCTGTCCAAAAGCTCAGGATTATCGCCAAAAGTATCGTTGACCAGTTTCTTTACAAATTTCTTAAGGGCCGACCTTTTAAATTTATCCACTATCCCTCCTACTGCATAACCACCGGTAGCAAACCTTAAACCATCAATTCCAAGGTCAAATACATTTTGCACCAAATTTCCCAAGTTTTTAAGAAGACCCGGTAGATCCAGTCGCAGAACGGAGCCTACAATCCCGCCAATATCACGGACCACATCAAATACCCCGTGCATGATATCAGAAAAACCTTTAACAAAACCACCGATCAAACCACCAACTACATTCCCTACAAAGCACCCTACACTACCTGCATTGTCGCATAACCAATCAGTGGCCGACTCGATTCCGCTCTCCACGGCATCGGTCACCGCATCCACGGCATCCTCCACCGTATCCACCACTGCATCAACAGCATCTTCCACGACATCGCCAACGGCCGAAGCCGCAGAGGAAACAGCATTACCTATACTACTGAAAAAACCCATAAGTACAATATTTGAAATTAATAAGGGGGACTAACTTCCTTTGGCATGAATATGACCAATAGGCTGGACGGAACCTACATAAGCTACTAAACAAGTCTTGATTTACCGAACACATCTGTATGGAATGACCGTAATATTGTGTGTTTTGTAAATATTACAACTATTGAGTTACTTTTCCTTATAAAATCCTGAAAATAACTACACTCTATCCATTAGGATATTCCATGGAGAAAAACTTAGATGTATTGCTTAAAATCTGGCGGTACCACAAAAAAACCCGCAAACTATGTTTGTGGGTTTTTTGTTTAGCGTCTTTTCTGCAAAACCACAAGATGCAATCTTGCGGGAGCGGGGGATTTGGTTTAAGGAAGGAAGGAATAATAGTTATAAACATGCTTTTAATTCGGTAACATTTTTAAGTCCAAAATCAGTCTCTTGGAGTGGTTTTAATTTTAGTCCAACCTTTTTGATTTCCAAAATTTGATAGATATTCATTTTTTCAACTTGGCCTAAGGTGAAAATCAGAAAAAGGTTTTCCTTAACCTCTTTCAAATACCAAAACCCATTATCCTGCTCCCAAGTATGATTTAATAGATTTAATTTTTTACTTTTTTCTCCAAGTATTTTGTCGATCCAATATTGGTCTGAACTAAATTCGATTTCAGTATAATCATTCAATGGTTCAAATCTGTTACTTACAAGGAAACTTGATACTTCCTGAATGGTTTTATTAAGTTTATGATCAAGGTCCAATTTCCTAAATATATGAGCCATATTATGTCCTGAATCCATTTCAAGGGAATCATTTCCGTATTTTTTTAACTTTCCTTTTACTCCTTCAAACTTTAATTTGACCTTCTTTTTTTTGAAAATGAATTCTACGTCAACTACAGTGTCAGAACCTATATGCCCCACCGTTGAATTGTCAAAATCAATTAAAATTCCTTCGCCTCCCCTTGTGGATACCCTACTACGGTCAATAATTTGATTTTTATATGACATCCAAACTCCATCCAACTTCTGACCGAAAGAATTGGTTAGTCCATTTAATATAAATAAAATGATAAATGCTCTTTTCAAACTTGTTTATAACGGTTCTCGGCTATGATTTCGTTGTGGCTGGCGGCTGGCGAGCGACGGCGTTGGCCGGTGGGATTTTCCAGCGAGCCAATGCCGCGTTACGAAATCATTCCTTTTGGTTAATAGTTTTCTTAAAAGTAGGGAATTTAGTTCAAGGCATTAGGGAACAGTGAATTATAGCCAGTGTTGGCAATAGTTTTTATGCAACCCAAAGGAAAAGTCTATTCACGATTCTCCATTTTCCATTTCTTATTTCAATAAAAATAAGTTCCCCATAACCGCAGTCACCCTCACATAAGTAAGAACTGTAAAAAACCCCTTTTGTAGAATTTGAATTGAAATAAACATTTGAAAAGAAGTAACTTCTGGTAATTTCAACGGATAAGTTTCCACTCTTTTTTTCTGGATATTTTCTTTTTATTTTTTCAAATGACAAAACTTCAATATTACCAAGGGGATTTAATGAATCCGTTTCAATAGTATAGGAGTCAGATTTCTCTCTTTTGATTAAGTTGTCCAAAGGCTCTAGGAAATCGATGGAATCTTGTTCACTTTTTAAATTATGTCCTAGATAGTTCCTAATAATTTTGATTGTTTCTAAATCTGGAGGTAATGGGTAGGCTAGATTTTTTCTATATCCAATTAACGTTTTCCTTGATAAGGAATCATTGATATTTAAATCTGTTGCGTCAACGATTTCCGAAATCAAGTCGTTAAAAATGGGCTCATTTCTAATCAACCGTTTTTTACAGCTACTTGAAATAAGAAGAACCATTAGAATTGTGAGTAAACCTCTCATTTTTAAAATTGTTGCCAACTTGTTTATATAGATGTAAAATACATCTATATACACCCAAAATAGGTATAAAACCGATGATCGGGGTGATTTATTATTTAAAATCAAAAAGCTCCTCCACACTAATTTCAAGGGCCTTCGCAATTTTTTGGAGTTGAAGAAGATTGGCTGCCCGCTCACCGCGTTCTATTCGGCCTATCATATTTCCATGAACCTTAGCCTCAAACACCAAATCTGCTTGAGTCATCCCTTTTTCTTTGCGTAAACGACGTATCCGTGCGCCAAATTTCAGGAGATATTGTTCTTCTTCTTTTGTCAAATCTTTCTGCATAGCAGCAAATTGCCCATTCCAACAACCGTATAAAAACACCAAATGGTGTTATTTTGAATTATTTTGCTTACTTTATACCCATTAAAATTCCAAAATCTAATAATCCAACAATCTACCATGCCACCACGTCCCATTTCATCCACGTTTACCAACTTTTTGCACCAAAGTACCCCTACCCAACTACAAATCACCTTTACAACCCTTGAAATCCGAAACCACCAAAACGGGCGCTTCCTTAACCAAGTGCAACGGCAGCAGAGCCGTATTATCCTGCAAAAAATGCCTTGCAGCGATGTAGTCGAAATCACAGTGGCGGACAATCTGGTATTTAGCTTTTCCTTTCAATTCCACATACCAAGTAGCGAGGAAATCCATGATATTAAAATATTGTCCCTGCCCCGGCCGTTAAGCCATGGCAGGCTGCACGTGGATGAAGAAAAATTATGGCTATCCTTTAGGATAGATGCCCCGGACCCTACGCTCTGTGTGGAGGTAACGCATGTGTACCAAGGCATAAGTAAGCTAGAACGGTGCTGCGCGCCCCTTTGCGGGCAAATGCCATGAAGTTCTACCACGAGGGTGTACCAAATAGGTTACCGATAATTAGCTAGGTTTCGGCATCACATCAAAACAAGAACAAGTAAATGTCATTTCGAAATGAGATGCAACGCATCGATTGAGAAATCTACCTATCAAGCTTCAGATTTCTCGCATACGCTCGAAATGACAATGGCACCCTAGAAAATTGGTGGAGTCCGTGTTAATCAAAAATCGTCAATTCGAGTGGCACGCCGCAGCGGGCTGTATCGAGAATCGATTTTTGCCATAACCGAGGTCTCGATACACTCCAAACGGAGTTTGGACCACTCGACCCGACAAAAAGGGCGTTCGTGCAAATTGGCGAAATTCCCGCCTCGGGCGGGCAGGCGTGTCAAAACCAAAAAGTGACTTATATACCTGCTCTAATGTTATCGACATCCTTAAACGTCAAAAAGTTCAGAATTAGTCCAAATCGGTCTTTTCCGGGTGCTTTGGCATCATTTCCTCCGGGAACGGGAAAAGGATGGTAGAGTTCTTCTCGGATGCAATGTTCGATAGGGTTTGGTACAGCCGTAACTTTATGGCCGATGGCGATTTGTCTATCTGTAGCCCTGCCTCGAGCAGTTTGCCGGCGGCCTGTTCTTCCGCTTCCGCCAAGATGATTCGGGCCCTTCTGGATCTTTCGGCCTCGGCCTGGTTGGCCATCATCCGTTTCATGTTCTCGGGCAGTTGGATGTCTTTGATCTTTACATCAATAATCTCAATGCCCCAATGTTTTGTCTCTACCTCCACTATGCTTTTGATGTTCTTGCCCATTTCTTCCCTCTTGCTCAAAATGGTGTCCAACTCCACCTTACCGCAAACGTCCCGCAATGCGGCCTGTGAAAGCTGGGTAATGGCAAAACTATACTCCTCAACCTCCAAAACCGCTTTCTCCGGGTCGGTGATCTTAAAAAAAACGACCCCATCAATACTACAGGGCACATTATCTTCGGTCATGACCTCTTGGGAAACAACGTTGATGGTAATGACCCGAATATCCACTATCTGGATGGTCTCAACAAAGGGGATTATCCATCGAAAACCGGGTTGAAGCGTACTGATATATTTTCCAAAACGGAATTTGAGGGCTCTTTTATACTCAAAAATGATTCGTATACCGGCCAATGCGATTACACTAACAATGACCATAAACAATACCGCTGGATTCATAATTTTTTATTTTTAAAATAGTACCGATTCAATAAGACATTTCGGTTTAAAGAAATTCTTATGCTCAAACTCCCACTAAAGTGGGAATGACATTCTATCGGGAATCCCGGGGCAAGAATTCGGAGAATTTTATTATTTGACAACGCACCTATAAGATACAAAAAAAAACCAGTAAATTTTCCAGCTTTTTGGTTACGCTCCAAAGAGCAACAATGATTCCCGGTTCTAGGTCACCGTTTTATTGTACAATAATTTAAACCCTTCTTGAAGCTTTGCCCGGGCAAGTCCGGTTTCTGCCGAAATTTCTTGAAGGACTCTTCATATTCCTTAAGCCCCTGCTTTAAAACAGATTCATTTTCTATTTGAATCAATCATTGATTGATTTAAATGATCTTAAGGATTTATGGCTGCAAGCAGAGGTGAAGTTACCTTGGAAACTTTTTTAGCCTTAGGTTGTTCCAAGTTGTTTGCTATTTTAGAAAAGAGAGGCTCAGGTGTTTCTTTGTGAACTGAAACATAACCGTTGGATGAATTGATCTCAATTACGACCAAAGAAAGATAATCCATGAGGTGCTCGGCTTCTTTAATGAGTATTTTCACTACCTGAAGACGAACCTCATACTCCAAATTGATGCTGTGCTCATGATTCCAAGTGTCTTTATCTTCTATATTTTTCCAGATGATCTCCAAGGCTAAACTTTATCCAAAAATAGCCTAAACAATATTTAGTTTACAATAAAGATGCATTAATTTAACATTGGGAGAAGACATTGACTTTTTGGTTCTAGATTTGACTTTCAGGAAGAGATGAACACGTTATCAACCACATAGACTTAATTAAAGAGATAATTACTTCATTTCTTTAGATTTTTATAAGACTTGTTGGTTTCAACTTCTTAATGTTTTCATAAATATGGAAATCAAATGGTTCCATAGGCAAAAAATATCAAACTAACTCTTATATTTAGCCGATTGCGAATAATTTTAAAAACAAAAAATGACCCAAGAGTTAATTGAAAAGGCGGAAGAGTTTGAAAAAAGGCCGATGAGCCATATGTCCACCAGTGATAGGGTTAAAGCCTCAAGAGAAGCAAAGAGTTTAATCCTTTCTATCAACGAGATTTATAAAAAGACCAAGGATTCCAAATTAATGGAAGCCATGAAGATCATAACGGCTAAAAAGCGAAAAATTGAAAAACGATTAAAGGGCACCCCTTTAGTTTAATTTCTACTATTTATACCTTTTATGGAAGGGTGTTGTTTCTTCCTTAAAATAAACATCCTTCCACTAAGTCTTCAGTTCCCGAACCCACCAAAAAAAACATAACCCACTATAATTCAGCGAAAAATCCATTGATCGCTCAGTAGTTTATTGCCCAAAAACACGTCTTTTCCAATTACATAAGTTTTACGACCAATTATATCCAATTTAGTGCAACCAATAAAAATTTGGATGGTAGCTGGGCTTGTTTCATATAATTTAGGGTGCAGTTTTAAACTCAACTAAAACAAAAACACTCAGAAAAATGAACACTATAGACGCAAAACTAGGATACCTATTCTGGTATGTTGTAATTGCACTATCCATTTACTTTCTTTTAAGCAGTATCTATCTATACATTAATTAAGCTATACTAAACACTAGCACACTAATTACAATCTCCAATAATTGGTTATGTATCTCAATGGGCGCCTTTACAAGGCGCCCTTTTTTTATTTCCATTGCATTATTGGGAGCATTACTTCTTTCTTATCGTGTGAACTTTCTATATTGTATAAAACCTCATCCAAAAATGATATGGCCTCGTTTATATGCGGCCCTTTGTTCAACATTACACATTCTGCTTGTACCGATGATGTAATATCAGTAATCTCAGATCTGGATGGCATTCCTTTTTTGGCCAACCCCTCCAAAACCTGTGTTGCCCATACAACCGGAATATGCGCAGCGCTACAAAAGGATAGAATACCTTCCTGCACCATTCCCATGTTTTTCCATCCCACTTCCAGTGCCAAATCGCCCCTTGCGATCATAACTCCTAAATGTTTACGTTGCATAGCGGTAAGAAGAATGGGTATTAGATTTTTATAGGCCAGATTGGTCTCAATTTTTAAAATAACGCCCAAATCCTTATTGGCGCCCAATCGTTCCAATTCTGCCAAGAGCGCGCGAACATCGTTTTCATCATTTACATAAGAGAAATTGACAATATCAGCATGGTCCACAACAAATTTCAAATCCTCCCTATCCTTGTCCGTAAGTCCTGAAATACCCAAATCTAAAGTGGGGAAGTTCATTCCTTTTTCTGCTTTTAGTTTTGCCCCGCCTTCCTTGGCCCTTATTATTTTAACTTGAAAAGATTCTGGCCCTATAGCTATAATCTCCCCTGCAATTTTACCATCATCAAATAAAACGGGGGCACCTTTTTCCATGCGACCCACAATTTGTGGTGGTACGCAACCTATTATACCAGGTTTAACCAATTCTCCTTTGATATTGATTTCTGGTAATGTGGCATCATCCCCCTTTCCTGAAACTGTAAGAACATCTCCCTCCCTCAACAAAATAAATTGTTCAATCCCTGGAAATTCCCCCACCTTCACTTTTTTCAGCTTTTTACGTAAGGGCTTCAACGTAGTTCCTGTTTTTAAGTAAATTGTCTTAGGGGAGGCCAAAAGCACTGAATCAGCTTCTGTTTGTACCACTATCAATTTTCTTGACTTACCTCGGGAATCCTTCACCTTTAACTTATCACCAACCCTCAATGTGGACATCCAATCTTGATCCACCGGCACTTCACCGTTCTCTAAAAAAGCTTTATCGTCTTTCACCAATTTTATGAAAACCGGTCCCTTGGTTCCATGGCTATTTTTTTGTGACTGGAACCTTTTGATTTTTGGGCCTAATCCTATGTTCCCGGTCCTAATCTTGGGACCCGCCAAGTCCATGGCCACTTTAACGGTTGTTGAGCATGCTTCAGCTGCCTTTTGCACATTATTGACGATGGCCTTCCAAGTTTCAGGATTGTCATGGGCACAATTTATGCGGGCGCAGTCCATCCCACTTTTTACCATTTCCAAAACCATATTATAATTGGTCGCAGCCTCCGATGGTTGCGTAACCATGATACGGACCCGTCTTTCTTTGTTCCTATCCCCAAAAAGCTGATCCGTATGTTTCGTTAAAAGTTTTTTTCCATCACCAATAGATAGAAATTTGGAAGTGGATAGGTTCGGAACATCTCCCAGTAAACTGTGGATTATAATCTTTAAGTTTATGAGACTCCCTAAAATATTGCCCTCGGAATTGGCCAAGCGGGTCAAGCCCAAATATTTTAGGCCCTCCTGCATTTTTCGGGCATCAAAGCTTCGGAAAGCAGCATAGTGTATAAGGTTTTTGGCGCTTTCCTTGTACATTGGGCACACCTTTTGGGGCAACACAATATCTGCATCTTGTTGTTGAATTAAATCAACCACCTGATTTATTTGTACAGCCATTTTTTGAAGCTGATTCCGGGTAATGCCCATATGCAATCATTTGCATCAAAGATCATATGGAAACTCTTCAAAAAAACTGATATTGGTCAGGCTAGCCCTCCTCTACCAAATAGATTTTATATTCTTTATAGATTGGACAATGATCGGTTCCTTCCCGTCCTTATTGTCAATAACCAATGTAGTGTACGGACTCGATGGAAAAACCTGCTCAGTCATGGATACCAAACCTTGATCTATGAACAATTCCATGGACGACCAGTCCATCAATATTTTGAATTGATGTGATCCTTCTTTTAAATTTTTCAGTGGAGCCACATGTTTTCTAGCCCCGAAATCTTCTTGGAAATCAACTTTTCCGGACAATGTCCTATCCACCGTTAAAGTCTGATTTTTTGAATCAATATCCAAGACAAGAACTTCATCCAATTCATTTTTAAAAAGTAGTTGAAAGTTCTTGGCAGTCGTTTTCAACTGAATCTCTGATTGATTGAGTCCCTCCACTTGCAGCGTATCGGTTGCACCGGCAGCTACTTCAACTTGATCGATCAATGTGGAACTGGTCAAAGTATCCATTTCGTCAACTGGATAATTGGCTAAGTAGTAATCATCTTCAACTTTATGTAAGGACAATTGTCGAGGTACCGTCATGGCACTTCGCCATGTTGTGGTTGGGGTAACTTTGGCATAATCCCAATTGCTCATCCAACCTATAAAAATACGCTCGTTTCCCGGCACATTGTTATAGGTCACCCCTGCATAGTTGTCCGTACCATAATCCAACCATTTAGGTTCCTTTTGATCAGATGTGAAGGTCTTGCCATCAAAATTCCCAACAAAATACTGGGTCCCGCTCCCTCCATTAGGTGCACCGGGATTGACACTAATGATCAACACCCATTTTTCCTCATCGGAACCCTCTAATTGCAAGGGAAAAAGATCCGGACATTCCCATACCCCGCCATGGGCACCTTGCGATTTGCCAAAATCGCTCAAATGTGTCCAATCTTTTAGGTTCTTGGAAGTATAAAACTTTGCATGGTCACCGGCAACAAGAGTCAAGATCCAATTTTCGGACGGCTCGTGCCAAAATACCTTGGGATCTCTAAAATCTTTAATGCCTTCATTGGGTATCACAGGATTACCTGCATACTTAGTCCAAGTATCCCCATTGTCCAAACTATATGCAATACCTTGTGTTTGAAAATCCTTTCTCCCGGTCGTCTCACCTTCCATGGAATGATAAGTGAAAATGGCGACCAAAGGAGCTTCTCCATTTTCAGCAAATCCAGAAGTATTTTTTTTGTCCACTACAGCGCTACCAGAAAAAATAAGGCCGTGTTCATCGGGAAAAAGTGCAATGGATTTATGCTCCCAATGTACCAAATCCTTACTTACCGCACGCCCCCAGTGCATGGGTCCCCACACAATGTCTTCTGGATAATATTGATAGAATAGATGATATACTCCCTTGTTATAGACCAGTCCATTGGGGTCGTTCATCCATTTCTCTTGAGGGGAAAAATGAAATTGTGGTCTATATTCTTCTTTGTATCTTGATTTCTCTACCTGTTGTTTCGATACTTCCACTTTTTTTTCCTTGCACGCTACAAATACCGCCATAATTACACAGCCTATAACCAGTTTATTCATACTTACGAAAATAAATTTCCGAAGATACACAAAATTTAACCCCACACCGCTTTACACACAAGTCTCCATTTTTTATTTATCAAACCTTCTTAAGGTATTTTATGTTAGACCTTTACAAGTAAAAAACACCTGGAATATTTATTTTTTAAAAAGTAGGTATCGGACACAATTTTTTTATCGAAATATTGTTAACACCATACTTGGTGTTGTATTTTCCTACTAATATGGTGTTTTGCACAGCCAAGAATTGACCAGGGTCATGAATATGAATCTTGATCAATAAAAAGTATTATATAATAAGCCCCCGATTTAGATACTTGGTATGTCGTTGAAATTTTCAAAAAAAGAACTGATTTTCCCCATTGTGATATTTGCAGTTTTTATCACAATTGTATTGGTTTTATGGAATAAATCCCTCAAAACCCAAAAGTCAACATTTATACGCGAAATCCAGACAACTGGCAGCCTGCGGGCTAAAGAATTTTTCTCTTTGGTCAAATACGATGTTAAATCCTTGGAAAATTTAAAACAACGTATTGAAATGACCAACGGGTCATATTTTCAATATTGGGAGAAAGATGCCAGCCTCATTTTGGAACAAAACCCATCTTTTAAATTTGTAGAGTGGTTGGATACTTTAATGCTTGTTAAAATGATAACTCCTTTGGAGACCAATAAAGCAGCTGTTGGGCTGGACCTTTCTAAACACCCAAGATATTCAGAATGGAAAAACCACGTAAAAGATTCATCCACAAATATTTCGCCATGGACAAAACTATACCAAGGAGGTAGTGCCTTTTTGGTAGACGCACCTGTATATTTCGAGGGAAAATTTAGAGGGTCGGTTACCGCTGGCATGGATTTTACTTCACCCTTCAATGAATTGGTAACCGGTTTGGATAAGTATGCCATAGAAGTCAAAGATGAAAGAGGAACAATCTTTTACTCTAAAAACAACCCAAATACAAATGAAATTGGTGACGAATTCATATTCACGACCAGCTTTGAGGTCGATGCCCTTGATGGGCAAAAATGGACATTCTCCTTAATGCCGTCCCATTTGGATTTTTTGGCAGAAAGAAAAGAGGCAACCTACGTATACTTGATTTTTGGGCTTTTACTGTCTTTTCTTACCAGTTTACTTGTTTATTTTTATCAGTCCTCAAGAGGAAAAAACGATTATCTAGGTGATGCAAACATTAAACTTAAAGAGCTTAATAAATCCTTAAAGGAAGAACAGTTAAGAGCTGAGAAGTCATCCAAGGCAAAAACAGAGTTCATATCCAATATGAGCCATGAAATAAGAACACCATTAAATGCAATTATTGGGTTTATTGAAGTATTAAAATTGTCCGAAATACATAGTTCTTTACAAGAATATCTATCACTAATGGACATTTCCTCAAAAAAGTTACTTCTGTTGGTAAATGACATTCTTGAAATCGATAAAATAGAATCCGGCAAAACCACTTTTAGAAAAGATATTTTTTCTCCATTGCAAGAGTTGAAAAACATCATCAGAATATATCAGCGTACTGCAGAAGAAAAAGGACTCAACATTTCCTTGGACACAACCGTCAGTAGCGATGTTGAAGCAGTCGGGGATGCCGGGAAATATGGACAGATCATCACAAATATCCTTAGGAACTCCTTAAAGTTCACCGAAAAAGGGGGAATAACGGTATCCTACCATGAGAACATTGTAAATGATGAATTGGCCATAGATATTGGTATCAAGGATACCGGGATAGGAATTCCAAAAAACAAATTAAAAACCATATTCGACAGGTTTACCCAAGTAGATGTCGGAAAAGCAAAACGACATGAAGGCAGTGGCCTTGGTCTCTATATCACCTATAAACTTGTGGAGCTCTTGGGAGGAAAAATTACAGCCACAAGTCAGGAGAGTGTAGGGACAGAATTTTACGTGTCCCTTAAATTCCCATTGTCAAAAACTAAAAGTAAAACGAGCACCTCCAATACCGAATCAATCGATTTAAGTGGCTGCAAAGTACTAATAGTGGATGATAACAGGGTGAACGTAATGGTCCTGGAAAAGACACTGGAAAAACTAGGGGTACAATCCGAATCGGTTTCCGATGGCCTGGAAGCAGTATATGCTGTACAGAAAAACTGTTACCATTTAATATTTATGGACATCCATATGCCCAAAATGGATGGTTTAAGAGCCACGGAGGAAATAAGAAAGTTCAACAAAGATATTGGCATTATTGGTCTTTCGGCAGATGTGACCAAGGAAGCTATTGATGAAGCCAAAGGAGTTGGCATGAACGACTATTTTACCAAACCGATTTCGTTCGACAAACTTCGCGAACACATGCCCAATTATCTTGTTAAAATGTCTTGATCTTTACCTGAAAAATTAAAAATTCCGGTTTCTTCAATGCCCAAAATCTTTATGGTAGTATATTTGAGAGGATAAACAAAGGACATCCTGTGTACGAAAACAATTAAAACTAAAAATTACATAACTTCAGTAAGTATTGGAACAACTTGTTGACCTATGCTTTAAAAGTGTCCTCGGCCAAAACAATAATCATTGAAGAATAGCCTACTTTTAATCCTTACCCGTAACCCCGAACTTGGTAAATGCAAGACCCGACTAGCCGCTAAAGTAGGTGATAGAGCCGCTTTGGACATCTATCAATTTCTTTTGGACCATACCGTATCTTTCACAAAAGACCTCGAAGTGGAAAAATGGGTATATTATTCCGAGGAGATTTGGGAAGATGATATTTGGGACAACAAAATATATCGAAAAGAACTTCAGAAAGGACAAGATTTAGGAGAGCGTATGATGAACGCCTTTAAGGAAGGATTCCAAGCCGGTTTTGATAATATCATTATTATTGGAAGTGATATGTTTCATCTCAACCAATCTGATTTGGAGGAAGCTTTTTCCAAACTCGAAGACAATGACTATGTTGTGGGACCTGCCGAAGACGGAGGGTATTATCTTTTGGGAATGAAGTCATTGAATGAAAAATTATTCCAAAACAAAACTTGGGGCACAGATACCGTCCTGTCCGACACTTTAAAAGATTTAAAATCAGAGGAAGTTGCTCTTTTGGATGAAAAAAATGATGTGGACCATTATGAGGACATCAAAGACATTAGGTCTTTTGATCCATTTTTAAAACATATAAAGGAATGACACAAAAACAACTCGACGAATCCGTCGAATACTTGAAAAAACGAGGGTTTGAAACTCCAGAAATTGGCATAGTACTGGGCACTGGTTTGGGCCAACTAATAGACAGTATAGAAAACCCCATTGAAGCTCACTATAACCACATACCATACTTTCCTTTGGCCACCGTGGAATTCCATACAGGCAAACTGATTTACGGAACTATTGAAGGCAAAAAAGCGGTGGTGATGCAAGGTCGTTTTCATCTGTACGAAGGCTATGATTTTTTGGACATCACTTATCCCATAAGAGTAATGCATCAACTTGGGATAACACAATTGTTCGTATCCAATGCTGCGGGGGCTATCAATCTTAACTTTAAAAAGGGTGACATCATGTTAATTGAAGACCACATCAACCTACAAGGTGGCTCACCACTTGCCTTTAAAAATGTAGGAGAATTTGGTGACCGATTTGTGGATATGAGCGAACCCTATGATCTGGAAATGTGTAAAAAAATTGAAGCCATTGCAACCCGAGAAAATATTTCACTTCAAAAAGGGGTGTATGCCTCGGTAGTTGGACCGCAACTGGAAACCAAGGCAGAATATCGTATGCTTAAAATTATGGGTGCCGATGCCGTGGGTATGAGCACAGTTCCAGAAGTAATTGTTGCCAATCATTTACGACTACCTATTGTAGCGGTATCTGTTTTAACCGATGAATGCGACCCAGATAACTTGGAACCCGTTGAGGTTCAGGAGATTTTGAAAATTGCAGGACAAGCAGAACCCAAAATGATCAAACTGTTTAAAGAATTAATTAAAGAACTATGAGCTATTTAGAAGCGACCCAAGACCTATATAAAGAAGCTGCCCTAACCCCAGATGTTGGGCTTTGCTGTACCACCAATCCCATTTGGCAATTCCCTGGGCTTTCCATTCCCAAGATCATGCAAGAGATGAACTATGGTTGTGGCAGCACCGTATCCGCGCAGGACTTAGTTAACAATCCCAATATTCTGTACGTAGGTGTTGGTGGGGGCATGGAACTACTTCAGTTCTCCTATTTCTCAAGACAAAAGGGAGGGGTCATCGGTGTAGATTCAGTAGATGAAATGTTGGAAGCTTCCCGAAAAAACTTCAAAATAGCCGAAGAGGAGAATGATTGGTTCAACAGCGAGTATGTAAACTTGGTAAAAGGTGATGCATTGAATTTGCCCGTGGCCGATGAAAGCATCGATGTGGCTGCCCAGAACTGCCTTTTCAACATTTTTAAAATGGAAGATTTAAAAAAGGCCGTTTCCGAAATGTACCGCGTTTTGAAACCTTATGGTCGATTGGTGATGAGCGACCCCATCTGCGAACAACCCATGAGCGATGAACTGCGAAATGATGATAGACTTAGAGCACAATGCCTAAGTGGAAGCATACCGCTTAAGGATTATGTAAAAGTATTGACCGATGCTGGCTTCGGCACCATTGAAATTAGAGGTAAAAGATCATATAGGGTATTATCGCCAAATCATTATCCTACGGACGAACTTATACATATTGAATCCATTGAAATTGCTGCCATAAAAGACCCAATGCCCGAAGATGGCCCTTGTATGTTCACCGGAAAAACCGCTATATATTTTGGCAACGAGGAGTATTTTGATGATAAAAAAGGCCACGTGCTACAACAAAACCAACCTTTGGCGGTATGCGATAAAACAGCAGAGGCTCTTGGCAACGAATCCGACGAAATTTATATTAGTGAAAGTACTTATCACTATAATGGTGGTGGATGTTGCTAGGCTTTAATCAAAAGGAAAGTCAATTCTCAAATTCTAAATCAACGTAATCGTTCATAATGCCACTACTGATCAGGTTGGCGAATTCTTTTTTGTTTGATCTTAGAGAAATTTTATTATCTGAGGGGTTGGAAGCATTTTCCATGGTAAGTAAGCTTATGGCAGGAAGAATATTTCTAGCCAGGTAGAGACTGTTTTTATCTTCGAAAATTAAGCTGGCTTCCTCGAAGGACTTGTTGGAAATACTTTTTTCCTTAAATACACTCTGAATGTTTTGGGCAAATCGTTGCCCTTGAGTGCTTTTGTTATAATGGTATACGGCCACGTCCATATTATCCCTTCCAGTAATATTTTCGGCACGTATAACCAATACGCGTTGATATTTCCCAGTGTTCTGTATATAGCGCTTATTGATTGCTTTGATATAGTCCCCCATTGGGCTCTCCGTAGATAAACTATCCGCTACGAAACCTTTGGAAACCTCTTCACCCATTACATACACCTTGGCTCCATGTATCATCAACTCAGCTGCCAACCGTTCGGTAATATCCTTTACAAAAACTTCATCCTGTTCCGTAGTATTTTCCGCAATTAGATAGTAAACCGCATCTTTCAGCTTTTCACTTTTAAGGGACATTTGGGCCAATTCCTTATCAAAAATCGGCTGTTCCTCATCCTTTACAGCGGCCACCATCACTCCCGTCTTCTTGAAGGAATCATCTGCATAAGGTATTTTGTACTTCTCACCCAGCTTTAAGGCGCTGCCTTTTTTAATCTTGTCCGAGTTCAGTTCCAAAAATTCGCCGTAGTGCTTGGCAGGGTCCAATCCTTGTTTGCGAAGCAGGGAAAAAATACCATCCCCTTGTTCCGCAACGACATTATAATATTTCTCTTTTTGAGCAAAAATGAATGTACAGGCCCATACCCAAAATAGAAGGGTTAATCGTGATTTCATTACTGAATATTTTTGGGAGGGGTGCATTACAAAGATGGCGAAAAATCAAATACGTTGACACCTCTTTAAGAGAAATTTTCCCACATTTTTTTAACAACCTTACAGACTTGATTTTTTCACTTGGGCATACTGTCTTCGAATAACGGATTCCGCAGGTTTGTTTTGGGGGGTAAAGCGATTATCCTCATGGCCTCCAACCTGATCGTGCTGCATAAACCACTTCCACACAAAGCCTCCCGCAAACCAATCTTCGTTCCAAAATTCATCAAAAACAACTTGTGTTGCATCGGCTTGGGCCTTGAGGTTTACATCCATTTGGTTACTATCAACCAACCAAGGTTTTTTACCCGTAAAATCCATACTTCGATACCCGAACTCGGTAAAAAGAATAGGCCTGGCCTCTTGTTTCGCCAATTTTCGGAGTTTGGTTTTCCAAGGTTGCCAGCCCTCGGTAAGTGCCTGAATGGTAGGGTTCTGATTTTCGCATAATGGAAAATAGGCGTTTACACCGATATAATCCAATTGTGACCAAAACGGAGTTTTAGCATACTCGTCCCAGTTGGCAGCATAGGTAAGTTCGCCATGAAATACGTTTTTAACTTTTTTGATAAGGCTGTTCCAAAACTCAGGTCGCTCGTTTACAAATGTTTTTAACTCCGTTCCGATACAAAAAATATCGCTCTGGGTTTCTTCCGCAAGTGCAGCATATAGTAAAATGAAATTTTCGTAAGATGCTTCCAACTTCTTCCAATCCTCTTCTGTGGACATCTTCATATTACCGGTAAACTCACCTCTATGAATCCATATTTGGGGCTTTACCATTACGCTCACTCCATTTTGATGCATTTTTTGAATGTATTGCCTCGCTCCTTCCCTACGTTCTCCATACCATTGGTGGTCCGAATCAAAAACCAATTCCGGTGAATCCAAATCGCGAATAAACCCAAAAGGCATTATGGCTGCATAATTGGCCTGTATATCAAGAACAGGGGCAATATGCTGTTGCGACAGCTCTTCCCTAGACGATACAAAACTGATGCCGTTGACCTTATCTAACTTGCTACTGCTGCAAGAAGCAGCAATAAATACCAGTAAAAAAAATAACTTCTTCATAATGATTGTGGATACCCCTAAAATAATAATTTTAAAATATCATTTAGCTTCCAAATTCTTATTAATTTTCATTTTACTGTTAAGTTCTTTCCATAAAACTCGACATATAAAACAATCAAACCCAACCCATGGAACACATTGTCATTATTGGAAATGGTATTGCTGGTGTCACAGCCGCAAGGCATATCCGAAAACTTTCAGATAAAAAAATCACCATTGTTTCGGCCGAAAGCAAGTATTTCTTTTCAAGAACTGCCCTAATGTACGTGTACATGGGGCACATGAAATTTGAGCATACACAGCCCTACCAAAACCATTTCTGGAAGAAAAACAGGATTGAATTGGTAGAGGGCCATGTTTCGCACATAAATACTGAACAAAAAGTTCTCCAAATTGATGGTGTCGGGATTTCCAGTCTTAATTACGATAAACTTATAATAGCGACAGGCTCCAAACCCAATAAATTTGGATGGCCCGGTCAAGATTTAGATGGAGTTCAAGGCCTTTATTCCAAACAAGACTTGGAACTTTTGGAAGAAAACGCACCCAACAACAAGGTTTGTAAACATGCAGTTATTGTAGGAGGTGGGTTGATTGGCATTGAGCTGGCCGAAATGCTTCGCACCCGTAATATTCCGGTTTCTTTCTTGGTTCGAGAGACCAGTTTTTGGAACGGAGTGCTGCCTCAAGGTGAATCCGAAATGATCAATGAACATATCCGAGAACATCATATTGATCTCCGTTTGGGCGCCTCGCTCAAAGAAATTATTCCTGATGAAAATGGCAAGGTAAAATCAGTGATTATTGCCGAAACAGGAGAGGAAATTGAATGTAATCTTGTTGGCTTGACGGCCGGAGTAACACCAAATATTGATTTCCTTAAAGAATCGGGCATTGAATTGGGCCGTGGAGTGAAGGTAAATCGATTTTTGGAGACCAATGTTGAAGATATTTATGCCATTGGTGATTGTGCAGAACAGCACGAAGCCATTGGAAATCGCCGACCTGTTGAAGCGGTTTGGTACACAGGCCGAATGATGGGCGAAACCCTTGCCCAGACCATTTGCGGTAACAGAATGGAATACAATCCAGGACATTGGTTCAATTCTGCCAAATTTCTGGATATCGAATACCAAACCTATGGTTGGGTTTTTTCAGAAAACATTAAAAAAGAGACAGAAGCCCATTTTCATTGGAGACATCCAAAAGAAAAAATATGCATTACCATAGCTTTTGATAAAAATTCTCAAGAGTTTTTGGGCATCAACACTTTTGGTATACGCTTTCGGCACGAAGTGTTTGACCATTGGCTCAACAAAAAAAGAGATGTGGATTTTGTGATGGAGCATCTCATCGACGCCAATTTTGATCCTGAGTTTTATAAGAATTTTGAATCTCAGATTGTATCAAAGTACAATTCCGATTTTGGAAAATCCATCATGCTAAAAAAGAAAAATCTAAAACGCATCTTCCAGATTGCTTAACCTATAATTATGAGTACGTACGACAAAAGTATGGCCCTTACCGGGGAACCACCAAAGAACCTGAGCATCAACCAAAAAATTGCAACACTTCTGGGATTGTCAGGTTTGGGAATTCTCCTACTGGCAATATTCAATGTTAACTTTCCGAATAAATCCCTGTGGTTAACGCTATCCCTTTCAGCAATCGCAATAGGCATTATTTGGTTTTCGTGGGCTTCATACACCAATAAGCTACCGGGCATAAAAAACGATGGGGTTTGGTTTAAATCCATTTCCAGTCGTGGTTTATGGGGGTGGATCGCAGGTCTATCTTTGACAGGATTTTATATTGTTCTCTATTTTTATCCTGAGTACCTTGGATTGGTCAGCGATGGAGACAACAAAGGTTTAATTGCCCTTTTTGACCCCCTCAGCAAGTTATTGAGCGGCAATCCAGCTAGCCAATGGTTTGTTTACGGTACTCTCTACACCGTGGCCATATTGTCCTTTGGTATAAAATTCCTTTGGAAATACCGTCATAATCGATACGAAAGATTGCGCACCATCAGTGTTATGTTTTTTCAAACTGCCTTTGCATTCATCATCCCAGAATTGATGGCTCGTTTAAATGGACATGAAGTGTTGAACGGAGGAAGCCTTCCTTATTACGACCTCAAAAACGTTTGGCCCCTCAACTATTACAATTTTGAAGGGTATCGTATCAAAGCTTTTGTCAGCTCTGGAGATATAGGTTTTGCCTTGCTAATTTTTGCTATCCTATCCATATTCGTTATCACTCCTATCCTTACCTATAAATATGGAAAAAGATGGTATTGCTCCTGGGTCTGTGGCTGTGGTGGACTAGCAGAAACAGCAGGGGATTCTTTTAGACAATTGAGTGACAAATCCACCAAGGCTTGGAAAATTGAGCGTTGGGTGGTGCACAGTGTAGTGGTTTTTGTAACCTTGATGACCACAGCAGTAATTTACTCCTATTTGGGAACCGATACCAGTAAATATTGGTTAACCAAAAGCACTTTTTTAATTGGTGTAGCCCTTTTGCTTACTTTGGTGTTTGGTTGGGTAATGATATTTAAACGCGAACAACTCCAGAAGGATGCACAATATGGAGCCATTGGATATTTTGTGATTATCATCGCTCTAATCGGTTTTCACTTTTTTAGTGGTGAAGGACAAGTATTTCTTTTTAAATCTGAAACATTACGTAAATCTTATTCATTTTTGATTGGAAGTATATTTTCTGGAGTAATCGGAACAGGATTTTACCCCATTTTGGGAAGTAGGGTCTGGTGCAGGTTTGGTTGTCCCATGGCCGCCATTCTTGGTTTTCAGCAGAAACTTTTCTCCAGATTTAGAATTACAACCAACGGAGGACAATGCATTTCTTGCGGGAATTGTTCCACATACTGCGAAATGGGTATCGATGTACGTGCCTACGCGCAAAAGGGGGAAAACATTGTTCGTGCAAGCTGCGTTGGATGCGGTGTCTGCTCCGCCGTTTGTCCTCGAGGCGTCCTCAAATTGGAGAATGGTCCTTTGGAAGGTAGAATTGACAGCAATCAAGTACTGTTGGGCAATGATGTAGATTTAATGACCCTGGTTAACAAAAAGTAAACTATCCTTCTCCTTTGAACAATTAAAAGTGGAATCCAAGGAAAATTTTAGTTTTGCCAACTTAAACACTAACTAAAATTATTCTTGCCAATGGCGAATATCAAAGTTATTATCCCAGCTATCAACGAAGGAGATTCCATTGGTTTGGTAGTTTCAGAAATACCAGAACACGTATCCGAAATTGTGGTCGTGGACAACGGTTCGTCGGACGATACCGTAGCAAATGCAAAAAAAGCAGGGGCAACTGTAATCGCTGAAAACCGCAAGGGCTATGGGTTTGCCTGTTTAAAAGGATTAAAATACATATCCGAACAATCCAAAACACCCAATATTATCGTATTTATCGACGGAGACTATTCAGATTATCCGGAAGAATTGGATAAGATTGTCGCCCCAATTTTGGAAAATGACATTGATTTTGTGATTGGAGCGCGAAAAAAATCACTTCGCGAACCAGGTTCCATGACTCCACAACAAGTTTTTGGAAACAATTTGGCCACATTTTTAATGCGATTGTTTTTCAGGTCAAAATTTACGGATTTAGGACCTTTTAGGGCGATAAAATATGAAAAGCTCAAAGAATTGGAAATGCAGGACACAACTTATGGGTGGACTGTGGAAATGCAATTGAAAATTTTGAGAAAAAAAATGTCATATATCGAAGTACCAGTACGTTACAAACGAAGAATTGGCATCTCAAAAGTATCAGGTACGGTAAAAGGTACTATATTTGCGGGCGTAAAAATATTGGGTTGGATCTTTAAATACAGTTTAAAATAATGGGACTTGCTATCGCTTACATCATCATTGCTATTTACAGTTTCGCCTTACTTTTGATATTCTTCTACAGCCTTGCGCAGTTGAATCTCTTGGTAAACTATCTCGGTTATAAAAAACGAAACGAAGAAGCCCCAAAATTCAACCTGCTCGATCCCAAAGAAATTCCGTTCGTAACAATACAACTTCCCATCTACAACGAGGAGTATGTAATGGAGCGTTTGTTGGACAACATCGCCAAAATAGAATACCCGAAAAGTAAATTGGAAATCCAAGTGTTGGACGACTCCACAGATGATTCGGTTTTAGAAACAGCCCAAAGGGTCAAAGAACTTCAAGAAACCGGTTTGGACATTCAACACATCCGTAGGGAAAACCGCAAAGGATTTAAGGCAGGAGCCCTTAAAGAAGGTTTGGAAATCGCCAAAGGTGACTTTATCGCCATTTTTGATGCAGATTTCCTTCCCGAGGCAGATTGGTTGAAAAAGACCGTTCCTTACTTCAAGGATGAAGAAATTGGTGTTGTGCAAACCCGTTGGGGACACATCAATAGAGATTACTCCACCCTTACCCGTATTCAGGCCTTTGCTTTGGATGCCCACTTTACCTTAGAGCAAGTAGGAAGAAATTCCAAAGGGCACTTTATCAACTTTAACGGTACCGCAGGTATTTGGAGAAAGGAATGCATTTTGGATGCAGGCAACTGGGAAGGCGATACCCTTACCGAAGATTTGGATCTGAGCTACCGTGCACAATTGAAAAATTGGAAATTTAAATATTTGGAAGATGTGGAAACCCCAGCTGAGCTTCCCGTGGTCATTAGTGCAGCACGTTCGCAACAATTCCGTTGGAACAAAGGTGGAGCCGAAAACTTTAGAAAAACAGTTTGGAGTGTTATCACTTCCAAAAACATACCTTTTAAAACAAAATTTCACGGTGTAATGCATTTGTTGAACAGCTCAATGTTCCTATGCGTATTCACCGTAGCTTTGTTGAGCATTCCAATGCTCTACATCAAAAATACTTACGGACATTTAGGCTGGGTATTTGAGGTAACCAGCTTCTTCATCTTAAGTACCATCATCCTATTTGTGTGTTATTGGTTTACTTACAAGAGTATTCAGGGGAGTAGTTTTGATAATTTTGTGGATTACATTAAACTCTTCTTTACCTTCTTCTCCGTGGCATTGGGCTTCTCTTTGCACAATAGCGTAGCTGTTTTGGAAGGACATTTGGGAAAACGAAGTGAATTTGTTAGAACTCCAAAATTCAACATCAATAGTATTAAAGACACCTGGAAGGGCAATAAATATTTGACCACCAAATTGTCGCCCAACATGATCTTGGAGTTTGCCTTGATGATTTATTTCCTTTTCGGAATGTACAGCGCCATACCGTTGAACGACTACGGATTGTTTCCTTTCCACCTAATGTTGTTCCTAGGTTTCGGGTTTGTATTCTTTAAATCCTTAACTTCCAAGGCCTAATCCATACACATGCAATCTTATTGGCGACTGCATAGATACCCGATACTTTTTGCTGTCGCTTGTATTTTATTCTATTGGAGCTTTGCTTACAACTTGGTCCGCACGGATTTTGTAAAGTTGTTCATGCTTTTTGGAGCACTCTTTTTCTTGTGCTACAAACTCATCCAATTCGAAAAATGGAACTTCAAATTCCTTTTGATTGTCGGAATCCTGTTTAGGTTGGTATTTTTGATTGCAGAACCCAACCTTTCACAAGATTTTTACCGATTTATTTGGGATGGCGAACTCATTAAAAACGGCATTAATCCCTATTTGTATACCCCTGACCAAATTATGGAGCAAGGTACGGTGTCCTTTGCCAGCATGAATGAGCTCCATGAAGGCATGAGCACTCTCAACGCTCGGCACTACAGCAACTACCCGCCGGTCAACCAAATTCTTTTCGCACTCGCTTCAATTTTAGGTGGAGGAAGCGTAATGGGTTCCATGATTGTCATGCGTTTAACCGTAATCCTGGCAGACTTCGGTGTGCTTTATTTTGGAAGAAAGCTGTTACAGAACCTGAACAAGGCCAATCACATGACTTTTTGGTACTTTTTAAATCCATTGGTCATTATTGAACTCACCGGCAACCTCCATTTTGAAGGAGTAATGCTCTTCTTTTTTGTGTGGGCCTTGTACCTCATATCAAAAAACAAGTGGTTATGGGCAACACCCATTTATGCCATCTCTATTATGGTAAAATTGATGCCCCTACTATTTTTACCCATCTTTATAAGATATTTTGGATTTAAAAAGAGTGCTGTTTTTTATACCCTCGTTATATTGGGGTGTGCAGCCCTGCTACTCCCATTTTACTCTCCTGTTTTTATTGATAATTATGCTGAGACCGTTGGACTGTGGTTTTCCAATTTTGAATTCAATGCCAGCATTTACAATGTAGTAAAAAAGATAGCCGTCACCTATTATGAGGCCAAACCATGGGAACTTATCGATTCCTATGGCTCCATGCTTAAAAAAGCAGTCATTGTTATTGTGTTGCTAATTGCCTTCCTACGGAAAAACCGCAAATTGGAGGATGTCATCACCTCTATAGTGTTAGCACTTGCTACTTATTATTTTCTGTCAAGTACCGTTCACCCTTGGTACGTGGTATTCTTGCTGGGTTTTGCCATCTTTACTAATTATAGGTTCCCTTTGGTATGGTCCTGCACCATTATTCTGAGCTACTATGCCTATTCCAATCCAGACTACAAGGAAAATCTCTGGTTACTGGCTATTGAATACATTTTGGTAATTGGCTTTTTTATTTATGAAATGATAAGTAACAGGCCAAAAAAGTTATATTTCTTCAAAAAATAATTCCAACCTTAGCCTAATTCGAATTAATTTGTACATTAGCCCCAGAATGAAAGGACAACTGTACATATTATCTACTTTGAGCATCACTGCTCCCATCAGTCCGTTTACTCCCCGCCGTCGTCGCCCGTAAGGGTGCAACATAACTATTGGAAATAGGTGAGTCCATTTCCGCAAAATCTCCAAATACTTTTTTTCAATTTTTTACAGAACAATCGCTTGCAATGGAAATTATTGTTGCTAACGAATCTCATTTTAAATACGCACAAATCATAAGTGATACCATCACCGATTCGGCCAAAGTCCGAGGTACTGGTATCGCCAGGCGTACGCCGGAATATATCATCAAACGTCTCCAAAACGGTAATGCCATTATTGCTTTGGATGGTGATAAATTTGCGGGATTCTGCTATATCGAAGTCTGGGGAAACAAGGACTTTGTGGCCAACTCGGGCTTGATTGTGCATCCCGATTATAGAAATCAAGGACTTGCCAAGAAAATCAAGAAAGCAGTTTTTGACCTATCGCGAAAAAAATTCCCCGACGCCAAAATTTTTGGTATCACCACAGGACTGGCTGTAATGAAGATGAACTACGAGCTCGGCTATAAACCTGTAACCTTTTCCGAACTTACGGACGACCCCGAATTCTGGAAAGGCTGTCAAACCTGCAAGAATTTTGACATTCTCACACGAACCGACAGAAAAATGTGCCTCTGCACAGGAATGTTGCACGACCCAAAAGCGCAAAAGCAAGAACCTGAAAAAATAAACAAAAAGGCCTTTAAAAGATTAAAAAGCATAAAAGAAAGCCTTTTTCTCAAAAAGAAAGATAAATAAATGTCCATTCAAGCGTAGTCCAGAACGCTCCGTATGACAACAATATTTAAAGAATCAAAAAAATGGAAAAATTAGTTATAGCTTATAGTGGCGGATTGGACACCTCATATTGTGCCAAATATCTTTCGCAAGAAGAGGGATTCGAAGTGCATGCCGTTAGTGTAAATACTGGAGGTTTCAGCAAAGCTGAAATAGAGGAGATTGAAGAAAAGGCACTCGCCTTGGGTGCCACCTCCTACTCTAGCATCGATGCCGTTTCCACCTTTTATGATAAGGTGGTAAAATACCTCATCTTCGGAAATGTGCTTAGAAATAACACTTATCCGCTTTCGGTAAGTGCCGAACGAATTGTGCAGGCCATCGAGATTGTGAACCATGCCAAAAAAATCGGGGCCAAATACATAGCCCACGGAAGTACAGGTGCTGGCAACGATCAAGTAAGATTTGACATGATTTTTCAAATCCTCGCCCCGGAAATTCAAATCATTACCCCAATCAGAGATAAAAAATTGGCAAGGGAAGAAGAAATCGAATATCTACAACAGAACGGAATCGACTACCCATGGGAAAAGGCTAAATATTCCATCAATAGAGGGTTATGGGGAACATCCGTTGGAGGTGACGAAACATTGACCTCTCACCTGTCCTTACCGGAGAGTGCCTACCCAAGTCAATTGGAAAAAGAATTACCCAAAGAATTAAAGTTGACCTTTAAAAATGGTGAGCTAGTTGCTTTGGATGGAGAACAGGACGGCCCTGTGGCGAACATCGAAAAATTATCCGCCATTGCCTCCAAGTATGCCATCGGAAGGGATATTCACGTTGGCGATACCATTATTGGAATTAAAGGAAGAGTAGGTTTTGAAGCTGCTGCTCCCTTGATCATCATAAAAGCGCACCATTTGTTGGAAAAACACACTTTGAGCAAATGGCAACAATACCAAAAAGAGCAAATGGGCAACTTTTATGGAATGTTGTTGCACGAAGGAAACTATTTGGACGAGGTTATGCGAAATATCGAGGTCTTTTTGTCCGACACTCAAAAACATGTGTCGGGAGATGTATTTGTTACCTTGCACCCTTACAGATTTGAATTAAACGGAATCTCTTCCAAGCACGATTTGATGAACGCTTCCTTTGGAAGTTATGGTGAAATGAACAAAGGTTGGACAGCTGATGAGGCCAAAGGTTTCATCAAAATTTTGTCCAACTCCGGAAAAATTGCAAACCACGTAAACCAGGATTCATGATCAAGGTAGGAATCATAGGAGGCTCTGGATACACAGGTGGGGAACTGATCAGGTTATTGCTCAACCATCCTCAAACCGAAATTGACTTTGTGTACAGCACCACGAGAGCCGGCAAGCCGATTACCTCTGCCCATCAAGACTTGTTGGGACAAACGGAATTGAAGTTTTCTGGAGCGATAAATCCAAATGTTGACGTTGTCTTTCTTTGTTTGGGACACGGTAATTCGACTTCATTTTTGAACGAGAACCAGTTTTCGGCATCAACAAAAATCATCGACCTAAGTAACGATTTCAGATTACAAGCTGATTCTGTTTTTAACGGTCAAAGATTTATTTATGGGCTTCCCGAATTGAACAAGTCTGCCATACAAGCTGCTGAGGCCATTGCCAACCCAGGTTGTTTTGCCACGGCAATTCAATTGGCGTTGTTGCCCTTAGCAAAAGCAAGTTTATTGAGCGATGACGTCCATATAAACGCCGTTACAGGAAGTACAGGCGCAGGTGTTGGGTTATCCGCAACCTCACATTTTAGCTGGAGGAACAACAATGTTTCTTGGTACAAACCTTTTACCCATCAACATTTGGGAGAAATCGGGGAAAGCTTGAACTCCTTCGGGAAATCCGTGGGCAAATTAATGTTCTTGCCGAACCGAGGCAACTTTACCAGAGGGATTTTAGCCACGGCTTACACCAAATACGACGGCAGCTTGGTAGAAGCAAAACAGTTGTACAACGACTTTTACAAAGCTGCCGCGTTTACACATATGTCGGAAGATGAACTGCATTTGAAACAAGTAGTGAACACCAACCAATGCCACATCCATTTGCACAAACACGATGACCTCCTTTTGATTACCTCTGCCATTGATAATTTATTGAAAGGGGCATCGGGACAAGCAGTCCAAAATATGAATTTGATGTTCGGTTTCCCAGAAACCGAAGGCCTGTTGTTAAAAGCAGGAGTATTTTAAAACAGGTATCCTGAGCGTAGTCCAAGGGTACAACTAAACCAGATTCCTGCTTGCACAGGAATGACAAATAAAACAACAAATGAAAATAGCCATCATAGGAGCGGGAAATTTAGGAATGGCCATTGCTAAAGGCATTTTGCACAGCAACGGAGCCACCACGATGTACCTGACCAAGCGAAACACCAAATCCATCAAGGAATTTGAAAATTATGGAAATGTAACCGTTACTTCTGATAACCAAGAAGCTGTCAAAAATTCGGATATCCTTGTTTTTGCTGTACAACCGGGACATTTTGCTTCCATTTTAGAAGAAACCAAAGACCTGCTCACCGAAAAACATGTGGTGATCAGTACCATTACGGGTTTCCGTATTCCTAAAATTGAGGAAATCATAGGTTCGGACAAGTTTATCATCCGAAGTATGCCCAACACGGCCATTTCGGTAGGTAAATCCATGACCTGCATCTGCAGCAATGAGCTTGGAAAAAAACGGGTTGATCTGGCCAAGGCTATTTTTAATCGTATGGGCCATACTATGGAAATTCCTGAGGAACAAATGCAAGCCGCAACGGTAATCTGCGCTAGTGGTATTGCCTTTTGGATGCGATTGATTCGTGCCACGACACAAGGTGCCATTCAATTGGGGTTTGATGCAAAAGAAGCTCAAGAATTGGCCATGCACACCTGTAACGGAGCCGCAAGTCTATTGATTGAATCCGGTAGCCATCCGGAGGAAGAAATTGACAGGGTGACCACACCTAAAGGATGCACCATTGAAGGTTTGAACGAAATGGAGCACCAAGGCTTGAGCTCATCATTGATCAGGGGAATTGTATCCTCGTTTGAGAAAATTAGCCAAATCAGAAAAGGATAAAAATGTTAGGTCGTGCTCTCATATAGAGCGGAGTCGAGATGCGAGACCTTTATTGAAGAAAAATATAAAAACACCTCTCGACTGCGCTCGAGGTGACAATTAAAAGATTATGAAATTATTCGACGTATACCCACTTTATGATGTCACGCCAATAAAGGCAAAGGGCATTGAGGTCTGGGATGACAAAGGAGAAAAGTATCTGGATTTTTATGGCGGACATGCTGTAATTTCCATCGGGCACACACACCCGCACTACGTAAAGCGAATCAAGGAACAACTGGACAACATAGCGTTTTACAGCAACTCGGTTCAAAATCCACTCCAGCAGGAACTTGCCCATAAATTGGGTAAAATGTCCACATGCGAGGATTATGCCCTTTTTATGTGCAATTCCGGGGCGGAAGCCAATGAAAATGCCTTAAAAATGGCCTCTTTCCACACTGGGAAATCCAAAGTAATCGCTTTCACCAATAGTTTTCACGGGAGAACCTCGGCCGCCGTTGCTGCCACGGACAATCCTAGCATCAATGCCCCAATCAACAAACAACAAGAGGTTACTTTTTTGCCATTGAACGATAAGGAAGCTTTTGAAAAAGCAATTACTTCTGATGAATATTGCGCCGTAATCCTGGAAGCCATTCAGGGCGTGGGCGGTTTGGATGAACCGACTACGGAGTTCTTTCAATTCATTGCTAAAAAATGTAAGGAAAACAACATAGTTCTTATTGCAGATGAAGTACAATCAGGCTACGGACGAAGTGGTAAATTCTTTGCTTTTCAACATCACGGTATTCAACCCGACATTATTTCTATAGCTAAAGGCATGGGGAACGGTTTCCCCGTTGGTGGCATCTTGATCCATGACTCTTTTAAACCATCCTACGGGCTTTTGGGAACCACCTTTGGTGGTAACCATTTGGCCTGTGCCGCATGTCTTGCAGTTTTGGAAGTTCTGGAGGATGAAAAATTGATGGGAAATGCCGCTAAACTTGGCAACTATTTCAGGGAAAAAGCTGCGGAGATACCAGAAATCAAAAACGTAAAAGGAAAAGGGTTGATGATTGGTCTGGAGTTTGACTTCGAAATCGCCGACCTCAGAAAAAAAATGATAGTGGAGCAACATATGTTTACAGGAAGTGCAAAAAACAAAAAATTGTTACGGTTCTTGCCTGCATTGAATATCACCCAAGAAGACATAGACCTATTTTTTGAAGCGCTCAAAAAAGCATTATAATGAAGCATTATTTAACAGTAAACGATATAGAATCCCTGCCCGATTGGGTAGATGAAGCTATAACCCTAAAAAAAGACCCTTATCAGTTTGAAGATTTGGGCAAACGAAAAACAATCTGTTTGTTGTTTTTCAACAATAGCCTCAGGACGCGCTTGAGCACACAAAAAGCAGCCATGAATCTTGGAATGGAAGTAATGATCATGAATTTTGGCAATGAAGGCTGGGCTTTGGAATACGGTGATGGGACCATAATGGATCAAGGCACTTCGGAACACATCAAAGAAGCCGCACAAGTCGTTTCCCAATACTCCGATATTTTGGCGATAAGAGCGTTTGCAGGATTGAAGGACAAAGAGAAAGACGAAGCGGAAGAAGTAATTAATGGATTTGCCAAACATGCTTCGATTCCTGTAGTGAATATGGAAAGTTCAGTGGGTCACCCACTTCAAGCTTTGGCAGATGCCATAACTTTGAAAGAGAACGAAACAAAAAAGAAACCCAAAGTCGTACTTTCTTGGGCTCCTCATCCAAAAGCATTACCACATGCGGTGGCCAATTCATTTATACAGATGATGAAGTTGCAGGAGGCGGATTTCGTTATTACCCATCCAGAGGGATATGAACTTAATCCAGAATTGACCCAAGGATGCCAAATTGAATACGACCAAGACAAAGCATTGGAGGATGCCGATTTCGTCTACGTAAAAAATTGGAGCAGTTATTCCGATTATGGGAAGGTTTTGAACAAGGACAAAAATTGGATGATTACAAAAGAAAAACTGGGAAATGCCAGGTTTATGCACTGTCTCCCGGTTCGTAGAAATATGATAGTTGAAGATGCTGTTTTGGACAGTGATCAATCCTTGGTCGTAGAACAAGCAAAAAATAGGGTTTTCTCAGCTCAAATTGTATTGAAGAAAATATTGGAAAACAAATGAAACTAAAGGATAAGGTCTGTATAGTCACCGGAGCAACAAGCGGAATGGGAAAAGCAATAGCCAAAGGGCTTTCCTCCGAAGGTGCCAAGTTGATACTCTCTGGCAGAAGCCAAGAAAGAGGAGTGGCTTTGGAAAAAAGTCTGGATAATGCCGTGTTCATTTCTGGAGATATTACCGACCCATCGTACAACAAAAAATTGGTCGATACCGCCATTGAAACTTTTGGCAAATTGGATATCCTGTCGTTGAATGCTGGTATTCTTGGATTAGGAAATGTTCAAGAACTATCCATTGAGTCCTGGCAAAAAACCATCAACACTAATTTGAGCTCCATATTTTATCTTTGTAAATATGCGCTCCCCTACTTACTACAAGAATCCCAAGGTAACATTTTGATCAATGCCTCAATCGCTGCCTTTAAGAGTTTCCCAAATCACCCAGCTTATTGTGCTTCAAAAGCTGCATCGGTAGCCTTAATGAAACAAATAGCAGTGGATTACGCCCCTAAAATTAGGGTAAATGCCATTTGTCCGGGTCCAGTCGACACCCCTTTATTATGGGAATCCGCCAAGGCATTTGAACATCCAGAAACTGCCGTTGAGGAAGCTAAAAAGACTACACTGTTAAAAAGGTTGGGGACACCTGAAGATATTACTAAACTTGCGCTTTTTTTGGTCTCTGATGATAGTTCATGGATTACCGGAACCACAGTTACCATTGATGGGGGAATTATAAATACATAGTATGAAACAAAAATTATCCATAGTAAAAATAGGAGGCAACCTAATCGAAGACACCCAAGGATTTAAACATGTTTTAGACCTATTTTCCAAAATGGACGGAAACAAAATTTTGGTACATGGAGGAGGAAAGAAAGCCACGGAATTGGCAAATCAATTGGGGATTGAATCCAAAATGGTAAACGGAAGACGTATCACCAATGCAGAAACTCTGGACATTGCCCTAATGATTTATGGTGGACTATTTAGCAAAAGAATAGTGGCCCAATTACAAGCATTGGGAACCGACGCCATTGGAATGAGCGGTGCCGATGCCGATGCCATCCGAGCACATAAAAGACCTAAGAAAAATGTTGATTTTGGCTTTGTTGGCGATGTAGATGTGGTAAACACCTACGCTATTCTTAAATTATTGCAAGCAGGTTTTACCCCTATATTTTGCGCACTCACACACGATGGAAAAGGACAAATGTTGAACACCAATGCCGATACCATAGCAGCAGAACTGGCCATTGCCATGTCCGACCAATTTGAAACAACGCTTTACTATTGCTTTGAGAAAAAAGGAGTACTTCAGGATATTGAGGATGAAAACTCTGTGATTCAGCATATCGACTCAAAAGGTTATGATGAACTTTTGGCCTATGGCATTATTGCAGATGGAATGCTTCCCAAAATGCATAACTGCTTTTATGCTTTACGCAACGAGGTATCTAAAGTTTGCGTTGGAAACACGAATATGCTAGAAGCAGACAATTCAGATTATACCACATTGACCTTATGAAAATAAATCAGGACATATTAACGGAAAAAGCCATTGAACTGCTGACAAAACTCATCAGCACACCTTCCTTTTCAGGTGAAGAGGACAAAACAGGTGATGCCATTGAGTTATTTTTACAGGGTTTTGGGGTCGAGACCCTACGGCAGTACAACAACATTTATGCCTTCAACAAATATTTTGATGAAAGCAAACCAACCCTGTTGCTCAATTCCCATCACGATACCGTAAAACCAAACAGTGCCTACACCAAAGACCCTTTTAACGCCCATGTTGAAGATGGAAAACTATATGGTCTTGGCAGTAATGATGCCGGGGGATGTTTGGTATCGCTTTTGGCCACTTTTGTTCATTTTTATGAGAAAGAAAATCTAAGCCACAATATTATTATGGCTGCTACGGGTGAAGAAGAAGATGCGGGAGAGAAGAGTATCCGTGCTTTGCTTCCCATACTGCCCCAAATTGATGTAGCTATTGTGGGCGAACCCACATTGATGGATTTGGCCATTGCCGAAAAAGGTTTGGTGGTTTTTGATGCCGTTGTTGATGGAACTCCCTCTCACGCTGCACACCCCAACGACAACAACGCCATTTACAACACAATTGAAGTATTGCAATGGCTCAAAAATTATTCTTTTGACAAAGTTTCTGATGCGCTTGGCGAAGTAAAATTAACAACCACTCAAATCAACGCAGGAAACCAACACAACGTAGTACCGGGCCATGTGGATTTGGTGATTGATGTTCGAGTTAATGATTGTTACAGTAATCAGGAAATAGCGGATATCCTTCAGAGGGAAGCACCGTGCAAAATGACGCCTCGTTCTTTACGATTGAACTCATCGTGCATAGACCCTGACCATGATTTGGTAAAAAGTGGATTGGCCCTTGGTAGAAAAACCTATGGTTCCCCTACCTTGTCCGATCAAGCTGCCCTGACCTGTCAATCGGTAAAATTGGGACCTGGTGACAGCACACGTTCCCACTCGGCCAACGAATTTATTTTTGTAAATGAGATTGAAGAAGGAATAGATATTTACATCAAAACCCTAACGGGATTTTTACAATAAGCAATTTACATTGATGAATTGTTTATTGATAATTGACAACTGATAATTGAATAGTATGAAACTCTGGGACAAAGGATTCAGTACCGATAAAAAAATAGACCATTTTACCGTTGGCAACGACCGCGAACTCGATTTGGTATTGGCAAAATATGATGTGATCGCTTCCAAAGCGCATGCCAAAATGTTGGGTAAGGTAGGATTGGTTTCTGAAGACGAAGCCAAAAACCTTGTAAAGGCATTGGATGCCATCGCCAAGGATATTGAAAAGGGCAATTTTACCATTGAGGAGGATTTTGAGGACATGCACTCCAAAATTGAGTTTATGCTGACCGAAAAGTTAGGGGATACCGGGAAAAAAATCCATTCTGCCCGTTCCAGAAATGATCAGGTTCTTGTGGCTATGCAATTGTTTCTAAAAGATGAGCTGACCGAAATCAAAAGTCAGGTAAAGTCACTTTTTGACTTGTTGATGAACCTTGCCGACAAACATAAAAATGTTTTGTTGCCAGGATATACCCACTTACAAATTGCGATGCCTTCCTCCTTCGGACTTTGGTTTTCGGCCTATGCGGAGAGTTTGGTGGATGACCTGTACTTTGTACAGGCCGCTTACAAAGTGGCAGACCAGAACCCATTAGGTAGCGCCGCGGGCTATGGAAGCTCCTTCCCTATCGATAGAAGTTTCACTACGAAAGAAATGGAGTTTTCCACTCAAAAATACAATGTGGTTGCCGCCCAAATGGGGCGTGGCAAAGTGGAAAAAGCTACCGCCTTTGGAATTTCGAGCATTGCCGCTACCCTTTCCAAAATGGCGATGGATATTTGTCTGTACATGAGCCAGAATTTTGATTTTATTTCCTTTCCGAACGAATTGACTACGGGTAGCAGCATTATGCCACACAAGAAAAACCCAGATGTGTTCGAATTGATCAGAGGCAAGTGCAATAGAATTCAAGCGGTGCCCAACCAATTGATCATGATCATGAATAATTTGCCCAGTGGTTACCACAGAGATCTTCAATTGGTGAAGGAAGTTATTGTTCCCGCTTTGCAGGATATGCACGCCTGTTTGGAGATGATGACCTTCAGCCTAAAAGAAATCAAGGTCAACAAAAACATTTTGGAAGACCCCAAATACGATTACCTCTTTAGTGTGGACACCTTGAACGAGCTCGTAAAAAGTGGCATGCCCTTCCGTGATGCCTACAAAACTATGGGCAAGGCCATTGAAAATGGCAATTTTAAACCAAAACGGGATATTGAACACACTCACGAAGGCAGTTTGGGCAATCTGTGTTTGGATGAAATAAAGGGAAAAATGGAAAAGGTTTTGGCCTAAAATGGATAAATTGGGTTGAAATTTAAGCCTAAGGCTTTCAACTTGATTTTATGTCCATCAGAATTTTACTCAGCTTTTTTCTAGTCTTTACTTTTTCCAATTTTTCGTTTGCACAGGATGTGTATGCGAAAAATGAATCCGTAGACATCCAAAACTATGTTTTTGGTCTTCATTTAAATGATGCGTCCAACGAAATCAAAGGGGAAACCCAGGTAACGGTTCTATTCAAAAAAAATGTAATTCCCTTTTCCTTGGACCTGATCCAAAAATCAGGGGAATTTGGAATGGAAGTCACCAAAGTGATGGAAAATGGTTCGGAAGCCAACTATTCGTATACCGACAACAAAATCAATATTGTTCCAAAGGCTACTTCGGATTCCATCCAGACCTATACCATCAAATACCAAGGTGTTCCAGAAAGAGGCTTGGTCATCGACACCACCAAATTTGGCAAGCGCTCCTTTTTTGGTGACAATTGGCCCAACTTGGCCCGGCATTGGTTACCTTCGGTAGACCATCCGTATGATAAGGCAAGTGTGGAATTCCAGATTACTGCTCCAGACCACTACGATGTGGTAGCTACAGGCAAAAAAGTAGAAGAAAGCAATCTGGAAAACGGTTATAAACTTACCATTTACAACGAACCTGCTCCTGTGGCCACTAAAGTGATGACCATCGGTGTCACTGAGTTTGCTTCACGATTGGTGAACAACATTGACGGCATTGAAGTTTCGGCATGGGTATATCCACAAAACCGTTTGGAAGGATTTAGCGATTACACGGTAGCTGGAAATGTACTCGAATATTTCATTGATCATATCGGTCCATATTCCTATGCAAAACTGGCCAATATGCAGGCTAAAACTCAATGGGGCGGACTGGAAAATGCCGGCACCATCGCCTATTTTGAAAATTCAGTGACAGGCAACAAAACCGTGGAACCGTTGATTGCCCATGAAATCGCCCATCAATGGTTTGGAAATTCTGCTACGGAAAAAAGTTGGAACCATGTTTGGCTCAGTGAAGGCTTTGCCACCTATTTCTGTATCCTGTATTTGGAAAGTGTGTACGGCGATGAGCGCCGAAAGGAAGAATTGGCCATCGATAAACAACAAATATTTGACTATTACCGAAAAAATCCCGCTCCCATTGTAGACCTTAGCATAAAGGATCCCATGAAGGTGTTGAGTACCAACACCTACCAAAAAGGAGGATGGGTACTGAACATGCTTCGTCACAAATTGGGTGATGGAGTTTTTTGGGAGGGTATCCGAAACTATTACGCCACCTACCAAAATAGCAATGTACTTACCGATGATTTTCGGCATGTGATGGAACAGGTCTCAGGAGAAGATTTGGAATCATTTTTACAGCAATGGTTATTTGTAAAGGGCCACCCCCAAATACAATGGAATTGGGATTACAGTAATGGAAACATCAATTTGAACATACAACAATTACAAGACCATCACGTATTTGAGTTTCCTTTGGAAATAGGTATAGTAAAAGATGGTAAAATGACCATCAAAACCATTGAGGTGGACCAGCGCAACCAGAATATCGCAATCGAAACCAAAGACCAACCCGATTCCATTGTTTTAGATCCCAACGAATGGACTTTGTTTGAGAAGGTGGGGAAATAGCAATTTATTATTTTAGGGCAAAATCTTCATCAGTCAACGGAAACAGGGCAATTGTCAATTTGTACTTGATTTAGACACATAATTTCTCGAACTTCACTTATCGGTCGATATAATTCATTTAAAAACGAATCATATCTTTAACGTTACTGGTAATTAATAAAACCAATCCAAAATTTAAAAGTCTATCACAACAAATCATGATTATGAGTCTAAAAACAATTATTGCTTTATTCCTATTTATTGGACTTTCTCTCAACAGTTTCTCCCAATTAACTAATGATGAAAGCACATTGTCAGAAATTCGTAATGAAGGATTTAATAATTCTGAAGCCATGAATATGTTAAGTCAGTTAACCGATATTTACGGTCAGAGACTTACAGGAACTAGGGAGTATTATAAGGCAGCCAGCTGGATTTCTGATGAGATGGAAAGAGTTGGACTCACTAACGTGCATTTTGAGAATTATTGTTCTGATTGTAGAGGATGGAATATTAAAACCTTTAATGTAGAAATGGTCACTCCCAACTATATGAAAATTGCAGCCTATCCTTTGGCCATGTCTAAAAGCACCGGTGGAATTGTTACTGGTGAAATAATTAGTATTGAGAATATTGGCGATATGACTAAGGTTCGAAATGAGTTTTCCGGGAAACTGAAGGGGAAAATAGTTCTCTTAGGAAAAGAACCAAAGAATAAATCCTTATTAGATACCCTAGAGTTTCGATATTCAGATAAACAATTAAAGCAAATGGAGCAGCAAGTAACTTCTAAAGTGAAAACAACACCATTACCTGAACTATTTAAGAAATGGGAAATTGAAGATGAACAAGAAGTGCCTTTTCTTGAGTTTTTAGAAGCTGAAGGTGCGTTAGCTTTATTGAACACACAGCCTGGATATTTAGGCATTTTACACCCAAAAGAAATTTATTACTATAAGGATAGCGACCTAAAACCATTGCCTTATTTTACAATTATGCCTGAACATTTTGGTAGATTGTACCGAATGACAAAGTTAAATGTAACCCCTACATTACGTCTTAATTTGGATACCGAATTTTATAGTGAACCCGAAAATAATGTAAACATTATCGGGGAAATCTCAGGTAATGACGCTAAACTAAAATCAGAGAGTATTTTGTTAGGAGCGCATTTCGATTCTTGGCATTCTGGAACAGGTGCTACAGATAATGGCGCTAGCTGCATAGTTTTAGTAGAAGCGTTGCGCATTCTTAAACAGATTGACTATAAACCCAAAAGAACGATTAGAATTGGTCTTTGGGGAGGTGAAGAGCAAGCTTTTTTAGGGTCAGCTGCCTATGCAAAAACACACTTTGGAGCTCTAAATGAAAAACCGAACACCGAATCAACAAAAGTATCAGCCTATCTAAATTTAGACAATGGCGCTGGGCTAATTAGAGGCGTTTATTTACAGAATAATGAATTGGCAAGACCTATCTTTCAAAAAATATTTGAGCCAATTTCTGATTTGAGTTCCGGAACTATAACAATTGAAAATACACTTGGCACAGATCACCTAACATTTGATTATTATAATATTCCTTCATTTCAATTTATTCAAGATGAACTAGCTTATAACACTTCTACTCATCATACAAATCTTGACCTTCTGGAATATGTTCATGAAGATGTCATTAAGAAAAATGCAGTGATTCTGGCCTGGACTATTTATTCTTTGGATAATATGAAAGAAAAAATCCCCAGAAAACTTAATTAACTACCAGTAACAACACCTATGAATGAATGGGGTTTATCGGTCAGGATAGTTTCGTGGGGATTGGAAATTCCGCCACAAGTTTTAAATTTAAATCAAGGGGCGGCTGTGTGCAAGACGAGAGGTTAGTGCTTTCTAATCCCCACTCATCATAGCTAGGCGATAAGTGCAACACCAAAATCCTAGCAGGACTTTGCGCTTGGGCAAGGATATTTTTCATTTATACTGTAACAATACGCCCTCCTCCATATCCTTAAAAAAAACATAACCATGCGCCTTCCAAATTGATTCCATTGTTTTGAACCCAAACGAAATGACTTTGATAGAGAATGTTGGAACATCCTGACCCTAGGAATAACCTTTAACTCCTTGTTGACTATGACATATTGACCAGCAGTATGTTAATTTTTTCTGCATTGGTTACCTCTACTCTTAAAAGAGTATTAAGGTTATACTATTTTTCTATTGAAGCTATTGGTTTGGTACTCATTTTGCTGCACTTTAAGCGTAAAATCGAGTTGGTTTTCTAATTACCGCTTGATACTGAAAACCGCTCGAGTAACTGAAGTATAATTTTAAAACTTGAGCAAAATGAAACGTACACTTTTTTTGGTAGCTGCTTTGCTCTTAATGGTCGGTTGCCATAGTCAAGAGAAAAAAGAACAAACAAAGGGAACCAAGGACAACATTTCACAAGAACAGCCTAAGGGGAGTTGGGAAGTAAATCGTGAATATGATGAGAATGGAAATCTGATCGCTTACGATTCTATATATTCTTGGTCCTCTTCCGATCTTGGCCAAGAAATGGCAAAAATGGACAAGGACAGCTTATTGCAAAACTTCCGGATGCAGTTTTCAAAGGAGTTTTCTCCTTTAGATGATGAACAGTTCAATAACTTTTTTTCGAACGACTCCTTATTTACCAAAAGATTTTTTCAAGATGATTTTTTTGAAAGTCCCATTGGTAAAGACTTTATGGATTTGAATGAAATCCATGAACATATGCAAGAAATGCAAAAAAAATTTCTTGAAAACTATGGGTCAGAATCCAAGAAGCCCGAAAACAAGCAAAGCTGATGGTATAGTAATCCAGATCAAGTAAAGTTCCCCCACAATATTTGTTGGGGGTTTTATTTTTGTCCGCAGATAATCGAATCAAATAGCAGGCCCTTAATTTCAAGAAAAAAATTCCAACTTTACATACCTGTGCCGAACTCGTTTCGGTATCGGTCGATATAAATCATTGAAACGATTCATATCTTTAAAGGATAGGTGTAACAAACTCAAGGCCAAGTTCTCCTTAAAAGAAAACATTAACTATGCGTCAGTTTTCCATTCTACTCATTTTAATTTCAACTTTTTCTTTGGCTCAAGGCCAATTAAAATCACCTTCCGAATTCTATCCAGCCCAAAAAACCAAAGTACTGGTCGTAGGTACTTTTCATTTTGATTTTCCGGGATTGGACGAGGTAAAAACAGCCGACGAGAACAAAATCGATGTTTTAAAAGAGCCAAAAAAATCGGAATTGGAAGAATTAGTGGCCTACATAAAAAAATTCAAGCCCACCAAAATTGTCATCGAAGCACGGCCCTCATGGAACACCATGCTAAAATTTGAGGAATACAAAAATGGGGAACATAGAAAAAGTAGAGATGAACGTTACCAACTGGGCATGCGCATCGCTTCCGATTTGGGCTTGGATTCCGTTTATGGGATTGATGCTACTTCGTTACGCAGTGATCTTGAAAAACAAGATTCCATGCTATTAAAAAAGCTTACCTACAAGATAAATTGGAAAGCGGAGAACACTTTTTGGCCCTATGCCGAATCCTATTTTGATTATCGAGACAAAAAAATGAAAGATGTGCACCTGTTGGATTTTATAAAAGCGATGAATACCAGAGAAGGGCACAATTTTAATTTTGGGCTTTACCTTACGGGTTCCATTGCTACCGGTGATGGCCAGGGGGCGGACCATCTTTCGATTTGGTGGTACAACAGGAATGTGCGCATTTTTTCCAAGCTCATCAATATCACCCGAAATCCCGAAGAACGAATCTTGGTCATTTTTGGAAATGGACATGCCGCTGTTTTACGTCAATTATTAGAGGCTTCACCTCAATACGAATTTGTCGAGTTCAGTAGTTTGGAGGATTGATATTGCATCTTTTTAAATCCAGATAAACAATTATTAAGCTTAAAAATGGCTATTTGTTAATTTAACTGGGGTAATAATGATTCATTGTTAAAAATGAAAGTAAATCATTATTTTTGATGCACTAAACAAACGATGATCATCCGACAATTTTCAACCCCCGTTCTCATAGCTTTTGCTATGTTCTTTTGCGCACTTTCGTATGCCCAAAAGAAAAATGCCGATTACAAAATCCATCTGTTCAAAACCAGTGAAACCTTTACCATAGATGGTAAGGGAGACGAGGCCACGTGGCAAAAAGCAGAGGCTGCCAATGACTTTTTTATGGTATTGCCCATGGACGACCGAAAGGCCACCCAGCCCTCCGAGGTTAAGATGGCCTATGACGACAAACAGCTCTACCTTTTGGCCACCTTTTTTAAAACACCCGGAAACACCTATGTCGTGGAATCGCTACGAAGGGATTTCTCCTTTGGAGGCAACGATAATTTTCTTTTGTTCATGGACCCGTTCAACAACCAAACAACGGGTTTTAGCTTTGGGGCCAACGCCTATGGAGCGCAGTGGGATGGTACCATGTCCAATGGGGGTAGCATAGACCTAAATTGGGACAGTAAATGGGTTTCGGAGGTTCAGAACTATGAAGACAAATGGGTCGTGGAAATGGCCATTCCCTTTAAATCCATCCGATACGAAAAAGATGTGACAGAGTGGGGTGTGAACTTTTCGAGATTGGACCTGAGTACGAACGAAAAATCGAGCTGGACCCCTATTCCAAGACAGTTCCCAACAGCTTCATTGGCTTACACGGGAACAATGGTCTGGGACAATCCTCCACCCAAACAGGGGCTCAATTACTCCATAATTCCCTACGTGTTGGGTACAGTGGGCAATTCGAGTATCGACGATATTACCTATGATAATGAATTTAAGGTGGGAGGTGATGTAAAATTGGGACTTACCTCATCTTTGAATTTAGATTTGACCTTGAATCCAGATTTTTCACAGGTTGAAGCAGACAGACAAGTAGCCAATTTAACCCGATTTGAGCTCTTTTTTCCGGAAAGACGACAGTTTTTCCTTGAAAATGCCGACCTCTTCGCCAATTTTGGATACGATGCAATTCGTCCTTTCTTTTCACGAAGGATTGGTTTGGGCGTGCCCATTATTGCAGGTGCCCGTGTGAGCGGTAACCTGAATCGTAACCTTCGTTTGGGGGTGATGGATATGCAGACCGAAAAAGTGGACGAAACCGGCTTGCCCAGTCAAAACTTTGCAGTGCTCTCGTTACAACAAAAAGTGTTTTCCCGCTCCAACATTGGGTTAATGTTCGTGAACAAAGAATCGTTGGACTATAATGCCTTGGCCGATAGCCTTAAAACGGAATACACCAAATTCAACCGAAACCTTGGATTGGAGTATAATTTGGCCTCCGCGGACAACAAATACAATGGGAAGGTGTTTATGCTCAAATCGTTTGGACCCGATTCCTCTTACAACGGCTTTGCACAAGGTGCCCATTTGGCGTACAGAAGCCGTAAATGGAACTGGCGCGTTCAACAGGAGTATATTTCCGAAAACTTCACTTCCGAAGTCGGTTTTGTACCGCGTAACAACTACATTAAGTTAGAAGGTTCCGTAGGTTATCTGTTTTTGCCCGCAAGTGAAAAGGTGGTGAGCCATGGCCCTCAATACACTGGTTTTTATTATTTCGACCCAAGCATGAACTCCACGGATTACGTTTCCATTGTGGGTTATGCCGTAAATTTTATCAACCGTAGTTCTCTGGGGGTTGATGTTTTCAACGAATACGTACAACTTTTGGCCCCTTTTGACCCTACCAATACTGGAAAAGAGGAATTGGCCGCAGGCACACAACATCATTGGAACGGGGTGTATTTGCAATACAATTCCCGTCCTAAAAGTCTGTTCACTTATAATATGACCACCAGATTGGGACGATACTTTTCTGGAGGATACCGAACCAATATAAATGCGCAATTGGGTTACCGTTTTCAACCCTACGTGAGTTTGGGTGCCAACCTGAGCTACAACAATTTGGATTTGCCCGACCCATGGTACACCACCGATTTTTGGCTCGTGGGCACCGAGGCGGACATTACCTTTACCAATAAACTGTTTTGGAACACCTTGTTTCAGTACAACGAACAGAGTAACAATTTTGGAATCAACTCCAGGTTGCAATGGCGCTACGCACCTGCCTCCGACCTGTTTCTGGTTTTTAATAATAACGAACAGTTATCACCACTCGAGGGCAATTTATGGTCGTTGACGTTGAAGTTTACGTATTGGTTTAATCGGTGATAAAAAGATCATCTTCAAGTTTGAGTTGGTCAATTACGCTATATTTTTTGTCCAAACTCCAGTAACTCCATTTATTGGTCGGTATAATTCATTTAAAAACGTGCCATAATCTTTAAGCGTTAATTCCATTATGGCCTTTCATTTCTTTAGGTGTTCCATAGCCAACAAGCATAGGAGTAGAAAATAACTAAGTAAATTTGGCTACTTAGGGGTTATAAAAACTAAAATCCTCTATTTTAATTTTTACAACCGTTGGGGGAAATGCCTGTGGCCGCTCGGCCGGCACCGCAAGCGGCACCTCTCCCCGAGCTATTTTCCCCCAAAGGCCACGCGGTAGGACGGCTTATTCGCTATATTTATAACAGTTTAACCAATCAGGGCCCTCGCACCGCAGGAAAAAAAGTGCACTTTTCCCAACTGGCGGCTATAGCGAATCAACGTCCAATGGCCCCCGGTAGCTTATACGAGCAAGCTCGCAACACTGAACGCCATAGCCGCGTGGCCGTTGGAATTAATTAAAACAAAATGAATAGATATATCATAATTATTTTAGGTTTCATCATCATTTCTTGTTCTGAAAAATCTACATCAAAACAAGTTTTACAACTAAGCCAAAAAGCTATTGTAGAGAATACATCTATCATTATTCTTGGAACTGTACAAGACGCAGGTTCACCTCAAATTGGTTGTACAAAAGAATGCTGTGCTGGTCTATTCGAAAATCCTAATGAAAATAGAAAAGTTATTTCATTAGGGTTAATCGATACAGAGAATCAAAAAACGTATATGTTTGAAGCTACACCTGACATTGGTAAACAGATGAAAATGGTTACCAAATATGAGCCAAAAAGCGATAAGGAGTTTGTAGATGGCATTTTTTTAACTCACGCTCACATAGGTCATTATACAGGCTTAATGTATTTAGGAAAGGAAGCAATGGATGCTAAGAACATTCCCTTGTATGTTATGCCGCGAATGAAAAAGTTTCTTTCTGAGAATGGACCCTGGAATCAACTTGTAAACAGAAAAAATGTGCAACTTCAAGAAATAGAAAATGAGAAACCTATAAGTCTATCAGAAAAAATTGAGGTAACTCCAATTTTAGTGCCGCATAGGGACGAGTATTCTGAAACGGTTGGATATCGCATTAAAGGACCAAAGAAAAGTGCTTTATTTATTCCAGACATTGACAAATGGGAAAAGTGGGATAAAAATATCGCTGATGAAATACAGAAGGTAGATTATGCTTTTTTAGATGCAACCTTTTATAATGAGAAAGAAATTAATAATAGAGATATTAGTGAAATTCCGCATCCTTTTGTGATTGAAAGTTATGAAACATTTAAAAATTTAGATAAAAAGAAAAAACAGAAAATAATATTTATTCATTTTAATCATACCAACCCTTTGTTAAACCCCAAGACTAAAGAAAGTCAAACTGTAATTGAAAAAGGGTATACAGTAGGTAAGATAAATGATGTATTTGAATTATAATAACTAACGCCAACAACGTATAGGTCATAGCTGAGATGGTTAGACAAATTAAATTTCCTATATAAAACACCTTTAATCGCAACGAAAAAATCCGCAACGCAAAACGCTACAAGCCATATACAAAACCGTTGGGGGAAATGCCTGCGGCCGCTCGGCCAGTGCCGTAAGGGGAACAACCCTCCGAGCTGTTTTTTCCCAACGGCCACGCAGTAAGACGGCTTATTCGCTATATTTATAACCGTTTAACCAATCAGGGCCCTCGCGCTGCAGAAAGAAAAGATGCACCTTTTCCCAACTGGCGGCTATAGCGAATCAGCGTCCAATGGCTCCCGGTAGCTTATGCGAGCAAGCTCGCAACGCTGCCCGCCATAACCGCGTGGCCGTTGGCACCAATTTAACAACACCCTACTGAAATTATGATTTTATCAATTTTATTAAGCTTAATCCTAATTGGACTTGGAATGATTCATTTCAATTGGGTAATTGGAGGAAAATTCGGATTTGTGGAATCCCTACCGACCAAAGAAAATGGAGAAAGAGTATTGAATCCGAAAAAAATTGATAGTGCAATAGTTGGAATTGGGTTAATAGCTTTCGGATTTTTTTATGTTCTTAAGTCTGGACTTATTGAATACAATCTACCTGAATGGATTCTAAAATATGGAAGTTGGGTAATCCCAATAATATTCCTTTTACGAGCAGTTGGAGAATTTAAATATGTCGGATTTTTTAAAAGCGTGAGAAAAACGGACTTTGGGAAACTGGACACAAAACTCTTTTCACCTTTGTGTCTGATAATCGGGATATTGGGAATAATAATTCAACTTATAAAGTAAAAAACTGGTGCTAACAATGTATCCGAAATTCTGATTTCCTTCGACCCTATTTTATGTTCTTCAAATTAACCACCTCTTGCTCCGTTAAATGTCTCCAATGTCCCCGAGGTAAGTCCTTTTTGGTCAATCCTGCGAAGATGACACGATCCAATTTGGTAACATTGTACCCCAAATGCTCAAAAATGCGCCGTACAATGCGGTTTCGACCACTATGGATCTCTACACCCACCTCGCGTTTTGGTGCTCCTTGAATATAACTTACACTATCCACCGTAATGGCTCCATCTTCAAGTTCCAAACCTGCTTCAATTTTATGAAGGTCTCCCAAACTCAGGTTGTTGTCCAAATGCACGTGGTAAATTTTTCGCACGTTGTGCTTGGGATGGGTCAATTTTTTGGTAAGGTCACCATCGTTGGTAAAAAGCAAAAGTCCTGTAGTATTTCTATCTAATCGACCAACGGGCAACAAACGATTTTTGGAGGCACTGGAAACTAGTTCCATAACCGTACGACGCCCCTTTTCATCACTAGTGGTGGTAATAAAATTCTTGGGTTTGTTCAACAGAATGTACTCCTTCTTTTCCAAATCGAGTCGTTTTCCATCAAAACGGACATCATCAGAGCGTTTTACCTTAAATCCCATTTCGGTCACGGTCTTTCCATTTACCGTAACATTTCCGGCAGCAATATAGGTGTCCGCTTCCCTTCGGGAACAAATACCAGCATTGGCAATGTAACGGTTCAACCGGATTTCATCCGGATTGGATGTTTTTCGTGGAGCGTTCCGCCTCGGTTTGGAAGAAAATTTTTTATCAAACGGCTTCTTTCTATCCCCGCCATTGAAGCTTTTGGAAGGTCTTCTGCCTTTGTTGTTGTCTGATTTCGCCATCAGTCGAATTTTTTGCAAATGTAGTCTTTTTAAGTTCCAAAAAACCTAAAGAACAAAGAATTACAAAATTCGGTTCAGTACAACATCCACATCAATTAAAAGGATACTGAAAACCCCGGCTACAATAATAAATTTGATAATGTTGTGCAGCCAAACGTAGTGCTTTTTGGCATCTGCTTTCCACAATAAAACCAAGAAAAAAATCAAAAGTGCAATACAAGCCATAAAATAGAGGTACATATAACCAACATCAAAAGTTCTGATGAGCAAAAGTGCAGGAACCAAGGTTAGTACAATCAATAAGGAAATTATGGATTTGGATACGTTTGGACCATAAATTATGGGTATGGTTTTGTAATTCTGTGCCATATCACCAGGCATACTTTCCAAATCTTTGATCATTTCGCGGGCCAAAATCAATAGAAACAAGAATATGGCATGCACAAAAATGACTGTTTGAAAATTCTGATAGTATACAAACACCACAAAAAACGGAGCTATCGCCAAAGTGGAGGATACCAAATTACCCACAAAGGGTATGCGCTTAAGTTTATGCGAATAGAGCCAAATGCCAAAAATATAGGCAGAGAAGAACAATACCGCCCTAAACGAAATATAACTCGCTGCAAAAACGGACAGAAAATTGAGAATAAAATAAGTCGTCAACTTAAAGCGCTGGCTCACCAAACGGTCCAGCATACTCTTGGTGGGCTTGTTGATCAAGTCCTTTTCCGCATCGTAAAAATTATTGATGATGTACCCGCTGGCAATGGTAAGCGCTGAAGCAGTAACGATAAGAAATAGGTTTAAATCCAGAACCACATCCCTTAATGGAATATCTGGAGCCAAAATGTAAATGGAGGCCAAGTATTGGGCCAAGGTAATTACAAGGATATTATACCCCCTCACTACGGAAAACAGACTCAACAGCTTAAAAAGCAGGAGTTTGTTTTTTCTGCTAAGCATGATTTCGCTTTTAGAAGTTGTAGACTACTTCCAAAGTATGTCCTTCAAGTGCTTTTTTGGCTTTCTCCAGGTCTTGGGTAAAGCCTAAAATGTACCCGCCACCACCAGAACCACAAAGTTTAAGGTAGTAATCGTTGGTCTCGATTCCCTTTTGCCAAAGTTGGTGGAATTTGGAAGGAATCATCGGTTTAAAGTGGTCGAACACCAAATGCGAAAGTTGTTTCAAGTTCCCGAACAACGATTTTACATTGCCGTTCAAGAAGTCTTCCACACAGGCATCGGTATGTTTCACAAACTGATTCTTTACCATATTACGGAAACCTTCCTGCTTCATATTCTCCATAAACAGTTGCACCATCGGTGCTGTTTCGCCCGTTATTCCGCTGTCCAATAAAAACACCGCTCCTTTTCCTTCCGTATTTTGTGAAGGAATACTGGCAGACTCAATATTGTCGTTGGAATTGATTAAAATCGGAAGACTCAAATAGCTGTTCAATGGATCCAATCCCGAGGATTTACCATGGAAAAAAGATTCCATTCTTCCGAAAATCTTCTTTAATTGAAGTAACTTTTCTCGGGTCAAGTTTTCCAGAACCGTGATTTTATCGGTAGCGTAACGGTCGTAAATTGCGGCGACCAAGGCACCACTACTCCCGATACCATATCCTTGGGGAATGGAACTGTCAAAGTACATTCCTTTTTCTACATCTTGCTCCAACGACAAAATATCAAAGGAAACCAAACCTTGCTCCTCCTGCTCAAGGTCTTTTAAATATTGCGCAAAAGCTTTTAGGCTTTTATTGGATTCTTGGGCCATTTTGGAATCATTCTTGTCCCTTTTTAATGCGCCCTTGAAAAAATTATAAGGTATAGAAAGTCCTTTCGAGTCTTTAATAATGCCGTACTCTCCGAACAATAAAATCTTGGAATAAAATAATGGACCTTTCATATGATATTGCTAAGATACAAACAAATTTTGTTTAATGTTTGATAAAATTCGATAAACAAACTAATTTTATCTTTAAAAACCTGTTTTACGTGGTCTAAAATCTTGGCAAAGAACGTAAAAAAACAGCTTAGCTGTTCATTTTTAACCGTTTATTTTGATTGCACCCACCCCCACTCGATCATGAATATATTGGCCATTTTCACAATGTTCAATCAATTCATCTTGAATAAAACCCAATACTTTTTCCTTCGCTGATGAAGGATAAAGCATATGTACGTTGGCACCAGCATCGAGCGTAAAACAAACGGGCGTTTTGGCTTCTTCCCTAAACCTCCAAATTTTGTTGATGATTTCCAGCGTATCGGGCTTCATCAGCATAAAATAGGGCATGCTGGTCATCATCATGGCATGTAGGGTCAAAGCCTCACTTTCCACCAGTTTGATGAATTCTTCCAAATCACCTTTGGCCAAAGTAAGTTTTAGCTTATCCAAATTGGAAAATGCTTGTTCAAATCTATTTTCGGCATAAGGATGTCCGTGCATCAATTGATGTCCCACCGTGCTGCTTACCTGTTTCTGTCCTTTGTGTACCAGCAAAATAGTATCACAGTAGTTTCTAAAAACCGAATTCACCTCAAACGGATATTCAATGCCGTACAGATCAGAGCTGTTGGGAATGTTTTTGTGTGCACCCCATTGCACCAGATTGCCTTTTATGCTTCGGCAAGCACTTCCCGATCCCAAGCGGGCCAAATATGACGCCTTTGCATAAAACAGTGCTTCATCCATAGTCGGGATCAGTTGTTTTTCAATATCCATTAAACACAAGGAAAGGGCTGCCATTCCACTTGCAGATGATGCAATACCACTACTGTGCGGAAAGGAATTGGAGGTTTCAATCGTAAAATGATACGCTTTTAAAAAGGGCAAATACATCTCGATCCGCTCCAAAAAGGTCTGGATTTTGGGCTTAAAATCGACCTTGGGCTTTCCGTCAAAAAACAAATCAAAGGAAAGTGCATCATTGGCATGCTTTTTCTCAAAAGAAACGGAAGTTGTAGTCGCACAAGTATCCAAAGTAAAACTAAGGGATGGATTGGCCGGAATTTGAACTGGTCTTTTTCCCCAATATTTTACCAGGGCAATATTGCTGGGCGCTTTCCATGTTACTTTACCATTTTCGGGCAATTCTTGGTAGGCGCCGGGCAAAAAATCTTTTTCCGTCATTGGGCGTGGATATTTGAACAAATATAAGCAGCGGCTAACTTACTTGAAATCGGATTGAAATAAATTCTTATTTTAGTCGAAGTTGCGCCAACCATGAAAAAAAGAATAGTTTATATCACTATAAGCGTTTTGGTATGCCTTGCCATTGGATTCCTATCCAGCATTGCAACCCAAAGTTCAGTGAACGATTGGTACATTACGCTCAACAAACCATCTTTTACGCCCCCTAACTACCTTTTTGCACCTGTTTGGACTGCTCTTTACATTATGATGGGGGTTGCTGCTGGAATCGTTTGGTCCAAAGGCTATCATCATATTTGGGTAAAGACGGCGCTTTATCATTTTGTGATTCAGTTATTGCTCAACGCGCTCTGGAGCATAGTCTTCTTTGGATTGAAAAATCCTCTTGCTGGAATGGTGGTTATTTTGGCTTTACTTACTATGATAATACTCACCATAAAATGGTTTAAGGTCATTAGTAAACCTGCTGCACTATTACTTGTGCCTTACGTATTATGGGTGGCCTTTGCCTCTGCATTGAATTATAAAATCTGGGAACTCAACGGCTAATCCGAAGTCATTTCCAGTAATTTTTTCATAGTTTTTTGATTGCGGGTAGTCGCTTCCACTTTTAGCTTCTTTTCAACAAGATTATTATTCAGTTTTGCCTTTCCATACCCATTTTTACATAGTAAATGCACACAGGTATCGGTAATATGGAAATCTTCATTTTCAAAATGAAGTTGCTCAAACTGTTTTACCAATTCTTTTTCTGGTGGATTTTTAAGCAAAGCATAGTACATTTTGTTCTCTTCGCCTTCATTGGCAAACGGATTAGCTTCCAGAATTTGTCCAATATCTTTTTCTTGGATTACCAAAGTCGGCACATCAAATCCAAAATCTCGTTGGATTGCTTTTGTTATGATGTCTTGAAGTTTCTCTTTTCCAGTTTCATCACTATCAAAAACAATATTTCCACTCTGAATATACGTTTGGACATTTTTAAGCCCCGCATCTTCCAGAACAATTCTCAACTCGGCCATTTTAATCTTCTTTTGACCACTTACATTTATTCCCCTCAATAGGGCGATGAAAGTTTTTGACATGTTAATTGATTCTCTACTCTGATTAATTTTATTAAATTCAAACGCACTTAAATTAATAAAATGAATCAATATATCCTTGCTTTGGACCAAGGCACCACAAGTTCCCGTGCCGTGGTCTTCGACAAGAAGGGAACAATAATCTCCGTAGCACAAAAAGAATTCACACAAATTTTCCCAAAACCAGGATGGGTAGAACACGATCCAGACGAAATTTGGTCCACACAAGCTGGTATGGCCGCCGAAGCCGTAAGCAAAAAAGGACTCAAGGCATCCCAATTGGCCGCCATTGGCATTACCAACCAACGAGAAACGGTTGTTGTATGGGACAAACATACCGGAGAACCGGTTTACAATGCCATTGTTTGGCAAGACAAACGTACTGCAGACTATTGTGATGAATTGAAAAAAGAAGGGAAATCCAATCTGATTCGTAAAAAAACGGGATTGGTGATAGACTCCTATTTCTCGGGCACCAAAGTGAAATGGATATTGGATAATGTTGAAGGTGCCAGAGAGAAAGCCGAAGCAGGAGATTTGGTTCTTGGGACTATTGATTCATGGCTTATTTGGAAAATGACAGATGGAGGGCTTCACATTACGGACGTGACCAATGCTTGCCGTACCATGCTTTTCAATATCAACACCATGGACTGGGACGATGAGCTTTTGGAACTATTGACCATTCCAAAAAATATGCTTCCCGAAGTAAAACAGTCCAGCGAGGTCTACGGACATACCAGTCCTAATTTATTTGCCACTCCAATTCCGATTGCAGGGATTGCAGGTGACCAACAAGCTGCTTTGTTTGGTCAAATGTGCACCAAACAGGGAATGGTTAAAAACACCTATGGTACGGGTTGTTTTATGTTGATGAACATTGGAGAACGGCCCATTGTTTCCAAGAACAATCTACTTACCACGGTAGCTTGGAAAATCAACGGAAAAACCCACTACGCCCTGGAGGGCAGTATATTTATAGCAGGTGCAGTGGTACAATGGTTACGTGATAGTTTGAATATTATAAAAACCTCTTCAGAAGTGGAAAAACTTGCTAGTTCCGTAGATAGTTCGGACGGAGTTGTTTTTGTTCCGGCTTTTGCGGGTTTGGGTGCCCCTCATTGGAACCAAAAGGCCCAAGGAACCATTTTCGGCCTTACTCGAGGAAGTACCGATGCCCACATTGCACGTGCAGCGTTAGAGTCCATCGCCTACCAAACCATGGATATCCTTAAAGCCATGGAAGCCGATTCCGGAATTTCCATAAAAGAATTGCGAGTTGATGGCGGGGCCACTATAAATGATATGCTGATGCAGTTTCAGGCGGATGTATTGAACACGGTCACCGTAAGACCAAAAATTGTGGAAACTACAGTCATGGGCGCCGCATACTTGGCTGGGCTTGCCGTTGGTTATTGGGAAAGCCCAGAGGAAATCCAAGATATTTGGCAAACCGATGTGCATTTTAATCCTACCAAAGAACGTGAAGCCATTGATGAGGGTGTTAAAAGTTGGTACAAAGCTATCAAAGCACTTGAATTCTGGACGGAAAACCCATAAGAGTTTCAAAACATCACAAACACTAACATTCTATTTATATGACTCCTTTTGTATCTGAAATTATAGGAACCTTTTTATTAATGGTACTCGGATGTGGCGTAGTTGCCAATGTTTCCCTGCAAAAAACCTACGGTAATGGCTCAGGTTGGATTGTAATCACTACCGGATGGGCATTAGCCGTATATGCCGGTGTTGTTGTTGCCGGTCCGCACAGCGGTGCCCACATTAATCCTGCGGTAACAGTTGCCCTGGCGGTTGCAGGTGAGTTTCCATGGGATGAAGTACCAAGTTATATTTTAGCGCAGTTCATTGGTGCCATGATGGCTGCCTTCTGTATTTGGTTGGTAAACAAAGATCATTTTGATGCTACTGAGGACGGAGGTGCCAAGCGAGGTGTTTTTTGCACGGCTCCTGCCATACCCAATACATTTATCAATCTTTTTTCTGAGGTATTGGGCACGTTTGTATTGGTTTTTTCCGTGCTTTATTTTACCGATGCTGTGCTATCCACCGACGACGCAATTATCGGTTTAGGTTCATTGGGAGCATTGCCCGTTGCTCTCATTGTTTGGGGCATTGGTCTTTCTTTGGGAGGTACCACGGGGTATGCCATAAATCCAGCACGAGATTTAGGACCGCGCATTGTTCATGCATTATTGCCTTTGAAAAACAAAGGATCCAACGGTTGGAGCTATGCCTGGATTCCTGTGGTAGGTCCTATTTTGGGAGGGGTATTGGCAGCTTGGCTTTCCATGCTTTTATAATATTTCCTTTAGGAAGTAATGGCCTGTGCGGCAATATAAGCTCCAGTCCATGCATTTTGAAAATTGAATCCCCCTGTAATGGCATCTATATTAATGATTTCGCCTGCAAAGTATAGGTTGGGGTGCAATTTGCTTTCAAATGTCTTAAAATTGATTTCTTTTAAATCCACACCACCAGCGGTAACGAATTCTTCTTTGAAGGTACTTTTCCCTTCTACTTTAAATGATGAAGCCGTCAATTGTTCGGCCAACCCTTGAAGTTGCTCTTTTTTAATGTCCGCCCAGCGTTCATTAGGTTCAATGTTCGCAGCTTCTACCAAGCGCATCCACAAGCGTTTTGGAAGTTCGGTTACATTGGTGCGCATCACTGTTTTTTTGGCTTCGACTCCTTTCAATTCCTTTAGAAAGGCTTCCATGGATTCTGTACTATATTCAGGAAGCCAATTCACTTTGATTTTAAAAGTATAATTATAATCGTGAAGGATATTTGCACCCCAGGCAGAGAGTTTTAAAATGGCAGGACCGCTTAAACCCCAATGTGTTATCAAGAGTGGACCATCGGCGTAAAGCACAGCTTCGTCCTTGTGTCTACTTTTTAGATTTAACGCTTTTTTGTCGGTATTGAAGGTTTTCTTTGGCATCACTTCAACAGTAGCATAAGTGCTCAACCCTTGGATTCCCTTAATTCTTGCATCGTTAATATTAAATGTAAATAGCGAAGGTACAGGAGGTATGATATGGTGCCCTAAGTTTTCCAACTGTTTCCATATTTTGGGATTACTGCCTGTGGCGAGCATTATTTTTTTGGCTTGATAGTGCTTGTTCATGGTGGTTACCTGCCAGCCTTCTTCTATTTTACCTATTGTTTTAACCGAACTATTTTTTAAAACCTGTATACCTAAACGATTGGCTTCACCGACCAAACAATCTATTATACTTTGAGAGGAATCACTTTTGGGAAAAATGCGGCCATCTTCTTCAATCTTTAGAGGAACTCCCTTTTCCTCAAAAAAGGCCATTACGTCCATAGGAGCATACTTATGAAAAGGGCCTAAAAGTTCCTTTTCGCCCCTCGGGTAATTGGTCGCCAATTCTTTTGGCAAAAATTCACCGTGGGTCACATTGCAACGTCCACCTCCAGAAACCTTAACTTTGGAAAGTACCGTTTTACCTCTTTCAAAAATAGCGATCTTAAGCTCGGGTGAAAGTTCCGCAATTTGAATAGCCGCATAGAATCCGGCAGCACCTCCCCCTACTATTATGACATCGAACATTAATTCACACGTTCCGGATAATTGGTAATAATGCCATCGACCCCTAACGCAATCATTTTTTGAATGTCCTCGGGTTCGTTTACCGTCCATGTATACACTTTTAATCCTTCGCTTTGGATTTTTGAGGTGTTTTCCTTGGTAAGTGTATTAAAGTTTGGATTTATAGCAACCGCATTAAGTTCTTTGGCCACTTCAATTGCTTCCTGTGGATTCTTTTCCGTTAAAACAGCAATCTGAATATCTTTGTTTTTCTCCCTCATTGTTTTGAGCTCATCCCATTTAAAACTGGATATAATGATATTCTCCGGAATCCAACCTTTATTTTTTGTATAATACTCTACAATTTGGTTTACCCTATCCGCCGTATCCGCACCTTTAAGTTCTATGTTCAGGGCTACCTGATTGTTAATCAGTTTTAAAACGTCTTGAAGCATAGGGATTTTATGCCCTCCATCCAAAGTAAGTTGTTTGACTTGTACAATATTATATTCTTCAATATTGCCTCCTGAGTTGGCCAATCTGTCAACGGTTTCATCATGAAAAACAACTATTTCTCCACTTTTGATTTTAAACACATCGATTTCAATCATATCAACGCCAAGATCCATGGCTTTCTGAACCGATGCCAATGTATTTTCAGTCTCGTGACCCATGGCTCCTCGATGCCCAATTACCAATGGTTTTGATTTAGTCATTTCACAACTAGTTAAAAGTAGAACAGCTCCAAGAGCAATGAGTAAGTTTTTCTTCATTTTGGTTCGGTTTTGGATGCTAAAAATACAATTTGCAAATGAAAAAAATGAATCAAATTTTAGGATGACACAAATTACACTTGTTTTGAAACGGTTTATTTTAAAACCTTGAAAATATAAGATTGGAGCGGTTCTAATTCTACTGGAATTTGACCTTGCCCATTATGTACCGTCATGTATTTTTTTGCTTCTCCGTAAAGTTCTTCTGTCAACGGATATTCACCATCCGCTAACTGCCATTTTGCGATTATATCTTCAGGTATTTTGAAATCGAAGGAATAGCTTTTGTTTTCATCAAAATTGGATAGGATGATGATTTTTTCATTAGTGGACCATCTTACATAGGAAAGTACCCGATGGTCGTATCCTTCGGTATTATCTTTATTATAAAAATGAATTTCTTGGTACTCGCCCATCAAACCTTCACTATTTATAGTGAAATTCAAAAGTCGTTTGTAGAAATCCCTTAAACTTTTTTCCTCTTTGGATAATTGGCCACCATCAAACTTTTTGTTGTCCACCCATCTTTGGTGGTGCGGCACTCCAACATAATCGAAAATAGAAGTTCGAGTCGGTTGACCAAATCCGGCATTTTCTGCCCCGGGCTCACCCACTTCTTGTCCAAAATAAATCATAGTGGGAGAAGTGCTTATCGTCGCGGAAACCACCATGGCCGGTTTTCCCAATAGGGCATTACCCGCAAAATCGGGACTAGCGATACGCTGTTCATCATGGTTTTCCAAGAAGTGGAGCATGTGATGCTCTATGTCTGCCATCCCTTTTTGCACCACAGGTATATGGTCTGTCCACCCATAACCCTTCATGATATGCTTGATACTGTCGTAAAGTTCTACCTTATCATATAAGTAATCCATTTTACCTTGATGGATATAATCACGGTACAAATCCGGATTGTATACTTCTGCCAATAAAAAGGCATCTGGATTTTTCATTTTGATATTGGAATTGAGATAGCTCCAAAATTCCACAGGTACCATTTCGGCCATATCAAAACGGAAACCATCCACTCCAAAATCCAACCAATATTGCGTTATGTCCTTAAATTTGTACCAAGAGTCAGGAAGCGTTTTTTCTTTCCAAAATTCGTAATGGACTTTATAATCTTTTTGACGGTATTCTTCTGGCAGTTCGTTAAAGTCCTTGGTGCCATCTGGACGAACGCCATAATTGATTTTTACGGTTTCGTACCAGTCATTAAAATGTGGTTGCGCCAACCGTGAACCATTTCCTGTCCACTTCGCGGGAACCTCCCGAAATTTAGAATCAGCCAATCTATTTTTCTCACCTCCCAATGGCAAATATCCATCCTGCCATTCTGGAACTTGGAATGCTTCACCAGGGATGTAATAGAAGTTATTGTTTACATCATATTTCTTGTTCGTGTCATCATTGGCTCCAAAATCTTCTACGCCCTCTGGGTTGGTGAGCCCTTCATAATTTCTCGCCACGTGATTGGGCACGATATCGATGATTACTTTCAAACCGGCATTATGGGTTCTTTTAATCAAAGCTTTGAATTCTTCCAATCGTTTTGATGGGTCGGTAGCTAGATCGGGGTTTACATTATAATAGTCCTTTACTGCATAAGGAGAACCTGCCCTACCTTTAACCACATCTGGATCATCATTGGAAATACCATAAGTGGTGTAATCGTTTATTACGGCATGATGTGGTACTCCGGTATACCAAATATGGGTTACTCCCAAATCCCTTATCTCGGACAAGGCTTTATCTGAAAAATCCGCAAACTTGCCCACTCCGTTTTCTTCAATGGTACCCCAAGGTTTATTGGTGGAATTGGTGTTTCCAAATAAGCGGGTAAATACCTGATAGACTACTTCTTTCTTTTTCATTTGTGGAGGGGCAGACTTTTGATCGGTTTGTTGCTTACACGAAGATAACGTGGCGAGTACAATCAAAAAAGTCAGGATACGATTTGTTTTCATCCTATGTATAAGAAATTTTGATGCTCGAATTAATGTGCTATGGAATCCCTGATTACCAATGTAGGTTCCAGTATTCTGGTTTGATAGGTTTCTTCCTCGGCTTCACTTTCTACCTTATCGATCAACATTTTTGCGGAAACTTCTCCCATTTTCTCTCCGTGTTGAGCAACAACGGTAAGACTAGGATTGGCATATTTGGACAAAACGCCATCGGTAAAACCGATAAATGATATATCCTCAGGAATTTTAAGCCCTTTTTCCTGAACCAATCTCATGCTATATACGGCAAAGATTTCGTTTACGCATAAAACGGCATCGGGTTCTTTTTTATTCAAAAATGTTTTAATAGCCATTTCATCCATTTCCATGGAAGGCATTTTCAACACCATGGATTCGTCAACACCTAACACACTTTCTTCCAGTGCTTTAAGATATCCTTTTGTACGGGCTTTACTAACACTCAAGTAATCGTCCGTGGTAATAAGGGCAATTCGCTTTTTACCTTGGTCAATAAATTTTTTGGTGGCTTGATAGGCCCCAAGTTCATCATCGATAATGACTTTGTCACAATCAACCTCATGCGTAATTCGATCAAAGAGCACTACGGGTATACCCTGTTCTGTAACCTCTTTTAAGTGATTATAGTCTCCTTTTTCCTGGGTTTCAGAGGAAAGTGACATAATAAATCCATCTATACTACCATTGGTCAACATCTCCATATTGATGACCTCTTTATCAAATGATTCCTCGGAAAGACAAACGATAACATTATATCCCCGTGCATTTGCGTATTTCTCAATACCACGAATTACCGTTGTAAAAAAGTGGTGGACAATGTCGGGAATTACGACCCCAATATTCTTGGTTCGCTTGTTCTTTAAACTAATGGCAATATTATTGGGCTTGTAGTTATAAAGTTTTGCGAAAGCTTGCACCTTTTCTTTAGTGTCTCTACTAATTTCCTCACTATTCTTAAGTGCTTTGGAAACTGTAGAAATCGAGACTTCAAGTTCTCTGGCTATATCTTTCAGGGTAATCTTTGCTTTCAATTATGAAATTTTTAAGGAACGTTAATTTCAATGTGTAAATTACTCAATATAGATTCAAGGTTACGTAAAAATTATACTTTTTAACAAAACCTAAATAAAAGCTTCCTAATATTTTCAACAAACAAAAGAACCTATCCAAAAAATAAAATTCCTATATTAGTAGCTATATTGCTGAATTCGCAGTTCGCGATTCTTTTTTTGAGATTATAACAAACTAACTATTTAAGTATTGTCATACCTACACTTCTCAAAGTTATTAACACGAAACCGTTTTCGTTGTATTTTACAATATACTTAAATTTCGGTTAACCTTTTTTTTATATATGTTTAACACTTGAATTAAAATTAACTAAACTTAAAATTAATTATTTATGAAGATTACGCTACTAAAAAGCTTTTTGTTGCTTGGAGCATTTTTATGCTTTGGGTTGGCAAAGGCTCAGACAGTATCAGGTACCGTTTCGGATGCAAACGGGCCGTTGCCAGGGGCAAGCGTATTGGTAAAAGGTACTACCAATGGTACGCAAACCGATTTCGATGGTAACTACACCCTTAATGATGTTGGGGACACTGCCACTTTGGTTTTTAGTTACATTGGTTATAAAACCGTAGAAATCGCGGTAAATGGCCAATCTACCATTAACGTTGCCTTGGAAGAAGATGCACAAGCTTTGGATGAAGTTGTAATTATCGGTTACGGACAAACTACCGTAAAAGATGCAACCGGTTCTGTTGCCGCGGTTACCTCTGAGGATTTTAACGGAGGGGTCATCGCTTCACCTGAACAATTGATTCAGGGTAAGACAGCTGGTGTACAAATCACCCAAGCAAGTGGTGAACCAGGATCTGGGGTAAACCTTAGAATTAGAGGTTCCAATTCCATCCGTTCCAATAACAATCCTCTTTTTGTTGTAGATGGAGTGCCATTATCAGGTGAATCTACCACGCCATCGGGAGGTGATGTAATCAACGGAAGTAACGCAACTAGAAACCCTCTGAACTTTATCAACCCTAATGACATTGAAAGCATGTCCATTCTTAAGGACGCTTCTGCAACTGCCATTTATGGTTCTCGTGGAGCCAATGGTGTTGTAATTATTACCACTAAAAGTGGTAAAGCCGGTTCAGGTGGTGTTTGGGAATTCAGTTCCAATTTAAGTATTTCTACTCCAGCCAATGATTACGATCTTTTTGATAGGAACAAGTTTTTATCAACAACCGCGACAGAAAGAAGTCAAGCGATTGCAGATGCAAGTGATTATGGTTACAACACCAATTGGCAAGATTATATTACAAGGACAGTTGCTTCACAAAACCAAAACCTTTCTTACTCAAGAAACTATGGTAGTGGTAATGTTAGAGCCACGTTTTCTTACGGAAAACAATTTGGTGTAATAGAAAAATCAGCACAAGAGCGTATTACTGGTAGAATTAATGCCAGCCAACGCTTTTTAGATGACAAATTAAGGTTGACCCTTCAGGCTTCAGTTTCCAGAGTTAATGATGATGCACCTCCTATTAGTGGCACTTCCGGTGCAAGTGGAAACTTAATTGGTGCGGCTTATTCCGCAAACCCAACGTGGCCAGCAAGTTCATCTTTTTTCCTAGAAGGAAATCAATTGAACCCTGCTAACTACCTAACAAACTTCCAATCTGTAACACATACCGATCGTGCTTTAATTAATTTCTCAGCAGAGTATGATTTAACTCCTGAATTGACTGCAAAAGTTAGTGTTGGTTATGATGATTCGGATGCGGAGGCAATTTCCTCCATATCAGGAAAAGCAAACAACTTCAACCGAGTTACCGGAAATGGTCAAACAGCTTACAATACTTTGAATGCAACAAGTAAATTATTGGAAGGTACCCTTAATTACAAAAAGGATTTCGATAATTCATCCTTGGATGTTATTGTAGGTTATTCCTTCCAGGATTTCCAAAGAAAAGGCTTTAACTCACAAGGTTGGCAAGCACCAACAACAGATCTTAATGAGATGGGCGATCTTTTGATTGAAGATGTCAATAACATAAGATCCAGTATCAATGGACGGTACCAACAAGCAGGTTATGCGCCAAACGGTACTTTCGTAAATAGCATCAACCCATTTGATGATACAGCTAGTTTAGGTGTTTCCTCTGGCGCTTACACTTCAGTTTGGGTAGACACTTTTGATAACACTGATGAACTTCAATCGTTCTTTGCAAGAGCGAATTATAGTTTGAACGATAAGTTCTTGTTTACTGCCACAGTAAGAGCTGATGGTTCTTCCAAGTTTGGTGGTAGTAATCAGTATGGTTACTTCCCCTCCGGTGCCTTTGCTTGGAAAATCAACGAAGAAGATTTCATAGGAGACAATATTTCAACATTGAAATTGAGATTGGGTGCTGGTATTACAGGTAACCAAGAAGGACTTGGGTACGCAAACTACCTGAGAAGGGTTCGTTTTGCACAACCAGGCATTAGCGACAGTGGTGAGATTTTAAGACCCGGTGCACAAACCGTAGCAGTACAAAACCCAGACCTTAAATGGGAGTCCACTTTGGATGTAAACATTGGTTTGGATTTTGGTTTTAACCTAGACCGTTTCAGCGGTTCTGTGGATTTCTATAGAAAAGAAACATACGATCTATTGTTTAGACAAGGAGCTGCTGCACCAGCCGCCGACCCATTTGTTTTCAAAAACTTGGAAGACGGAACTATTATCAACCAAGGAGTTGAGGTTGCTTTGAACTATGATTTCATCCAAATGGAAGATGTTACATTCTCTTCCTCCTTTAATATTGCGTACAACAAAAATACCGTAGAAGGATTGAATGGAGTTACCGCTAACTTTGGTGCTTTGAATGGTCCTGGACTAACTGACGCCTTCGCTCAGCGATTGGGAGAAGGAAGATCACTATTTTCTTTCTACATGGCAGAATATTCAGAAGATAACTTCAACCCTGATGAAAAGGATTTTGTGGGCGAAGATGGCCTACCTGATGTAAACGCAGGTCTTTCCCTTAACCTTAGAGTTAAGAATTGGGATGCATCCGCTTATTTTACCGGTCAGTTTGGATTCTCTGTGTACAACAACACGGCAAATGCATTCTTGAACCGTCCAACCTTTGAGACCACAAGAAACGTTACCCAAAGAGCTTTGGATACGAACGTAAGTCAAGAAGTTTCAACATTATATTTGGAGAGCGGTGATTTTGTAAGGTTGCAAAACGCCAGTGTAGGATATAACGTCCCTCTAAGTGGCGATGGCGCTTTTAAGAGCTTAAGGTTATCTTTAACAGGACAAAACTTGTTCTTGATTACAGACTATAGCGGTCTAGACCCAGAAGTATCATCTACTACCGGTGACCTAGGTACAGGAATACCTAGTGCCAGTATAGATTATACTGCTTTCCCAAGACCAAGAACTATAACATTGGGTATCAACGCTAAATTTTAAAAAAAAAAGCAATGAAAAAATTTATAAAACAAGCGAACAAATATTTTTCTCTCAGCTTGTTCGTAGGGCTTTTACTAACTTCCTGTACGGATTTGGAGGTAGAGCCAACGGATTCGCTACTAGATGACGGGTTTACCGGTATACAAACCGCTGAGGCGGCTTCAAGCCAGGTAACCGCAATGTACAATGATGTAAATGGGTATTTTGGCACACAAGCTAACCTGTACGCCCTTAACGAAGTTACCACAGATGCTCTTTTGGTTCCTACAAGAGGATCCGATTGGGGAGATAACGGTATATGGAGACAATTACACCAGCATTCTTGGACTCCAGAACACTCTTACATTTTAGGTGTGTGGAACGAATGGAATGGTCTACAATTGAGCGCTAGCGAAGTTTTAGATTCTAGATCTGCTTCTTCCAGCGAGGCAATAGGTCATGCCTCATTTTTGAGAGGTTTGGCAATGTTTGTAATCTTGGACAATTTTGGACAAGTTCCTTATAGAGACACCGAAGCTGCAGACCCTTTAGCCGACCCAGATGTATTTACTGGTGAAGATGCAGTTGCCTTTATCATAAGTGATTTGGACAATGCCATTTCCAACCTTCCAGCGTCAGCAGCAGGTGACGATAATTTTAGAGCGACCAAAGCAGCTGCTCGTTTCCTTAAAGCCAAAGTACTTTTGAACAGACATGTCTACAATGGTTCTGGATCTGCAGCTTCAGCGGATATGAATGAAGTGATTTCCCTTGTTAATGCAATTGAGAATGATGGATATGAATTGGCTTCAGATTATTTTGACATTTTTGTACCAGGAGGTGATACAGAAACAATTTGGTACGCACAAACCTCAGCTGGAGCTAGAATATTCAATACATTACACTATAATTCTACCGAGCTAGGTGGAGGAGGCTGGAATGGTTTCAGTACCCTAGCGGAGTTCTACGATTTGTTTGAAGGAAACGCCGATAATAACCGTGGTCTTAACAATGGTACATTGAGTGATAACCAAGAAGAGCGTAGAGGATTTGTTCCAACCGAAGGAGGAATAGCCTATGATGGTAGTTATGGAACCGACGATAACAGTGATGGTATCGTTGACGGTTCAAACGTAGGATATGGATTCTTGATTGGTCAACAATATGGGCCTAACGGTGCCGCTTTGGAAGATAGAGGTGGTAACCCACTTTCTTTTACAAGAGAATTCTTCAGTGCTATAGATGGACAACCAAGTCTTGTAGATAATAATGAGGTAACAGGTATTCGTGTTATTAAATACAATCCAAGAGATGGAGCATTTGCTAATCATATCATCTTTTTTAGATATTCAGATGCATATTTGATGAAAGCTGAAGCTATGATGAGAAGTGGTGGCGACCCAACTTCAATGATTAATGAATTGAGAACAATTAGAGGTGCCGCTCCACTAGGTTCGGTAACCGAACAAGATCTTTTGGACGAAAGAGCTCGTGAACTATACACCGAAGGTTGGAGAAGAAACGATTTGATTCGTTTTGGACAGTACACCAAAGATTGGGAGTTCAAAGAAGATGCAGCCGTAGGCAATGCAGATCGCCAATTGTTCCCAATTCCATCTGCCCAACTTATTCTTAACCCTAATTTGGTTCAGAACCCAGGCTACTAACAATTCAAAGTTTAAGCTGTTTTATATATGAAAGACCACCGATCGGTGGTCTTTCCTTTTCTTATAAATCGTATTAATCATTTATTAATTTTTCCTTAGAAAAAGATTAACCATTTCTATAACTTCTTAAGACATAGAAATATTTATATTATCCCCCGTTATTGATGGTTGAGATGAGAAAAGTACTCCGGATTATTTTTTGGTTTGGTCTTATATTGACAAGTTGCAATAAAGAAGACCAAAATACCTTGTTCGTTCTAAAAAATTTCAAGGATACAGGAATAAACTTTAGTAATCGTTTAGAGCAAACTCCTGAACTCAACATACTGAACTATCTTTATTTTTATAATGGTGCAGGCGTTGCCGCGGGAGATTTTAACGGTGATGGTCTTGTAGATCTCTATTTCACATCAAATCAGGGACAGGATAAATTTTATCTAAACCAGGGCAACCTTACCTTTAATGATGTTACCGAAACTTCCAACCTCATCAATGAATCAGGATGGACAACCGGTGTTACCCATGCCGATGTAAATAACGATGGACTTTTGGATATTTATGTTTGTAAAGTAGGCGATCATGGTTCTATACGTGGACAAAACCTACTATACATCAATCAAGGGAATAATGAGAAAGGTGTCCCTATTTTCAAAGAAAAGGCCTCAAAGTATGGATTGGATTTTATAGGTTATTCAACCCAAGCAGCATTTTTCGATTATGACTTAGATGGTGACCTGGATATATATCTGATGAACCATTCCGTTAACCCAAACCGATCCTATGGTAAAGGCGCAAAACGTAAAATCGTGGACTCCATGTCCGGCGACATACTATTTAAAAATGAAAACGGCAGTTATCTTAACGTTTCCAAAGAAGCCGGGATCTTCCAAGGAACTATAGGGTATGGTTTAGGACTTGCTATAAGCGATATTAACAACGACGGCTATCCAGACATTTATATCGGTAACGATTTCTTTGAAAACGATTACCTCTATATCAATCAAAAAGATGGCACTTTTAAAGAAATAATTTCCCGTGATGACAAAAAACTGGGACACACGACCCACTTTTCTATGGGAAACGATATAGCTGACATCAACAACGATGGCCTTTCGGATATTTTATCATTAGATATGCTCCCAGAGGATTTAGAAACATATAAAACATCAGGATTAGAATATGCGTATCCTGTATACCAACAATATTTAAAAAATGGTTTTGCTCCACAATACATGCAAAATGCACTCCATTTGAACCTGGGTGACGAAAATTTTGGAGAAATTGCCAATTTAAGTGGTATAGAAGCCACCGAATGGTCTTGGGGAGCCCTATTTGCCGATTATGACAATGATGGTTTTAAAGACCTCTTTATTTCTAATGGTATTCAAGGGGTCACCAATGATATGGATTATATTAATTACATATCAAACGAAGAGATTCAACAAAGCATAGAAAAAGGATTATCCGATAAGGATATGGAACTTATTGACCGGTTACCTAAGAAAAAAGTACAGAATTATTTTTATCAAAATAAAGGCGGTACAAATTTCAACAATGTTACAAAAGCTTGGGGACCACAGATTGACTCTTACAGTAACGGCAGCGTTTATACAGATTTGGATAACGATGGAGATTTGGATTTGGTGGTAAACAATGTAAACCAAAAAGCATTTATAATGGAAAATACCCTAGACGAGGGAAATTTCATAAAAATCAAGTTTGATGGTAGCGAAAAAAATAAGTTCGGCATAGGAGCAAAGGCAATTGTATACAACAACAAAGGGATATCAGTACAGGAGAACATTGCTACACGTGGGTTTATGTCCGCTAAAGACAATAGCTTAAATTTTGGACTTGGAAAGGACTCCATCATAGATTCCATCCAAATTATATGGCCCAAAGGTAAGTTTCAAACTATAAAAAAGGTGAAAGCCAATCAAATTCTGAAAGTTTCGTATTCCAATGCATCCGGAAACTATTATACCCATAAGGATACCTTAAACTCATATTTTAACAGCCCTAAAAAAGACTTCGATTTTGTCCATAAAGAATATCCAAGTCTGGATTTTGACCGAAATCCTCTCATACCTTTTGCTTATTCCAATGAAGGCCCATCAACCGCTGTAGTGGACATCAATAAAGATGGACTGGACGATATTTTTATATGCGGGGGTAAAAAGCAGGCATCAAAATTATTTCTTCAAGATAACAAGGGTAACTTTAATTCATACCAAACAGAGGTTTTTAACGAGGATGCAATTAATGAAGATATTGATCAAGTCTTTGCAGATATTGATAACGATGAAGACCTTGATTTAATCGTGGTCAGTGGCGGCAACGAATTTACCAATGGGAAACCGCTACGGCCTAGACTCTATTTGAATACGAATGGAAAGTTTACCAAGAACGAAAAAAGTTTCACAACAATCGAAGTAAATGCATCCAAAGTGGATGCCGTTGATTTTGACAACGATGGGGATTTAGATCTTTTTATTGTTTCAAATACAGTCCCCACAAAATTTGGTGTTAAGAGCACCCAATTTTTGTTAGAAAATGATGGAACTGGAAAATTCCACGAAATAACACCTTCCTTCGCTCCAGAATTGAACAATGTCGGCAATATAAAGGATTTTGTTTGGAAAGATCTTGACCAAAACGGGTTTTATGACCTGGTGGTTGCGGGTCATTGGTCCCCAATTACTATCTTCCTTAACAACGGTAAGCAACTTGCAGAACAGAAAAACAATGGTCTCGGGAAAACCAATGGCTGGTGGAATAGTATTGAACTAGCCGATATGGACAACGATGGTGATTTGGATATCCTTGCAGGAAACTGGGGACTGAATACTAAGTTCGGCGCCTCTGTTGAAAAGCCCATTACCCTTTATATTAATGACTTTGACGGCAATGGTTCCATTGAAACTGTAGTGACCCATTTTCATGGTGAACGCGAAACAGCTTTCGCATCTAAGGATGAACTTGCCAAACAAATGCCCTTTTTGAACAAAAAATTCCTCTTTTACAAGGATTTCGCAAAAGCATCATTGGAAGAACTTTTCGGTGCTGATAAATTGAAAGAAGCCACCAAAAGAAAGGTATATTTACTTGCCACTTCCTATTTTGAAAATGATGGCAATAACATGTTCTCAAAAAAACAATTACCACATTTAGTACAGTCCTCTTCCGTAAACGATATTTACTTGGTAAAAAACAATAAAGAAAAGATTAATGAAATATTAATGGTAGGCAATAATTTTGAGATAAGCACCCAACTTGGTAGATTGGACGCTTCACACGGATTTTTATTGAAGAATGACGAAAGCGGAAATATTAGTTGGAAGCAAAACATGGGAATTTCCGGTGCAGCCAGAAAAATTGAAAAAATAAACATTAATGGGAATGAGGAATTCATCATAACGATAAATAATGAAGCTCCCATTTTTTTGGTCAAAAAACACAACAATAAATGAAACTGAAATATACAGTAGTATGCCTCCTTTTACTAACCCTATTGGGATGTAAAGACAAAGGGGGGGCTCAACATATCGAAGAAGAGCAAAGAGAGACGCTCTTTACCCTATTGGAACCCGAGAAAACGGGCGTTACTTTCATTAACAAGGTCGAAAACCAAAAAAACTTCAACATATTTAAGTACCGTAACTTCTATAACGGTGGTGGCGTTGCTATTGGGGATATAAATAATGATGGACTACAGGACATTTACCTTACAGGTAACATGGAACCCAATAGACTCTATTTGAACAAAGGAGACCTTAAGTTTGAGGATATTTCTGAAAAGGCTGGAGTTTTGGGCAACAAACCATGGTCCACAGGAGTCGTTATGGTAGATATTAATCACGATGGACTACTTGACATTTATGTCTCTAATGCCGGAAACATGGAAGGCAACAACCACGATAATGATCTTTATATCAACAATGGAGATTTAACCTTTACCGAAAAGGCGGAAGAATATAATCTGGCCAAAACCGGGTTTACCACGCATGCCTCATTCTTTGATTATGACAAGGATGGTGATTTGGATGCCTATATACTAAACAATAGCAACATTCCCGTGAGCAGTCTTGGTTATGCCGAACAACGAGATGTGCGAGCACAAGATTGGGAAGGGGTTCCTGATATTTTTAAAGGTGTTGGAGATATGCTTCTACGTAATGACAACGGTAAATTTGTGGATGTCAGTGAGGATGCGGGTATTTACGGAAGTCTGATTGGTTTTGGTTTGGGAGTACTGGTTACTGACTTTAACGGAGACCTATATCCTGATATTTACGTCTCCAATGATTTTTATGAAAGGGACTACCTCTACATTAATCAGCAAGATGGAACTTTCAATGAAGAAATCACGAAATGGACATCACATTTGAGTCTTTCTGCCATGGGTATTGACATTGCGGACATCAACAATGATGGACACAACGATATCTTTATTACCGATATGTTGCCAGAAAAAGAACATAGGGTAAAATCTATAATGGAGTTTGAAGGCTACAATATTTTTGATCTTAAACAAAGTAAAGATTTTGGTCAACAGTATATCCAAAACACCTTGCAGCTTAATAACGGTAATGGTACATTCTCCGAAGTAGCCTATTACAGCGGGATTGATGCAACCGATTGGAGTTGGGCTGGACTTATATTTGATATGGACAACGATGGTCTTAAGGATATTTTTATAACCAATGGTATCAATCATGATCTTACCGATTTGGATTTTGTGGACTTTTTTGCCAACGAAATAGTCCAAAAAATGGCATTGACGGGAAAAAAACAATCCATTGATTCCATTATCAATAAAATGCCGATTAAGCCGCAACCTAATTACGCATACAAAAACAATGGTGACATTTCTTTTACAAACGCCAACAAAGAATGGGGCTTTGAACTTCCATCTCGCTCCAATGGCGCCGCCTATGCAGATTTGGACAACGATGGTGATTTGGATTTAGTGATCAATAATGTAAACACACCCGCCTTTATCTATAAAAACAACACCGATTCCCAGTTAAACAACAATTATATTCAAATTAAATTTAAGGGGCCAAAAACCAATCCTTTTGCAGTGGGTACCTTGGCGAAGCTCTATTTTGATGGTAATATCGTAAACCAAGAATTGATTCCATCAAGAGGTTTTCAGTCTTCCATTCAGTACGATATGACCTTTGGATTGGGCAAATCCAATAAGTTGGATTCCATTCGCATTGTATGGCCGGACAATCTTACCCAAAAGCTAGAAAATGTAGAGGTCAATCAAGTATTGACCGTAGACCATTCCAATGCATCAGAGACTTATACAATACCCAATAATAAAGCTAAAAACTCTTTCTTAAAGGAATTGAAAACCAATATGGTTTCGGCACATAAAGAAGATAATTACAACGATTTTGACTATGAAGGTCTAATCTCTCACAAACTTTCTCAAGAAGGTCCTTCATTGGCTGTTGGCGATATTAATGGTGATGGAAACGAAGATTTCTTTATTGGTGGAGCAAAAGGGCAATCAGGAACAATATACCTTCATAATGGAAATGGAAAAGTTGCTCCGAAGAAAACCCCTGTTTTTGAAGAGGATAATGAATTTGAAGATGTAGCCGCTGCCTTTTTCGACACCGACGGTGATGGCGATCTTGATCTAGTTGTAGGTTCCGGTGGCAATGACGTCAACATGCAACGCAATTACAGAGCTCGACTATATTTAAACGATGGCAACGGTAACTTTTCAAAATCAGAAAACGAATTGCCATCCACATTTAAAAACATTTCGACTATTTCTCCATATGACTTTGATAACGACGGAGATGTGGATCTCTTTATAGGTTCCCGAAGTGTGGTAGGGGTTTATGGTATATCTCCAGATCATCTTCTTCTTGAAAATATGGGAGATGGCACTTTTAACAATGTAACCGAACGGTTAGGATATGATCTTAAAAATGCAGGAATGGTTACAGATTCCAAATGGAGGGACATCGATGGAGACGGCAAAAAAGACTTAATAGTAACCGCAGAATGGGATACTCCAAAAATTTACAAAAATACAGGAAGAAGATTGACAAAAATGGACAGTTCGCTGGATAGTCTTTACGGATGGTGGAATACGCTGGAAACAGCCGATTTGGACGGTGATGGTGATCAAGACCTGATATTGGGCAATCAAGGCTTAAACCTCCACTATAAGCCAACGGAATATGCACCAATGAAAATGTATATCAACGACTATGATAACAACGGAACCATTGAACAAATCATGACCTTGCAAGAAAATGGCGGTGATTATCCAATTCATCAAAAAAGAGAACTTACGGAGCAATTGCCATCACTTAAAAAACAAAACTTAAAGGCATCCGATTATGCCCGCCGAACCATTCAACAACTATTTTCTAAAGAGGTAATGGATAAATCCATCGTAAAAAAAGTTGAAACCTCCGCATCCGTAATTGCTATAAACGAAGGTGGCGGTAAGTTTATCATTAAGAATTTGCCCCCAAGAGTACAACTTTCATGTGTATGCGATATCACCTGCACTGATGTAAACAACGATGGTAATATGGATTTGATAATGGCCGGAAACAACTTCGAGTTCAAGCCACAATTCTCACGCTTGGATGCAAACCAAGGGAACCTGTTGTTAGGAGATGGAAAACTAGGTTTTAAATGGCAAGACTACGAAACCAGTGGTTTTAAAATCAGGGACGAAGTAAAATACCTAAGGCAGTTCAAGGATAAAAATGGCAATACATATGTTATTGCCGCTATAAACAACAATAAACCAAAGATTTTTGCCCTAAATGAATAGGTTTCTAATCATAATACTAGCGACAACTTTTGTTGTTTCCTGCAAAAAAGGAGGGAATCTTTTTGAAAATCCTGAACCTCAGCAGACCGGTGTGGAATTTACCAATACCCTCACCACTTCCAAAGACCTGAGCATTTTGGACTATCTTTATTTTTATAACGGTGGTGGTGTCTCCATTGGTGATATCAACAATGATGGATTACCCGATATTTTCTTTACCGGTAACCAAGTCAAAAACAAATTATATCTGAATAAAGGCAATCTTAAGTTTGACGATATATCAGGTGCCGCAGGAATAGAGGGCAAAAGTAGTTGGAATACTGGAACTACTATGGCCGATGTAAACGGTGATGGCCTCTTGGATATCTATGTTTGTGCTGTGGTGGGCATTAATGGGTTTAATGGGTTCAACGAACTCTATATCAACAATGGGGATAATACATTTACCGAAAGTGCTGCTAAATATGGGCTCGACTTTGATTCGTACAGTTCCAACGCAACTTTCTTTGATTATGATTTGGACGGAGACCTCGACATGTACCTCCTTAACCATGCCGTACACACCCAAAACTCCTTTGGCCGTTTTGATTTGAGATATGAACGCCGATATGAAACTGGAGACAAGTTACTTCGCAACGATAATGGCAAATTTATCAATGTAAGTGAAGAAGCTGGTATCTATGGAGGCATCAACGGTTATGGGTTAGGTTTGGCCATTGCCGATTTTAATCAAGATGGATATCCAGACATTTACGTAGGCAACGATTTTCATGAAGACGATTATTATTACCTAAACAATGGCGATGGCACTTTCACCGAAAGTTTAAAAAAATATTTTGGACATACTTCTCGGTTCTCCATGGGGAACGATGTAGCCGACATCAATAATGATGGTAGACCCGATTTTCTATCATTGGACATGCTTCCGGAAGATGAGGTTGCCTTGAAATCCTCGGAAGGTGATGATAATATCCAAACCCAAAAAATGAGAATAAATCGTTTTGGGTACCATTATCAGTTTACCAGAAACATGTTGTATGTGAACCAACCTGATGGAAACTTCATGGAAACTGCTTTGATGAGCGGGATTGCGGCAACCGACTGGAGTTGGAGTGCCCTTTTTGGTGACTATGACCTCGATGGTCAACAAGATGTGTTTATTTCCAATGGTATACCGAAAAGACCTAATGACTTGGATTTTATCAATTTTCTTTCTAATGAACAAATCCAACAAAAGATTGACAACACTAAACTTGTAGATCAAAAAGCGTTGGATTTAATGCCATCCGGCAATGCACACAACTATGTTTTTAAAGGAAGTAAGGAACTGCATTTTAAGGATATGTCCGAAAAATGGATTACCAAAGACACTTTAATTTCTGGGGCTACCGCCATAGGTGATCTCGATGGCGACGGGGACTTGGATTTAGTCACGAACAATATTAATCAGCCCGCATCTTTATACATCAACAAAACAAACGACAAAGGAAATTACTTAAAACTAAAGTTCAAATATAACGGAAAGAACAAGTTTGGCATTGGAACCAAAGTGTATTCCTATACAGAAGAAGGACTTCAATTCAAGGAACTTTTCCCAACTCGTGGTTTTCAAGCATCATCCGAGCCGATGATACATTTTGGATACCGAAATGCGGAGCAAATCGATTCCATAAAGATTATATGGCCCGATAAGACCTATCAATTTTTACAAAATGTTCCTGTAAACCAAACAATCACGGTGAAGCCAAATAACACTAAACCTTTTGATTATAATTCCCTTCATAAAATAAAAAAGTTACGCTTTACTATAGTGGAAAACAATCTGGGCCTGAATTTTGAGCATATAGAGGACAACTACACCGACTTTAACCGTGAAAAATTGATTCCATATCAAATTTCCGATAGAGGACCCGCATTGGCCATTGGTGATTTAAATGGTGATGGCAAAGAAGATGTCTTTATCGGGGGATCTAAATATAGATCCTCCAAAGTTTATATGAATCAAGATTCCGTTTTTGTAAACAAAGAATTCAAAAATTTACAGAAGGATTCCGTTCGAGAAAATATTTCGGCCACCATTGCTGATTTTAACAATGATGGCAAAAATGATTTGATCATTAACTCTGGAGGTGGTGACTTCTATGGAAAATCCAGTGCGCTTTTGGATGCTTATTATGTTCAAAAAGACTCTGTTTTTACCAATACTGAGTTTCCAGAATTCTATCAAAATTCATCTGTAGTACGGCCTTTTGATTTTGACAATGATGGTGATTTGGACGTTTTTGTTGGCGGACATACGATTACAACTAAGTTTGGAGCTCCTGCCAGCTCATACTTATTGGTAAATGAGGATGGAACTTTTAAACAGAAAGAAAGTTTTGACAAGCTTGGAAAAGGCATGATTACCGATGCTATTTGGAGTGATTTTGATGGTGACGGTATTACCGATTTAATTATAATCGGAGAATGGATGTCTCCAAAGTTTTTAAAACAGAATAACGAAACTTTTACCGAAATAGAGCCAATAGACCTAAAAGGATTGTGGCAGGCCATTGAAGCCTTTGATATTGATGGGGATGGGGATTTGGATTATCTCTTGGGCAATTGGGGAACAAATTCCAAGTTCAAGGCCTCTGAAGAACATCCAATGAAATTATATTTCAACGACTTTGATGAAAATGGTCAAACAGAAACGGTTACAACAATGGAGAAAGATGGTAAATACTATCCACTAGAAACTTTAGATGGCTTATCGTCCCAGATGGTTTACCTAAAAAAGAAATACACTACCTATAAGTCTTTCGCCGGTAAAACCATAGAAGAAATATTTGGAGAGGACGTATTGGATGCATCCACCAAATTGGAAGTTAATACACTTAAATCGGGCTATTTAAGAAATGATAAGGGTAACTACACTTTTGTCCCATTTAAAAACGAACTCCAAGTATCTCCTATCATGTCATTTTTAGTAGATGATTTTGATGGTGATGGCAGCACCGAAGCATTACTTGGAGGTAATTATTTTGGGGTAAAACCATACCACGGTAGACTCGATTCGTTTCCGGGTGCCCTGATTAAAAGTGAAAACAACATTGTTTTGGGCAACCAACTAGGATTGGATTTCACGAAAAAATCAATTCGACATTTAAAAACAATCATACTCAACAATCAAAAATACTTGTTAGCCATATTTAATAACGAGAAGGCACAAGTCTACAAAATCAACAAGTAACAGCAAGGCTATGAAAAAAGGAATAAGTTTAATTGCAGCATTATTATTGGTTCTGGCATCATGTCAAAAAAAACAGGAACCTATTGAAATTACCCCCGAAGAATACCACGCCTCTGTGGACAAGGTAATCGAGATAATGATTCACGATATATTCTCCCCACCGGTAGCGAGTAGAATATTTGCCTACCCGAACATTGCCGCTTACGAAATTATTGCCAAGAAAAACGATAGTTACAAATCCTTGGCGGGTCAGGTAACAGGTTTGGAAAGTATCCCTGAGCCAAAGAACAATGAGAACATCAATTACGAAATGGCCGCATTGATTGCCCAAATGGACCTTAGCAAGAGACTTATCTTTTCTGAAGAAAAAATGGAAAGCTTCAGGGATAGTCTTTATATGATATGGACAGAAAAAAACGAGTCAGCTTTTAATGCCTCCAAAGAATATGGTCTCGAGGTGGCCAACTTTATTGGTGAATGGATGGACAAGGATAACTACAAGGAAACGCGTACCATGCCAAAATTCTCCGTGGACTCTGACGACCCTTCTCGTTGGCAACCTACTCCACCGGCCTATATGAACGGTATTGAGCCTCACTGGGAAAAAATACGTCCGTTTGCGATAGATTCTGCACAACAGTTTAAACCAGTTCCACCTCCTGAATTTTCAATGGAAGAAGACTCCGATTTTTATAAAGAAGTAATGGAAGTGTACGAGGTTAGAAAAAGTATGATCGGTAAAGGCGACAAGTCAGATGAAATAGCCATTGCCCAATTTTGGGATTGTAATCCTTATGTTTCCGTAACCCGTGGACACTTAATGTTTGCCACAAAGAAAATTACCCCAGGTGCTCACTGGATAGGCATTGCCAAAATTGCTGCAAGAAAAACAAATGCGGATTTTGACAAAACAGTATATGCATATACCAAAACCTCTATCGCTATCGCTGATGCCTTTATAAGCTGTTGGGATGAAAAATACAGAAGTAACCTTATCCGTCCGGAAACAGTTATTAACGAATATATCGACGACAGTTGGGAGCCTGTTCTTCAAACACCTCCATTCCCTGAATATACGAGTGGACACAGTGTAGTCTCGGGTGCGGCAGCTACGGCTTTGACCGACATTTTTGGCGACAATTTTGCCTTTGATGACGATACTGAAGTAGCCTATGGTTTGCCTGTACGCTCATTCTCTTCTTTTAACCAAGCATCTGATGAGGCTGCCCTAAGCCGAATGTATGGTGGTATCCATTACCGCGCGGCAATTGTTGTTGGAATTAAGCAAGGTAGAGAACTAGGTAAATTTGTAGTAGATAAATTGGACATGACAAAAGGCTAAACCCTATTTTTGCTTTCTAGTTACTAGTTATGAGGAAGATTTTTTCAATAATCCTTGCCCTTACGGTGGGAGTAATTTTGTGGTACCTGTTTTTAAAACCACAAGATTATCAGGTCAATTTTAAGGCAAAAGCGATTCCTGGGACCATCTTCGAAACCGTGAAGGCTTGGAACCAAGGTTTTGATTCCGTTATACCTGTGGACTACATCAGCCCCAGCCATTTTAAACAAACTGTTTTTGTAAACGATTCCGTGCATATGTACGAATGGGAAATAAACCCAGTTCACGATTCTTTAAGTGAGATCCAAGTAAATATCAAAGACCAGGATTATTCGTTCAACAATCGCTTAACTATTCCGTTTTCTGACACCGATTTTGAAAAAGGCTCTAGAAAAAAGCTTTTGGATTTTAATGGTTTTTTGAATGAGCACATAAGTGGTTTTAATGTTTCTATCGAAGGTGAGGAAGAGACATTCTCTTCATTTTGTGCCTGTATTCAACTTATTACAGCTCCCGAAGAAAAGGCTAAGGGTATGATGGCAAACTACAACTTTCTTAACGCAATTCTTTTGGAAAAACAAATTCAATTGAATGGTCCTCCTTTCGTAGAGGTACTGGACTGGGATTTGGAAAACAATAGTCTTTCCTATAATTTTTGCAACCCGATTATTCGTTCCGAAAGACTTCCAGATCACCCTGATATTGAATACAAACGTATCTTTAGTAAAAATGCTATCAAGGCCATTTATCACGGAAACTATATTACCTCGGACAGAGCATGGTATGCTATAATGGATTATGCGAAAAAGAATAATATTCCCATAGAGAAAAAACCACTGGAAATTTTCTACAATAACCCCAATATGGGAGGAAATGAGTTGGAATGGACTACGGAGGTATTTATGCCCATAAAAGAATCCAATGAATAAGTTTGCCTTAGTTTTTTTACTAATAGCTGTGCAAGCTTTTGCCCAAAGAACCTATTTTGGCGAATTGGAGAACTTGGCCAAATTCCCTTCCAAACTTAAAGAAGTATCCGGGTTGCAAGTTACCAAAGATGGTAAAATCTGGGTGATTGAAGACAGTGGTAACAAGGATCAAATTTATAGGGTCAATAAAGATGGTCAAATCCAGGAATCATTAAAAGTTGACCATGCCAAAAATAAGGATTGGGAAGATTTGACCATGGATGTTTATGGCAATCTATATATCGGAGATTTTGGCAATAATGGCAATGAGCGCGATGATTTGGTTATTTACAAGATTCCAAAAAACCAAATGGATAAAAAGAAACCCAATGCCGTAAAGATTGAGTTTAAATACCCGCAACAAAAAGATTTTCCACCCCAAAAAGACAGTCTTTATTATGATACGGAAGGGTTTTTTCACCTAAATGACCATCTGTACATCTTCACTAAAAACCGCACGAGACCTTTTTCAGGAAACACTTTGATTTATTGTGTACCGGACAAGGAAGGGGAATACGAAGCAGAATTTTTGGGCTCGTTGTTCTTATGCGCCGACCAAGACCATTGCTCGGTGACAAGCGCCGATATTTCCCCTAATGGTAATACCATTGCCTTATTAAGCTATGGGTTCGTGTTTTTACTAACGGATTTTAATATTCCAGACTTGACCAAAGCATCCATAAAAATCATTGACTTAAAAACTGATACCCAGATTGAGTCGATTAGTTTTGCGAACAACAATACACTCTTGATTGCTGATGAAGAGAACAGATTCGGGGGTCGAAAACTTTATGAGTTGAAATTGGATTAAAGTTAAAATCCAAATCCAAGGCCAAAGGCAAAACGCAGGCCATCCGTACTATTAAACAGTCCAAAATTAGCAGACAGCACATCTGCACCATTCAGGAAAAATCCACCTCCATAAGAATTGTGCCATTTGTCTGAATCTTCGCCAGGAAACCAAACACGACCATAGTCAAACCCTCCATAAACACCCGGGGTCACCGGAAGAATACCTGTCTTTGTGCGCCTAAAACTATATCGTAAATCCGTGTTTTGAAAATAGGCCGTCTTACCTGAGAAGCGTTGGAAACGGAAGCCTCGAAGACCATTGTCGCCCCCAATGCTGGCAGCTTGATAAAATTCGTAGCCATTACCAATGGTAAAATGTCCTTTAAATTTAGTGGCCAAGACCAATCGTCCATCTGCAGTAAGCTTATGGTCCATAGAAAATGCAGGGATAATGTACCCAAACGTTCTGGATGAATCATCCAAATTGGTTTTAAAACCACCCTCCAAAGCAAACGCCATTCCCAACGTTGGAAATGCCTCGTTATCGGTATTGGAATAGCTGTATTCAGCATCAACGCCAAAGAAATTCAAATGATTTTCCTCCCCGTTTTCTAAGTAAAACTCATTGATAAACCTATCTTCAGTTTCTTCAATCTCAATACTCTCGTAAGCAACGCCCAAACGCGCCTTGGAACCAAAAAATCCGCGCCACACCAAGGAAGGAGCAAACTTAAGGGTTCGTATTTTAACCCTGTTGTAATCCAATCCCAGAGGTTCATCATCGTCATTATTAACGGTTTCATTTCCGAAGCCGAAAAAATTTCTAGTAAAATTGGGACTGGTAAATAGAGCATGTAGTTCTAGGTTTACCTTATTAAACACGTGGGCAAACTCTCCCTTATATCCTAAATCAAAACCATTGGTTGCAAAATAATAGGCCGCGTTAACCGTATGCTGTTGTGTAAACGGATTTTTTCTGAACCCATTAAATGTGTATGTATCGGTAAACCCCACCCTTACCCCGTCATCTGGATTAAAACCAATTGTGGGTAGTATCTGGTTATTACTACCTTTCATATTTAAGAACTCGTAAGTATTGGTGTTGTAATCATTTATCAGTTTAATTTTTCCCCCATAAGCATTATCCAAGGTGTTCTTCTTGGATTTGAAATCGTAGACCAGTAGTTTTTTGGAGTTTTCGGAAATTATATAAACATCATTGTTCTGTCCACCAACAATGCGCACTTTTATTTTTGATGTTTCTGTTCTGGCATCGAACATATCATCATCATCCAAACCGTAAATCCAAATTTCCTTGGTATAATCCGGGTTATACACCTTGTTGAAGAAAAGATTTGTCTTCTCCCCTCCTTTTATACGGTATGCTTTTACCTCAACATTTCCATTGGGCAAAGAAACAATGCTGAAATAATCGTCTTTATCCGTTCCGGCAACCACACTATACTTATTCAAAACAACAAAGTAGTCAATTGCAGTTTGTACCAGATTTTTCTTTCTGGCCAGAAGAATATTCTTGATTTCGGTCAAAGTTTCATCCCGAACTTCTTCAGGAAAGGCCAAAAAGGCATCATCAATAATTTCTCCATCTAAGTTTTGCTGAATAAACTTGGCCTGGTCTATCCATATATCCAAATCCGCTTCCGATAACAGGGCCATATCCAAAGCAAACGTTTTTGGTGACGATGTAAATCCTTTTACGCTCCTTATTTTTTCGTGGAATCCTTCAAAAATACGTAGGCCTGGAACCGCTCTGGAGCCAAAATTCATGATGAGACCATCTCCCCAGCGTGAAAACACTTGGTCTCTGTCCCTCGGGATTGGTTTGTACACTTTGTTTCCATCTTCGGTCTCAAATTCCGCCCATCGCCATTGATCTACATGTCTGTCCCAGTCTCCGACAAGGATATCAAAAAGGCGCGCTTTCACATATTCTTTTTGGTCAATGCTATACTTCTCATCTTCTCGGAGTTTGTCCAAAAGGTCGTAGGTACTCTCTATCTTTTTAGTGTAACCAAAGCTTTCCAAATTATCATGATCATCGGAAACGTGCTCCTCGATCATATACAGCTCATCTCCGAATTCCTTGTTAAAATCTCCCAAAACAGATTGTTTGGGAATGTAGTACAACTTAGGGTTGGTATGATATATCCCAAGGGCATCCGATAGTTTATCCATTGTAAAAGGAGCATATGGATGTGCTCCAGTATAAAGGTCCAATAACAATTTTTCCGTGTATGTATCCTCAAATTGTCCAATAATGTATTGGTCTTGGAAGGCAATGGCCTGCAGATATCTTTCGGCACTTTTTCGCAAGCCCCTCATCACATATTCCCTACCTTCCCGATCTGCCAATCGTAATGAGTTGGATTGATTACCTCCACCTTTTCTAACAACGGTCAATCCTCCGAAAAGGGTGTCCAATCGCACAGTAGGAACCTTTACTTTGGTTCCATAATATTTTCTGTAACGTTCACCCCATAACCATTTGTGAAATCCACTCTTATCTATTTGCTCTTCCCCATAAATAGATGCCATTTTGTATGCTGGAAAATCATCGGAAAGTTTCATTTTTTTATTCGACCTATCGGGTGGCAGCACTTGCGTCCGGAACAATAATTCGTTGGAGTTAGTTCCTGTTCCATAAAACTCAACTTTAGACGAGCCATCTTTAAACACCTTTAAAATCGCATATCCATTTCTTCCCGTTGAAAATTTACTGCCGTTCAAAAGTCTAGTAGCTCCAGTCTTTGCTCCAGCACCACTAACAATTTGGGGTTTGCCATATTCCTCAATGTACTGAAGCGTATGCTCATGTCCTGAGGTAAAAATTACCTTGTCCGAATATTGTGAAAGGGTGAGTATCCTATTCTTTAACTCATTGTACCTTTTATTGGATAAGTCCTCCGGTGTGGCACCGGAAGTTTTTCTCATAAGATTGATTGCAGATCCAAAAATTGGTAAAGGCACCTTTCCTCCGCTGGGATACATTCCTTGTTTAAAGGAAAATTGACCACCATGGGAACCATAGGAAAACATTGGGTGGTGCATGGCTATGATTACCGTCTTGTCCCTGTTCTTTTTGATCAAACCCTCCAACTCCTCAAAAAAACGATCCCTGTCCTTTATTTTACATTCATCGTTCATGGTCGGGTGCTTGTCCCAATTGACGAGATACCATTCTGTATCTATGGCAATGACCATTGTATTTTCATTGATTTCAATGTCTTCGATAGGACAACCATTTTCTGGTTGAAAAGCCTCATTATCGTTCAACACCTCTTCAACGTATTCTTCCTCCCTTTTAAGACCCTTTAACCCATTACTGTACCAATCGTGATTACCAGGTATAAAAATGGTATTTCCTTTAAAATTTTTTAAAGTGGCCAACTGCGCATCCAAATAGTGTTTGGAACGTTGGTAACCATCAACGTCATCTCCCTTATCGACAAATCCAGCGGGATATATATTATCTCCCAAAAAAATGGCAGTGCTATTGCTATTGGCGCCATCAAGAACCTTTTTAAATTCCTTTAATGTGGGATTGAGGTCGCCCATAGGAGATTTTCCCGCATCCCCGATTAAATAAAAGGTGTGTTCAATGTCTTTATCTACTAAAGTATTATTTGCAGAAAAAGGTTCGGCATATTTCGCTTCATAGGTTGCACAACCAGAAGTCAAAACAATCAAGAAAACAATCAAGTAATGTTTCTTCATATTCACGAGGTTGATACCAATTTTTTGTAATTTGGATGTTTTAATTTGGATATATGTCGGAAATTGTTGAAAAAACTAAACACTTCGTTTCTAAACTATTAACAGACAAGCTTGACCCCAAGTTCTTGTACCACAACTTGCGACATACCCAACGAGTAGTCAAAAGTACTAAAGAATTACTCAATTATTATAATCTTGAAGAGGTTGAAAACGAGAGGTTATTGCTGGCCTCATGGTTCCACGATGTTGGTCATATAAAAGGTTGGGAAAACCATGAAGAAAGTAGTTGTGAAATTGCCAGAGAGTTTCTCAAAAAAAACGATTACCAACCTGAAAGTATCGAGCAAGTATGCTCGTTGATTATGGCAACAAAAATGTGCAACACGCCCTCCAACCTCATGGAAGGAATTATTAGGGACGCAGATATATCCCATTTTGCCAAGAAAAGTTATTGGGAAACCACCGATTTTTTAAAAGAGGAACTCAAAGAATTGGGAATTGCTGATTATTCCGCCAAAGAATGGCGGGACAAGAACATTAAAATGTTCCGAACAAAGCATAATTTTTTTACGGACTATGCCAAGGAGAATTGGGAAGAGGGAAAACAACAGAATCTAAAAAAACTGCTTAAAGAGAAAAAGGCCGAAAAAAAGATTGCCAAAAAGGAAGCTTTAAAAGCAAAATATAAAAGCGAAAGTCCTGATAGAAGTGTGCAGACCTTGTATCGGGTAACTTTGAGAAATCACCTAAAACTTAGTGATATTGCCGACACAAAGGCAAATATATTGTTGTCCGTGAATGCCATTATTATTTCACTGGTATTGGCCAACCTACTTACCAAACTGGACAATCCATCCAACACCTATATGATTTATCCCACATTCATATTGATCCTGTTCAGCGTTGTTTCCATGGTCCTGTCCGTGTTGGCTACCCGACCTAATATTACAAGCGGTAAATTCACCAAAGAAGATGTGGAAAAAAGAAGGGTGAACCTATTGTTCTTTGGCAACTTCCACCAAATGGGTCTTGAAGAATATCAATCAGCGGTACGGGAATTGGTAAAGGATAAGGATTATGTATACTCTTCACTTACAAAAGACCTTTACTATTTGGGTATTGTTTTAAACAGAAAGTATAAGATACTGCGTTTAACCTACAACATTTTTATGTTCGGTATCATTATATCTGTTATTGCCTTTGGTATTGCCTTTCGGTTTTTTGGCCCGGAAAGATTGATTTTCTAACTCACGAACTTAATTCCTCCATAAGGTCATCATAAGTATAGGTTCGCTCCGATTTTTTATCCTTTTGATATAAAATCTCAGCCCTTATCGCCTTTAATCCAGATACTCCTTGAACCCCTTCCAATTCCACAATTTCGATATTGTTGGTAAAATAGCCTTTGGCCTTTAAAAAACTAATGTAACGCAGATATTCTTTCTCGTCCTTGCGTTGCGAATACACAATGGCCAGCTTTCCTTTTTGTGTAAGGCGCTCGTTGGTCCCCTTAATAAAGGATTTGTCAATACGCTTTTTGATGACTTCATATCTGGCATTGTATGTGCCATCAACATCAAAACGTTTTTCATCCATTCTAAAACGGATGGCCAGAGAAGTGCTATACACCAAAACCAAGGATGCAACATCCAATTTAACTGGAAGATGTGGCTTTAAGGCGTAGTACTTATTCTCCATCTCGCACATAAGCTGAAGCTGCCATAACCTTAGATTGCACAAGAAAAGTTCGTTGAATTCCTTATCCTTTGCAATGGAGTTTCCTATATACATGTTATGTTCCACCCCATCAGTTTTATAGCGCTCAAAATAATGCGGGAACATGTCCTGGGCCTCCTCTTGCTTTTTATCCAAAAGAGCAGCAAGTTTCATATTGGCCTCCATTACGCTATTGTCATAGTTTCTACGATGATCATAGTAGCTTTCGGTGGCCTTGTCTATCTTCTCGTTATATTTATCTAAAAGCGCAGCTATTTCGGCATCCTCTTTTTGAAGATGATCGAATACGGGGTCTACTTCTTCTTTTACAAAATCAAAGACGGCTTGCTCGGTATGGGTAAACAATGCCTCCTTAACCTCATTCAAATAATTGTTTACTCTGAACATCAACTCCTCATAAATGGGAAGCTTGTATCTTTTGAAAGCGATTTCCAAAACATCATTGATTTCGGAAAGCTGGATCATTAAATCTCTTTGGATAGCAAGATTACGTTCCTTTGCAGAATCTTTTATATCGATTTGGCCATATAATGGGTACACATCTTTGAAAACAATTTCTTCGAACATAGGTTCGTTGCCAGCCAATTCGTCTGCCATAAACCGCTTGGCCTCTTCTTGGAATTTCCAATATACCGACGGATGCACAGAGGTACACTCGTGCTGAATAACTGCATCGATTAAGTTTTCTTCTTCCTCAATGGTTCGCATTACAGCCGCAATAATGTAAGGCATTACATCATCCAACTTGTTTGCGTTAACACTGTTTAGTTCGTTTACTTTACCGGAAACCAGCTCAAGGACACCCAATAGCTCTCCATTGACAGCAATTGGCGCCAAAATGGCACTTTTAATGCCTTGGGCCATTAAGTTTTTATAGGGCTGAACCTTACCCTCTGTTTTTCTATAATATTTCTCCACGTTGGAAATAGCGAAATATTTATTCTCTTTGAACAGCTTTCCATGGGAATAATTACAAAATGTAGAATCGCATTCCTCCGTATCCTTACCGTTGAGGATATAACTGTCCATGCCTTTCCCATATATCTTAAAAAAGTGATTGGCGCCCGAATCATAACCCGCAAAACCAACCTTTATATCGTTAAGTTTAAAAAAGGACCTAAAAGTGTCTTCGAAATTCTCCATAAAGGACTCCTTGCCTCTTTGGGTCTTACCTATCAAGGTCGACTTTATTTCCGAAACGGAATGCTCGGCAGTTACATCGAACATATTGGATATAACAAAACCTTTGGCCACAAAACTATTTGGAGGTATTTTTTCTTTCCACAAATCCAAGTTGTAAAAGTTGTCCAACAACTCATCCACATCATCTTGTGTAATCTCCTTGGCCTTGTCGGTTGGAGTAATTTCCATAAAATCCGCATTGTACAAAATACGGTACCTGCGCATCACTCCATTGGTATCTGGTATATCATAAAAGAAAGGACGTCTAAAATCCAAATTATACCCGTAATAGAACTTTAAGATTACGGTACATCTCATAATGTATCCGAACTCGTGAGGTATATTGGTTATTTCCAGGTCAAAATCCTCCCCAGCATCTTTCAAGATTTGACGAAACCGCTCAGAAGAGTTGAACACCAAATTTTCAAAGGGTGTGGATGCAGTCTTGATTTCATTTTTGGTTAAAATTGGAGAAAAAGAGTCGTCCAAAATCACTCGAATCACATCCTTGTGTTTTTCCAACAAAGACAAATCAGAAAAACCTTCTCTCAATTCTGGGTATGGCGCCTGTGTCTCCAAAACATATTTTGCCCTTTCGGCAACATGTGGATTAGAACTTTTTAGTTGTTCATCATAATGTTCCAATAATTTGTTGAAACTTACTAATTGAACAAGTGGGCTTTCCGAATGGTAATCGTGCTTCATTCCCAAGTTAGTCGAGGTTTAGCCGTCAAAGTTACAAAAAGTAGGAATGCATGCCCATTAATAGATATCTTTATGGGCGAATCACCATTTTTAAGGATAATTAGCAAAAACTTTTTCATGTCCTCTTCAACCCGATTAGACAGAGCCTACAAAAACGCAATGACGATCCCATTCGATGAGGATTCCAAATTCATCTTTTTTAGTGATTGTCACCGAGGAGACAATAGCTTTGCCGACGACTTCGCCAATAACCGGAACATTTATTTCCATGCATTGAACCATTATTACCGTGAAGGCTTTAATTATATTGAACTAGGAGATGGGGACGAGCTATGGGAAAATCTAAGTTTTGATTCGATTATTGAAGCACATAAAAATGTGTATCAACTTTTACGACGATTTCATTTGGAAAAGCGGCTCCACATGCTCTGGGGCAATCACGATATGGTGTATAGGGACCCCGATTATGTGAACAAACACCTTTCCCATTATTTTGAACCTATTGATGGTTCCGACAAAGAACTTTTCGAAGGCATCACCTATCATGAAGCACTCATTTTAAAACATACCGATACCGGTCAGGAAATTTTTTGTGTCCACGGCCATCAAGCGGATTGGTGGAATTACGTGTGTTGGCGTATCGGTAGGTTTTTAGTACGAATTTTATGGAAACCCCTTCAAGTGGTGGGCATTGCGGACCCAACAAGCCCTGCCAAAAATTATAAAGAGCTGATTCGCATTGAAAAACGGATAAAACGGTGGATTCTAAAGAAAAATTTGCTCATTACTTTAGCTGGTCATACGCACAGACCTCGGTTTCCAGAGCCCGGCCAAATTCCATTCTTTAACGATGGGAGCTGTGTTCACCCAAGGAGCATTACGGGAATAGAGATTGAAAATGGAAAAATTTCCCTTATCAAATGGCATATTGATACCAAGCCCGATGGTACACTTCAAATTGTCCGGGTTTTATTGGAAGGTCCTGAAAAATTGCAAGATTACATTGACCGTTAAGCTCGTTTTGCCATGGTTTTAATGGCATCTACAAATTCATCTAACTCTTCGGTAGTAGTAAAAACATTTGGAGTAATCCTACATCCATGCACGTTTTCAAAATCAATGGCCACCGTCCAAACATTAAATTCATCCAATAAGGTTTTGGCCATATTGCTTGGTTTCATGTTTTTGAGACCCACGTTAGCAATTCCGCAACTCCTGTGCAGTTCAATAGGAGTGTTTACCACCACATTGTCCACATCTCTTAATTGATCGCTCCAATATCGTTGTAAATAACGCATACGGTTTTCCTTCCGCTCCATTCCAATCATTTCCAGATAATCTACAGAATCGTTTATGGTCAAGTCCGTATGTACAGGATGGGTTCCCGTATGGTTCAGCCTTCGTATTTTCGTTTTATCGTTTTCATGTTCCGCCAATAAGGGCCATATTTTTGGAATATTCTTTTCGGCCACATAAAGCATCCCCGCCCCTAAAGGGGCACATAGCCATTTGTGCAAACTGGAACCATAGTAATCGCAATCCAATTCAGCTAAATCAACATTTATATGTCCAATACAATGGGCGCCGTCTACCATCACCTCAACACCATGTGAATGTGCCATGTCACATATTTTGCGAACGGGCAGAATTTGGCCCGTGACATTTACCATATGGCACACCATCAGTAATTTGGTCTTTGGTGTAATCTGGGATTCGTACAGCGCTACAATTTCCTCATCAGATTCAGGGTGGTTGGGCAAGGACACTTTTTTACAAATAATTCCGTAACGGTCTTCCATTTGATGGAAATGTACCTGCATCGCCCCATAATCCTGCACGGCAAAAATAGCTTCGTCCCCCGCTTCCCAGGGGTAGCCTCCAATGATCATATCCAAGGATTCCGTAGTGTTTCGGGTTATGACCAATTCCTTTTCCGAACAATTGACCAGTTCGGCCACACGAGCGGCCGCCTTTTTCTTGTTGTCCCATTGCACGGTTCGCATATAGTAAGACCCTTCGTAATTTACATGCTGTATATGTTCCATGTATTTGTTCAGAATGGGCGTGGGAACAATATTGTAGTACCCGCTTTCCAGATTGATGTAATCGGATTTCAATCTATAGTCTTTTCGTATCCGTTCCCAAAATGCCTCGTTATCTATATCTGGATATGGCATTTCTTTGAGTTTAACGTTATCCAGCGTAATTGGAAAAAGTGGGGCAGCCATGGCGGCACTTCCCATGTAACGTATGAATTGTCGCTTTTTCATTTTAGTGGTCGGTTGATTAAAAAAAGATTGGTACTTTTCTATTTTACTTTGTCTTGAAGATACAACTTACACCGATAACATGACTGATGTGAAGGTTATATTTGATCAAATTCCCATTCACTACGACCTGGCGTCCCACATTATGCTATTGGGCATTGTCCAAGGGTTTTTCTTGGCGCTGGTCATTTTTTTAAGGGCAAATCGAAAATCGGCCATCAATCTGTTCGGATGGTCACTTTTAGTGCAATGCCTAGTGTTTTTAGATGTATACCTCTGCTACACGGGTTTGATGAAATACGTAATCTACCTGAACGATTCTACCGAATTTTTGGTACTCCTTATCACCCCTACGCTTTATTTCTTCCTCTATACCTTATTGGAACGAAAACCAATCACCCTAAAAAAACATTGGCCCCATTTTGTATTGCCGGTGTTATACGCTATTTCTCAAATCAATTATTACCTGAGTCCCACCGAGGTAAAGCTCAACGCTTATTTAGGCGCGTACCATAGAGATTTGGGATTCATAGACGTTCCTGGAAACATTAACTATTCTTATCATTACCTCAAAGACCAGTTTAGGTGGTTGGTACTGTTCAGTTTTGCATTTTATTTAGTGCTCTCACTTTTATTGGTCATAAAAACCAAGAAAAAAGGATGGGTAGCCCCTAAGCATATTAAAGTGGACAAATACATTTTTTCCAGAAACACGGTTATTTTCTTTTTTGTGTTGATGGTTTCCTTGTTCCTTATCTACTTGAATTATGATGATGATGGTGGAGATCATATTGTTGGGATAATACAGACGGTGACTATTTTCCTTACCTCCTTTTTTATTATTTCGGAATCACGTTTTTTTGAAAAATCATGGATTGCAGAAAAATATGAGACCTTGGCCAGCAATTCCATTGAATTTGATAACATAGAAAACTTTATGATGGAATCCCAATATTATTCCCATCAAGATGTTACATTGAAAAAGGTGGCTGAAAGGTTGGATACCAATAGCAATACAGTCTCTAAATTGATCAATTCCGAAACCGGAATCAATTTTAACGATTACATCAACCAAAAAAGAATCGCATTGGCACAGGAAAGGCTATTTGACCCTGAATTCAAGCAGCTTACTGTGGAAGCCATTGGCGAATCGGTCGGGTTCAGGTCCAAATCCGCCTTTTACAATGCCTTTAAGAAGCATGCGGGGCAATCCCCATCCGCATTTATGAAGCAAAACAGGGCGTAATTTCTCCATAATTGCAATTCAGGACGTTTCCCTTACCAAAAAACAACGCTGTTTGGTCGGCACTTTTCATCTTTGGAAAAAATTTTAGGATGAAAACTACTATCAGACGTTACGATTTGGATTGGCTACGTGTTATTGTTTTTGCACTGCTTATATTTTACCACGTAGGAATGTTTTTTGTGCCCTGGGGCTGGCATTTAAAAAATAATGTGATTTACGATTGGCTCCGCTGGCCCATGTCATTTTTGAACCAATGGCGTTTGCCCATCCTATTCGTTATATCCGGGATGGGAACCTATTATGCCTTGGGCAAAAGAAGCATGGGTAAATTTATGTGGGAACGCTTCCTTCGTTTAGGAATTCCCTTAGTGGTAGGCATGATTCTGATAGTGCCCCCACAAGTATATTTGGAGCGTTTGGTGGATGGGACATTTACAGGCTCATACTGGAAATATTTTACCACTATTGCTTTTGATGGCATCTATCCGGAAGGAAACTACAGTTGGCACCACCTTTGGTTTTTGCCCTATCTTTTGGTGTTTTCATGGATTTTGGCACCGCTCTTTGTTTACCTAAGAAAGCACAATACCCGCTTTATTGATTGGGTAAAACGTTTGATTCAAAGAACATGGGGCATCTATATATTTGTAATTCCGCTGTATTTTGCAGAATCCTTGGTAGAGCCTTTTTTCCCCATTACCCATGCCTTAATAAACGATTGGTTCAATTTTATATTCAGTATTATCTTGTTTTTCTATGGTTTTGTTCTGATAGCTACCGGAGATGTGTTTTGGCAAACAATTGCCAAAATAAAGTATAAAGCTTTGATTTTAGGAATTATTGGGTTTTCGGGCCAGGTAATTATATGGCTGTTTTTTGAAGATGGATATGTAATCCACTTCACCGAAGCGCTATTGAAAGTGGTGAACCTGTGGTCCTGGATTTTAGTGCTTTTTGCCTACGCGGCGCGGTACCTCAACAAACCCAGTAAAGGTCTTGCCTATGCCAATAGGGCAGTTTATCCATTCTACATCTTGCACCAGACCATTACGGTTGGTATTGCCTATTTTTTGATGGATTTTAGTTGGGGCTTTTTGCCAAAAGCCATTATCCTTGTAGCGGGAACATTTGGCATTAGTTGGTTGATCTATGATTTGATTATTCTGCGTATTCCTCTGTTGCATCCACTATTTGGTTTGAAAGGGAAAAACAAAAAAGAGCCTGCAGATTAACGATTTAACTACAATTTATCATGTTGGTGGCAAGGTATTTGCTAATTTTATATCAAGACACTTGCTTACTCTTGTTATGAAAAGACTGATTTTCACCTTAATGGGAATTACTTTTGGGTTGGTTTCGACATTCGCACAATCGTCGGACCTACCCACTACACGACCATTGAAAATTGGCAACAACAATAAACTTGACGTAAAAGCAAGTAATCAAGGTACATTACTTCGCATGCCTTCGGTGTTAGATGAAAATCTTACTTCCAAAAATGAAAAACCCGGCGTTAAAATGTTGCCGGACCGAGAGTTGCTTCAAGCTGGCCATGATATGGTCATCGACCCTAAAGTGATTGAAAAAAGGGAAAAAGGTGCCAACGAGCATTTTGGAGACCAATATTTGGGTGATTTTAAAACCACGGCCAAATTTGTCGGCATTGTGGCCAGAGACCACGAATATGTGGATGGTGACCGAATCAAAATCTATGTAAATGGGGAAGTTGCGGAGTACAATCTACTGTTGTCCGGTTCCTTTAAAGGAATTAACTTGGATTTAGTAGAAGGCTTTAACCGCATAGAATTTGAGGCTCTTAACCAAGGGTCTTCTGGGCCAAATACTGCGCAGGTCATTGTAACCGATGATAAAGGTGTAGTCATTCACAACAATCGCTGGAACCTTTCCACAGGTTCCAAAGCCAGCCTGATCATTGTTAAAGAAGAGGATAGTGGCATAGAAAAAAGCAACTAAACAGTTCCCTCAATATTTTTCGCCCGGTGAATAGGTTACTTCGGCACGTTTTAAAACATCCTCCTTGTAAAAAGCAGCATCTTTAAATTCCTTATCCGCGTAGCGTTGCGCTTGATCATTAAAGTGAGGTGATTCAGGATTTCCGCTTTGACCTCCAGCTAGCATGGTCTTCGCCTTCACTTTATCACCAAATTCTACTGCAGCCACAAAACTATTACCTCGTGTACCGTAAATCTTTTTGGTGTCATTATCGTAACGAGCGCCATAAGCAGCCAATGCACCCCATCGTCCACTGGCAAAACCGATTGGAATACTGGGTTTAGCATCATCAAAAGCTTGGCGAATATCTCCATTTAATCTTTGGTAACGGTTTACCTCGCCCCAAGACATTTTCCAAGTACCGAAATCCTTTTCCAATATAGATAGGGCCTCTTGAAACATATCCAGTTTTTGAGCGTCGGGCCATTCACTGCCCCAATATTCAACCCATTCCATAGGGTACATATCTTTAGGTCTTTCCGCCTTGGAATAACAAAGTGTACCATAATAATGTGCCAAAGTCATCGCAATAGATTTTTTTGATGTAGTGAAATCCCATTCCCTCAAAACTTCTATCGGTTCTTGTAGTTCCGGATACGCTTTTGCATTCTCATTATAAGCTTTCACCAATCCTGGAATCAATGCTTCAAAAGCTGGCAAATAAGGGTCGTGGGCCATTTCAATAAGTCCATCTAAAGTATAACCACTGCGGTCGGTCAACAGCTCAATGGCATGAATACCCCTAAAATTTTCTTGGTCTCTGGACATATAATTGGGGTAATCTTCACGCTTTGGGCTGAACTCCAAAGCTGAAGTATACGGGGTAGAATTACAGTTTTGAATCCAACCATTTTCTGGGTTGAGCACCAAAATATTTTCATCCACAGTATGCAAACCTTGCCAATCGGTTTTCGGATTGCTACCGTCTAAAGGTTTGGTGTAATCAAAAATGGTATCGCGTTTCGGAACAAAATTGCCATGGAAATAGGCTATGTTCCCTTCCGCATCGGCATAAACGGTATTGTTGGAAGAATTGGTACGGATATCCATCATCTCCCTAAAACCATCGTAACCATCTTGCTTGGTTCGGATATAGGACTGTTCCAACGCCTTAACAGGCTCCCACATCATAGCGGAAGCAGTCCATTGGTCCCCAACTTGATGGGTAATCGGACCATGGTGGGTTCTATACATCGGAAATGTTTTCTCTTTTAAACTTTCCCCTTCTTTATATTTTAAAGTCACTGTGCTAGAATCAACCGGACGCAATTCTTCACCATATTGATAAAACAGCTTGCCATCATTTTTAACAATGGTTTCCTTGAACTCATCCATCACATCGGTATAGGTAGATGTATGCATCCACCCCGTTTTCTCGTTGAAACCCTGGTACACAAAAAACTGACCCCAAGTTACTGCACCGTAGGCATTCAGGCCCTCTTCGCTCACCACATGTACCTCTCCCCTAAAATAAAATGAAGTATGAGGATTGATCAACAGCATCGCATTGCCAGATTCGGTCAAATCTCCGGAAATAGCGATTCCATTGGAACCTTGTGGCTCTGCCATTTCCTCCTCTTTTTTGATTTGAAGGGCTTCCATCTCGGGCAATTCCATCCCACTCTCGTAAAAACGTTTGATTTTTCGGGTCGATATACGCTCGATATCCCCACCAATGGATCCTTCACTAAAATACATTGGCATCCAAGGCTCAAAACGGGTCAATAGTTTGGGCTCAACTTCGGGATGAGTATGTAAGTAATAATTGATTCCATCCGCAAAAGCATTACAAAGCTCTTTCAACCACTCTGGACTTTTTTCGTAATTGGCCTTGGCCTCTTCTTCGGTCATAAAGAGTTTGGCGCGAAGATCACTGTACAAAGCATCTTCTCCTTCAACTTCTGCCAATCTACCGGTAGCCCAGATATAATTTTGTTCTACACGATTAAAATCATCCTCACATTGTGCATATAACAATCCAAAAACAGCGTCGGCATCCGTTTTGCCGTAAACGTGGGGCACTCCAAAATCGTCTCGGATAATTGTAATGTTTTCAGCTTGGGCTTCCCATTGCTCCTCCTCGGTTTGAGGTTTTTCGGAACAGGAAATAAACAGAAAAATTGCTGCAAGGATTGTAATTCTCATCTCGGGGATTGGTTTAATTAGTTTGGTGAAAATACGGTAAATCGGAAACAATTACCAACTTCCGCTGGCTCCTCCACCACCAGAACTTCCTCCACCGCCGGAAAAACTACTGGACGAACCTCCACTAGAGCCAGAGCCAAAGGAATGGGTACCAGAAGAGGAAAAAGTTTTACTGATATAATCCTTATCTGATTTAAAAAATGAGAGTTTCAAGTCTTGATCACCTTTGGTCCTCATTTTCTTGACAACCAATACAAGGGTAAGCCCAATAAATAAGATAACTACAAATAGGATCCATGTAAAATCTTTGACCAATCCATTCAACAAATCGTCATAGCCTAACAATAGCACCATAAAAAATATGGGCATCCCGATGAATACCAGTCCAAAAATCAAGGGAAGCATCATAAAAGCAGCCATAAACACTCCACGAATCACTGCAAGTTTACCAATGAACATTCCACGAATGATTTCTATAAGTGTGGAATAGGCTTTGTAAAAAAAGAATCCCCCTGCAGCCACGAACATCATTAAGAACAAACCAATAACGACTACCAGCCACCAAGGCATTTCATCCTCGTCCGCTATTTCTGCTTTGAACTCTTCCAGGGCTTCGGGATTGTTCAAAAATTCAATAATTTGGTCCGAAGCACTATCCAATCCACCGAAATAATCTTCTTCCTTGAATCTTGGAATCATCGTATTTCGAATAATGCGAGAGGCCACTGCGTCGGTAATGTAGGGCTCTAAACCATAGCCAACTTCTATTCTTACCTCCCTATCCAATTTGGAGAAAAGAATCAGAATCCCGTTGTCCTTACCCTCTTGACCCAATTTATTTTGATTGAAAACTTCCAAAGCGTACTGTTCAATAGTCTCACCCCTTAATTCATCAATGGTCAAAATCACTAATTGATTGGTAGTCTCCGATTCAAATTGATATAATTTTGTACGAAGCCCTTCAAGCTGTGGTTGGGTAAAGATATGGGCATTGTCCGTTACAATCTCGGTCAATGTAGGATGTTCTTCTTGTGCAACGCACCATGAAAAAACAAAAAGTAAAAAACCGAAAAACCTTACTTTAAGCATAACCTTTTTAAATTCAAGTATCTAAATATAACATTTGTAATCTATCTTATTTCAAACCACCTTCAAATAGATGTCCCTTTAATTTGCCGTAACTTGCAACTTCTTTCTAAAAATTGTTATGCCCGAAAAAAAAGTAAGCATCCTCACCGCTTTTAAGACCATTATTTGGCCAAAACGTAAACTGGTATTCATTGGCCTTTTATTGATTGCTATTAGTAAAGCAGCCAGTTTTGTTGCCCCAATTGCATCCAAATACCTCATTGATGATGTAATTGTAAAAAAGGATCTGGATATGCTCAAGTATTTGGTCGCAGGTGTTATGTTGGCCATTTTGGTACAGGCGGTCACATCCTTTTTATTGACCAAAATTTTAAGTGTTCAAGCGCAATACCTGATTTCGGAACTACGGGCACAAGTACAGAAAAAAGTACTGGCATTGCCCGTTCGTTTTTTTGACAATGCAAAGTCTGGAGCTTTGGTATCCCGTATTATGTCGGATGTTGAAGGAGTTCGGAATTTAATCGGCACAGGTTTGGTGCAACTGGTCGGAGGAATCATCACCGCTGTGGTTTCTGTGACATTGCTTATGAAAATCAGCGTTTTCATGACGCTTTTCACTTTTATCCCACTGACCATATTTGCCATAATTGCCTTAAAGGCGTTTAAAATCATCCGTCCTATTTTTAGAAATCGTGGCAAGATAAATGCCGAAGTAAAAGGTAGATTGACAGAAACTTTAGGCGGCATACGTGTTATCAAAGGTTTCAATGCCGAAAAGCAAGAGGAGGAAGTTTTTGAAGTAGGCGTGGAACGTTTGTATGAAAACGTAAAAAAGAGCTTGACCACCACCGCTTTTATGACCAGTTCGTCCACCTTTTTATTGGGTGTTGCCACCACAAGCGTTATGGGTTTTGGAGGTTATAAAATAATTCAAGATACGTTGACCGTAGGTCAATTTGTGGAATTTACCGTGTTGTTGGGTCTGATGATTGCCCCGATTGTTCAAATGAGCAGCGTGGGAAGTCAATTAACAGAAGCATTGGCTGGTTTGGACCGTACCGAGGAATTAATGAATTTGGAAGAAGAATCGGATGAGGAAAATCGTACCATCATTTTGGATAATGTAGTTGGTAAAATGTCCTTTTCTGATGTCTCTTTTTCCTATGAGGAAGACAAACAAGTACTGCACAGCATCAATTTTGATGTGGAACCTGGGCAAGTTATCGCCTTGGTCGGTAGCTCTGGCTCCGGAAAATCGACTATTGCTGGCTTAGCAGCCAGTTTTTTAAACCCTGATTCAGGAAGAATCACGATTGATGGACACGATCTTTCCAAAGTGAACTTAAACAGTTTCCGTCAACATTTAGGAGTTGTGCTACAAGATGATTTTTTGTTTGAAGGCACCATCCGTGAGAACATACTTTTCCCACGACCCGATGCTAGCGAAGAAAAATTACGTGAAGCCGTAAAAGCGGCCTACGTGGATGAATTCACCGACCGTTTTGATAAAGGTTTGGACACCCTCATCGGGGAACGCGGTGTAAAACTTTCAGGTGGTCAGCGCCAGCGAATTGCTATTGCAAGAGCTATTTTAGCCGATCCAAAAATCTTGGTTTTGGATGAAGCCACCTCCAGCTTGGACACAGAATCCGAAGCACTTATTCAAAAAAGTTTGGGAGAGTTGACCAAAGGCAGGACAACCTTTGTTATCGCACACCGACTGAGCACTATTCGCAAAGCGGACCAAATTTTAGTGATTGAAAATGGCCATATTCTGGAACAAGGAACGCACGAAAAATTGATAGCTTCCGAAGGAAGATATTATCATCTATTTACCTACCAAGCGAGAATTTAAGGTTCTTCTGGGGCCAATTCGACTTCCAGACCGTCCAAATCCTCCGTAATATGAAGTTGACAACCCAATCGGCTGTTGTCCTTCACAAAAAAGGCTTCGGCCAACATGGCCTCTTCATCATCCGACTTTTCTGGCAATTGATGGTCAGATTTTATATAGCATTGGCAAGAAGCGCACATAGCCATTCCTCCACAAATTCCGATAGTTCCTTCTGGAGCAAGTTCGTAGGAACGTACCACTTCCATCAGGTTCATATTCATATCGGTTGGGGCGTCTACCTCATGTAGTTCGCCTTCACGGTCTATAATTTTTAATTTGATATCGCTCATACCTATTCGAGAACTCCTAAATGGACTTCCCTTAACGATTTAACATTTAATTTATTCTTAGTCGATAGCTTTAACTACAGCTTTCGGCGCTTCTTTTTTACTTCCATCAAATCCCGTTACACCGCCGACAGTGGTATACTTCATGACATACTTTTTGTCGGGGAATATTTTCTGATAGGCACTTTGGCACATCAAGGTAGCTTCGTGAAAACCGCAAAGAATCAATTTTAGTTTGCCTGGATATGTATTGACATCACCAATGGCATAGATTCCAGGAATGTTAGTCTGGTAATCGTAGGTGTTATCCACTTTGATGGCGTTTTTTTCTATCTCCAATCCCCAATCGGAAATTGGACCCAACTTGGGCGACAATCCGAACAATGGGATAAAATTATCGACCTCCACATCGGTTTCTTCTGAGGTTGATGTGTTTTTTACGGTCACTTTCTCCAAGTGGTCTTCTCCTTTAAGTGCAACTATCTCGGCGGGAGTTATCAAATTGATTTTACCTTCATTCTTGAGTTGTTGTACTTTTTCTACTGAATCCAAAGCACCCCTAAACTCATTTCTACGGTGAACCAAAGTGACCTCATCGGCAACATCCGCCAAAAAGATGGACCAATCCAGAGCGGAATCACCTCCGCCAGCAATCAATACTTTTTTACCTCGGTATATTTCGGGTTCTTTGATCATGTAGGCAACACCGTTGTCCTCATATTTTCCCAAATTTTCCAATAAGGGTTTTCTCGGCTCAAAACTACCAAGACCTCCTGCTATGGCAACAATGGGAGCATGGTGCTTTGTTCCTTTATTAGTTGTGACAATAAAAGTCCCGTCGTCCAATTTTTCAATAGTCTCAGCACGTTCTCCCAAGGTAAAACCGGGTTGGAACGGCTTGATTTGTTCCATGAGGTTATCCACCAAATCTCCTGCCAATACTTCGGGATATCCAGGAATGTCGTAAATGGGTTTTTTGGGATATATCTCGGAACATTGACCGCCTGCTTGTGGCAATGCATCGATTAAATGACATTTGAGCTGTAAAAGACCTGCTTCAAAAACAGCAAAAAGACCCGTAGGTCCCGCTCCAATTATCAGAATATCGGTTTTGATCATATACTAGAAATTTTGGCTCGCAACTTACTGCTTGCCTAAAAAAGGATTCATGATTTTTATCAGTTAGCTGATATTGATTACCTCTTCAATCTGGGGAGCGTATTTCTTAATCGTCATTTCCACGCCACTCTTCAACGTCATTTGATTCACACTACACCCAATACAATTTCCTTCCAAACGGACCTTAACGGTGTTGTCCTCGATGGAAATCAAGGTAATATCACCTCCGTCGCTCTGTAAAAATGGACGTATCTCTTCCAACGCCTTTTCTACATTGCTCCTTGTTTCTTCTGATGTCATTGTTGTCATGCTCATTTCTTTTTAACAGCGGAACAACCTGCCATGGTTGTAATCTTTATTGCTTCGGTCGGGGGAAGGTCTGTATTTCTTCTCACCAACTCTTGAACCACATTTTTCGTAAGTTCTTCAAACGCTTCTTCTGTTGGGGTAGCTGTTTGCAAAGCTGCCGGTCTTCCCACATCACCTGCCTCCCTGATGCTCTGCACCAATGGAATCTCTCCTAAAAATGGTACTCCTAGATCTTCTGATAGGTTTTTTGCTCCGTTTTCACCAAAAATGTGATACTTGTTGTCTGGCAGTTCCGCTGGTGTAAAATACGCCATATTCTCCACGATTCCCAATACGGGCACATTAATTGATTCTTGTTGGAACATGGCCACTCCTTTTCTGGCATCCGCCAATGCGATTTCTTGTGGCGTACTTACAACCACTGCCCCTGTTACGGGCAAGGATTGCATGATGCTCAAATGGATATCCCCGGTTCCTGGGGGCAGATCCAACAAAAGGAAGTCCAATTCTCCCCAATGAGCATCAAAAATCATTTGATTCAATGCTTTTGCTGCCATAGGTCCCCTCCAAATTACGGCTTGGTTGGGTTGGGTGAAAAATCCAATGGAAAGCAACTTTACACCATAGTTTTCGATTGGCTTCATCTTGGCTTTGCCATCCACATTGATGGACAATGGTTTTTCCGTAGCTACATCAAACATAATAGGCATGGATGGTCCGTAAATATCGGTATCCAATAGCCCCACTTTAAAACCCATTTTAGCCAAGGTCACGGCTAAGTTAGCGGTCACGGTAGATTTACCAACACCTCCTTTACCGGATGCAACAGCTATAATATTTTGAATACCCGGAATTGGGTTACCCTTTATTTGGTTCACCTTAGGTTTTGCGGGAGCATCAACCTTTAGGTTGACCTTTATTTTGGCCTTTTCATAAACCTCGCTGTGGATTATCTTCAAAATTTCCACTTCGGTCTTCTTTTTGGCTTGAAGACTAGGGTTTTTGATGGTCACATCCACTTCAACCTCATCACCAAATACCTGTATATTGGTTACGGAGCCGCTTTCGACCAAATTTTGGCCTTCACCGGGAGCGGATATTTTTTCCAATGCCTTGAGAATGTCTGTTTTTTTCAACTTCATGAATCCAAATTTTGCAACCAGCTGTTTGAACTGATTCTAAACTACAAAGATACGGTGTTGACGTTAGATTAAGAAGTTGTGCCATTGAATTTCAAAAAAATCATACGGCTATAAATTGTAGGGATTTGAATAAATCGTTCTTACAACTATAAAAGCTACCCGTAATTGTGGTCATTTTTTTGAAAAAATGTAGTTTAGATGCTTCTATTTGAAATTATCAACCAACATGTTACCAAAAAACAGAATCCCCCACTTTATATTGTTGTTTATCTCCTTGACTTGGTTTTCTTGTTCCACCAACAAAAACACCTTTACCAAAAGAGATGTAAAGAAATCGGAAAAACTGATAGGGCTACATTTTGCCAATAAAGATATTGACACCCTCTATCCCTATTTAAAACGTAACCGAAGTGGGTTTGATTCCTTGAGAAAATACCCTCTTGGCCATGATGTCTTCCCGGCCATTCGTTTTGACCCTACCCCTTTTGGCTTTTCCATGCCAGAACAACAAACTGGAACTGTATGGAACATCCCCGATAATGTAGAAATTCCCGAACCATACGATCTATTGGCTTTTTACACCATTCCTCAACTAGCATCATTGATCAAAAACCAGAAAATAACCTCTACCGAGTTGACCAAGTTTTTCTTGGCCCGATTAAAAAAATACCAACCTGCTTTGCAGTGTAGTATCAGCATAACAGACAGTCTTGCCTTGGCCCAGGCCAAAAAAGCAGATGAAGAAATTAAAAATGGGAAATACCGGGGTATTTTACACGGAATCCCCTACGGAACCAAAGACCTTATGGCCGTTCCCGGTTATCCAACGACTTGGGGTGCTGCTCCATACAAAGACCAAATGATAAACGAAACTGCAACAGTTGTTAAAAAACTGGAAGATGCTGGCGCTGTTTTAGTGGCAAAATTGGTATCCGGGGCATTGGCCCGGGGTGATGTTTGGTTCAATGGGAAAACAAAAAATCCGTGGGATACCACCCAAGGAGCCAGCGGTTCCTCGGCCGGTTCAGGTTCAGCAACATCGGCAGGACTTGTTCCTTTCGCTTTGGGAACTGAAACTTTGGGCTCCATTACGTCTCCGAGTACCCGAAACGGGGTTACCGGTCTACGCCCAACTTACGGTAGGGTAAGCCGCCATGGGGTAATGAGCCTAAGCTGGTCCATGGACAAAGTCGGGCCATTGGGTAGAAATGCCGAAGATTGTGCCATTGTTTTTGAAGCTATTCAAGGAAAAGATAAAAATGATTTAACCACTATTGACCTTCCTTTTGGCGTTGATTGGAAAAAGGAGATTAAAAACTTAAGAGTCGCCTATCTGAAAAAAGATATTGAAAAGGACACCACGGAAACTGGTGAAAATCTTAGAAACGCACTCAAATCACTCAAAGAATTGGGCATTGAGCCCACAGCTGTGGAAATGCCCGAAGATGTGCCTTATCGAGGTTTTGATATTATCCTAAGAGCAGAGGCGGGAACCTTTTTTGATGAGCTTGTACGTTCGGGAGGCGTTGATGTTATGGTGGAACAAGACCAGCGTTCTAGAGCTAATTCATTAAGGCAGAGTAGATTTATTCCTGCTGTGGAATATCTTCAAGCGAATAGACAGCGCCAAGTACTTATTCAAAAAATGCAGGATTTGATGAAAGATTACGATGTACTTATTTCCCCCACATTTGGAAATGACCAACTCTTAGCAACCAACCTTACTGGACATCCTGTAATTGCGGTTCCGACCGGTCTTGATAAGAAAAACCACCCTACAAGTATGACATTTGTGGGCAATTTGTATGATGAAGCGAGTATTCTATTGCTGGCAAAAGCATTTCAGGATGCCACATCATTTGACGAATTGCACCCTCCGGGATATATTGATTAAAGCTCCGAGGCAGGATTCCAAAAATATTTTTGGAAATCGACGATTTGATTGTCTTTTACAGGAATTCCTTCGTTTTCGAGGAGTTGCTGCATGATATTGCTGCCATCAAAATGGTGTTTGCCAGTCAATACACCTACACGGTTCACTACACGGTGTGCAGGTACATCCTTTGCCAAAGAATTGTTCATGGCCCAGCCCACCATACGTGCACTTCGGGCGGCTCCTAAATATTTTGCAATGGCTCCGTAAGAGGTCACTCTTCCATATGGAATTTGTTTGGCCACTTCGTACACTTTGTCAAAGAAATTTTTTTCCTCCATACTAGCGGTACATAATTCGAATAAGGGTAATGATAAGCAATAACAGCATCAAGGCACTCAAAATATAATTGGAGTTCTTTGAAAAACGGTTGGTTTTGGTCTCCATTTTATCAAAATAAAAAGTGTAGAGGTACAATACAGAAAATGTACCTGCCCCAGCAGCAACCACAAAAGTAGTAATGTCCTTGGCCTCAAATTTAATCCATCCCGCTTCGTTCCACATGGCATTTAGACCACTGTAATAAGGAATGGTCAAGAGATTGAGGGCCGCTAACAGAACCCCCTTAAAAAAACTGTTCTTTTTACTCAGATTGACCTCCTTTATAGCCTTGGTCTGGGCTTTGTTCCGTTTTGCCATAATGAAGAAATAAACTGCAAAAAAGGCGAATACCGCCACGGCTATCTTGAATAAGACATCTATTACCTCTGGATTTTTGTATAAAAATTTAGAGATATATACAGCAATATAGGCTTGCACCATAATGGTGCCTGAAACCCCCAAGCTAAAAATAACCCCGTTCAATTTTCCTTTTTCCACGCTAACCTTGGCCGCATTCATGTTGAGCAAGCCCGGTGGCACGGTAGCCATAAAGGCTGCCGAAAATGTGGCGAAAAAGAGAATAAGTACGTGGGTCATTGGTTAGTTGATCCTAAATTGGATATAGGTAATTGGTTTTCCTTTTTCAAGATACTGATTTTCATAGAAAGTCTGAATCTCAAGAACTTCGGAAGGACTTCCCTCGTTTTTATAGACGTCGTGATTGGCATATAAAATTTCGTGCCCCAAACCTTGTAAAAGCCCTAGTGTATAGCCGTGCATGTACTCGCTATCGGTCTTTAAGTTTATAATACCGTTGGGTTTCAGAATTTTTTTATATCGTTCCAAAAATACAGGATTTGTCATCCTATGCTTGGTACGTTTGTACTTTATTTGTGGATCGGGGAAGGTTATCCAGATTTCGCTCACTTCTCCTTCTCCAAAAAGATGGTCCACCAGTTCAATTTGGGCGCGTAAAAATGCTACGTTGTCCAATTCCTTTTCCACAGCAGTCTTTGCACCTCGCCAAAATCTCGCTCCTTTTATATCTATACCAATATAGTTTCTGTTCGGGTTCATTTGGGCGAGACCTACCGTGTATTCTCCCTTGCCGCAACCTAATTCCAATACAATTGGATTGTCGTTGCCAAAAAAGGATGCCCAATTACTCTTATACTTGAAACCAGCCATAACATCCTCCCTAGTAGGTTGTACCACGTTGGCAAATGTTTCGTTCTCTTTAAACCTTTTGAGTTTGTTCTTACTTCCCACTTCCGTATTTAATTGAGCAAAAAATTAATGATTTGGCAAAACTAAGGAAATCTAAAAGCAATTCGCATTTTGTTTTTTTGTTGAATGGAAAATTCCAAACGGATTCTGGTCGCCCCATTAAATTGGGGGCTTGGGCATGCCACTAGGTGCATACCAATTATTCGTGAATTATTATATCAAGGGCATTGCCCATATATTGCTTCAGATGGGGTGGCCCTGTCACTTCTAAAAAAGGAGTTTCCTGATTTACCAGCTTTTGAATTGCCCTCCTACAAAATCTCTTATGCGGAGAAGGGCAAAAATTTTAAAATAAAAATGATTTGGGACTCTCCCAAAGTGCTCAAAGCCATTGCCAAGGAGAAAAAAGCAGTAAAACGTTTGGTCAAGGAGCATGATTTGCAAGGAATTATTTCGGACAACCGATTGGGTGCTTATTACAAAAAGGTCCCTTGTGTGTTTATCACCCACCAACTTAATGTACTCTCTGGAAATACCACTTGGATGAGCTCCAAGGCTCATCAAAAAATCATAAAAAAGTTCAATGTCTGTTGGGTTCCGGATGTAAAAGAAAAACCGAATTTAACGGGAAAACTGGGCCATCTAAAAAAATCCAAGCTGAACATTGCCTATTTGGGACCTTTGAGCCGATTTGAAAAAGAGAAACTTCCAACTACCAACGATTTGATGGTTTTGCTCTCTGGCCCTGAACCGCAACGAACCATGCTGGAAGAGAAATTACTGTTTGAACTGCAAGGGTTTGAGGGGAACATCCTTTTTGTAAAAGGTAAAATTGAAAGCAATCAGGTACGGGAAGAAATCGATATACCCCATGGTAAAATTCTACATTATAATTTCATGAAATCCAATGAACTGGAGAAAGCTTTGAACCAAAGTGACAAAGTACTCTGCAGGTCAGGGTATACCACCGTAATGGATCTCGCGAAGTTAGAAAAGAAGGCATTTTTTATACCCACTCCTGGCCAGTACGAACAAGAATACTTGGCCAAACGCATGCAAAAGCATGGGCTTGTTCCTTACAGCAATCAGGAAGATTTTACCTTAGCGGATTTATCTAGAACGGATAACTTTAAAGGCTTGGCTCAATTTGATTCTGAAGTAGAATTTTCAGAATTATTTGCTGTTTTCTCCAAAGTAAAGGAAAACTCGGAGCCCACATCAACCTCACTCTCAACATAAATTTTTTCTCCGTGCGCTTCCACGATATGCTTAACAATGGAAAGCCCTAACCCAGAACCTCCCTCGCTGCGACTACCACTTTGATCCACACGATAAAATCGTTCAAAAAGTCGTGGAATGTGCTGCTTTGGAATTCCAGCTCCATTGTCCGTGACCCTGATGATCACTTTGTTCTTGATCAGATTTTCCACACTTACCTCGGTGGTTCCCTTTGGCAGACCATATTTTATAGAATTCACCAAAAGATTACTTATTACCTGTTGGATTTTCTCTTTATCCCCATTAACATAGATTGGTTTGGGATATTCCATGTCAAAAGTGAGGGAGATTTCCTTTTGAGCAGATTTCATCTCCAAAAGGTCAAAGGTATTTTGGATAAGCTCGATGATATCAAAGTCCTCTCGTTCCAACTTCAACTCACCGGCTTCGAGTTTGGTAATCAAATCGAGGTCTTTTACAATATAAATCAAGCGTTCCACACCCTTGTTTGCTCTTTGAAGGTATTTTTTACGAAGTTTTTTGTCCTTCATAGCACCATCCAACAGAGTAAGAATATATCCTTGAACCGTAAAGAGTGGTGTTTTTAACTCATGTGAGACGTTACCTAAAAAATCCTTTCTGTACTCTTCTCGAATTTTAAGGGTATCGATTTCAATTTTTTTTCCTTCGGCAAATTTTTCTATTTCTTCTACCAAAGTCCCCATATCGGTGGTTACGGGTTTGGAAGAAAATGTAGAAGACTCCAGTAATGACACGTCATCATAAATTCTTTTGATACGCCGGTAAATAAACCGCTCCACCCGTATTTGGATGATAGCGAAACATATCACAAAACATATCAAGGCAAAAAGAATGGTATGTGGCCAATCCATATGGTCCAAATCCATATGAAACCCTACAAAAACTGCAGTAATTAAAAGTGTAATAACTAGAGAAGACCTTAAGGCAAACTTGTATGATTTCTTTAGTTTAATGGCCATTAGAGCACAAACTTATACCCCACACCCTTAACGGTTTTAAAGTGGTGATCACCGATTTTCTCACGTAATTTTCTAATATGGACATCGATGGTCCGCCCTCCAACAACCACTTCATTGCCCCAAACTTTATCCAAAATAACTTCACGTTTAAAAACTTTGTTGGGTTTGGACGTTAATAGGGACAGTAGTTCAAATTCTTTTCTTGGAAGCACCATTTCCTCTCCATTGTTTACAATTTTGTATTCTTCCCTATTGATCACAATATCACCAACCTTAACAATATCCTCTACTTCTTTATTATCATCCTTCAACCTTCTCAACAAGGCTTTTACCTTGCTCACCAAAACTTTTGGTTTTATAGGCTTGGTGATATAATCGTCCGCACCGGCATCAAATCCGGCCACTTGGGAATAGTCTTCGCCTCGGGCGGTCAGGAAAGTAATTATGGTATTATCCAATCCAGGAGTGTTTCGGATCACTTCACATGCTTCAATACCATCCATTTCTGGCATCATCACATCCATAATAATGAGGTGAGGGCCCTTCTTTTTAGCCTTGGCCACACCTTCCACACCATTTCTGGCAGTAAATACTTCATAACCTTCAGAAGAAAGGTTGTAGCTTATAATTTCCAGAATATCAGGTTCATCGTCAACCAGTAAAATCTTAATGTCCTTGTTTTTCATGGGATGGTATTTCAGTGTTAATCGCCCAAATGTAAAGATAATACACTTACGGGATAAACGCTTAACGTTGATTTAATCTAGTAACATTATTGTAACAGAACTGAAATAAACTCTTAACATACAACTAACACGGCTTTTACAGCCCCCCCGTTTCTTTGCCCCAAAATTAATCCTACAGAGTAGCGTATGAAAACATATCTAATATTGGCCTTTTCTTTTTTCACCTTGATGCTATCTGCACAACAGAACGGTAGCGTTGTGGGAAAACTTACAGATAAGGAACTTAACGATGATCCTCTACCTTTTGCCAATGTTTTGATAAAAGGAACAACAAAAGGTACGACATCGGATTTTGACGGTCTATTTCAGATTGCCGATGTTGAACCTGGAACCTATACTTTAGTGTTCAGTTTTTTGGGGTACGAAACTTTAGAAGTCCCCAATGTTGTAGTTGAGGCGGGGAAAGTTACCGAAATAAATGCAGGCCTTGGTGCCAGTAGTGTGGGATTGGACGAGGTTGTTGTGACCACTACGGCCAGTAAAGATTCAGAAATAGCACTACTGCTCCAGCAAAAGAACGCGTTGGTAATGCAAGAGGCCATCAGTGCAGAAGCACTTACCCTTAAAGGTATTGATGATGCCGCTGCTGCTGTTGCACAAATTTCAGGTATATCCAAGCAACAAGGTTCCAGTAATGTATATGTGAGAGGTTTGGGGGATCGTTACCAGAATACAACAATGAACGGTCTTTCACTACCATCCAACGATGTAAACAAAAAAAATATCAACTTGGACCTTTTTGGTTCCAGTATTATAGAAAATGTATCGGTAAGCAAAGCGTACAGCCCAACTTTTTATGGGGATTTTGCCGCAGGTAATGTAAATGTGGATTCCAAAGAATATACAGGTGATGGATACTTGGAGGTTGCAGTAGGTGGAGGGATCAATACCAATGCGGCTGGCGAAAACTTTGTGAAAAGCGAAGGGACAAGTGATTTTGGTTTCTACAACCGTTATGACAACAACCCATTTGCTGTTGTTCTTTCTCATGGTGTAGATCCTGAAGCTGCTTGGGAACCTGTAAACATTTCTGGAGCCATAGAGGGAGGATACTCGTTCAACTTCAACAATGATGAATCCAGATTGAGCTTTTTTGGAGCTGCAAGTTTTTCCAACGGGTTTCAAATTTTGGAAGGTCCTGCAAGGGATTTCACCAATGTATTAAAAGTTAATTTTCCCAATGTAAGGGAGTATGCATACAGTGCCACAACAACAGCCTTGGGTAATATTACATACCGAATCAACAACGACCACAAAGTAAAATTTAGCTCATTGTTCATCAACAGTGCCACAGACCGCGTGGGATATTATGGTGTAAATGGTCAAGGTACCAATCGTGATGCCATCTTGAACTCGGACGAAGGGTTTTATGTGATGAATGTCCAGTTTAACCAAGACATGATCTTTGTAAACCAATTGACGGGCCAACATAATTTTGATGAAAAATTGTCCTTTGATTGGGGAATTGGTTTTAACAAAGTGTTTTCCGATGAACCCGACAGAAAAAGAATCACCTTGGAAAACTACCAATATGCTTTGGACAATGACAACAGCACCCATCCTTTTTTCTATACCAACATACCTTTTGACAATCAAAGGTTTTTCCAAAGCATCGATGATGACGAGTTGAACAGTTTTATGAACATGGGTTATAAAGCCTCTGAAAAAGTAAAGTTCAATTTCGGGTACAACGGAAGAAGAAAGCAGCGTACATTCAGCAGTATCAGATATGGATATGATATTCAAGACAGGAACAATGCCCCTGTTACCGATGTGAACGATCTCAATTCTATATTCAATGTATCCAATATTAACATTCCTGATGGCGAAGGGCTTTGGAACACTATTGTTCTTAACCCGATCAGCAATGAAATTGGAAACACTAACAGACCCGGTCTTCCTGAAAACACTTATAAGGGTAACCTGAACGTTCATGCACTTTATGCAACAGCAGAATTGGGGCTTACAGATGAACTGAGCATTGTACCTGGTGTTAGGGTCGAAAGTTTCAGTCAAAAAGTGAAGTATGATGTAATCAACATCAGTGCTACCGATCCCGGTTCCAGAAATGTTTATGAGAACATCTTTTTGCCTAGTTTGAATGTGAGGTATTCACTTACCGAGAATTCCAACCTTAGAGCAAGTTTCAGTAAAACGGCTTCTTTTCCAGAGTTTAAGGAAGTTGCGCCGTTCGTATATGAATCCGTTACGCAAAGGATTGGCGGTAACCCCGACCTTTTGGGAGGTTTGAACGGCGATGGGCCTACTTATTCCGATATTTTCAACTATGACCTTAAGTATGAGTGGTTCTTGGAACGAGGCGAAATCATTTCATTGGCCGCCTTTGCCAAAACCATAAAAAATCCTGTGAACCGAGTGGTTGCTGCAGATGCAACCGGTACCCAACGCTACTTTAGGACAGGTGACCAGGCCAACATCTATGGTGTTGAGTTGGAAGCCAGAAAAAACCTGTTTGTAGATGAGGATGACAATGCAGTTGTTTCAGTAGGTCTTAATGCAGCATACACACATACAGAACAAGATCTTAAGGACATTCCTGCGGGAACGGAAAACACTTTCGGTACTTCATTCGACAGAGACTCTGATGAACTGGAAGGTGCTTCGCCGTTCATCATCAATGCCGACTTGAACTATAGTCCTGTGTTTGGCAACTACAAACCTAAAGCCACTGTTGCTTTCTCCTATTTCTCCGATCGTATTTTCTCTTTGGGAGCAGGTAGTTTGGGCAACATCGTGGAAAAAGCTGTTCCTACTTTGAATTTTGTTTGGCAAAACTCCTTCGGAGAGCATTTTGAGGCCAATCTATCAGCCAAAAACATTTTAAATCCAAACATCTCCTTGGTAAGAGAGGGAACAGGAATTGGAGATATTACCATTAGAGAGTATAACCTTGGGGTTAACGTTGGGCTAACCCTTAAATATAAATTTTAATATTTTTTAAACTTAAACAGATGAAAAACAAGTTTTTATTTTTAGGTATAGCCGCTGCTTTGTTCATTGCTTGTGAAGCCGACGATACCTCCGATATTGTTATCAACGATAGCAGTGTTACAAACAATACCACGAACAATGGAACCACAGGTGGTTCTGAAAGCACCTCGGTTGATCTAAACGGCCTGTATTCGCAAGATCTTACTTTGGATGCCAATACGGAATACATCATCACGGGCCCTGTCCTTATTGCCGATGGTGCAACCTTGACCATTCCTGCAGGCATGACCATTAAAGCGGAGCCTATAGGTGTGAATGCCTATATAGCCATTCAGCAAGGTGCTAAAATAAATGCAGTTGGAACAGCTTCCAACCCAATTGTTTTTACCTCCAATGCTGCTAATCCAAGTTCAGGTAACTGGGGCGGTGTAGTTCTTTTGGGAAAAGCTCCTATCAACTCAACTCCTGTTGACTCTGAAAACATTGCAACTTCAGAAGTTGGTGCATTGGCTTATGGTGGTAACGTACCTAACGATGATTCAGGCATCATCAAGTACGCTAGAATCGAGTACGCAGGCGGTGCCATCGATGGTAACGCCGAACTTAACGGTCTTTCGGTTTACGCAGTGGGTAATCAAACCATCATTGATTATGTGGAAGTCTACGAAGGTTCGGATGACGGTTTTGAATTCTTCGGTGGAACTGTAGAAGCAAAACACTTGGTTGTTGTAAATGCAGAGGATGATTCTATCGATTGGACAGAAGGCTTCGCTGGATCTGTAACCGATGCGTATATTCAGCACGGAACCAGCCACGATAAGGCTTTTGAATGTGATGGCTACAACACCGACTTCAGTAACGAAGGCGGTTATTACTCCAACCCTACCATTACAAATGTAACCGTTGTAGGTGCAAACGATGGTAGTGAAGCGGTAAGATTGAGAGCTGGAACACAAGGTACTTTTACCAACATTGTACTTAACGACTTTGGAAAAGGTTTTAGATTAGATGGTGATGCAGGTGACAACCCTACAGGTCAAGGTGTATTGGATGATGTATTGAACATTATCGATGTTACATTTAACGCGGTAACAACAACTATGGAAAACAATACAGGTGAGGTTTTCAATGAATCTGACCTCATCACCGGTGTAGGAAATGGTACTGGAACCGATATCGCTACTTGGGGAGCAGGTTGGACCGTAGGTATCAACTAGTAAAATTCCTTTTAAAATATAAAGAGCCCTCGACCTATCGAGGGCTTCTTTTTTGCATTTCATCGAAAAGTAACCCTCTATTCGTCAAACGGTTCCACTTTCGCATCGCAATTTTTATATATTTGTGGCATAGCCTTTGCACCCATTAACATATGAAGCACTTTTACCTAGTCATCTTCTTTTTTGTCTGTGCACTTGGATTTTCTCAGGAAAGTACCAAGACAAGTGCGGATATTGACGGGTTTAAGCTTTATCCCAACCCAGTTACCCAAGGCAAGGTATATATAGAGACCACGCTAAATTCTCCAAAAAAAATTCTAGTATTTGATGTACTGGGAACACAAGTACTCCAAACTACCATTATTGGCAGGGAACTCAACCTTTCCGAACTGGACAAGGGCGTTTACATCCTAAGGGTTTTTGAAAAAGACAAAGTTGCCACTAGAAAGCTCATAGTGAAGTAGTTTACTGTACTTTTTCACCTCTTCTCCGGTACTTAAACAACAGCTTTCAACGGTTTACCTACATATTTAGTGTTTTCACAACATAATATGGGCAACTTTCCCATGTTTACCTATTTTTATTTAGCGCATATACCCCAAATCAGCATTTATGAAGAAAATCTACTTTGTTTTACTTATGGCTTTACCACTATTTTCTTTCGGTCAAGACCTGGTTACAGTGAACAATGAGCCCGTACAAGAGCTCAAAGGTTTTAAAATGTACCCTAACCCTGCTTATGGGAGTGAAGTATATATTACTACAGAATCCAACGGAGCCAAAGAAATCCGAGTTTATGATGTTTTTGGAGAAGTTGTACTAACCAAAAGAATTACGACCAATACCTTGGATATATCAAGATTGGTTCCGGGTGTTTATGTGCTCCAAGTAACGGAACTTAAAAAAACCATGACCCGAAAGCTGGTCGTCAAATAAAAGAACAACACATTTTTGAAGCCCTTTTCACAAAGGGCTTTTTTATTTTTAGGTACTTTTGGGCCTGAATGAAACAGTTTGATACCCATCGGATTTTCAATATCTACAATGCGGATGAATTTGACACTTTGGCATTGGATGTTTTTCGGTTTCAATACGGAAACAACAAGGTCTACCAACAATTTTGTGATCATCTGAAAAAGTCGCCACAAAATGTTTCCGATTATCTGCAAATCCCTTTTTTACCCATTGCATTCTTTAAAACCCACAAAGTACTCTCAACCCAAAAGGAAGCAAAAACTATTTTTACCAGTAGTGGCACTACACAAAGCATTACTAGCAATCATTATGTTCCTGACCTCCAACTATACGAAGAAAGCTTTTTGAAAGCCTTTAAAACGTTCTACGGTTCACCAGAAGATTTGTGCATTCTAGCCCTTTTACCATCTTATCTGGAAAGAGAAGGTTCTTCCCTGATTTATATGGTGAATAATCTAATTAATAAATCTAAACACGCTGATAGTGGGTTTTACCTCAACAATCTTGAGGAACTGTATCAAAAACTACAAGAGCTTGATAAAATGGGAACCAAGACACTTTTGATTGGTGTTTCATTTGCTCTCCTGGATTTGGCCGAACAATTTCCCATGCACTTAAAAAATACCATTGTAATGGAAACTGGTGGTATGAAAGGACGCCGTAAGGAACTTATTCGCCAAGAACTACACCAAATCTTAAAAAAAGGATTGGGTGTCAACAAAATCCATTCAGAATACGGGATGACGGAACTTTTGTCCCAAGGATACTCCAAAGGCGAAGGGATTTTTCAAACTCCACCATGGATGAAAATAATCACGCGGGACACCGAAGATCCTTTGACCATGCAGTCCAACGGAAAAACTGGGGGAATCAACGTTATTGATCTTGCCAACATCTATTCCTGCTCATTTATCGCTACGCAAGATTTAGGAAAAACCTATCCCAACGGAACTTTTGAAGTATTAGGTCGCTTTGATGATTCAGACATCAGAGGATGCAATTTGATGGTCCTTTAAACCATATAAATAGTCCATTTTATCCCATTTACACACAAAACAACACCTTTCATATATCCATAAGCATCATGTTCTCAGGCTTATGCGTAATTTGATTACGAAACCAAACAAACATAAGATGAATAGAAATGCATTTTTAAAAAGAAGCGCCCTTTCTGCAGCGGCACTTGCTTCGCTGCCCACATTTGCCCATTTTTCTTCCAAAGAAGATAAAGATGGTAAGCCTCTTAGCCCAAAAATTGTAAGAAGTGGTGAAGGGAAAAAAGTAAATGTAATAGGTGACCAACAAACCTTTAAACTGACCAGCGAGGATACCAACGGCCTTTTTACTTTGATTGAAGAGGTAAATCCACCAGGAACCATGATTCCACCCCATGTGCACACCAATGAAGACGAAATCTTCAAAGTTTTGGAAGGGGAGCTGGAAGTTACCGTAGGTGGCGAAACAACCATTTTGAAGGCAGGAGATTTGGCTTTTGCACCTAAAAATGTTCCACATACTTGGAAAGTAGTCGGGGACCAAGATTGCAAAACCATCTTAAGCGTTTTTCCAGCAGGACTGGAATTGATGTTCGAAGAATTAGGGAATTTACCGCCTGGCCCACCAGATTTTGCTAAAGTGAGCGAAATATGTGGCCGGTACGGCATCTCTTTTTTAGCATAAAAAAACAAAAGCCATCTTTTAAAGATGGCTTTACATTTTATTCCACAACAAGAACAAAATAATTCTTTTTGCCCCGTTGGAGCAACACAAATTTATCATTGATCAAATCTGATGCTGTTATCAGATAATCTTCCTTTACCCTTTCCTTATTTACCGAAATGGAATTTTGTTTCAGCTCCCTTCTCGCTTCTCCGTTGGAACCCAAAAAGCTGGTCTTTGCTGCCAATGCTCCAATCATATCCAAACCGGGCTCAAGCTCATCTTTTGCAATAGTAGCTTGGGGAACCCCTTCAAAAACATCCAAAAATGTCTTTTCGTTCAGCTGTTTCAAGTCTTCAGAAGTTGATTTTCCAAATAGGATATTGCTGGCCTTTATAGCATTGTCCAAGTCCTCTTTGGAATGTACCATTACGGTGACCTCTTCGGCCAGTTTCTTTTGAAGAGCTCTCATATGTGGCGCTTCTTTATGTTCCGCTACCAAATCCTCGATCTCCTTTTGGCTCAAGAAGGTAAAAATCTTGATGTATTTCTCAGCGTCTTCATCGGAAGTGTTCAACCAATATTGGTAAAATTTATAGGGAGAGGTTCTTTCCGAATCCAACCAGATATTGCCTCCCTCGGTTTTTCCAAACTTGGTTCCATCGGCTTTGGTGATCAACGGACAAGTAAGCGCATAACCCTTTCCTCCACCTATTCTTCTTATAAGTTCGGTCCCTGTGGTAATATTCCCCCACTGATCACTACCTCCCATTTGAAGGCTACAATTATGGTTTTGGTAGAGGTATAAAAAGTCGTACCCCTGAACCAACTGATAGGTAAACTCTGTAAAGGACATCCCTTCCTTGGCATCCGAAGAAAGTCGTTTTTTTACGGAGTCCTTTGCCATCATGTAGTTTACGGTAATGTGTTTTCCAACATCACGAATAAATTCCAAGAACGAAAAGTTTTTCATCCAATCGTAGTTGTTCACCAAAACCGCAGCATTGGCCTCGCCACTTTCAAAATCCAAAAAACGACTCAATTGTTCTTTTAGGGCATCCTCGTTATGGCGTAGTGTTTTCTCATCCAAAAGATTTCGCTCCGCGGACTTACCAGATGGATCTCCTATCATTCCCGTGGCACCTCCAACCAATGCATAAGGCTTGTGCCCAGCCAATTGAAAATGCTTGAGCATCATTACACCTACCAAATGGCCAATGTGCAAAGAGTCTGCCGTTGGGTCTATCCCTACGTAAGCAGCACGCATTTCTTCCATTAGGTGCTCCTCCGCCCCAGGCATTACATCGTGCACCATTCCCCTCCATTGCAATTCTTGAACAAAATTCTTCGTCATGATCAGTATTTTGGAATAGCTGCAAATATAAAATGAAGTTGGCATTTCCCTCAATTTTTACAGCACAAATAGGTACTTTTACTTTATGATTTTGGTTACAGGAGGTACTGGACTGATCGGTTCCCATTTACTTTTCCATTTAATTAGCAATGGGAACAGCGTCAGAAGCAATTATAGGACCAAAGCGTCCATAGAGAAAGTCCTCAAAGTTTTTGGGTACTATACGGATGACCCGTCCCATTTAATTGAACAGATTGATTGGGTAAAAGCCGATATTACCGACTTAGGTGATCTGGATTCTCTTTTTGACGGTATCGAATACGTGTACCATTGTGCCGCTTTAATTTCCTTTGACCCCAAAGACTTTAAAATTCTAGAGCAGACCAACATGGTAGGTACTGCCAATGTTGTGAACTTTTCCTTAAAACATGGCATTAAAAAACTATGTTATGTAAGCTCCATTGGAGCCATTGGACCTAGTATTAAAGGAGAAGAGTCCACTGAAGAAAACGAATGGAACGAAGCGAAAGCTTCTGTTTATGGAATTACCAAGTATGAAGCAGAGCTTGAGGTTTGGCGCGGCTCGCAAGAAGGTCTTTCCATAGTGATAGTTAATCCAGGAGTGGTCATTGGGCCCGGATTTTGGAAATCGGGGAGTGGAACCTTCTTTACCTACGCATCAAAAGGTAAAAAGTATCTTATACCTGGCGGAACGGGGTTTGTATCCGTAAACGATGTTATAAATGCAATGACTGCATTAATGAATTCCAACATCCAATCGGAACGCTTTATTTTGGTCAGTCAAAATATGACCTACGAACAGCTGTTCCAAAAAATAGCGTCAAAACTGGGTGTAGCACCACCAACAAAAAAGATTTCAAAATTTATGCTTGAATGCTTTTGGCGGTGGGATTGGGTACGCAGTAATATTTTTGGGAAAAGAAGAAAGCTGTCCAAAGCGGTTGCCAAAGGTTTATATCACCAAGAAAACTATAGCAACAAAAAGATAAAATCAAAATTGGGTTTTGCATTTGAAGACTTGGACAAATCCACGGCATACTGTTGTGAGAAGTTTATTGAGAAGGGCTAATCTCCTTCTTCTGTGTCTTTTTTTCTTGAATCGCTTTTAAAGAATCACTTCGTTTCAAACTTGCTTTTCTAACACTATCATTTCTTCTTTCTCCCCTTGCTTCCATCGTATCTTTCTGCACTTGTATTCGTTTTTCCACATTCTCGTAAATGGATTGGTATTCCAAAGGAATCGATGCATAATACAAGTCACTTTCGGAAAACTGGGTGCTATCTATTCCGTATTTTTTATAGAGAAAATCCATTACATCGATACCTGAATCTTTAAATTTTATTGCAGCTCCAGATTTTGCGGCATTCAAAATAGCAAGATCATGGAGAATCTCTGTCATTTTTTCTTTGGGAATTAGATTTTCGGGTTCCTCCACTACTTTTTCAGCACAGGAAACCAACAAAATCATACCAAAAAATAATGTGACGATATATTTCATCTCCTAACGATTAAACATGAGCCTTTTTGCATTCTTTTCGGCACTAAATGTACCATTTTCATAGGCCAACAAACCATTCACAAAGGTTCGCTTCACCTCTGAGTCAAAAGTAATACCTTCAAAAGGAGACCATCCACATTTATAGAAAATATTGGCTTTTTTAACCTCATTTTTAGAATTTTGGTTTACCTGTACCAAATCCGCATAATAGCCTTCACGAATAAAACCTCGTCGGTCAATATCGAAAAGTTTAGCTGGATTATGGCACATTTTTTCAACCATCTTTTCCAAACTTATAACCCCTTCTTTTTCTTTTTGGAGCATTGCCAATAAGGCATGCTGGACCAACGGTCCTCCTGATGGAGCCTTAGTATATGGGTTGTCTTTTTCTTCGAGGGTGTGGGGAGCATGATCTGTGGCAACAATATCGAATCGGTCGTCCAAAAGTGCCTCCCAAAGTTTTTCCCTATCGTTTTTGGACTTAACAGCAGGGTTCCATTTGATCAGTGTACCTTTTTTGGCATAATCCTCATCAGAAAACCATAAATGATGAATGCATACCTCAGCAGTTATCTTTTTTTCCTCTAAAGGAATTTTATTCGTGAAAAGTTCTGTTTCAATTCCGGTCGACACATGAAATACATGTAATCTTGCCCCAGTTTTTTTGGCTAGGGCAATAGCTTTTGAAGACGACAGATAACAGGCCTCAGCACTGCGGATGATAGGGTGCATCTCTATGGGAATATTGTCCCCGTACATTTCTTTGTACTTGGCCAGATTGGCTCTTATGGTTCCTTCGTCCTCACAATGGGCGGAAATGACCATTTCAGTATTCTTAAAAATCTGTTCTAAGACTTTCTCATCGTCCACCAGCATATTTCCGGTGGAAGAACCCAAGAACAATTTAACCCCGGAACAGGCATTTTTATCCAATCGTTTCAATTCTTCCAAATTATCGTTGGTTCCCCCAAAGAGGAAGGAATAATTTGCGAAGGAGTCTTTTGCTGCTATTGCAAATTTATCCTCCAATTTCTGTATTGTAGTGGTCTGTGGATTTGTATTGGGTTGCTCCATAAAAGTAGTGATACCTCCAGCAATAGCGGCTCTACTTTCGGTTGCAATGGTACCTTTATGGGTGAGGCCCGGTTCCCTAAAATGTACTTGATCATCAATGATTCCTGGCAATAAAAGGTCCCCTTCCAAATCAATGACCTTGGCATTGGAATCGGAAATATCTGTGTCTATTCGGGCAATAAAATCACCTTCCATCAACACATCAGATTCAAAAATGCTGTTCTCATTGACAATCTTTGCATTTTTCAACAGAATTTTCGACATAACTAAAAGTTCTTTTTAAAAAATATACTTCTAAATTTCATGGCAATCACTCCAAAAATGGCCTCCCTTATAATCGCAGAGTTCATTTTGGATTTTCCGTGCACTCGATCTGTGAAAATAATCGAAACCTCTTCTATTTTAAATTTTTTAAGGTACGCCCTGTACTTCATCTCAATCTGAAATGCATATCCAATAAAACGAACATTGTCCAAATTAATGGTTTCCAATACCTTTCTCCTGTAGCAGACAAATCCTGCTGTAGGGTCGTGCACCTTCATTCCCGTAATCAGCTTCACATAAAATGATGCCCCATAAGAAAGTAAAATCCTAAACAGTGGCCAGTTAACCACATTTACACCCTTTTTATATCGTGAGCCTACCGCTACATCAGCACCATTGAGGCAGGCTCTGTGCAAACGGGAAAGATCGGCAGGCCGATGGGAAAAATCGGCGTCCATTTCAAAAATATATTCGTAACCGTTTTTCAACGCCCATTTAAAGCCGTGGATATATGCCGTTCCCAAACCTGATTTTTCCTTTCGTACCTCCAAGAAAAGCCTTTCTGGGAATTCCTTTTGCAGGTTCCTAACACAATCCGCGGTTCCATCGGGAGAATTGTCATCTACCACTAGGACATGAAAGTCCTTTTTTAGGTCGAAAACCGTTTTAACAATGGCCTCAATGTTTTCAATTTCATTGAATGTGGGTATAATAACCAAGCCGTCTGCCATTCGCACTAGATTAGAATGTCAAAAATACGGTTTTCTAACTTGCCCACACAACTTACTGTTGGCTAGCCGAATTGCCACTAGTCCATTATTTGTAACTTTGCCCTTTTTAAATCCTTTTTTTGATGTCTCAAAAGTTTCCTAGGCTTTTCTTTGTTCTTTTAGCGGTCATTTTTGCACTCAACCTTTTTCAAGCATCCGTAACGGAGCTCATTTTTGATGAAGCCTACTACTGGTACTATGCCCAAAATATGGCCTGGGGGTATTTTGACCATCCATCCATGGTTGCTTTTTTGATAAAACTCAGCAGTTTTATTTTTGATGGTGAGCTTGGAGTTAGGTTTATGAGCACCGTACTTTCGGCCGGAACATATATCCTACTTTGGTTATTAATAGATGATCCAAAGAAAAAGGACTATGTGGTCCACTTTTTCTTATTGGTATTTTCATTTACATTGATGAATGCCTATGGATTTTTAACCCTTCCCGATACATCCCTTTTGTTTTTTACCGCTTTGTTTCTTTGGCTGTACAAACGCTTCTTGAAGAACGAGGGCCTAATGACTGCTGTGTACCTGGGATTGGTGATGGCAGCTCTTATGTACAGTAAGTACCATGCCGTGCTGGTGATACTATTCGTTTTTCTTTCCAACTACAAGCTCATTTTTAACAAGAAAGCTTGGTTGGCCGTTGTTCTGGCCTTGATTTGCTACACTCCTCATTTTGTGTGGTTATATCAAAACGATTTTGTATCCATAACCTTCCATTTGTACGAACGCCCCAATCAAGCCTATTCCTTTGACGAGTTTACATTGGGTTATTTCTTAAATCTTATTGTTATCATAGGACTTTTGTTTTATTGGATCTATAGTTCATTTTTCAAGTTTAAAGCCACGGACAAGTTTTCTAAAGCATTGGTCTATTTGGTTTACGGGGTTTTGATTTTCTTTTTTATCTCCAGTTTTAACCGAAGGGTACAGGCGCAATGGGCCATTGTTATTTCAATTCCTTTGGTCATAATCGCTTTTAACCATCTTTTGCAACATGCCAAAAGCAGGAAATGGATGTATAGAATCGGTATTGTAAGTGTGGTTCTGTTGCTCTATGCCAGAGCATGGCTGATATATTATCCTTTATTTCCCATGCTCTACGAAACGCATGGCAATAAGGAATGGGTGAACGAACTTAAATCAAAGGCGGGCGATGTACCTGTTATTTTTGAGAACTCTTACCGGCGGGCCCCGATGTATGAATTTTATTCAGGGATCCCAGCGATATCTTTGAACAACTTTATGTATCGTAAAAATCAATATTCGATCGATGGTTCGGAGGAACGGGTGCGGGGCAAAAAGGTTCTATACGTTACCAAATACAGGGAGAGCGGGGATATTAACTACATGCATTTAGATAGTACGGTTTTTTATGGGAGTTATATCGATGACTTTCAATCCTATCGCAAATTAAAATGTATTGTGGACAAACCGGAAACAGGTATTAAGTATTCGCTAAAAGTGTACAATCCGTATCCGTTTGATATCCCTTTGGAGCAATTAAAGTACACCATCTCATATTCCAATAAGTACAAACAGGTTAAGCAAATGCGTTCTCTTAAGGTCGAAAACACGAGTCCGCAACAATCTTTCTTAAAGTCAAAGGATACCATACGCTATAATTTTGAACTACCACTATCCTCCATGGAAAATCCGTCGTACTTTAGAATAGGTATTTCTGAAAATAATTTACCCCCGGGGCTTAATGGAAAACCTATTAAAATTCAATGATGGATCCCATTGAAAAAACAATCGTTTCTTTGGACTGGATGACACTTATGTTATTTGGGAGCTTTGTTGTATTGGCATTGGGCAAATACCTATACCATAAGAAATTTTTGAACTTTATCATTCTTCCCTTTAATGATAAATACATTCTGCTTCACAATAAAAAGGGACAATTTTCGCATTGGTTCCATCTTCTTTTAACTTTTTTTCAACTGATCAACTTATCGCTTTTTATCTTTCTTACGTTAAAAGCCTTTGGCCAAATGCCACAACATAATTCAGTCCTCACCTATTTTATAATATTAGGTTTTTTGGCCTTATTTGAACTGATAAAATTTTTGCTTCAAATGTTTACTGGGTATGTGTTTAACAATATAAATTTAGTTGGAGGACTTATTTTCAGCAAAGTATCCTATCTAAATTACAGTAGCATCCTAATTTCCATTGCCAACATATTGTTGATATACATCTCAACAGACTCTAAAACAACAATATATGTGGTATTTTTCCTTATTGTTCTTATTAATGGCATCGGTATCGCCAAGCTGTTGAAGAACCATCAAAAAGCACTGTTCCCGTATTTTATGTATTTTATTTTGTACCTTTGCACACTCGAAATTACGCCCTTGGTGCTAATTGGAAGCTATTTAAAAGGTTGATAACTTATGAAAGTAAAAACAATTTTGGTTTCCCAACCAGAACCCAAAGTCGAAAACTCACCCTACTCAAGATTAATTGAAAAAGAAAAAGTTAAAGTAGATTTTGTTCCTTTCATTCACGTTGAAGGTGTTGAAGCCAAAAACGTTAGGCAACAAAAAATCGACTTGAACAATTTTACGGCAATAATCCTGACAAGTAGAAATTCTGTGGATCACTTTTTTAGGATTGCCGATGAAATGCGCTTCAAAGTTCCTGATTCCATGAAATATTTTTGTCAATCTGAAGCTGTTGCCTATTATTTACAGAAATATGTGGTATACAGAAAAAGAAAGATTTATGTTGGAAAAAGGACTTTTAACGAGTTGATACCTCTTATCAAAAAATATAAGGACGAAAAGTTCTTATTACCTTCTTCTGACTCTTTAAAACCTGCTGTTCCAGAATTGCTGGACGGTATAGGTGTGAATTGGACCCGTGGTATCTTCTACAAAACAGTGATCAGTGACCTTTCGGACCTTAGAAATGTTTACTATGATATTTTGGTTTTCTTTAGCCCTTCAGGCATCGAATCCCTTATGAAGAACTTCCCGGATTTTGAACAAAACGATACTAGAATAGCAGTTTTCGGCAACAGTACCGTCAAAGCTGCAACAAGTGCCGGACTTAGGATAGACATACAAGCGCCAACGCCCGAAACTCCTTCCATGACCATGGCATTACAGAAATACATTACCAGCGTCAATAAATAAAAAACAACCTGGATTAAGAAATAAAAAAAGCCCCGATAATCGGGGCTTTTTTATTTTTAGAAAGCATACCGCTGTGGTCCTCCTCTTCGAATTTCCTCACTGGCATAGGATTCAAACTTTTTAAAGTTTTCCCTAAAAGCATTGGTCAGTTTAAAGGCTGTTTTATAATAGGCCTCATCGTTGTTCCATGTTGCCCTTGGGCTTAGTACCTTTGTTGGAACACCTGGACATTCCCTTGGTTGTGCCACTCCAAAAACAGAATGGATATGGTACTTCTCATAATTGTAAAGTCCAAGTTCTCCACTTAGAGCAGCACTGATCATCGCACGAGTATATTTCAGTTTCATTCTTGTTCCCACTCCGTAGGGTCCTCCGGTCCATCCAGTGTTCACTAACCAAACATCGACACCGGATTCCTTCATTTTTCTACTCAACATCTCCGCATACTTAGTTGGGTGCAAAGGCATAAAGGGTGCTCCAAAACAGGCTGAGAATGACGGCTGTGGCTCCACCACACCAGCTTCCGTTCCTGCAACCTTTGCCGTATAGCCAGAAATAAAGTGGTAGGCAGCTTGTGCGGGAGTAAGTTTGGAGATAGGAGGAAGCACTCCAAAAGCATCAGCGGTAAGGAAAAAGATGTTCTTTACATTTTTCCCGATGGATGGTTGTTGTATGTTTTCTATATGATGGATGGGATAACTGACCCTAGTATTTTGGGTAATGGAAGTATCCAAAAAATCCACTACTCCATTTTCATCCATAACCACATTTTCCAGTATGGCACCCTTTTTTATGGCCCCATAAATTTCTGGCTCCTTTTCTTGGGACAAGTCTATTACTTTGGCGTAGCAGCCTCCTTCAAAATTAAATACGGTATTATTGGGGGTCCAGCCATGCTCATCATCTCCAATCAACTTTCTGTTGGGGTCTGTAGATAAGGTAGTCTTTCCGGTACCGGACAATCCAAAGAAAATAGCCGTGTCGTCAGATTCTCCGACATTGGCGGAGCAATGCATGGGCAGGGTATTCTTATACACAGGAAGGATAAAATTAAGTGCAGAGAAGATCCCCTTCTTTATCTCCCCAGTATATCCCGTTCCACCGATAAGAGCAATTTTTCTGCTAAAGTTGAGAATGGCAAAATTGTGTTGACGAGTTCCATCTAAGTTTGGGTCTGCCATGAACCCAGGCGCATTGACCACTGTCCATTCTGGGTCAAAATCCTCGAGTTCGTCCTCTGTGGGACGAAGGAACATATTGTATGCGAACATATTGGACCAAGGATATTCATTGATTACCCTTATGTTCATTTTGTATTCTGGGTCGGCACATGCATAAGAATCTCTTACGAACAATTCCTTTTCATTGAGATAGGCGATAACCTTGTCGTAGAGCTTATCAAATTTTTCACTATCGAAAGGAATGTTGATATCTCCCCACCAAACTTTATCAGAAGTAATATCGTCCTTAACAATAAAGCGGTCCATTGGTGAGCGCCCCGTAAACTCACCTGTATTGACAGCCAAAGCTCCCGAAGAGGCTTCTTTACCCATTCCTAACTCAATGGTGGTGTCATGAAGTTCGTCCGGAGAAAGTTGATAATTCACATTATCATGGTTTATCCCATACGATTTTAACGAAATCGATTTCGTAACTGAAGCAGAATCCTTCATAGTTTTGTTTTAATTGTTGGTACAAAACTAGAAAATATTAGCTTTTTGTCCTTTTAAAACCAGCTTAATTGAGTGCTTTCTGGGTTAAAATGTGATATCCCAAATAAATCCACCCCATGATCATCAAAACACCACCAATAGGTGTTAAAAATCCTATAATTTTAAAATCAAAAGAGGTTAAACTGTTCAAAGCCAACAAGTAAATAGAAAAAGAGAACAAAACAACACCCAAAAGTATTAGGGAAAAAACAATTTTTTTTGGCTTTACGGGCAAACCGGACCATATTCCCAAAAACAAAAGAAAAAGGGCATGGTACATCTGATACTTTACACCAGTTTCAAAAGTATCGATTGCCTCGGCATCTACTAATTTTTCCAGTCCATGGGCTGCGAAAGCGCCTAAAATAATTGCCAGCATTCCCATTGCAGTTCCAACCAATAAAATTGTTCTGTTCATAACTTTTATTTGCTATTTTTTTAAAAATATAACATTTTAATACCTTAGTGACCGTTCAATTCAAAAGTAAACAAAACACATGGTCCGTACTATTTTAGTTGTTGGAGCAGGTAAATCAACCTCATACCTTCTAGATTATTTCTTAAAAAAAACAAACGAAGAAAATATTCATCTCAAGATTGGTGATATCCATCCAGAGAATATTCCCGATGAATTTGCCGAACACCCAAATTGTACCGTTTTCCCTTTGGATATATTCAACGAAGCCGAAAGAAAAAAGGCAGTTTCGGAAGCCTCCATCGTGGTTTCAATGCTACCGGCACGTTTGCACATCAATGTTGCCCATGATTGTATTGAATTTGAAAAACACTTCATTACAGCTTCATATGTGAGCGACGAGTTAAAGGCCTTGGATGAAGAAGTAAAGAAGAAAGGTCTCGTTTTTATGAACGAAATAGGCCTGGATCCAGGTATCGACCATATGAGCGCGATGGAGGTTATTGATAGAATCCGAGACGCAGGTGGAAAAATGTTGTTGTTCGAATCCTTTACGGGTGGATTAGTGGCTCCCGAGAGCGATACCGATCTATGGCACTATAAGTTTACTTGGAACCCAAGAAATGTGGTCCTGGCCGGTCAGGGAGGTGCTGCCAAATTCATTCAGGAAGGAACCTACAAATACATCCCATATCAAAAGTTATTTAGAAGAACCGAGTTTATGGATATTGAGGGTTACGGTACCTTTGAAGCGTACGCGAATCGGGATTCCTTAAAATACCGTGAAGCTTATGGTTTGCAGGATGCCCTGACTTTGTTTAGAGGAACCATGCGAAGGGTCGGCTTTTCGAAAGCATGGCAAATGTTTGTGATTCTTGGGATGACAGACGACAGCTATAGCATCGAAAATTCCGAAGGAATGTCATATCGAGAATTTGTCAATCTGTTTCTCCCTTATTCCCCTACCGATTCCGTAGAACTAAAAATGAGACATTACCTTAAAATTGATCAAGATGACATTATGTGGGGAAAATTACTGGAGTTAAACCTTTTTGATGACTCCAAGAAAATTCCGCTGAAAAATGCATCCCCAGCACAAATGCTCCAATATATCCTTGAAGATAGTTGGACTTTAAAAGAGAACGAAAAGGACATGATCGTGATGTACCACAAGTTTGGTTACGAATTAAATGGGGAAAAGAAACAAATTGATGCAAATATGGTAGTGACTGGTGAAAACCGAAGGTACACCGCCATGTCTAAAACCGTGGGTCTTCCCGTGGCAATCGCGACGCTCAAAATATTGAATGGTGAGATTAAAACTCCAGGTGTTCAAATTCCAATTAACAAAGAAGTATACAAACCCATTCTAACGGAGCTACAAGCCAGCGGCATTCAATTTAAAGAATACAAAACACCTTATTTAGGATACAACCCAGATTCTGTCGCCAGTTAGTACTTTTTTATTTTCAATATCTTTAGCTTCAAATTAAAATCGAAGTTGTGAAAAACAATAACAATTCAGTGAAGATTGATGGTATTGACAAGAAAATCCTAAGGTACCTTATGGAGGATGCTCGTAAACCCATTCTTGAAATCGCTAGAAATATTGGGATTTCGGGAGCCGCCATTCACCAGAGACTACGCAAACTGGAGAGCTCAGGACTAATCGCTGGCTCTAAATTCGTTATAAACCCAAAGGTTTTGGGCTATTCCACTATGGCCTACATTGGAATTTATTTGGACAAAGCCATGACTAATCCAAGGGCAGTAAAACAATTGGAGGAAATTCCCGAAGTATTGGAATGTCATTATACAACGGGAAACTGGTCCATACTTATTAAAGTGTTGTGCAGGGACAACGAACACTTAATGCAAGTGCTCAACAAAAAAATACAGCAAATAGAAGGGGTCTCCCGCACAGAAACCTTTATCTCATTAGATCAACAAATTGATCGACAAATACGAATTTGATATTTGTATTCAATCTAAATAAATATTACATTTGTCCCCATGAATGTAATATTTCAGTCTGCATATTACACCTTGTATCAAGCTTCCAACGAACGCTGTTTTTATTTTGATTTCGGTCAAAAGACAGTACGTATGTCCTTATGCCAGTTACTCTCACTTCGGCATAAGGTGATGAGCATAAACATTGAGGCGCATTTTGATAGTGATTTGAACGCTCACGGCTTTGAAGTTTTGATGCTTTGCAACAAAGAGCACCTCTTTATCCTTAACACTTTGGAGATTTTGGATTTGAAAAACCTCATCGATGAAAGTTTTGTTGCAATCGGGCTCTCCGTAAACAGAGCGTTGCAAACTTACTAGTACAACAATTTTAATCCAGTCTTAGTTACCTTTTAAATAAGGCCCTAAGCTATACTATACAGATAAAATTCTGTAACTTTATAGACAATCACAATAGCCATATATAGTATGAAAGATATAGCAAGACAAAGCATGAGCATAAAAGTGGAATCCATGGATATGCTCAACGCACAAATAAAAATGGAAGCCCACGCTTCAGCGCTCTATTTGGCCATGGCCTCTTGGTGTGAGCAAAATGGCTTTTTTACTAGCGCCAAGTTTTTCTTTAAACAAACCGAAGAGGAACGCGAGCACATGATGAAGATTTTCAACTTTTTGATTGACACTGGCGGCAACCCAATTTCACCGGAGGTTACCAATATTAATCATGATTATTCATCCATTGTAGATGTTTTTGAATCTACCTTGGAACATGAGATCAAAGTGACCAAATCCATTCATAACATTGTAAACAAAACCCGTGAACTTGGAGATATCACTGCTGAACGATTCTTGGATTGGTTTGTGATGGAACAGGTTGAAGAAGAAAATACAATCAGGGATATTTTGGATATGATCGAGGTAACCGGCACCGAAGGTGTTGGGCTGCAAATGATCGATAACCAAGTTGCCAATTGGATTGATTAACTCGTATTATACTGGACATAAGAAAAGGGGCCAAAAGGCCCCTTTTTTATTGAATTGCTTTGCAATTTACTTTTAATCTCTTCCTCCAAAAATCTGTAATGCCCAATAAAGCAAGGATGCCAAAGCACCTAAGGCCGCTACCAAATAGGTTCTTGCTGCCCATTTCAAGGCATCTTCAGCACCAGAATACTCTTCTTGGGTCACCATATTTTTCTGTTTTAACCATACCAATGCCCTTTTACTGGCATCGTATTCCACAGGTAAGGTTATAAAACTGAATAAAGTGGCAAAGCCCATCATGATCAATCCGGCTACCGCGATATAAAAACCTATACCACCTGCTACACCAGTGGCCGCCATCAACATAATACCTCCAAATACCACCCAAGTGGACATTCCAGAGGTAACACTTACCACAGGAACCAACTTGGAACGCATCGTCAACCACTCATAAGCCTGAGCATGCTGAACGGCGTGTCCACATTCGTGGGCAGCAACCGCTGCTGCGGAAGCATTACGTTGGTTATATACGCCTTCACTAAGGTTAACCGTTTTATTTTTAGGATTATAATGGTCCGTTAGCATCCCAGGAGTCGAAATTACCTTAACATCCCGAATCCCATGGTCGTCAAGCATTTTCTGAGCAATCTCAGCACCACTCATGCCATTACGCAAATGAACCTTTGAATATTTTTTGAACTTGCTCTTCAATTGGTTGCTCACCATCCAGCTGATCAGCGCAATTCCACCAATCAATATATAATATGTCATCATAGCCTAAACTCGTTTAATTGAATATAAATATACCATATAAAAGCAAAAACCCCGCCAAATAATGGCAGGGCACTTTAACTGTCAAAATGTTAGTGTTTTAAACCAATACTGGCTCTAGCTTAAAAGTTTCAGCAATTTCTTTGTACACTATCTCACCTTCGACCACGTTCAATCCTTTTTCCAAAGATTTATCCAATTTACAGGCACTTCTCCATCCCATATTGGCCAATTTTAGCACATAGGGCAGTGTTACATTCGTCAAGGCAACTGTAGAAGTATAAGGCACTGCCCCTGGCATATTGGCTACACAGTAATGGACCACATCATCAATAATATAAATGGGATCCTCATGGGTCGTTGGTTTGGTGGTTTCCACACATCCACCTTGATCCACCGCTACATCCACTATAACGGTTCCTGGATGCATGTCCTTGAGCATATCCCTTGTAATCAAGTTAGGGGCTTTTGCTCCTTTTAAAAGGACACCACCGATAATTAAATCGTTTGTTTTAATATGATTTCTGATATTGAACTCATTCGAAAAACCGGTTACTACATGACTTGGCATAATGTCATTCACATATCTGAGACGTTTCATGTTCACATCCAAAATGGTTACTTGGGCCCCCAATCCTGCTGCCATTTTAGCAGCCTGAATACCCACCGTACCCGCTCCGAGCACCAAAACACGTCCTGGGGACACTCCGGGAACTCCGCCTAAAAGCACTCCTTTCCCTTTTACAGGCTTCTCCAGATATTTAGCTCCTTGCTGAATGGCCATTCTACCCGCCACTTCGGACATTGGCGTCAACAAAGGCAAGGTTCCATCTTCATCCTCCACCGTTTCGTAGGCAATACAGATAGCTTTGCTCTTGATCATGGCCTTGGTCAACGCCTCACTTGAGGCAAAATGAAAATAGGTAAAGACAATTTGCCCTTCTTGAATCAAATTATATTCTTCTGCAATGGGCTCCTTTACCTTTACGATCATATCGCTCATGACATACACCTGACCAATAGTGTCCAAAATAGTGGCCCCTGCCCGTTGGTAATCCTGATTAAAAAAACCACTTCCCTCACCTGCGCCGGATTGCACATATACAGTGTGGTTGTTCTTTACCAATTCAAATACACCAGAGGGCGTCATGCCCACCCGGCTCTCATTGTTTTTGATTTCTTTAGGTATCCCAACAGTCATAATGTTGTTTTATATAGTTGATGGGCCAAAGTTGAATAAAAAAATCAAATAAAAACACAAATACTCGACAAAAAACAGGGGTGTTACGCCAAAATAACCATATTTTAACATTTATACCCTTATTTTTATGGGGTCAAATTATTTTTAAACACGTTTTATAAATAATACCCCTAATTTTTAAAGGGTATATATGCATAATAATAAAAAAGCATGCCGATTGGCATGCTTTTTAGGGGGTATTACTATAAAATTCTTAAATAATTCTTCTAATAATCCTATTTTGGGACTATCCTACGATATTTACAATCTTTCCAGGCACCACAATCACCTTTTTAGGTGTTCTGCCTTCCAATTGGGCCTGTGTTTTTTCATGGGCCAAAACGGCTGCCTCGATTTCATCCTTACTCATATCTAAAGGCAACTCCAATTTGAAGCGCATTTTACCATTAAAGGATATTGGATATTCCTTGCTGCTTTCCACCAAATGTTTTTCCTCAAACTTGGGGAAGGGTGCTTCGGCAATGGACTCTGAATGACCCAAACGACTCCAAAGCTCCTCGGCAATGTGAGGTGCATAAGGCGACACCAAAATGGCCAAAGGTTCCAAAATGGCCTTGCTGGTACATTTTTGGGATGTCAATTCGTTGACGCAGATCATAAAGGTGGACACCGAGGTGTTGAACGAGAAATTCTCGATATCCTCCTCCACTTTTTTGATGGTCTTGTGCAGGGTTTTTAGATTTTCAGCAGTGGGTTCCGCTTCGGCTCCGCTCAGCGAGCCATTTGTATATGGTGCATACAACTTCCAAAGTTTCTTTAGGAAGGAATGCACGCCCGTGATTCCCGCCGTGTTCCAAGGTTTGGACTGCTCCAAGGGACCCAAGAACATTTCGTACAAACGCAACGAATCTGCCCCGTACTCCTCACAAATGGCATCGGGGTTGACGACATTGTATTTGGATTTGGACATTTTTTCAACTTCACGGCCTACAATATATTTTCCATCTTCAAGTATAAACTCTGCATCCTTATATTCCGGTTGCCATTTTTTGAAGGCTTCCACATCCAATTCATCCGATGCATTTACCAAAGAAACATCAGCATGAACAGAATTTAATGGAGTTATCAATATTAATTCATCCTTTTCAATTTTTTTCAATAATTCTGAATCGATATCAGACTTAACAAGACGAGTCAATTCATCATTACTTTCGTTTAAGGATTTATAATAAAGTTCTTTGGAGATAAAAATGAATTTCTTGTCAACAAGTATATTTCCTGTACCCCCTTTTTCCAAGATTGAGTAATAAGTAAAGTATACAAACGCACTAGTCCCCGTAATCATCCCTTGGTTGATCAACTTTTTGGCAAACTCGTCTTTGGGCACATACCCCATATCAAACATAAACTTCTGCCAAAAACGGGAATACAACAAGTGGCCCGTAGCGTGTTCGCTACCTCCTATATATAAGTCCACATCTTGCCAATAGTTGATGGCTTCGGGGGAGAAAATAGCGTCGTCATTCCGTGGATCCATATACCTATTAAAGTATTGGGAACTTCCCGCCCAACCGGGCATCGTGTTCAATTCCAAAGGAAAAATGGTCTTGTGATCAATCAAATCATTGGAAACAACTTCATTTTTATCGGTGTCCCAGGCCCATTCCGTAGCGTTGCCCAATGGTGGTTCGCCTGTTTCGGTAGGGAGGTATTTTTCCACTTCGGGCAATTGCAAAGGCAAATGCTCCACATCGATCATCTGCGGCATACCATCCACATAATACACGGGGAAGGGCTCGCCCCAATATCGCTGACGGCTAAATACGGCATCGCGCAAACGGTAGTTCACTTTGCCTTCGCCGTGCCCGATCTTTTCCAACTCTACAATGATTTTCTTCATCGCCTTTTTATACGGCAATCCGTTTAGAAAATCAGAATTGGCAATTACCGTTGTTTCCTTGTCAGCAAAGGCCTCTTTGGAAATATCTACCCCTTCAAAAATATTGGGGATGTCTATATTGTAATGTTTTGCAAAATCGTAATCACGTTGGTCGCCGCAGGGCACGGCCATAACCGCTCCCGTTCCGTAACTGGCCAACACGTAGTCGCCAATCCAAATTGGAATGGGCTCTTTGGTGAACGGATGCTCTGCATATGCGCCCGTGAACACCCCCGAAATGGTTTTCACATCGGCCATACGGTCACGCTCGGAACGTTTTGCCGTAGCTTCCACGTAAGCATCTACTTCAGCTTTTTGTTCTGGCGTAGTGATTTTGGCCACCAACTCGTGCTCTGGGGCCAAGGTCATAAAACTTACCCCGAAAATGGTGTCGGGGCGAGTGGTGAAGACTTCTATCTCATAAGGCTTCTCGACTGCGCTCGAAGTGATATCGTCGCCCGAGACCCCATCTTGGTCGCTTCGACTGCGCTCAGCGTCCAATACATTAAAAGTAACCGATGCACCCACGGAACGTCCGATCCAGTTGGTCTGGGAATCCTTTAAAGGTTGTGGCCAATCAATTTTATCCAATCCGTCCAACAAACGCTGGGCATACGCAGTAATGCGCATACTCCATTGCGTCATTTTTTTACGCACCACGGGGTGACCGCCACGTTCGGAAACTCCGTTCACGATTTCATCGTTGGCCAAAACGGTTCCCAAGGCGGGACACCAGTTGACTTCGGTATCCGCCAAATAGGTCAATCTGTATTTTAAAAGGATTTCTTGCTTTTCCTTATCGGAATACCCATTCCAAGTTGCTGCATCAAAGCTTGGGGTATCATCATCACAAGTTGCTTCGACATTGGCATTTCCTTCTTTTTCAAAAATGGAAATCAAACTGGAAATGTTTTCTGCTTTGTCGGATTTCTTGTTGTACCACGCATTGAACAATTGAATAAAGACCCATTGCGTCCATTTATAATATTGCGGGTTGGAGGTACGCACCTCGCGGCTCCAATCAAAAGAAAAACCGAGCTGATCTAACTGCTCACGGTATCTGTTAATGTTATTTTCCGTAGTGATGGCCGGATGCTGCCCTGTTTGAATCGCATACTGTTCCGCCGGTAACCCAAAGGAATCGTAACCCATGGGGTGCAACACATTGAATCCTTTATGTCTTTTGTAACGCGAATAGATGTCCGTGGCAATATACCCCAGCGGGTGCCCTACGTGCAACCCCGCCCCTGATGGGTAAGGGAACATCGACAATGCATAAAATTTAGGTTTTTCGGAATCGTTGGATGCCTTAAAAGTTTCATTTTCTGCCCAATACTTCTGCCATTTGGCTTCAATTTCGCGGAAATCGTAATTCATTGTTAATCTTGTTCAATTTCGTGTGCAAAAATAGGTTTAATCCCCTAAATACAATTTACTTTTCTATTTTTACGTACTGATTCTACCATATGAGCCAATATATTGAACGATATCAGCGACGAAAACTGATTTCCTCTTACTTTTCCGTGGCTTTGAGCATTGCCCTGGTCCTGTTTCTTTTGGGTGTTTTGGGCCTTTTGGTGCTCAATACCAAAAAATTGGCGGATCACTTTAAGGAGCAGATCACGATTTCGGTGTTTTTAAAGGACAATGCCAAACCTGTGGAAATAGATCAACTGCAAAAAAGTTTAACGCTAGCGGAGTATACCAAATCTGCCGTATATATTTCCAAGGAAGATGCAGCAGAGCAATACAGCGAGGATATTGGTGAAAATTTTGAAGAGTTTTTGGGCTACAATCCATTAAAAAATTCCATTGATGTGAATTTGAAAGCTGATTTCGTATCCTCCCAACAGATTGATGAGATTGCAGAGGAACTCGCAGCCAAAGCCTATGTTGATGAAGTGAGTTACGATAAACCCTTGATTTCCCTGCTCAACAATAATGCGCGAAAAATTAGCCTATGGATATTAGTGGCCAGTGGCGTTTTTACTGTAATTGCTGTTTTGCTGATCAACAGTTCCATTCGCCTTTCCATTTATTCCAAACGATTTATCATCAAGACCATGCAAATGGTTGGGGCAACGAAAACGTTTATTCGAAGACCATTCATCTGGACGAATATTAAATTGGGGATGGCAGGAGCTTTTGTCGCCTTGATCGGGTTGGGTGTTTTGGTATATTATATTGACAAAAATTTCCCTGAGTTAAATTTATTACAAGATTATATTGTACTAATCATATTGTTCGTTGGAGTATTTGGTTTAGGCGTAATTATTTCATGGGCCAGCACCCATTTTGCCACGCAACGCTTTTTAAACCTGAGAACGGATGATCTTTATTATTAACTTTGCGACATGAGCAAGAAAAACAACAACGGTCAAAAGCCTACCAAAGAGTTTGTTTTCCAAAAGAAAAACTATCTCTTTCTGTTTATAGGTATTGCCTTTATAGTCCTTGGGTTTATTTTGATGAGCGGTGGTGGAAGTGACGACCCCGAAGTATTCAATCCCGAGATATATAACTTTAGAAGAATTCGCCTCGCGCCTACATTGATTCTTATTGGCCTTGGCATTCAAGTGTATGCCATTTTGTTGAATCCTCACAAGAAAAACAAGGAATAATTTGGAATTAATCGATGCTATCATCCTTGGAATCATTCAAGGATTGACCGAATTTTTACCTGTTTCCTCCAGCGGTCACTTAGAATTAGGAAAAGCCATTTTGGGAGCGCAGGCCGTTCCTGAAGAAAGTCTTTTGTTCACGGTAATTTTACACTTTGCCACTGCGTTAAGCACTTTGGTGGTCTTCAGAAAAGATGTATTTGATATTTTTAAGGGGCTTTTTCAATTTAAATGGAATGAAGAAACCCAATTTTCTTTAAAAATTATCATTTCCATGATTCCTGCCGCATTGGTCGGACTTTTTTTGAATGATTTCATTGAGGTGTTTTTTGATGGTGCCATCGTGATTGTTGGCATTATGCTTATAATCACTGCTTTTTTATTGTACTTGGCAGACCTTGCCAAAACCACAGACAAAGTGGTATCGTTTCGAAGCGCCTTTGCCATTGGGATGGCCCAGGCCGTGGCTATTCTGCCAGGAATATCACGAAGTGGAGCGACAATTTCAGCCGCCGTTCTTTTGGGAGTAGATAAAACAAAATCGGCCCGTTTTTCTTTTTTGATGGTGGTCCCATTGATTTTGGGAAAAGTCGCCAAAGATTTGATGGGTGGTGAAATCTCCTTTCACGGTGACCAAGCCATAGCTATGGGAGCAGGATTTGTAGCTGCTTTTATTGCCGGTTTGGCTGCCTGTACTTGGATGATAAAACTGGTACGCCAAAGCAAGCTTAGCTATTTTGCCATTTACTGTTTAGTTGTAGGGCTTATCGCTCTTGCGTGGAGCATTTGGGGATGATTTTCGAGAAACTTTTCATCAACTACTATACATTAGCAAAGAAAAATAACAAGGAGCTAACGCATACCAAATTGATTGAAAAATCCACGCGCCTAACAACATTTGTCTTAACCTTAAGTGTAGTCTACTTATTTTTTCTATTGGTGTATATCGTGGATGCTTTTTTTCAATATAATCTTCCTCTACGTACTTACAAATGGGAATTGATTATTGCAATCAGCACATTGGTTTTATTGTTCGATTATTTTTTTAAGAAAAGTATGATGAAAAAGTATCCAAACAATTTAGAAGCTACATATTCTAAAAAAGTTTTCCATATCTATATTTTAACATCAATATATCTGATCGGACCACCAATACTTCTATTTTTATCATTAATAATCTTTTAGTTTTGAACACCAAAGAGGATTTTTTAAACGGTCAAATTTTATTGATCGATAAACCGCTGGAATGGAGTTCTTTCCAAGCGGTGAATGCCCTAAAATGGGCCATTCGAAAAAAATTCAGCCTTAAAAAGATAAAAATTGGTCATGCAGGCACCTTGGACCCCTTGGCCACGGGACTATTGATTATCTGCACAGGGAAATTCACCAAAAAAATCCCAGAGCTGCAAGGTCAGGTTAAAGAATACACTGGAACTTTCACCTTGGGTGCCACTACACCATCTTATGATTTGGAGACCGAAGTGAATGAGACCTTTCCAACAGACCATATTACGGACACATCTATCAAAGAAGCTACCAAAGAATTCTTGGGCGAGATTGACCAAGTACCACCCATCTTTTCAGCATTAAAAAAAGATGGCAAACGACTGTACGAACTTGCCCGTGAAGGCAAACAAGTAGAAATAAAATCACGTAAAATAGAAATCCTTGAGTTTGAGATTACCCGAATTTCCCTCCCCGAAGTGGACTTTCGGGTCGTCTGCAGCAAAGGGACCTATATACGTTCCTTAGCACATGATTTTGGAAAGGCTGTGGGCTCTGGGGCCCACTTATCCAAGCTTAGAAGAACCAAAATAGGGCATTTCAACGTAGATAATGCTACCACACCCATTGTTTTTAGGGAAAACTTAGGTGTTGAGAGCTCAACCTAGAATGGTTGGCATAAAATATTTTTTAAAAAAAGCGGTTATAGTTAAACCATGAACTTAAATAAGAGCCAGTTATCACTTTTGATTACTTTTTTCTCTATGTCCATAGTGATTTTATTGCTTTTCAATATTCACTTAGGAGGCGTACAAGAGGATGAGTATGTCATTGAAATGAGCCTGGCCGATGAGGACATTGAGAAACTTCTCGAAGAGGAAGAAGAACGACTTGAAGAACTGAAGGCCAACAGTGACCCCATTAAAAGTCATATGGCGCTCAATGAAACCGCAAAGCCCAGCGTTGGAAACCCCGAACCCTTAAAAACTTTGGAAGAGCTCATGGAAGAGAGAGCCCTTAACAGTGAAACAGGAGAATATGCGGACAACTCCGGTTTTGAAGAGCAGTTGAAACAATTAAAGGCCAAGCGAGACGAGAACAAGGAAAAATTAGGCGAACGTGATGCCCAAAAAGAAGAATACACCAATTATTTAAAGGATAGACGTACTTCCATTTCGTATTCCCTGGTAGACCGGAACGCTTATCATCTTCCACCACCCATTTATACCTGTATTGAAGGCGGAAAGGTTGTTGTAAACATAACCGTGGACAACAATGGGTATGTAACCGAAGCAAGTTTTAACGATAAAAGTTCCGGAACAGATAACGGTTGTTTGGTAGACAATGCAATCGCTTATGCCCTTAAAGCCCGTTTTAGTTCAGATTCCCGAAATTCGCAGATTGGAACGATTACTTATCTATTCCAAAGCAAGTAATCCTAAGATATCTTCTAGAATATTTTGTCCTTTGTTTTTGTTGTACCAAACCTGTAGTTCTTGTTTGAACTCAGCGGTTAATTTTCCATGCTCTTCTTTGAAGTCCGCTACCATTTGAGTGGCAATGCTCGGTCTAGGACCCCACTCTCCAATTATTTCATTATTGGCTGTATCCAAAATAATTACTTTAGGAATGGAACGGGCGCCATTGGTTAAAAAAGCATCAATTAATTCTGGATTTTCATCCCTTAAAACTACCTTCAAAGAAATATTTGGGCTTATTTCGGCTATTTTATTTACCACAGGCAAACTGGCTGCTGCATCTCCGCACCAACCTTCGGTAATTACCAAAAACATGAGCTCCTTATCTAATGCTTGCAATTTTTGTTGGATGTCTTCCGGAATTTTAAAAGTTTTATCCCATCGAGTCATCCTGCGGTCATTCAATTTGGTGAAATCTATCCTAGCTTCGGATTGCTCATCCCCAGTTGTTTTTCCAATTTCTGCCAATTGATGAACCAACTCACGATATTTGAGATAATCCATTCCTTTTGAAATGTATTTCTGAACAATTTCCAATCTATTTCTCTCCAATACTTCCATAAAAATTATTTTTTTCAAAAGTACATATGGCAATCTGGCCATATATTGACTTTTGTCATTGGTTGTTTTTACAACCTAATCCTTACAAACTTGTTTATTTTGAAGGTTTCATATCCCAAAAACCGTCAATTCGAGTGAAATTCTATTTCTCGATACGATTTTCCTTTGGTTTCGACTTCGCTCAATCACCAAAAAATTACTCTAACTGATGGATTTCAATTATAATTCGAAACGGGCTCTTACAAAGCTTTTGGATTAATGGCCAAACTCTTGAACAACATTGCCTTAGCGTAGAAAAACTTGTTCTGCATTTCGTTTTGCTTCAAGTAGGCGTCGATGAGTTTACTCTCCCTAGAATTGATCAGGAACAGGGAGCTTTCACCAAAACTGAATTTTCGTTCCTCTGCATTTAACAAGGTTGAATAATCGTTTACAATATCTTCTATTAACTGATTCTGATCGGTAAAAGAATCCAGTTCGTTGTAAATGGCTATTACCTTGTTCTGTATTTCCACTTGTGCATTGTCCCTTTCATATTCCGCATCCCTGAGCTTAAACTTGGCCAATTTAAGATCTCCACGCTCTTTCCGAAGAAATATGGGCATCTCAAAACTTAATCCAGCTTTGTAGTTCTCGGTGACAAAGGAATTGATCAATTCGGGCGTTTCGGTGACAAAGTTATACTCCGCCTTTAGCTTGGGAAGTAATTTATTTGCTTTTAAACGCTTGTCTACCGTCAATCCTTCAATTTTATAGTCCAAGGACATTAGTTTCGGATGTGTCTCCAAATTGAAACTATCCAATGGCACTCCTTCTATTTCCAAAGTTGAATTGATGTCCATTTCCGGTTCCAGATTGGGCTGTATCCCAGCTTGAAGCTCTACAGGCACATCCTCGATCCACAAATAATTACTGAGCTCCAGTGATTTCTTCATCAATTTCACTTTCGCCTGCTGATAACCCAAATCCCTATTCCTAACCGCAATTTTGGCCTCCACGGTATCGATCATGGCGATATCGCCTGCCAAGGCACGCTCTTTTATTCCTTGAAAACGCATTTCAGCATTATCCAGAAAATCTTTGTACACCTCAGCATCCCTATAAGCTTTCAACCAATCAAAATAGGCAAGTGAGGCATTGTACAACACTTGGTTGACCTGTAAATCTTGGTCTGCCTTCGTTTGTTCCCTGAACAGTTTGGCTTTTCTGAGCGTTGCCATCCTCTCATTGACCCAAAACCCCTGGAGTACGGACATGGAAACCCCTGCACTGTACAAACCATCTTCAGGCAAAGTTTCATCAGGATTTAAATAGTACCCATCATTCTGCTGAAAATTCCCTTTGAGCTCAATCCCAAACCATGTCGGGATTTTGAACGTGGCGTTCAATCGGTCCCAATATTCGGTACCCTTGAACTCCTTCCTGTCAAAATCCACTTCAACTTTGGGATCAAAACCTCCCCTGGCCTTCATAAGTTCCGCCTGTCCAATGGCCATGTTCAGCTGGGCTTGCCTAGCAATAGGGTGGTATTTTTTTACATAGCCCAAATACTCTTTAAATCCAAGTACCAAGGAGTCCTGCTGAGCGTAAAAAAAGCTTACAGAAAAGAAAAAGAGGGTACAAAATAAAAGTAATCTTCTATTTCTTTGTGGCATCTGCACTTGTATTTTGGGGTTGATAATAATTAGGGGGAAAGCCATTCAACTGCCTCCACAATTCAAACCAGATGGGAACATCTTCCAATAGTGCCATAGTGCTTGCCCCTGAGCCTACACGGATATCCTTGGGCCAAGCTGCTTCTTCCTCATCTGGGGCCAACAATACTCTATACTTACCATTTGGACTGATAAAATTCTCAATAGCGACCACTTTTCCACCGAATGTTCCGTAGGAAACATTGGGCCAACCGCTAAAAACTATTGCGGGCCAACCATCGAACTGAATTCTTACCTTTTCGTCCAAATGAATCAATGGAAGGTCTATGGGATCCACAAAAGTTTCTACGGCAATATCATAATCCGAAGGCATTATGCCCACCAAACGTGCCCCCTCTTTAAAAGTTTCCCCAATTCCGGATTGAATGGCCTTAGTGATATAACCATTTTGAGGGGCTTTTATGTACATCATATTGCTCCTCATTTCGTAATTGGTATACTGGTTCTCCAATTTGGTGACCTGAGCCTCGGAATCGAACTGATTGGATTGTGCGGTATAAAGGTCACTTTGTGCCTTTGAAATTTTGTCCGTGTACTCTGCTTGCACCCTATTGATTTCTACTCGAGCATTGATCACATCGTTTTTACTCGCCAACAATTTATTTTCCTGACTTATTAACTTGGCCTGAGTCTCCTGAAGTTTGAGCCGTTTTGTTTCCAAATCGGTTATTGCCTTCAACCCTTCTTCCTGTAGCTTTTCGGTACGATCATACTGGCGTTGGGCAATAGCTATATTGGTCTTTGCAGCTTCTAGGTCAATACTATCACTCTTTACCTTTAACTTGGACTGCATCAATTTATTCTTGGCCTGTTCCAGCTTTAGCCCTCGTTCCTGATTCAGTGCCTTGATCTGTTGGTTCAAAGCCTTCACCTTTTCTTGATAAGAGGTAACCGACATGGATTTGGCCTTAATCTGTTTCCCGGTTCTTTCTACAAGATCTGGGTCAAAGTACTCACTTTTCACTTCCGAGATGAAAAGAATGGTATCTCCCTTTTCCACATAATCCCCTTCCCTTACATACCACTTTTCAATTCGTCCCGGGATAGGGGATTGAATGGTTTGTGGCCGTTGGTCGGGAGTTAAGGTCGTAAGGTACCCTCTACCTGAAATGTTCTGAGTCCATGGCAGAAACATCATAAAAAGCACTATAATGGAAAAGGACGCCAAAAAGCGATTAAATTGCTTATAATGTCTCTTGTGAAAAACTTTTTTACCAGCCTTATATCCAGTAAGGTCCACCTTCACGTTCAATTTAGTATTTGAAGAAATATTCAGCATGAACTTTATTTTACGTTGATCAATCTACCTTTATCCATTCGAATGATTTGATTGCAGCGAGTTGCCCATTTTGGGTTTTCACTAACAATCACTAAAGCCCATCCATTGGAAGGGTCGGCCAAAAAATCCATCATCCTTTCCGTTCCTTCTTCATCATATTGCTCCAAGGGATCTTTTAGAATCATAAGTTTAGGTCGGGTTACAATACTTCTGGCCAAAACTATCTTTCTGGAAATAAAATCAGGTATTTTTTTTCCTTCAGGATACAATACTGTTTTAAGTCCATTGGGCTGTTCTTTTACAAATTGAGTAAGGCTTACTTTTTCCAAGGCCCAATACACATCTTCCATCGAAATATCCTTGTTACCAAAGGTAATGTTGTCCAATAGGGTTCCGTCAAAAGGATATTCTTCGTTAAGGGAGTGGCCCAAATAAGATCGATACTGGCTCAACTTAACTCCATGGAGCGCTACATTGTTAACGTATATTTTCCCTGTGTCGGGTTCAAGGATCCCGGCGATCATCCGAAGTAGGGTAGATCTTCCCGACCCACTCTTTCCTTGTACCAACAATTTGGTATCAGGTGTAATTGTAAGTGATAGATTGTCTATTATTTTTTTATCCAGTCCCGGAACTTTGTAAACAATATCCTCCAGTTCCACGGTTAAGCCCTCTGCATCTTTAAATGGAGTTTCACCAGTTTGGGGCTCTAGTTCTTTATCCACGACCTGGCCCATTTTTTCCAAAGAAGTCAATAGATCGTAAAATGTTTCCAAACCTAAAATCATCTTCTCCACCGAGCTAATCACCAATAAAATAATGATCTCCGCCGCAACAAACTGTCCAATATTCATCTGTTGGTCCAAAACCAACAACCCACCAATCAACAATAGCCCCGCTGTAACCAAGACTTTAAAGCCTATCATTTGAATAAACTGCAAGACCAATATTCTAAAGTGACCTTCTCTGGCCTCCAAATATTCATCTACCAGTGCATCGTTTTTGTCCAACGCATGGGAGGTTTTTCCAGAAAGTTTGAAACTGACAATGGAACGGGCAATTTCTTGTACCCAATGTGCCACCTTGTATTTTATCTTGGATTCTTCCAAACTGGTATCCAATCCCCTTTGCGCAGTAAACTTGAACACGATATATATAAGCAAAAGCAATAATAATCCGTAGATAATAAAGAAAGGATGGTAGAAAGAAAGCAACAACAATCCAAAAACTATCTGTAACAAAGCTGCCGGAAAATCGATAAGTATTTTAGAGAGTGATTTTTGAACTGTGAGCGTATCAAAAAAACGGTTGGCCAGTTCAGGCGGATAATAGTATCGAAGCTCACTCATTTTGATTTTTGGAAAACGATAGGCAAATTCAAAAGATGAGCGGGTAAAAATTTTCTGCTGAAGGTTTTCAATAATGCGTATCTGCATTAACTGAAGCACACCGACAAATGCAACCCCCAAAGTAACCAACACAACCAATACAATCCAAGAGGTGCTCACCCTTGCCCCTTGTATGAGGTTAATAATTGCCTGTATACCCAAAGGAAGGGACAGGTTTACCAAACCAGCAAAAATAGCATAGTAAAATATTTGAAAAATGTCCTTTTTATCCAAGGCCAACAACCCTATTAAGCGCTGCCAAGCGGTCAGTATATTTTTAGCCATTAACTTTAAGATTTAACGTTCGGAATATTAGATCCGTAAAAAATTGGGTTGGAGTAATTTTTTGATTACAATTGGTAAGCTTGGGGAAATGCTCTGCTAAAAAATATTGGTGCAACGTACCTTCCAAAATGGTACTTGCCAAACTCAAAGGGTAAGGATAATTATTATCCACAGCTTGAATCATTTTACTGATACGGCTCACTATTCGCTTACTAATTGTAAAGTAACCATCCTTGTTCTCTTGGTCCACCTCTTTTACCAAATAGGATTTTGAATACTCATTGATAATCAATTTATTTAGCACTACCTCGTTTACGTGTGAAAAGGAACTGTCCTCCTCCACATTTTGTGTAAGTACCTCCATTGCCTTTTTTAGTTTTTCCACTGGATCGGAAATGCCATTGGTAGCAAAAACCATACGATATTCCATCCAGCCCCAATACCAGGATGCCAAATAGAGCAGAAGTTTGTGTTTGTTTTCAAAATACCGATAAATCGAACTCTCATTAGAATGGATTCGAGCGCCAAGCTTTTTAAACGTAAAGCTTTCGAAACCAATTTCGTCAATCAACAAAATACTGTGCTCTATAATTTTTTTGCCCAAATCTGAAGATTCAGGGTCCTTGACATAGAGTTTTCCATTCATTTCCAATTTCACGGATTTCATCAAAATATCCATTCCAGCCAATTTTTAAAATATTTTCTCGCAAATATAATAGTATTACTATCAAACTATAATACTTTAACTTCCACTTAACGATTTCTTATTTTCCGTTACTTTTACCAAAAAAATAATTATGGACAAGCACAGATGTGGTTGGTGTGTTGGCGACCCCCTTTACGAAGCCTATCATGATGAGGAATGGGGCGTACCCGTAAAGAACGATGAAACCCTGTTCGAGTTCTTGATTCTGGAGACCTTTCAGGCTGGATTAAGCTGGATCACTGTATTAAAAAAACGTGAAAATTTTAGGAAGGCTTTTGACCATTTTGACTACAAAAAGATTGCAAACTACGATCAAACTAAGATTGATGCTCTTCTTCAGGACTCTGGAATTATCCGAAATAAATTAAAAGTAAATGCCACAATCTCCAATGCAATTGCTTTTATGGAGGTTCAAAAAGAGTTTGGTAGTTTCAGCAAATACATCTGGGATTTTGTGGATGGAACACCCATTAAAAATGAGTGGGGAAATTATAAAGATGCTCCGGCCACAACTGAATTATCCGATGTAATAAGTAAAGATTTAAAGAAAAGAGGGTTCAAATTTGTGGGAAGTACAGTAATTTATGCTCACATGCAGGCTACCGGAATGGTAAACGACCACGAGGTAAACTGCTTTAGGTACCATCAAGTATAATTTTCGAGTTTTATTGACGAACACCCTATTATCCCTGTAATATCTTCACAAACTCTTTTCTGGGGATTAACTCAGCTCCCAAACTCTCCAAGTGGTTGGTATGCACTTGACAATCGATAATTTGGTATCCCTTCTCGCCCAGTTCCTGCGTCATTTTTATAAAGGCAAACTTAGAAGCATTGGGTCGCAAACTGAACATGCTTTCCCCGCAGAACACATGCCCCAAATCCACTCCGTACAAACCACCAACAAGTTCTTCATTTTCCCAAACTTCAAAAGACCGTGCATATCCTTTTTTGTACAGATTCATGTAAGCCATTTTCATTTCAGGGGTAATCCATGTACCGTCCTGCCCTTTTCGCTCAATTTGGGCACAATAGTCCATTATTTCCTCAAAACAAGTATTTTGGGTTAGGGTAAATGTTCCATTACGAATTACTTTGCGCATGCTTTTGGATACCTTAACTTTTTCGGGAAAAAGAACCATTCGTGGATCGGGTGCCCACCACAAAATCAAAGAGTCATCATTGAACCACGGAAAAATTCCATTTTTATAGGCCAACAACAACCTTTCTGGCGATAAATCACCGCCAACGGCAAGCAATCCATCTTCAGTAGCGGTATCAACAGGAGGAAACTCCAACCTTTTGCTCAAAAAATGTAAAGGAGTATTTTCCACAAGCAATTTTTTCTAAAAATACAAATAGGGCCAAAAACACAAAAATCCGAACCAAAGGTTCAGATTTTCTATGTTGTCTTTAAGTTACCTTTTCCTATTAGAATGGCAAATCATCATGATCTTCCTCATTCAAGTCGTCTGCCGGTTCAAAAGCTTCCATTGGAGGAACGGGAGGCATATTATCTGAACCTTGTTCTTGTTGCAGATTTTCAATACGCCATCCTTGAATGGAGTTGAAATACTTGGTCTCACCTTGAGGGTTCACCCACTCTCTTCCTCTTAGGTTGATACTAATCTTCACCATTTGACCAACGCTATAGCTGTTTAGTAAGTCGCACTTATCCTGCACAAACTCAACCAATATATGCTGAGGATATTGCTCCTCAGTAGTTACGACCACTTCTCTTTTTCTGAAACCATTGTTACCAAACGTTTTGGTTTCATCTATCATTTTGATTCTTCCCTGAACTTCCATGCAATGTTAATTTTTGTTGAAAACTCAAAAGTACATAAAATGAATTCCAATAGCAGACGTTATTTTAACGAACTATCAACATGTTTTCCATTTACCTATCTTTAAAAAGAATTTGACCACTAATGAACTTTAGTCCTAAACGGAAAGCTTCAAACATAATAATGCTGATTTCGGCATTCATTATTGTGAGTCTTATTTTATGGAACACCAATAGCTTTTTTAGAAAATTTAAAGAGGAGGAACGTTTAAAAATGGAAATATGGGCCACGGCCCAATTGGAGCTCATCCAATCCTCAGTGGACCAAGAACTGGGAAATCTCACCCTTAAGGTACTTGGCAACAATACTTCCACTCCAATGATTTTGATGAACGAAGAGGGGTCCTACAAAACACACAATATCCCGGAAGAGAAGGTATCGGACAGCGCATACATCCTAAAAAAAATTGCACAGTTTAAAAGTGAGAACAAACCCATAGAAATTATACAGGAAGATGAATTGCTGGAAACGCTGTATTATGGCAACTCCGAAGTACTGAACAAATTAAAGTACTACCCATTGGCCTTGTTGTTGATCATTTTCTTGTTTGGCGCGGTCATATTCTTTTTCTTTCGAACGAACAAAGCATCGGAACAGAACAAACTTTGGGCGGGAATGGCCAAGGAAACGGCTCATCAAATTGGAACCCCCCTTACCTCACTATTGGGTTGGAACGAGCTCTTGAAATCGGAGGACATCAACCCAGAAGTAACACTAGAAATAGCGAAGGATATCGACCGCTTGGAAACGATTACCGAACGTTTTTCCAAAATTGGGTCGGTTCCGGAATTAAGAGAACATGATATTGTTGCGGAAACCAAAAAAGCTTATGATTACCTAAAACAACGTAGCTCAAAGCTTGTTCATTTTTCTTTTAGTTCCAATGTAGATGAGACTCCAGTTTTAATGAATCCTCCCTTATATAACTGGAGCATTGAGAATTTGGTAAAGAACGGTATCGATGCCATGAAAGGGAAAGGGAATATTGCCATTCAAATCGAAAAAAAGGGACAAACCATCAACATTTTGGTTTCAGATACCGGCCACGGCATCCCCAAAAGCGATTTCCAGAACATTTTTAACCCCGGGGTTACTTCCAAACAAAGAGGCTGGGGATTAGGACTTTCGTTGGTAAAAAGAATTGTTGAAGAATACCATAAAGGAAAAATTAAAGTATTTTCGTCTAGTAAAGAAGGAACTATCATGCAAATTTCCCTACGAGCAAATGAAAATTGAACTATGGCCAAGGAAAAACAACTTGTAATACAAGAAGCTGATATCACCAACAATTGCCCCGAATGTTTTAATCAGGAACTTAAAATTACATTTTACCAAAAACACACTTTTAATGCACTTTACCACAGGACCACAGGTGTTGTGACACATGAAATCAAATGTAAAAAGTGTAACTCGATTATTTACCCGGTAAACTGGACCCCTGATATTGAGCGGGTTTTCGACTACTACAACAAACTGGTTAAACCAGACAGACCTGCCGTAAGGTTTACCATGTTGTTTTTTATCCTTTTGATATTGATGCTGTGCTTGGTAGCAGCAGGAGTCTATTTTTACCTAGAAGGTCTTAATTAAGAAAAGACCGGATTTCCGATGCAACGTTTTCAAACTCTTCGGCGGTAAGACTTTCCTTGTGTTGAAAAGTGGCATTCGCCATACTTTGCAGTGGAATAAGATGCACATGCACATGGGGTACCTCTAAACCAATAACGGACATTCCCACACGTTTACAAGGTACTGCTTTCTCAATGGCAAGCCCCACCTTTCTTGAAAAAGCCATGAGCTTCATGTAGGATTCCTCATCAAGGTCCATAATCTTATCCACCTCTTTTTTCGGAACACATAACGTATGTCCTTTAGAGTTTGGGTTGATGTCCAAAAATGCGTAGTTATCATCATCCTCCGCAATTTTATAGGAAGGTATTTCCCCATTGATGATTTTTGTGAAGATACTGGCCATTCTGATTCCGTTTTAAAATAAAAAATCCCGTCTTTCAACAGGATTAAATATAACCAATTTTGTTGCTGTTATTCTCGAGTAATCTCTAAAATTTCAAAGTTCAAAGTTCCGTTGGGTACCTTGATCTCTGCCACATCACCAACTTCTTTTCCCAACAATCCTTTTCCAATAGGGGATGTTACCGAAATTTTGCCTGTTTTTAAATCGGCTTCACTCTCTGCCACCAAGGTATACTTCATTTCCATGCCATTGGCTTGATTTTTAAGCTTAACAGTAGAAAGAACCAAGATTTTGGAGGTGTCCAATTGTGATTCATCTATCAAACGGGCATTGGCCAAGGTTTCTTCCATTTTGGAAATCTTCATTTCCAAAAGACCCTGGGCTTCTTTTGCAGCATCATATTCTGCATTCTCGGAAAGATCTCCTTTGTCTCTTGCCTCTGCAATAGCTTGGGATGCTTTGGGACGCTCTACATCTTTCAATTGATTCAACTCGTCCCTCAATTTCTTTAATCCTTCGGGCGTATAGTATGAAACGTTGCTCATATCGTTAATTTTTAATGCAAAGAGGCATCGAAGAAAATCAAAAAATTTCCCCAATGAACTCTTACTCTACAAATACAAAAAATCCTCAACTATACCCATGACCTGCACGGTATTTTTGCGAGGATTTAACGCAAATATAAGTAATTTTTCATCAACTTTGTTCCAGAATCGTTTTCAAACATTGACTATGAAGCACTTCTGGGCCATTGTTCTTTTGGCACTTGTTCTATCCTGTAGCTCGGATAACAGCAACCGAAATCCTTATTTGCAGGAAGTACGGTTTCGATTTGAATTAAATCTCAATCTACCCCTATATAACAACCTCAACAATATTGGCAATCCGGTATATGTTGGCAATAATGGTGTGGGAACAAGAGGTGCTTTTGTGATAAAATCCAGTTTAAATACTTATTATGCCTTTGAGGCCAGTTGTCCTAACCACACTCCCAACGAATGCTCCACTATGATGATAGACGGGCAAAATGTGGTTTGTAGTTGTGAAGGATATACCTACAGCCTTTTTACCGGACAACAATTGGATAGGCCCGACGATGGTAACAGATATTACGACCTCCTATTTTATAGGGCTACCCAAAGCGGGAACACGGTGATAATTTCCAACTGATCAGTATCGGCTCAAAATTTTTTCCATGACCCAACTGGTATGAAGACCTGTTTTTCCAGTTGATGGATGCACTGCTTCACTTAATAGATGCTGCTTCATATTTTCCACATGAAACTCTTGTATATGCTCTGGATTTGGAATTTCCAAAGCTTGATAGCCTGATTCATTCTTGAGTTCTAACGGAGCTTCGTCCAAAACAGCGAAGCGAATACTTCCTTGAGATCCCAATATTTCAACTTTGTCCGTTCTGTGATACGTTCCAAAATTCCAACTGCCCGTACCTGTGACACCTCCCTCGTGCATCCAATTTGCTGTTACTGCATCAAAAGCGGAATACAAGTCGAGTTGATTTATTCCAAAACCGTTGGCATCGACAATATCACCTAAAAGAAAGGCGAACAAATCCAGTCCATGGCTGGCCAAATCATCAAAATATCCACCTCGGGCGATAGTTGCATCGGTCCGCCAGTTATATTTTTTACTCAAATCAATTTCGTTTGGCGCTTTGGTCTTTTGCCAATGGATATGGCGAACTTCACCAATCAAGCCATCATCCAACCATTGTTTAATTTTTAAAAAACGCGGCAAAGAACGTCGATAATACGCTATAAAAAGTGGAATGTTCTTAGCCCGAAAGGCTTCATAAATCACCAAACTATCCTCATAGGTTGGGGCCATCGGCTTTTCCACACAACAAACTTTGCCAGCTGCTGCAGCTTTTAGCGCATAAAATTTATGGGTGTTGGGTGGTGTAGCGATATAAACAGCATCAATATTAGGATTATTGATCACTTCATCTGCATTGGTGGTCCATTTTGGAATATGGTGGCGTTTGGCGTAATCTTCGGCCTTTTCGGTATTGCGCCGCATGACCATATCGACCCTAAAACCGGGAGTGGCTTTATAAGCGGGAACGCTCTTCTTTTCAGTAACGCCACCGCAGCCAATAACACCCCAGCAGAGCGGTTTTTCTTCGGAAAAATTAAAACGGGATTCTGTCATTGTGTTAAAATTACAGAATCCCGTTGATTATCAATATTAAAAATTGACTGTTGCTCCCAGAAGAAAGTTGATTCCTGCTTGTGGGTAGTATCCAGCACCTTCTATGGTTGTGATGGTTCCAGGGTTGGAATAATCATCATCAAAAGTGTAGAAATATCCATTGGAAACAATATCGGCATCAAAAATATTGTTCACCAAACCAGATAGCACAATGCTTTTCACAAAGGAATTGGTATTGATGGTGTATTGAATATTGAAATCAGTCTGCGTGTAACTGTCCAAAACAGAACCATCAGAATCTATATTTCCCAAATACTGCTTGCCTACAAATTTGGACAACAAGGAAAGCTGAAAGTTTTCATTAGGTTGATAGGAAATGATATTCCCAGCAATCAATTGTGGTGAATATGCAATATGGGTATTACCCAAATTCTGAAGCTCTCCATCACGCTCAAAAAAGAAATCCATATTCCTGTTATCGCTCAGAGCAATGTTTGGCCTCCATTTAAATGCATTGGACAAGCTAACATTTGCGTCGATTTCCAGCCCTAAACGGTAACTGTCCCCTACATTAGATCGCAGTGGAGCTCCCACATCGTTCAATTCTCCCGTTAACACCAGCTGGTCTTTATAGCGCATATAGTATACGTTGGTATTTAACTGAAAACTTGGGGAAACATACCTCCACCCCAACTCAAAATCGTTGAGTTTTTCCGGCTTTGGACTTCCGCTCTCATAATCATTACGGTTTGGCTCACGATTGGCCCTTGCGTAAGAGAAATAGAAATTGTTGTTACGGTTCAAATCGAACGTAACCCCAGCCTTCGGATTAAAAAAGTTAAAGGTATCATCCACCAGACCGGTTTCATCTCCGTTGGCCTCATAGGTAACGCCGCGGTATTGCACATCTCCAAATAAGGACCATTGGTCCGTCAACTTATAATTGGCCTTGGTATAAATATTAAAATCGGTTTTGGTAGAATTATCATCGTAATATCTGTCTCGAATTTCGCTGTTGCTGGCATATTCGGCCCAGATAATTTCACCAAAGTGATCCCCTTTGTACTCATTATAACCACCACCTACGATGAATTCCAGATTATCGTTATTATAGGTGGCAGAAAAAATGGTTCCATAAAAATCATTGTCCAACCATCGGCGGCGAATCAAATCCGTGTTTTCCACCAAATCGCCGTTTACCGTAATCGGCTCCAAACCATAGGTAGCAAAATCATCGTCTTCCCGGTATTGCTCAAAGAACCCTCGACCACGTGTGTAGTGGACGGCCAAATGTGTGTTCCAAGCGGAATTCCAGGTTTCATACCAATGTAATTGAAAATGGTCTTGCTTATAATCGTCGACCTCATTGTCATAATATTGGATGACCCCGTTATCATCGGTATACTCTCCGGCAGAATTATAGGTACGGTTATTTTCCAACTGATCTGCTGTTATACCGTTCCAGGCTTGGTAGGTAACTTCATGACCTCCAAAAAGCAATGCTTTGATCAAAGTGTTGTCATCATTATAAACGCCTTGAAGAAAATAACCGTCCAATTCTGCGGATGCACGATCCACATAGCCATCCGAAGTTACTCGCGACAATCGTCCAGAAAATTCAAAATGGTCGTTCATCAATCCTGTACTGAACTTCACATTGTTCCGCAGGGTATTAAAGCTTCCCACAGAAGACGAAATTCGAGCATAGGCTTCTTTGGAAAAAGCATCGGTAAGCATGTTCAAACTTGCCCCAAAGGCACCAGCTCCATTTGTGGAAGTACCTACTCCACGCTGCAATTGCAAACTTTGGGTGGAAGAGGTAAAATCGGGCATGTTCACCCAAAAGGTTCCCTGCGATTCGGCATCGTTGTAGGGAACTCCGTTAATGGTCACGTTTACCCGTGTGGCATCGCTACCGCGAACTCGAATACTTGTGTAACCAATTCCAGCACCAGCATCGGAGGTAGTGACCACTGCTGGCATAAAATTCATGAGAACAGGAATATCCTGACCCAAGTTTCGTGGAGCCAATTCCACTTTGTCCAAATCAGAAAAAGTAATGGGAAAATCTTTGGTTACCCTAACCGCTTGTACCAGCACCTCGTCCAGTACCACTTTTTTTCCTTCGAGAGTGTCAATGGGTTCTTCTTGGGCACTCATGGCAAGAGATAAGCCAAACAAGGCCATAATTGCACATAAAGTTTTGATACGATTCCGTTTATGGTTTGTCGGTCGCAATGAGCCAAGAACGGCCCTTAATTGAATAATTGAATAGAGTTTCATTCGTAAAAATGTTACGAATAAAAGGGGTCATTATTCTTTGTTAGTAATTGATTGTTGTTTCTAAGGAAACACAGAAATTCCAAGATGCGACTTGCGCATTCCCTTGGCAGCATTACCCGCCCAGGTTCATTGGGTATAATCTCAGCCTTTTGGTAAAAGCACCCCTTTGAGATGTGACAAATGTAAGCTGTTGTCCTCATTTTTAAAAACAAATTCAATTAATTCTAAAAAAATACCGAATTAGAAATATTATAAAAAAGAAAGGCTGCCGAAGCAGCCTCTCATTGTTGCCAATTTAATGGTCACAAGGAAAAAAGACCATGGTACAGATTGGCAGAAATGGATAATACGTGGCTAGTGTTTACATAGCATCATCCTGATTCTTCATGTTCTTGTTATTACTTCTGTTTTTTAGGTATGATATCAATATATACAAGGCCATGCCTACTGAGACTAGATTAAAGAACAGAACTATTTTATAAAACATATTTATGCTGTTGCCTATCGTTTCCGAACCTTATGAAAAGAAGACCGCGCAAAATGCACGGTCTCTTACCAAATCAACCAACCTAGTTGAGACAACCCGCAAGGATTATCAAAATTTAATCATGTCATCGAAAACAATTTCGAATATACTTTTAAGACACGTTTTTTGTAGACAGGTCACATCAAAGCACAAAAAAACCCGCTCTTTTTAAAAAAGGCGGGTTTAATATATTGTTTACAAAGCTCTTATGCTTGGTGGGTTGGCTTTAAGAGGTCATTGACCGTCTTTACAGGATTGAAGGTCACCAATGGCACCTCCACAAAAATAGTGTTCCAAAACGCCATGGCTCCATTCCATAAACCTGGAAGCTCCAGAGCTTTCAGTTCTTTTCCTTCTTTGGTTTTTCCCGTAATAAATCCCTGCTTGGAATCTACATAGTCCAACAAATTAAACTTTTCCCCTTTATAGTTTCGAACACCACAAACCAAATCTACTGGATTAAAGTGTGTTGAATTTTGTAATATGGCAGCTTGGTCCTTATTGTCCATATCAATCTGGGCAGACTCTATAATTTGAAGAGAAATATTTCCCTCGCCATCCTTGATCCAAAAAGGACCTCCCCCAGGCTCCCCTTCATTTTTGACCATTCCGCAAATTCGGATAGGACGATTAATTCTATCCTTCAAAACCGATTTTTGCTCTTCCACTCCTAAATCATCATAATTATTGGGCATTCGAACATTGAGGTCTTTTTCCAAAAATGCTTTTATCTCATCTGCTTTTTCCACGGAAACATCACCTTCTTCCAAAAGTTTAGCATAAGCAAAGGCCTTATCCTGAACCTTTTTTAGAACACCTGCCAACATTTTTTTGCTGTTGGAAACCGTTTCCAAATTCTTATCAATCACCACATTATCAATATTTTTAATGAAGATAATATCAGCATCTTGATCATTAAGGTTTTCTATAAGGGCTCCATGTCCGCCTGGACGAAACAGAATAGTTCCATCACTGTTTTTGAAGGGTTTGTTCTCCATATCCACAGCGATGGTATCTGTGGATGGTTTTTGATTGGAATACGAGACGTTGAAAGTAGTATCCGTTTTCTTTGAAACTTTCGGGGCCACCAACCCTTCTTCTTTGGCAAACATCTCATCGTGCTGTTCCGATACCGTAAAATGAAGATTGGCCTTGCCTTTTGTTTTAGCATAAAGCGCAGCTTCTTTTAAATGTTCTTCAAATGGGGTAGCGGTACCAGATTCATATTTATGAAAAGGTAAAAGACCTTTGGGATAAAACCCGTAGTTAAGACCACCTTCCGTCAACATTTCCTCTACAAAAAGATAGGCTTCTTCATCCTTGTTGGATGCTTTGCCTTCTATTCTTGACATGATCAAATCGTAAAAAGGAAAATCGGAGAGATTCTCGGTAAACTTTTGCACATCGGTATCACCGGTTCGTTGAATATAGTCGGATAGGTTTTCCGTGGAAGGGTCAAATGCTTCCAAAAAATTGAATATCGCCTTGAACATTCGAGAAGCTGCTCCGGATGCGGGCACAAATTTTAATAGATCAAGGTCGCCCCTATGATCTTCAAAATATTGAAGCAGGTCTAGTTCCTCCTTTTCGGAGAACCGAAGTATGCCGTTGCCCACCACAGCAGCCTGTGATAGTTGAACAAAAGGGATGCCTTCTTTAAATGTTTGTATTTGATTTTCTACTTTTTCTTTGGAAATTCCTTTGGAATCCAATTGTTCCAAGTCTTTAGGACTTAATTCAATCATGTTTTTGGAGAAGTTTATCTATGTGTTTTATTGCTGTGGATAGCCTTGACGCTTTATCCCCTTTTAAGATAATAAATTTCCTGTTATTATTCTCCAAAGCCTCCTTAAAATACGCAAACATTCGTTCTCTTTCATCTGGTTTGTCACGTAAATCATCCGCTTCCCATGGTGTATCAATATATGTCAAGAAGTAAAGGTCGTAGGTATTTTTTAAGGCGTATTTTTCCAATTGTGGGTCACAGGTGCTATTATAGTAGGCCTCGGAATATACTTTGGTTTCCAAAAGATCAGTATCGCAAATAAGTACTTTGTTTGCCTTTTTTGCCAATTCGTTTTCCAAACGCATCTGTCCATATGCGATAGGAACCAAGTCGTGCGGCTCACAAGTTTTCTGTTCCCTGTCCCATTTATCTTGAAGGTATTCGCGGGCATATTCGGGCACCCATTCAGTATTGTAATACTTGGCCAACTGTTTGGACAACGTTGTCTTGCCGGTAGATTCAGGTCCAAAAAGGACTACTTTTATGAGGTTTGAAGGCTGTTGCCCAAGTTTTTCTTCCATACTAGATATCCCTGTATTGCCAATACAGTAAAAATGAGGTATTGTAAAGAGAACATCCCCCATCCTCTATATGCATACAAAGGTACAGTTATTAAATCACCCAAAATCCAAAGGGTCCAGTTTTCCAACTTTTTATTGGCCATGTACCACATTGCTGTGAAAAAAACACCTGAAGTAAAAATATCCACGTAATTGGTTGGTCCTATTTCTGCCCCAAATATCTTGTACACGCCATACGTAACCAACATGGTTAATAAAAAGAACCCAAATCCAATCCATTTCTCCTTGGCATTTGTTCTGGAAATATGCACTACATGTTCCCTATTATCTTTTCTTCGGGCCCAATTCCACCAGCCATAAATACTCATAATGGAGTAATAGAAATTCATCATCATATCCCCAAATAAGCGATCTGTAAAAAATATGTAGGTAGTTATCACAGTTGCAACCAAGCCTGTGGGGTACACCAAAATATCTTCTTTTTTGGCATAGATCACACTAGCAATTCCAAAGAAAAAAGCGGTAGCCTCTAAAATAATCAGGGATAGTTCCCGGTCTGCGTAGGGACCTAGAAAAAAATCAAAAATGGGGTTCATACTCGCTTCGGTCGGATTTTACCATTTTCATGGTCAGTACCACATGGTCCAAGTTTTCAAAACTTTCTTTGATTTCGGAATGGAGCAGTTTCATTACTTTATCATAATCCCCAAAAACCTGTGTACTCAAAGGATTTTCCAAAACGGTAAGTCCTGAATCGCGTAGCTTTTTTATAAAAGCAATGATCGGTGCTTCAAAATCGTCCTGAAGGGGGGATAAAGTAAGTTCAACGGATATTTTCATGGGCAGTTATGGTTTCCGGACAAAACTACGAAAAGGAATCTTCATCCCCCCATCATTTTTAAGGCATACACACAAGTAAATCCTTCAAACTCCAAGAATTGAACTTCATAATGCGATTTTTTGCCTTGATACATGATTTCTGCCACTGTTCTGGTATCATCAAAATAAAAATCAATAACATTGATATGTCGTAAAAAACTTAACCCCTGTTGCGCATAGATTTTGTAGAGTGATTCCTTAGCTCCCCAAACAATGGTCAGTTTTCGCATCAACGCTTCGGAATTCGCCAAGGTTTTATATTCTTGAATCGGTGTGAATTTGTGGGCAATCCGAAGGATTTTATCTCGTTGCATCTCAATATCGATACCGACTTCATCAGTTTCGCTAATGATAATTCCAGTAAAATTGTGCGAATGGGTAATGGAGATGAACTTTCCATCTTTAAGATGGGGCTTACCAAAATCATCGTAGTACAGATCATGATCTACATAACCTGCCTCCGCCATAAGATGGCGAATACTTAAAAAAGCCCTTCGGTGGGCCTCTGATTTCATACCGTCCATACGGTTCTGACAATGCTGTGTAAGCTCCACATCTTTGGAAAGTTCCACTTCTGGCTCGGTAACCTTCCAGATGTAAACTTTAGTGGTCGGGGAAACTGTTATTGTTTTGTAAACGGGCATTAACAAAAGTTAAGTGATTTCGTATCTTTGTCGCACTATTTAAGCTAAGCTACAAAAGTAAATTTATAAAAAGTATGAGCACAAAGACAATTCCATATGTACCTTATAAAGTAAAGGATATCTCTCTTGCAGATTGGGGAAGGAAAGAAATTGAGTTGGCCGAAGCCGAAATGCCAGGTCTTATGGCATTGCGTGAAGAATACGGAAGCCAACAACCTTTAAAAGGTGCTAGGATTGCCGGTTGTCTTCACATGACCATTCAAACCGCTGTTTTGATTGAAACCTTGGTGGCCCTTGGAGCAGAGGTAACCTGGAGTTCTTGCAACATTTTTTCCACTCAGGATCACGCTGCTGCTGCTATTGCTGCTGCCGGCATCCCCGTTTATGCATGGAAAGGAATGAACGAAGAGGAATTTGACTGGTGTATCGAGCAAACATTATTCTTTGGAGAAGATAGAAAGCCATTGAACATGATTTTGGATGATGGTGGCGACCTTACCAATATGGTCTTGGACCAATATCCAGAATTGGCGGGAGGTGTAAAAGGTCTTTCAGAAGAAACCACTACGGGAGTACATCGCTTGTATGAAAGAATGAAGAAAGGAACTCTCCCAATGCCGGCCATTAACGTGAACGATTCTGTAACCAAATCCAAATTTGACAACAAGTATGGATGTCGCGAAAGTGCTGTGGATGCCATTCGTAGAGCCACCGACACTATGTTGGCAGGCAAGCGTGTGGTTGTTGCAGGTTATGGTGATGTTGGAAAAGGAACTGCGGCATCTTTCCGCGGTGCTGGTGCCATAATTACGGTAACGGAAATTGACCCAATTTGCGCCCTTCAAGCTTGTATGGACGGTTTTGAGGTGAAAAAATTGGAGACCGTTATTTCCAAAGCCGATATTGTAATCACCACTACAGGAAACAAAGACATCATCCGTGAAGAGCATTTTAGAGCTCTAAAAGACAAGGCCATTGTTTGTAATATTGGGCATTTTGACAATGAAATCGATATGGCTTGGTTAAATGGGACCTACGGTGACACCAAAGATGAAATAAAACCACAAGTGGACAAATACACTATTGATGGTAAGGATGTAGTTATCTTGGCCGAAGGAAGATTGGTAAACTTAGGATGCGCCACAGGCCACCCAAGTTTTGTCATGAGCAACTCTTTCACTAACCAGACCTTGGCACAAATTGAGCTTTGGAAGAATAGCGACAAATATGCCAACGAAGTGTATATGCTTCCCAAGCATTTGGATGAAAAGGTAGCCAGATTGCACTTGTCCCGTTTAGGTGCTGAATTGACCGAACTTAATGAAGAGCAAGCAGATTATATCGGTGTAAAAGTAGAGGGACCATTTAAGCCTGAATATTACAGATACTAAGTACAAAAGTGATATAAAACAAAAAACCCATGGCAGAACCATGGGTTTTTTTATTGGATATTATGTTCTTAATCCGCTAACAAGGTTTCACCATAGTAGCAAGTTTTACTTTCCTGTAGCAAAGCCAATCCTTCTTCCTTAGTACTCATTGGGTCAATTTTTACTTCTTCACCATTTGGCATGTAAACAATGTAGAAACCTTCTTCAAAAGAGGATAGTTTTATAATTTCTCCATTAGGACGTATAGCGTTCCAAGATTTCTCATCCGGCTTGTACACCAAATCAATTTTCTTTCCTTTTTTAGGCCCTTCAACAACAGTAACCTGAATTCTGTTCTTGGTTGCTATCATTTCAAAGGTGTTTCCATCATGCTCCACCATTTGAGTCTCGGATTCCCCATCCTTCATAGCAATAGGGTTGGAACCTGACCAGAACTCAATAACATTGAATATAATGACATCTCCTAGAAAGAATAACCCATAAACAGGTACTATATTCAATCCCCAAAAAATTAGGTTGTCCAAAAACTTACTATCTGTTAGTCCTTGGTTCCAATCTTTTAAATTATTGAAAGCACTGAAAGAACCTAAGCAGCTTGAAAACAAAATTGAGCAGGCCAATAAAGAAGAAATAATTACTTTTTTCATGATATAAGATTTATAGTTAATGTTATTAAAGCTACGAAAAGATTTTTACTAGATGCTCTTTTCTGAAAAGTGATTCTAGGTATAAGCCCATTTTAGTTTTTTAAAAATTACGGGCCATCCGATTGTGATTATTACCTTTATTCGAACGAAAAAGAATAGTAATGGAAAATAATTGGTACACCATACAAAATGTGGAAACAGTCGATTCTCCTTCAATTGCATTGTACTTGGAGCATGTCAAGTACAATATAAATGAGATGATTTCACTCGTTGATGGAAAAGCGCAAAGATTGATGCCACACATCAAAACCAACAAAATGCCCAAGGTTATGGAACTCTTGCTGGCATCTGGAATTTCCAATTTTAAAGCCTCTACCATATCCGAAGCGGAGATTGCCGCCGAGGCCGGTGCCGAAAGTGTCTTGATTGCCCACCAACTGGTCGGCCCAAAAGTGGAACGCCTTATGGATTTGATAAAGCACTTCCAAAAAACCCAGTTTTCCACGATTTTGGACAATGAGGATAGCGCGGACCTTTTAAACCAAAAAGGATTGGAATATGGGCTTACCATTCCTATTTACATTGATATCAATAATGGCATGAATCGGTCCGGCATTGAAATAGGAAAGGGACTGGATGAACTCATGGCATATCTGAACACCTGTAAAGGTTTGTCTTTTAAAGGCTTTCATGTATATGATGGCCACCTACGTGATTCTGATTTTTCCGAGAGGAAAACTAAGATTGAAAAGGGATTTAAAATTGTAAACACCTATTTTAAGGCTGTTCAGGAAAGGTTTCCGGATGCTCGAATGATTTGTGGCGGAACACCTTCATTCACCTCTCATTTAATAGAGAAAAGTAGAATTACCAGCCCGGGCACTTGCGTACTTTGGGATTGGGGCTATGGTGAAAAATTAACGGAACAAAATTTTAAGCCCGCCGCTCTTTTGGTTACACGGGTAATTTCTAAGCCTACGGAGGGTATAATAACGGTGGATTTGGGCCATAAATCGGTTGCAGCTGAGAACCCGATTGACAAACGGGTTAAATTCTTGAACTTGGAGGATTATGAGCTACTTTCACAAAGTGAAGAACATGGTGTAATCAAGGTAAAACATTGGGACAGATACAAAGTAGGCGATGTGTTTTACGGTATTCCGTATCACATCTGTCCCACTATTAATCTGCATGATGAAGTCTCGGTAATTGAAAACGGGCAAAAAGTAGATACTTGGGAAATTACAGCTCGAAAACGAAAACTTCGATTTTAAACTTGGCATCCAATTAAAATAAAAAAGCTCCGCAAATGCAGAGCTTTTTTATTAAATATTATTGTTGCTTACTAAGCTTCAAAAGGTTCGATGGAAACATAGGATTTACCACCAACTTTCTTTTCAAACTTAACAATACCATCTACCTTGGCGTGCAAAGTATGGTCTTTTCCTGCGTATACATTTTCGCCAGGATTATGCTTGGTACCCCGTTGTCTTACAATGATGTTACCAGCAATTGCTGCCTGACCACCAAAAATCTTAACACCTAAGCGTTTCGATTCTGATTCTCTACCGTTTTTTGAACTACCTACACCTTTCTTGTGAGCCATGATATATAAATTTTAGTTCTTTTCTTTATTTGCTTAACGCTTCGATCAACTCGGCTTTCTTCATGGAAGAGTAACCGGTAATTTCCTTGGCTTTTGCCATTTCCTTCAATTCGGCAACAGTTTTAGAGCTTAAATCCTCGGTTGCCTTTGGAGCTTCTTTTTTAGGAGCTGCCGCTTTTTTCTCAGCTTTAGGTTCTGCAGCTGGCTTTGTTTCAGCTTTTGCTTTAGCAGGAGCCGCTTTCTTAGCGCCTTTGGCTACAATACCTTCAACAACGATTTCAGTCAAATATTGTCTGTGACCGTTTTTCTTTTGGTAACCTTTACGTCTTTTCTTTTTAAAGACGATTACCTTATCTCCTTTAAGGTGCTTAACAACTTTGGCTTCAACAGCCGCACCTTCTATGACTGGGGCGCCAATGGTTACGTTACCACCATCTTCCAAAAGAAGAACTTTGTCGAAAGTAACTTTTTTACCTTCATCCTCTTGCAAACGGTGAACGTACACTTTTTGGTCTTTTGCAACTTTAAATTGCTGCCCTGCCATCTCTACAATTGCGTACATAATGCGTTAATTAGATTAAAATTATTTCGCTTTATCAAAATTAGCGGGTGCAAATATACTGCTAAATCCTTAATCTACAAGTATTCCTCTTTGATTTAGCCCATTATTTTTTTTGAATTGTTGCTTGTTTTAAAGAGTTGCATAAAAGAAAGCGTTAAGACTAAGGTTGTGGCAAATCCCATAATGGCCACCGTAAAAAATACAATACCCTGGAAATTTTTGTAATCACTGGACCATGCTGTGGAAAGTTTGTCCAGAAAAGAAGTATCAAACTCTGTAGCATAAAGGGCGAAGAAAATGGTAAAAAGCAAGGTGGCCACAAATCCAGTGGTAATGCCTGCCGTAAACCCATTTCCATAACTAAATTTCTGACCTTGCTTTATTTTGGTGTACTTGATGGTTTCATATATCCCAAATCCTGTAATCACTCCATTGAAAAGACTGTAAAATACGTTGGTGTGCTTTCCCATCAAGGCCAATATCAAAAAATAAGCAATCAGAACAGCACTGGTAACTATACCATATCTAATTGGAAGGGTTAAATTTTTCATATTTTTTCTTTTTGGATTCATGTATAATTTACTGAATGTTTGTGAATTATACCACATTTTAAACCCTAAGACTTTTATAAATCTGCAGGTCTTCGGGAAAATATTTTATATTTAGCGTAACATCGATTGGAAAATCGACACCAACCTCTTAGCAACATCAATTTTTAAATACTGACTATTAACATGAAAAAACATTTGTTTTCTGCATTTACAATGCTCTTTGGAGTAGTGCTGCTCTCTGCACAAGAAGTAGTTTTTGAAGAGTATGATCTAGACAATGGGCTCCATGTTATCCTGCACCAGGACAACTCAGCCCCAGTGGTCACCACATCCGTAATGTACCATGTGGGATCTAAAGACGAAGACCCGGACAAAACAGGTTTTGCACATTTTTTTGAACACTTATTGTTCGAAGGGACCAAAAACATTGAAAGAGGTGAATGGGACCAAATAACCGCGGCCAACGGAGGAAGAAATAATGCCAATACCTTTTTAGACCGAACTTATTATTATGAAGTTTTCCCTTCCAATAGTTTAGAAGTTGGTCTTTGGTTGGAATCCGAACGCTTGATGCACCCTATTATCGGGCAAGTTGGAGTGGACACCCAAAAAGAAGTGGTTCAAGAAGAAAGAAGGCTTAGAGTGGACAACTCGCCTTATGGCGCCTTTTTCAATGAAATTCTCAAAAATCTTTACACCGAACACCCTTACCGATGGGGAGTTATTGGTTCTTTGGAGCATTTGGCCAGTGCTACTTTGGACGATTTCAAAAAGTTCAATAAAACATACTACGTACCCAACAATGCTGTATTGGTCGTAGCTGGTGACTTTGAAACCGCCAAGACCAAAAAGATGATCGAAGACTATTTTGGCCCGATCCCAAGAGGAGCTGAAATACAAAGACCAAATGTAAAGGAAGAACCGATTACAAAAACAGTCTTCGCTAAATATCATGACCCCAACATACAAATTCCTGCGATTCTATTGGCATATAGAACACCAGGTCAAGGACAGCGGGATTCTTATGTCATCAACATGATTTCTACCTATTTGAGTAGTGGTGAGAGTTCCAAACTCTACAAGAAATTGGTCGACGAGAAAAAAATGGCACTGCAGATACTTTCCGTACCTATTGATGCGGAAGATTACAGTTCTTACATTGTTGGAGGGCTTCCGGTAGGAGACAATTCCATTCAAGACATCAAAAAAGAAATTGATGAAGAAATTTTAAAACTCCAAATGGAATTGATTTCCGAAAAAGATTACCAAAAACTTCAGAATAAGTTCGAAAACCAATTTGTAAATGCCAACAGCGGTGTTGAGGGCATTGCCAACTCTTTGGCCGAAAATTATATGCTAAAGGATGATACCAACCTCATCAATACAGAAATAGACATTTACCGTTCCATAACCCGTGAGGAAATCATGGAAGTGGCCAAAAAATATTTGAAGGTGAACCAACGCATCGAATTGGAGTATTTACCAGAACAAAAAGACGCTAATTAAAATGAAAAAGTACATAGTTTTAGCTGCACTGTCGTTATTTATGACAGCCTCTTACGCACAAATAGACAGGAGCACACCGCCAGAAGCAGGCCCCGCTCCAAAAATCAACTTAAAAGAGCCAGCCCGTTTTGAACTCAAAAACGGTTTAAAAGTACTGGTGGTCGAAAACCATAAGTTACCACGGGTACGCATTCAACTCTCCATTGACAACCCACCCATTATGGAGGGGGATAAAGCAGGTGTCTCTGCGCTTACCGGAAGTATGTTGGGAAAAGGATCTAAAAACATTCCCAAAGATGAGTTTTATGATGAAGTGGACTTTTTGGGCGCCAATATCTTTATAGGGGATCAAAGTGCCTTTGCCAGTTCGCTATCCAAATATTTTCCAAGAATTTTGGAGTTGATGGCCGATGCCGCACTCAATCCAAACTTTACCCAAGAGGAATTTGAAAAGGAAAAAGAGAAGATAATCACCGGCATCAAATCAGAAGAAAAAGATGTTTCCGCTATTGCAGATAGGGTTCAGCTAGCTTTGGCCTATGGCAAAAACCATCCTTATGGTGAGTTTATGACCGAAGAAACGGTGAACAATGTTACCTTATTGGATGTGGAGCAGTTTTATCGTTCCTATTTTGTACCTGCCAACGCTTATTTGGTTGTGATTGGCGATGTTGACTTTGATACAGTTAAAGAACTGGTCACAAAAGCCTTTACGCCATGGTCCAAAGCTGCACCACCATCGTTCAGCTACTCCGACCCAAAAGATGTGCAGTATACGCAAATCAACTTTGTTGATGTACCCAACGCCGTGCAATCTGAAGTTGCGGTAGAAAACATCACCGATTTAAAAATGAAAGATGAGGATTATTTGGATGCCCTTTTGGCAAACAGAATTTTGGGAGGAGGCTCCCAAGCCCGCTTATTCAAAAATCTGAGAGAAGACAAAGGATACACTTATGGCTCCTATTCTGGAATCAGAGCCAATAAGTATAGTCCAATGCGATTTAACGCCTACGCGCAAGTACGTAACGCAGTTACCGATAGCTCGGTGGTAGAAATATTGAAAGAGATAGACAAAATGACTTCCGAACCTGTTTCTGACGAAGAGTTGGCAAATGCTAAAGCAAAATATGCCGGAAGCTTTGTGATGGCCCTCGAAAAACCAGAAACGGTCGCGAATTATGCTTTGAATATAGAAACCGAAAATCTTCCAAAAGATTTTTACGAAACCTATTTAGAACGGTTGGATGCCATAACCAAGGAGGACGTTCAGAAAGCTGCCCAAAAACATTTTTCAACTTCCAACGCACGTGTTGTTGTAACAGGAAAAGGGAGCGATGTTTTGGAAAACTTGGAAAAGGTATCCTTTAACGAAAAAGATGTTCCAGTACTTTTCTACGATAAGTATGCCAGCAAAACGGAAAAACCAAACTATAATACTGCCATTCCAGAAGGTATGGATGCCAATACCGTTTTGGAAAAGTATATTGAAGCTGTTGGAGGGAAATCAAAACTGGAAGGTGTGGATTCTTACTCCATGGTGGCCGAAGCCGAAATGCAGGGCATGAAATTGGAACTTGAGATGAAGAAAACTGCCCAAGACCAATTTATGCAAGACGTAAAAGTACAAGGTAACTCCATGCAAAAACAAGTTTTGGATGGTGATGCTGGATATATGGTGGTTCAAGGTCAGCGCAAAGACCTTTCTCCAGAAGAGATTGCAAAAATCAAAGAAGAATCTGCCGCTTTTCCCGAATTAAATTACTTGGCGGCAGGAGATGTTTCATTAGAAGGCATTGAGCCCGTGGGTGACAAAAAAGCCTACAAATTGAAGATCAGCGATAGTAAAACTGCTTTCTATGATGTGGAAACTGGACTTAAGGTACAAGAAATCAACACGCAAGAGGTTCAAGGCCAACAAATGACCAGTACCATGGGCTATGGTGATTACCAAGAAGTGTCTGGCATTAAATTTCCATTTAAGTTAATGCAAAGCATGGGACCTCAGAATATGGAGTTTATCGTAAAAGAAATTAAGGTAAACGAAGGGGTTGAGGCATCAGACTTTAAATAAACAAGATTTTTTAATAGAAAAAAGGCGCTCCTTTCAGAGCGCCTTTTTTATTGTTCATCAATTTGCTAAAAACTGTACTGTATAAAAGCAGATAGGTTTCTTCCAGGATCATTGATAGGCACTCTGCCATAATCTGCTTGGTTCACAAAAGAGAAATTCAAATGGTTATTATAGGTCTCATCAAAAATATTGGACGCTGCAATTCCAACTGTTAAATGTTCAAAGGGTTTTGCCCCAAAACGCAAATCCATTACTCCATAACCATCCGTTGTTTGCTCTCCAAAGGAAAGTGCTATATCGGATTGTTTCGAAGTAAGGGTATAGGTTGCCCTAGCCCAAATCGTTTCCCTTTCAAAACTTAAATTAAAACGGGTCACCAAAGGTGGAGTCAATGGAAGTGATTCATCCAAATCTTGATTTTTTGCATACACATAGGACACTTCTGTTTTAAATGCAAAATCTTCCAAGAAGGCCAATTCCCCAAAAACTTCAAACCCCGTTTTGTAGGCATCATTCAAATTGGTGAATCTTTTTACGTCAGTAGGCTCAGCCATCGGCATATACTTTTTATTCAATGATGGGTCTATCACAGGAACAATGTAATTGTCATAGATAGAATAATAGACAGAAGCCCCATAATCCAATCGGTTGAAGGCATATCCCTCAAAATTGGTATTTGCTTTAACGCCCAGTTCAAATTGATTGTTCACCTCGGCATCCAAATAGGGGTTACCCACATATTCGTAAGGATCTTGCCCAACCGTAAAATGATTGATAAATCTTTCAATCATATTCGCGGAACGTACTCCTCTACCGTAGGCCAATTCCAATAAAAGATTGGATGTGGCCATATACTTAAATGATGCTGTTGTACTAAAGTTATGCTCCGTTCTTGTATCCAAATCGGGATATTCAGCAACAAAATCGTCAGCTGGTGCATCCGTTTTGGATCGCACCATATCGTACCTCGCCCCAACATTCAACAAAAACTTTTCCGACAACGGGTATTTCCCTTCCACAAAGGCACCATAATCATCAATTTGGGAATCTTGCCATACCTCATCAACAAACTCCATGGGAGTAGGCAACAAATCTCCGTTCATATTTCTTTTCACCAAACGCGTTCTATTTCCCGTTCTTCCTACTGAAAATGCATCCAACCCAGTATAGAGTTTTAAGTCGTCAACAGGTTTCCATTCGAGTTCAACTCGACCACCAACAGTAAGGGCATCCACTTCCGATACCGCCTCTGTCATCATAAAAGACGGTCTTAGTTTGTTGGTCATTACATGGTCTACTTTAGAACGATAAACCTTTGCGCTCAATGCTTGCAATCCATCAGAAATATTATCCAACTTATAATCGACAGAGAGCACATTGCTATCATCTATTTCCGTATCCATAGGTAATCCGGCATGCAATACATCCCTTCCAAAAGATTGTCGAAACCCAAGTTGGATTCTTTGATTCTCTGTGGGGTTATAGCCTACCTGAACGCCATAATCGGTGCTCTTGAAGGATGAAGGCACTTCGTTTCCATCACCATCTTCATAATTCCCAAAATCACGAAATCCGAAATTAAGGTTCGCATCAAACTGTTCCCCGACATACTTTAGATTGGCAAAACTTGTAATAGCATTTCCGTTGTTCTCACCACCAAAATTCACCTTGCCATGATATCCTTTTTCTTGTTTTTCAACTTCTTGAGTCACCAAATTTACAATACCGCTAAAGGTGGGCCCGTATCTAAAGGTATATGGTCCTTTAACCACTTCTACCCGCTCTATCTCTTCAGGGGTCACATGAGTGGTAATAGGATCCATCCGGTTAGGACAGGCGTGCATCACCTTGGTCCCACCATTAAATTGAACATTGAGTTGCTCATATTGAGAAGCCCGAAAAGATGGGTCTATGGCATAATTACCGCGTTTGATCAGGCTAAATCCATTGATATCTTTAAAAAGATCCGCCACATTTTTTGATTGGACAATTTTCTTCTCCGGCTCACTTTTGAACGTGGAAAAAACTGGATCTATTTTTCTTTTCCCCTCTACAAGAACCTCATCCAATTGTACTGGTTTTTTTGTTAGGGAATCTTGCGCATTTGAAACTTGCGCGTAGGACACAGTGGTCCCTAAAAGCAAAACACAAAGTTTTGCCAGTGCACTTATATTCATTTTTGATGTTATGTTTAAGATTATACATATTCGGCAATGTGTATTTGCCGTTTTTAGGGTATATCTTAAACCATTGGAGGTTTTATCAGGGTATCGCTAAAGCGATACGAATAGGAATCGGAGTAATAGAATGGGGCTATCTCATTTTCGTTGTCATCAGGGAGATTATAACTAGGTATCTCCATAAAAAACACCAAAACTTCCTCCCAACCAATCACCGGCAGGGGTTCATCGTCTTCCGCTTGGGCACGGAGCATTTGCATCAACATACATTTACCGTTACAATTAAGTTCCGGTTTGTCCTTGTTTTCACAGAGCTGTTCTATAAACCCTTCTCTATCCAAACTATAGTATACGTACATGGAAGAAAAGCGCAGGTTGCTAATCATTATCAAGAGAATGAAAAGCGAAGAAAAGCCAACCCGTCTGGGCAAAGTATGTGAAGATCTATCCAATACTCTCTTACTTCTTAATTGAAATAATCAGCGAATTTAAGAATACCTAAGATTCTATTATGTGACCAAAGTCACTTTTATTATTTATTTGAATATTTAGCTTTAATCCCTCATTTTTACTGTCCCAAATAGTTAAATTTGAAGACATAATTTTATACACCATGAAAAAACTTTTTTCAATCCTTATCTGTACTGTTTTGTTTTTGAGTTTCTCCTGCAAAGAGGAGAAAAAAGCACCTGAAGGTTCATCACAAATGGAAGAGGTAATGGACATCCATGATGAGGTAATGCCCAAAATGGGAACAATCGGCAAATTGGTCGGTGATCTAAAAGCAAAAGTGGACTCTACCGAAATGGGTCGAAAGTATGAAGTTGCCATGAAAGATCTTCAAGAAGCCAATACTGCAATGATGGATTGGATGAAGGATTTTGGAGATCGATTTAATCACGAAGAAATATTGGAGGGCAAAGAACTTACCGAAGAGAAACAGCAATGGCTGGATGAGGAAGAAGAAAAGGTAAAAGAGGTGAAGGAAAAAATCAATGGTAGTATCGCTCGTGCCGAAGCCCTGCTTGCCAAGGATTCAGTACAATAATCACTTTTTCCAACGCAAACTTTCCATAATTCTTCTAATGTCATTCTGTAAGTACATCGCTGCAGGAAGAATGGAATCGTAATTGGGTTTTGCATAAAAATAGAGTGAGCCTGTCACAAAGTGATTGATGCTATCGGTTACATAAAATTGTGACTGGGAGGCAGCATTACCGCTTACTTCGTAGAACATTCCATACACGCCATCTTCTTGGTTAATAAATGGTTGTTCCACAATATTATCCGCTTTTACTACATGTTCGTATGATAGTTTTTGTGCATCTACAAGTAGCGTATCCAAATTATCTTTAACTTGTTTGTAAGTTAGATAGATCGACCCTTTCATCATGGGGTAGTCCAAAACCATGGAACAGTCTTTACTTTCTTTAATATTGGACAGCGTGTTTTGGTCAAAAGTATATACACAGTCCGAACCGGCGGTAGTATACGCTGCCGTAGGATATTCCAATCGCAACATGGCCTTCGGTTTGGGTAAAACCTCATCTTTACAACCTACAAAAAGTGCTGCTACAACAATAAAAAATAAAATATTATGCTTCATGGGGCAATGTTACTTTTACACGTTTCAACCTTTTTTTGTCCATACTTTCCACAATAAACTGGTAGTCCTTGAACAACACTTTTTCTCCTATTTTAGGGAAACTTCCTGATATTTCCAGTACAAAGCCTGCTATGGTCTCAGATTCTCCTTTTTGGCCCTCAAACTCTTCTTCTTCTTCAATCTTAACTACACGATAAAAGTCCTTTAGGGTTGTTTTGCCATCGAACACATAATTATAGTCGTCCAATTTCGAGAAGACCAAATCCTCATCATCAAACTCATCGCTAATGTCTCCTACGATTTCTTCAATTATATCTTCCAGTGTTACAATTCCCGATGTTCCTCCATACTCGTCCACTACAACGGCCAAGTGATTCTTCTTATCCTGAAACTCCAACAACAAATCATCCAGTTTTTTGTTTTCTGGAACAAAGTAAGGCTCGCGAATAAGCGACATCCAGTTAAAGTTCTTCCTTTCAATATAAGGCAACAGGTCTTTCACATATAAGACGCCCAAGACATTGTCCATATTTTCAGAAAAAACTGGAATCCTAGAATATCCGTTCTTTTTGATTTCTTGGAGCACCTCTGGAAATTTCATTTTCTCGTTCAGGGCAAAAATGTCAATCCTTGGTCGCATTACCTGCTTGGTATCCGTATTTCCAAAGGTTACGATTCCCTCCAATATTTTTTGCTCTTCCTTGGTAGTATCCCCCTCAGAGGCAAGTTCCAACGCTTGCGAAAGGTGGTTTATGCTCAAATTGGACTTTTTCTTTCCCAATTTATCTTCCATAAACAGTGTAACGGATCGCATTGGTGAACTCAATGGCGCAAACAGAAAATTCAATCCTTTTAAGGGAACGGCCATAAAATGCGAAAACTGTACACGGTTACGATTAGCATAAATCTTAGGGAGAATTTCTCCGAACATCAATATTAAAAAGGTAGCTACCACAACTTCCAATAAAAAACGAAAGGTTCCATCTATACCGGCAAAAATTGTATTGCCAATGGAACTGAACAACAGCACAACCCCTATATTAATGGCATTGTTCGTAATTAGAATCGTAGCCAGTAATTTTTGTGGTTTTTCCAATAATTGCACTATCAGTTTGCTTCGGGAAGAATCGCTCTCCTGCATTTCGTTCACATCGGTCTGCGAAAGACCAAATAGCGCCACTTCTGCTGCTGAAATTAAAGCTGAACCAGCCAACAGCAATACAAGCACGACAATTTTTAAAGTGAAAATTCCACTAAACGCTGTAAAGTAAAATGCCAAACAATAGGGCTCGGGATCCAATTTAATATTGCTTTTTAAACGTTGGTTTTAGAATGGTAGGTCATCATCCTCTTCGGTGTTATCCATAGGTGCCGCCGGAGTCTGAGGCTGCGAAGGCTGCTGATTGGCGGGAGCACCCGAAGATTGTCCGTTGGCCATACTTTCCTTCTTGGTCGTTAAAAAGGTAAAGTCCTGTACATGCACTTCGGTAGTGTATCTCGTATTACCGTCCTCACCTTGCCATTGTCTGTTTTTCAATCGCCCCTCCACATAAACCTTGTCACCTTTACTAAGGTATTTTTCACAAATTTCAGCGGCCTTATTGCGCACAACAATATTGTGCCAATCCGTATTGGTCACCCTTTCACCCGTTTGCTTATTGGTATAGGTCTCGTTGGTGGCCAAAGGGAATCTGCCAATACAGTTTCCTCCTTCAAAATAGTGCATTTTGACTTCGTCTCCCAAATGCCCGATCAGCATTACTTTATTCAATGTTCCGCTCATATCTCTTTAATTAATCAAAAGTACTAAATTTTCAATGTCTTAATAAAATCTGCTATCAAAACTGGAACCGGAAAATTACCTATTTCATTCCAATGTGTTCCTTCCTCTAATATATAAGAAGTTTTTAGGATCCAAAATTGTGTAAATAAATGTTGATGTGACAATTTGTGTACTATCGGTTCATTATTATATAATGATAAAGATTCCAATTCTGGAACATCTTCTTTTTCCATGATCAACGGCTTCAATTCTTCAGCTTGAAGCCTTTTCTCGGATTCAATCAATGGAAACTGATACAGATTCTGCCAAATGCCCTTTCCTTTACGTTGTTCCAAAACGGTACTTTCATTTTTATCCAGCAACACTAAATAATTAAAGTAACGATTCCTCACCTTGGTTTTGTTTTGTTTTACCGGAAGGGTATCCACTTTGTTTTCTTTCAGCGCAACACAGCTTTCTTGAAGCGGACACAATAAACAGTACGGTTTTTTGGGCGCACATTGTATGGCACCGAACTCCATAATACCCTGATTATAGTCGCGAATGTTCCCTGCGTCCATCACCTCACGGGCGAGTTCTTTAAAATATTTGATTCCTTGGGTACTATTAATAGGTATATCAACACCAAAATATCGGGACAGCACACGATAAACATTTCCATCTACTACGGGTTCCGCAACATCAAAACAGAAAGATGCAATGGCACTGGCCGTATAATCACCAACACCTTTTAAAGATTTCAATCCCTTATAAGTCTTTGGAAATTCTCCATGGAAATCCACAACAACAATTTTGGCCGTGGCGTGCAAATTGCGTGCGCGGGAGTAATAGCCCAGTCCTTGCCAAAGTTTCAACACGTGTTCTTCAGGAGCGTTCGCAAGATCATAAACTGTAGGGAAAGCTTCAACAAACCTATAATAATAGGGCATTCCCTGAGCTACACGGGTCTGTTGGAGTATAATTTCGGATAGCCAAACCCTATAAGGCTCTCGAGTTTCTCTCCAGGGAAGCTCACGTTGATGTTCACGATACCAATTCAGGATTTTTGGGGCAAAACTCATTAGATAAAGTAATAAAGCTCAAATGTATCAGTTTATATACTTAAAATTAAAGGGTTAAAAGGAAAGATTAATTATAATGTTTATATTTGCAAGCCGAAAAAAATTTGAAAATTAATAAGAAGTAATGACGAAAGCAGATATTGTAACTAGGATCTCAGAAAAACTAGGTATTGAAAAAGGAGATGTGCAAGCGACAGTAGAATCCTTTATGGAAGAGGTGAAATCATCCTTGGAGAATGGTGATAATGTTTATTTAAGAGGTTTTGGTAGTTTTATCATCAAGACCAGAGCGGAAAAAACAGGTAGAAATATCTCTAAGAACACTACCATCAAAATTCCTGCACACAATATTCCTGCATTTAAGCCCGCCAAAGTTTTTGTGGAAGGCGTAAAGACAAATGTACAAGTAAAATAATATAATTAACAACACTAAAGCAAGAGCCATATGCCGAGTGGAAAGAAAAGAAAAAGACATAAGGTAGCCACGCATAAGCGTAAGAAGCGCAGAAGAGCTAACCGACACAAGAAAAAGTAGTTGTTTCAACTACTTTTTCATTTTACCCTATCACGTTCTTTGACATAGAGATTCAATAAACGAATTTCAATCGGTTCGAAAAATAACCGATACTATATATTGTTTAATCATTTATCCCAAAATTCATGTGGGATAAATAAAAATCGATTCAGGTGAATAGAGAATTAATAGTAAGATCTACGCCCGATGCAGTCGATTTTGCCTTACTAAAGGATGGAAAATTAGTAGAATTACACAAAGAAGAAGACAATAATAACTTTTCCGTAGGGGATATCTTCCTAGCCAAGATCAGAAAACCCGTTACAGGCCTAAATGCAGCATTTGTCAATGTAGGTTATGAAAAAGATGCGTTCCTGCATTACCATGACCTGGGCCCGCAACTATCTTCAATGTTAAAATTCATTAAACAAGCTAGAACAGGGAAACTAAAAGATTACTCCCTGAAAAATTTTCCATTTGAAAAAGATATTGACAAGAATGGCAGCATCAACGATGTGCTAAAAGCCAATCAGTCACTACTGGTACAAATAGTAAAAGAGCCCATATCAACAAAGGGACCAAGAATTAGCTCTGAGCTTTCCATAGCTGGGCGCTTTCTGGTCATGGTACCTTTTTCCGATAGAGTCTCGGTATCACAAAAGATAGCGAGCAAGGAAGAAAAGGACAGACTTATTAGACTTGTAAAAAGTATTAAGCCCAAGGGATTTGGAGTAATTATACGTACAGTAGCAGAAGGCAAAAAAGTTGCAGAACTGGATAAAGATCTTCAGAACTTGTTTTCCAAATGGACAAACATGTGCAAAAAATTGCAGAAGGCGTCGCATCCATCCAAAGTTTTGGTGGAACTGAACAGGGCGTCATCCATCCTTAGGGATGTCTTCAACGATTCCTTTACCGGAATACATATTGATGAAGAAACACTCTACAACCAAATCAAGGATTATTTGCATGAAATTGCACCACAAAAAGAATCCATTGTAAAGTTGTACACCGGTCCGGCACCAATTTTTGAAAAATTTGGGATAGAGCGTCAAATTAAGACCTCTTTTGGTCGAACAGCATCCATGAGCCGCGGGGCTTACCTTGTTATAGAGCATACCGAAGCTTTGCACGTAATAGATGTAAACAGCGGTAACCGCTCCAACAAGGCAAAAAACCAAGAGGATACCGCACTCGAAGTAAACCTATTGGCCGCAACCGAAATTGCAAGACAATTACGTTTGCGCGACATGGGTGGAATCATTGTGGTAGATTTTATTGATATGACCAAAGGTGACCACAGACGAAAGTTGTATGACCACCTTAGGGACGAAATGAAGGACGATCGGGCGAAGCATAAAATTTTGCCCCCCAGTAAATTTGGCCTTGTACAGATTACAAGACAAAGGGTTCGTCCAGAAATGAATATTAAAACGAGTGAGGAAAACCCGAACGTATCGGGTGCCGAAGTGGAAGCTCCCATTGTTTTAATTGATAAAATCCAAGTGGATTTAGAGCGAATCCTTAAGCAAAAGCAAAAAATCAACGGAATTGTATTGAACATTCATCCGTTTATTGCCGCTTACCTTACCAAGGGATTTCCTTCTATCCGATCCAAATGGTTTAAAACCTATAAGAAATGGATCAAAATCCAACCTAGGGATGCCTATAAGTACCTTGAATATCGTTTTAAGGACAAAGACGGTAAAACAATACGACCATAATACCAAGCGACTCCAGTAATGGGGTCGCTTTTTTTGTTTTTACCAGTTTGGTGCAAAGCAGTACTTTTGATAACCTAGTTCACTTAAAAATGAAAAACATCACCCTCCTCCTATTTAGTACTTTGATTGTGGCGTGTTCCTCCCCTGCAGAGAAACCTATATCAAATTTGTTGAAGCAATCTCCCTATATTCGAGGAAAAGAAGCTTACCTAAACTCGCCCTACGTAACAGCCGGTGACAGGGTATACATGGTTGGCCATCAAGATGGAACCTTTCCTGCCTTGGGTTGGCACATTAAAGGTGAAATGGGTGGAATTTGGAACCATCCCATAAAGCTAATGGACGGCTTCGATGTGGAGATAGTGGTTAGTAATACGGTGTTGAAATTGAACAAGGCCTCTGAGTTTATAAACTACCCCTATGCGAACAAACACATATTCAAATTTGAAAAAGAAGGTCTTGTTGTTGAAAGGATTCAATTTGTTCCAGATAGCCTACAGGGTATTTTAGTCCAGTTTGTCATCAAAAATAATGCTCAAGAAAGCATTGAAGGCAGTTTAAATTTTGTTGGCCATTCGAACTTACGTCCAACTTGGTTGGGGGAACGCTCAAATATGATAGACTCGAAGGATTCAGCTATTTTCAAAGAAAACTATTGGATAGTTAAGGACAGTTTAAATTCTTGGTATAATGTTTTTGGATCCGACCAAGCACCTATTTCTTCAAACGGCTTCAAAAATCAGAATAAGCAAAATGGAGCATCCAATGCACTTGAATATGTTGTTAAGATTCCTGCGAAATCAGAGAAAACCCTAAATTTTGCCTTAGCCGGCTCATATAATTCCCGTGAAGACGCAATTAATACTTACAAGAACATTCTAGAGAACTTTGTCCCATTGGCCAAAGCAAAAAAAGCTCGTTATGAGCAACTTGCAGACCAGTCTAAACTAACCATTCCGGACAAGCACCTGCAAAAAACCTTTGAATGGTTAAAATATAATTGTGACTGGCTTGTACGCACGATTCCAGAAATTGGTTCAGGTATCGGCGCAGGTATCCCAGATTATCCATGGTACTTTGGTGTGGATAGTGAGTATGCACTTAAAGGATACATGGCTATTGGTCAGGATGAAATTGTAAAAAATACCATCAAACTTTTGGATAGTGTTTCAATGGCCGTGAACAGTAACGGTAGGATTCTTCACGAAATGTCCACCAACGGTGTTGTTTTCAATAAAGGAAATATCAATGAAACTCCCCAGTTTGCATCATTGATATGGGAAATCTATAAATGGAATGGAGATAAAGAATTTCTAGAAAAATATTTTCCAACAATAAAAAAAGGTTTGAAATGGTTATTGGAGGAAAATGATGACAATAAAAATCTATTTCCTGATGGTTTTGGTATGATGGAAATACACGGTCTTAACAGTGAAATGATAGATGTGGCTTCATATACGCAAAAAGCTTTTGCAGATGCCGCACTTATGGCCGGCGAGTTGAACGAAACTGAATTGGCCCGGGAATATCAGGAATTGGCGGATCAGTTGAAGGAGAAAATAAATATCGAGTTCTGGTCGGAGACTTTTCAATCCTATGCAGATTTTATTGGAACTGATAAACAGGCATTACATTTAATAGACGATGCTTTGGTAAGAGCTGACACGTTGAACAAACCATGGGCAGTTGAAGAACTTGAAGCCACAAAACAACAGATTTTACGCAATCCATCCGATGAACCCAGACCCTTTGTACTTTACCATAACTGGGTGGTGAACACCCCCATGGAAATGGGTATAGCTGATTCAACCAAAGCGATATATGCTTTGGACAATGCGAGGAAATTTATAAATCCTTTCGGAGTATTCGTCACAGGTATTGATCGTGATGATACAGCTGGTGAGGACGACAGCTCCTTCAAAGGAAGCCAAGTGTTTTCTTATACCGGTGCTGTAATGACTCTGCCCACGGGAGTGCAAGCAGTTGCCGAAAATAATTATGGTAGACCGGACGTAGCATTAGACTATTTAAAGAGAATGTCACGTTCCTTTAGCTATGCACTACCCGGTAGTATCTACGAGGTTTCCCCAGATTATGGTATGATGGCCCAAGCTTGGAATATATACGCCTTTGCCGTGCCCATTATAAACCAGTTCTTCGGGATCAAACCCTTGGCACACAATAAAACAATCATCATTGAACCCCAAATGCCAAAAGACTGGGACAATGCTGCTTTGGAAAATGTAAAAATTGGTGACAATCAAGTCTCTGTATGGTACAGCTCATCCGAAGCGGGCCGTCAAATCAAAATAGAACAAACAAAAACGGACTGGAAAATCAAGCTTATCTTACCCAAGGGTAATTATACTGTAAAACAGGGCCTCCAACAGACCGAAACCAGTAATGGCAAAACCATATTTACTTTTTCAGATAACATGATTGAGGTAACTCAAAACTAGCTAAAATGGGCTCAAAATTATCTTCCCAAAAATTTTACTCCATTGATGAAGCCACAAAAAAAATGGAACACTACTGTGCCTACCAAGAGCGGTGCCATAAAGAGGTTTCAGAGAAGTTGAAGCATATGAATATGATTCCCGAGGCCATAGATCAAATTTTAGGACACCTCATCCAAGAAAATTTTCTCAATGAAGAACGCTTTGCAAAGGCCTTTGCCAGAGGTAAATTCAATATTAAAAAGTGGGGGGTAAACCGTATTGTTCGAGAACTTAAGTTTCGTGAGATTTCCCCTTATAACATTAAAAGTGCACTTGCCGAAATTACAAACGAGGATTACTTAAAAACCTTTGATGAATTGGCCAGAAAACGGTTGAGCCAAATTAAGGAAACAAATAGTTTTAAAAAAAAGAAAAAATTAGCTGACTATCTTTTATATAGGGGCTGGGAAAGCCATTTGGTGTACGAAAAAACCAATGAACTCATCAAGTAAACCATTACTGTTGCAACAATAATTTTTGCGTTCGCTCCACAGCTTTTTCATTTTTCCAATCAATCCATTCTTGTCCCTTAAGTCTACGCATCAGATTATCAAAATGACGCATCACAATAATATTATAAACTGCTTTTCCAAAATTCTTTGGCTTTCTGGCAACCGCCCGCAGACTCATTGAAAATCCAGGGGTAATATATTTCATGTGGTGCCAATACCCTTCGGGAATGTAAAGGATATTCCCGTGTTCCAGATGTGTAATATAACCTTTGGCATGTTTCAGGGCAGGCCATTTTTTAAGGTCGGGGTCCGCAAAATCGATATCCTCACGCGTAATCAGGGAGTGGGGTATTTTATATAAAAATTTAGTTTCGGATTGCGAAAAAAGGATACATTGCTTCTTTCCTTCAAAATGAAAATGGAAAATATTGGCCAAATCAATATCGTAGTGCATAAAAGTATGTGAATCTTCACCACCAAAAAACAACATGGGTAACCCTTTCATGAGTCGTAATCCAAAATCTGGAAACGAAAAGTCCTTTTGAAGTTCTGGAACTTCATTAAGGATGTTCCAAAGAAAAATGCGATACTTGGTTGGGCCACTTTTTAAAAGGTCCACGTATTCTGCCATCTTCATTTTGGCATGTGGCTCATTGAAGCCTTCGTCGTGCCTTACTGGACGGTCGTCATATAAAGGAACTTCCTTTTCGCCGGCAACTTCTTTTACATAATCTAAGTTCCATTTGGAATATGCCGGCCAATCCTCAATAAAGCGCTCAATTACAACAGGCTTTTGGGGCTTGAAATATTTTTGAAGAAATTCTCTCTTTGAAAGGGTTTCTTCTCGAGGTATCTGTTCCAGGTTCAGCTTCAAAATTTCAAGGAATTTGAAACCACTAAATTAATAAAAGGTTTTGAAATGCTTACAAAGCCTAATCCTTGGAGACCAGTTTACCTTTTTCCTTGGCAGCTTCATTCCTTTCAATCACGTGCCCTGGTCTGGACCATTTTGGTTTTTCGCCTCGTGCAGTAAATTGAGAATTTTCCGCATCCACCGTCTCGGGCTGAGGCGCTTTTACAAACGCCTTTTGTGGATTTAGTCCCAATTGTTTGAAGAGCGCCATATCCTCATTTACATCCGGATTTGGAGTGGTAAGCAACTTATCTCCTGCAAAAATGGAATTGGCTCCAGAAAAGAAACACATGGCCTGGCCTTCGCGACTCATTTCGGTCCTTCCGGCTGACAACCTTACCTGGGTTTGCGGCATTATGATTCTTGTTGTGGCAACCATACGAATCATTTCCCATATTTCCACGGGTTTTTGGTCCTCCATGGGAGTACCTTCCACCGCTACCAAAGCATTGATTGGCACCGATTCGGGTTGTGGGTTCAAAGTGGACAATGCCACCAACATTCCAGCTCGATCTTCAGCAGATTCACCCATACCAATGATACCTCCACTACAAACAGTAACATTCGTTTTGCGGACATTTTCAATGGTTTGTAAACGATCTTCGTAGCCACGGGTCGATATCACTTCTTTATAATATTCTTCCGATGTGTCCAGATTATGGTTGTAGGCATACAATCCAGCTTCTGCCAATCTTTTGGCTTGGTTTTCGGTAACCATACCTAAGGTACAGCAGACTTCCATATCCAATTTATTGATGGTTCGCACCATCTCCAAAACTTGGTCAAACTCTGGCCCATCTTTTACATTTCTCCAAGCGGCACCCATACACACTCTTGAGCTTCCTGAAGATTTAGCTCGAAGAGCTTGGGCCTTTACTTGTTGAACTGACATCAAATCATTTCCATCAACATTAGTATGATATCTGGCAGCTTGTGGACAATATCCACAGTCTTCTGGACAGCCTCCTGTTTTTATGGAAAGTAAGGTTGAAACTTGTACTGTATTGGGGTCGTGATACTCTCTATGTACGGTAGCCGCTTCATAAAGCAACTCCATTAAAGGTTTGTTGTATATAGCTAGAATTTCTTCTTTAGTCCAGTTATGTCTTGTCTGCATCATACATCAAAAATAGTCTATAGAAGAGAAAAACCGAAGCAAGTGCCTCGGTTTTCTTTTGTTTCAACTGTTAATTTTGGACTATTCTTCCTCTGAAGAATTCGGTTCATTTGCCAAATCAGCACCATCGGAAGCTGCATTATCGGTTTTGATATCTTTACCCTTAAGATATTCAGGCAATTCCATACCTGCCATATTGAACATTTCTTGTAATGGTGGAACCGATTTGTACATTCCTGAGATAAAATTGGCTGTAGAGTTTTTACCATCTGCTGTTTTAGTTCCTGAGTCCCAAACAGTAACCTTGTCAATTTTGATGTTCTTAATAGCTTCCGCTTGTTTCGCAACCAATTCTGGAAGCTTGTCAGCAATCAATAGAAGTACTGCATCTTTTGGACTATTACCCGCTGCCTGAACAATCTTATCTAGACCTTCAGCTTGTTTTGTCAACACCTCAAAAATACCTTTTGCTTCTGCTTGAGCTTTAAAGAGAATTGCATCTGCCTCACCCTTTGCCCTCCTTCGGATCATTTCGGCTTCGGCTTCGGCTTCGATTTCCACTTTCTCTTTATCAATTTGGGCAGGAATTACAATATCGGCCTTTTGAGAACTACGTTCTCTTTCGGCTCTTGCAATTTCCGCATCACGCTCTGCGGAGTACGATTCTTCCAAAGCTTTTGCGGACTGTACTTTTTCTGAAGCGATTGCCGTTCTTTCGGCTTCTGCCTCTCTTTGACGTCTTAATGAGTCTGAATTAGCAACATCAATTTTCGCCAAGTTTTCGCCCTCAACAGCTTTCGCGTTGGCGGCAGCTACTTGAGTACGCTCATCTTGCAATGCATTGGCTTCCCCAATGGAACCATCCCTGTTTTTTTCGGCTACCGATTTACGAGCGGCGTTAATGGCATGGGCCGCTGCTTCTTTACCTAGCGCTTCGATATATCCAGATTCATCAACTATATCTGTAATGTTTACGTTGATGAGTTTTAAACCGACCTTTTTAAGCTCCGATTCAACACTTTGTGAAATATTGGTCAAGAATTTATCTCTATCCGCATTAATTTCTTCAATATCCATCGAAGCAACAACCAAACGTAATTGACCAAAAATAATTTCCTTCGCCAATTCCTGAACTTCTTGCATACCAAGGCCCAAAAGTCTTTCAGCTGCGTTCTGCATAATTCCAGGCTCAGTAGAAATACCAATTGTAAAACGAGATGGTACATTCACACGAATGTTTTGCCTACTCAATGCATTTGTCAAATCAACTTCGATAGAAATTGGGGTCAAGTCCAAAAACTCATAATCTTGAATCACTGGCCAAATAAAGGCCGCTCCTCCATGAATACATCTTGCTGAATTTCCTGTACCTACTTTTCCGTAAACTACAAGTATACGATCAGAGGGACATCGTTTATACCGTCGTATAAAGGAGATGATAATTATAAAGAAAAAGAGAATGGCGAAACCGATGGCCAACAATGTGGCTCCCCCGCCCATTTGTAATGGTAGTGTTAGCATAGTAGTTTATTTATTTAAAAGATTAACAATCAAAATCCCTGTGTCCGTTACCTCATGTACCTTAACCACATTACCTTGAACCAGGTCGTGGTCTTCATCAGTGAGTGCTTGAAGCTCTCTTAAAGTTCCTTGTACATTTACAGATACCTTTCCCATGCGGGAACGTTTGGCTCCAATAGTAAGATATACCTCGCCAATTTGATTTACAGCATTGGACAGTTTTAGGGTTCCGCTACTTTGTAGTTTGGCTAAGTAATAAAATAGGGTGGCCATGGCCAACATCATCAGCAGTCCACATACTACAGATATAAAAACCGTGAGTCCTGTTGACAGATTATTTTCAATACAGGCTATTCCCGACCATCCAAAAATGGTGAAAAACCCCATTAAGTTCTTAAAGGACAAAAACTGAAAGTGAACCCCGGTATCGGCCTCAACATCAGTATCTACATCGCTCATATCATCCACATCCCCACCAATCAATGTCATTACTACAAGCACCAATAAGATGGCAGAACCTGCAATAGCAATAATCCAATATATTTTCTCAAAAAGCGTCAAAGCTGCGAACCAGTTTTCCATGGCAAACAAAATTTAAAGTTGGTACAAAGTGTTAAGATAATACTTTGTACCGATATTCTTCGGCAGCCAAAGTTATCTCTTGGAGAGTAAAATCGACACTGCATTTCCTCCAAAGCCCACGGCGTTTACCATGACTTTTTCAATGGTTTTAGGAAGTGCTTCGTAAGTAACGAACGGAATGGAAACGGGCCTCTGGTGGTTAAGCATTAATACAGCCATTTCTAAGCTGAGCGAGCCAGAAGCTCCGAAAGTGTGACCTACTTTCCATTTATTGGTAGTTAAAAATGGAATTTTGTTACAAAACACTTTTTTAATTGCGTTAAATTCTGATAGGTCTCCTTTGATTGTTCCCGGCGCGTGCATCACCACCACATCTACTTCGAATGGATTTAAATTACCCAACGCCATTTTCATGGAATCTTGAAAACATTGGGCATCGGTGCTAATGGAAACACCATGTTCCAAGGGTTCCGTTGCATAGCCTATTCCTTCGATTAGTGCTAAAGAGTTTTTCTTTATCCCTTTTTCCAAACAAGCCATTCCAGAAGCTTCGCCCAAAACCATTGTGTTTTGTTTTTTATCCAAATCCATGGCCAAACATGGATAGTTCTTCTTATCAATACCTCTCGACTGTGCTCGCGACGGCATTCTGGAATATACTTTTAAAGCTTGCATTTGAGCAATGGTGAACGGGGTTAAAGGTGCTTCGCTACCACCCACCAAAAATTTATCCGTCATGCCACTTTGAATCCAAGCCACAGCGTTCAAAACAGCGTGCAATGCAGTGGAACAGGTAATGGAATGTGAAATTTCTGGTCCTTTCGATTTTAAGTCGTGGGCCACCCAAGAGGAAATATTTCCCAAGGTGGTCGTTGGGGATGATAATGTGGATGATTTTCCCTCAGTCAAAAATTCTTGATGATATTTTTCAAAAAGTGAGGTTGCTCCCCGGGAGGACCCAATATTGACCCCGAAATTGGAACCTTCCCCCCAACCGGCAGTTCCCACCGCCTTCCGTGCTGTATAAATGCCAAACAATACGGAATCATCCAAATATTTATAATTGGCATCAGACTGACGGAGAATTTGAATCGCTCCTTTTACGGTCTCTGTCAATTTTGATACCCAAACAGACTGATTACCAATATCCGCCTCCGTCAAAAAATGACTATCGTTTTCATAAGACTCCCAGACTTCATCAAAAGTTTGCCCCAATGATGATATGGAAGAAATAGCTGTTATGGAAATGGGTTCTTTCAACATAAAAGTCGGTTACACAAGTTCCAAAGCATTTTCAATAGCTTCATAAATCCGTTCCATTTGCTCCTTGGTAGTAATAAATGGAGCCAAAATATAAATGGTATGGCCCAAAGGCCTTAGGAATATGCCATGGGCCATAAAATGTTTGAAAAGCTTGTTCCTTAAGTTTCCATAGCGTTCCATTTCAACATCTAAATCCAAAGCATAAATCACCCCTGTTTGACGTGTACTTGCAACTTTAGGATGATTTTTTATTTTCTTATCGAATTGCTGGTGCCAAAGAGTGATATTCTTAATTTGCTGTTGAATTTCATCCGTTTGCAACAATTCCAAAGCCGCCAAAGCCGCGGTACAGGCCAACGGATTTGCAGTATAGGTATGCCCGTGAAAAAGACCTTTAGCCACATCATCACTATAAAAAGCCATGTAGACTTTCTCCGTACAGGTAGTTAAACCCATAGGCACAAGACCTGCCGTCAACGCTTTGGACAAACACATAATATCCGGTTTGTTTTCCAAATAGTCCGAAGCAAAATATTTTCCGGTTTTTCCGAAACCCGTCATTACCTCATCGGCTATGGTAAGCACTTCGTGCTGTTGAAGCAATGCAAGAATTCGGTCAAGTCCATCAGCATCGTGCATTTTCATAGCCGCAGCTCCTTGAACCAAAGGTTCATAAATAAAGCCTGCTATATTATTGTGCTGCAACCGCTTCTTCAGGTGATTCAGAATGTCATCAATGTTTTCCGGAGTGGGTACTGGAATCCGTTCCACTTCAATAAAAAAGTCTTCGAATGGCCCATTGTAAACCGAAAGACCCGAAACGGACATGGCCCCAAAGGTGTCTCCGTGAAATCCTTCCTCAAAAGCCAAAAGCACATTTCGTTTTTGCCCTTTGTTATGATGGTATTGCAAGGCCATTTTTATTCCGATTTCGGTAGCCGTGGACCCGTTATCAGAGAAAAAAAGTTTTTCTTGGTTCTTGGGCAGTATTTTAATGAGTTCTTCTGACAGTTTTATAGCGGGTTCGTGGGTAAATCCGCTAAATACTACCTGGTCGAGCTTCTGCATCTGTTCTTTTACCCTATCCAAAATATAGGGGTTGCAATGCCCGTACATACAGGTATACCAAGAGGCGATGCCGTCCACATATTCCTTTCCTTCCTCATCAAAGAGCAAAGCTCCCTTTGCTCTAGCAATGGCCAACATTTCAGAATTGGTTTTATGTTGGGTCAATGGGTGCCAAAGGTGTTTTTTGTCTCTTTCCGATAATTTTTCCTCTACTAAGGAGTCACTCAAAACATTCAAATTTATCTATATTGCAAAGATGATAATTAATGGCCAAAAAGCTTAATACGACCGTGCTTAAAAAATTCCTCTCTTTTAGTTTTCAAAATCTTGATTGGAAAACAGTCCTGCTTATTTTGGTTGTCCTGGCCATCATCATTCGTTTTCCCTTCTTTTTTAGGGATTACATTGATCGGGACGAGAGCACTTTTATTATTATGGGACAATCATGGGCCAATGGACATTTGCCCTATACCCAATTATGGGACCTTAAGCCTCCGATGACTTTTTTATTTTTTGCCATTATCATTAAAATATTTGGAAAGAGTTTTATCGCCATACGCCTTTTTGGTTCTCTTATTGTCGCTTTAACGGCTTTGTTCACCTATGGGATTGCCACAAAAATCACTTCCAAAAAAATAGCGTTCTGGGCGGCCATCTTCTGTGTTTTTTTTCAAAGTTTGTTTGGTAGCCTACAAGGGGTAATGTCCGAACATATCAGTACTTTCTTTTTTGTTTCGGGTCTATACATTTTGTTTTTGAAGGATGACCGAAAATGGTATTTTACTTCTGGACTTCTTTTGGGCATTTCGGTGATGACAAAACTGAACATGGCCTATCCCGTATTGAGTTTGGGCTTATATTTTTTATATGAAGGGTTTCACAAAAAACAAATTTCCAAGAACATCGTCAATTTGATTTATATGGGCATAGGTTTTTTCGTAACCATTGCATTCACCGTAATGCCCTATTACCTTCAAGGCGATATCCAAATTTGCTGGGAATCCATTTTTGAAGCGCCTCTGGCCTATTCAGAAGGCAAGTTCCATTCTCCACTAAAGACTTTGCCATTCGTGATTGTCATTTTAGGGCTACTAATTGCTGGCTTTACCCTAAAAATAATTGATTGGAAAGATAAAAAACTTCAAATTTTAACAGTTGTTGTTTTGGGCATCCTACTCTCTTATATGCAAGCAGGCAAAGTAAACGGACATTATCTGATTCAGTTATATCCTTTGATTTTGATTCTATTGGGAATAGCCATTGGCAAACTTCCTCCTTTAAAAAAGAGGTATCAATCTATAGTCATTATTCTTTTGATTTTGATCCCCATGGAATCATATCTGGAATATGGCAATATTATATCCAATAAAATACAAAAAGGAACCTTTTTCAATGGAGAGGGTATTGAAGTTCCAGCATACATAACAGAACATAAGCTAGAAACCAAGAATGTTTTTTTTACCGAATACCACATTGGATATTGGGTATTGGGTGAAGAACCACCCACAAAAGCAGCCACACACCCTAGCAATATTACCCGTGAAGAAATGTTTCCATATATGGAAAATCCGAGAAATACAGGTATGGAAGAGCTTCGGTATATTATGGAAGTTATTCAACCCAAAACATTAGTTGCAAGAGAGGGAAAAGAAATCTTTGATAAAAAGTTGGTGGACTACAATGCCTATATTGATGCTTACCTTGAAAAGCATTATCAGCTAACAGCGACGGTTGGAAGAGGGCTTATTTATCAACGGCTAGATTGATTCCAGGGCAGATTTAAATGCATCCGCATACTTTGTTACCACCTCTTTGTCAAAATGAGTCTCTTCGTTGATTCTCCCTAAACACTTTACCCCTGTTTTCTTTAGAATAATTTCCTCCGTAGTGGGATGTTCACCACCGCTGAAGATAATTCCAATCTCCACATTTTTTTGCTGTAGTTTTTCAATGGTCAACAAGGTGTGGTTGATACTGCCCAAATAATGTCTGGAAACTACGATTACTTTGTAATCGGGCTTGATAAGGTCAAAAATAGTATCAGTATCGTTCAACGGAACAAGTAAACCTCCCGCACCTTCAATCACTAAATGATTATTGGTCTCTGGTTCTTTAATTTGATTCAAGTCAATGGTTATCCCATCAATATCCGCTGCTGCATGCGGGCTCATTGGCGTGTTCAGGGCATAACTATTGGGATGGATAACCGTTTTGTCATTCGTAATAAAATCTTGGACCTTGTGGCTGTCGGAATTCTCCAAATCCCCAGCCTGAACAGGTTTCCAATAATCTGCCTGCAAAGATTCCACCACGATGGCAGAAGCAACTGTTTTTCCAACTTCCGTTGAGATTCCTGTAACAAATACTTTCATTTAGCGGGCCTGGTAATAAAATTGCACTGCATGCACTGGTACTTTCTGGGTTCAAAGAAAGGAAACAGTTTATAAAAGATGGTACTTCGGGAGTAATAAATTTCTGATTTTGTGGCCTTACAGTTAGGACAAACTACCGGATTGCCAAATTCATCCGTGGCATAGTTTCGGACTTCATCATAAATTTCTTTGGCCCGTTCTTTATCACTGGAATAAACCTGAAGTTTTACTCCTCCAAGAGCGGCACTAATCAAAGGGTCCGAATTAATGGTGTTTTCATCTTTTAAAAACACATCGATTCCCTCGGCCTCCAACTTGCCCTTAATCACCACGGCATCCGCTGGAAACTCAAACGAGCCTAAAGTATAAAACTGTATATTCATGTTGCCATATAATTTTTCAGCGATTGCAAAACTTGTGATATCTCTTCATTTGTATTGAAGGTATGCAAGCAAAACCGTAGCCTTTCCGCTCCTTCTTTTACGGTTGGTGAAAGAATGGGCTTTACATCAAAACCTTCCTGCTGTAGTTGGCCCGCAATTTCCTTGACCTTATTATTTCCAGAAATCATTACACATTGAATAGCAGAGTTACTGGCTATGAATTTGTCCGAAATCCGAAATCGCTCTATTTCTTGTTTAAAATAGTCGATATTTTGATAAAGCTGCTTACAAATGCCACTGCTTTCCTTTTTTAAATATTGATAAGCAGATAGAATGACAGCCACCGAATGTGGGGACAATGCCGTAGTATAGATCAAACTTCGAGCAAAATTTACCAAATATTGCTTTAGTTGTTTGCTTCCTAAAATGGCCGCACCGTGACACCCAAGAGCTTTTCCAAAAGTGATGATTCTAGCAAAAACATCATTTTCCAATCCCAGTTCAGAGATTAAATCAGTTCCTTTTCCAAAAATTCCAGTGGCGTGTGCTTCATCCACAACTAAAAAGCAATTATTTTTAGCACAGAACGTTGCCATTTCTTTTAAATCTGGAGAATCTCCATCCATGGAGAAAACGGATTCGGTTACGACATAAAACTCCGTATCCCTACTCGACTGCGCTCGAAGGGATACTAATTTCTCCTTTAATTTTCCTATATCGTTGTGCGCAAATTTGTACCCTTTGGCATGACCCATTTGGATACCATCCCGAATACTGGCATGCACCAATTCGTCATACAACACAATGTCCCCACGTTGGGGAACGGAAGAGAAAAACCCAACATTGGCATCATACCCAGAATTAAAGACCAAGGCAGATTCGGCTTTGTGATGTGATTGCAATAGAGCTTCCAACTCATCAAACAATTCATGATTACCCGTGAGTAGTCTAGATCCTGTTGCCCCGTTTTTTTGAATTTGCCTCTCTATTTTTTCATTTTTAGTCAAGCCTAAGTAGTCGTTGGAAGAAAAATCAACTAGTTGGCTTGCCTTGGGCAAGCTCCGAAGCGCATTGTCTTTCAGCCGTTGCGATATTTTTGATGCCAGCTTTTGTGGAAATTTCTCCATAGCACAAATGTAGCACTTACGGTGATTAAACAGTATCTTAGTCGTTCGCAAACCTTTACCAGAAATGAAATTTATCCTTACTTTTTTTACATTATGTATCGGTCTAACTATGACCGCCCAAACGAATACTTACAAAATTTCTTTTGACAATGCCGTTCATCACGAGGCAGTAATTGAAGCTACTTTTTCAGATTTAAGTTCAGATAAAGTGGAATTTCGGATGAGCAGGACCTCCCCTGGACGATATGCTATCCACGAATTTGCCAAAAACGTCTATGGTTTTGAAGCCACGGACAGCAAGGGAAATGCTTTGGCCGTTACCCGTCCCAACCCTTATGCATGGGAAGTTAGCGGGCACGACGGCACTGTCAACATCAAATATATATTATTTGCCAACCGAGGCGGGGGTACGTATTCCCAAGTGGATGAAACCCATGCACACCTTAATATTCCCGCAACTTTTATGTTTGTTCCTGAATTGAGCAAGCGTAAAATTGAAGTGACTTTTGACATTCGTGAAGATTTGGATTGGAAAGTGGCCACGCAGCTTCCGTTGGTTTCCGGCACTACCTATTCGGCTCCGAACTTGTATTATTTTATGGATAGTCCAACAGAAATTAGCAACTACATGCTTCGTTCTTTTGAAGTAGATGGAAAAACCATCAATCTGGCATTGCATCACAATGGCACAGAAGAAGAGGCCGATGAATATTTTGAAAAAGTGAAAAAGGTAGTACTTACTGAAAAGGAAGTTTATGGAGAACTACCCGATTTTGATTATGGAAATTACACTTTTCTAGCATGCTATATTCCCAACGCCTCGGGCGATGGTATGGAGCACCGGAACTCCACGATATTGACCAGTACCCGAAGCTTGGCAAACGGTGGAATGGAGCGCAATATTGGAACAGTATCACACGAATTTTTCCACTCATGGAACGTAGAACGTATCCGCCCTAAAACATTGGAGCCTTTTGATTTTGAAGAAGCCAACATGAGCGGTGCCCTTTGGTTTGCTGAAGGGTTTACCAGTTATTACACCGGTTTGATTTTATGTCGGGCAGGTCTTTCTTCACCCAAAGAATATGTAGACGGTTTGGCTGGAACATTTAACTATGTTTGGAACTCTCCTGCGCGGCAGTTTTTCAATCCCATTGAAATGAGTTTCCAAGCGCCTTTTGTGGATGCTGCCACCTCGGTAGATCCTGTAAACCGTGATAATATGTTTATTTCTTATTATTCCTACGGAAGTGTTTTAGGTTTGGCTTTGGACCTTTCTTTAAGGGAAGAAGGACTAAATTTAGATGATTTCATGAAATCTGTCTGGAAAAAATATGGTGCTACCGAGATACCATATACCATCAAAAATCTTCATGATGCCTTGAACGCGTATGCAGGAAAAAAATTTGGAGACCATTTCTTCAACAACTATGTCTATAAAAGCGAAATGCCCGATTACAAAACGTTTATGGAATCGGTAGGGGTGGTTTTGGAACAGCCAGAAACAGCACCCTATTTTGGAGCTTATGTTTCCATGAGCGCTGATAAATCAGGTTATATGATTCTCAGAAATACAAAAATGGGCAGTCCTGCTTACAAGGCAGGTTTGGACAATGGAGATGTTATCCTCAGTATCAATGATAAACCATTGACCGAAGACCAAAAGTTTGATGATTATTTAAAGCAGTTCGATTTAGGTAAGACGTTGCAGGTAAAGTTCACTCGATACGGAAAGGAAAAAAGCACAGAACTGGTTTTAGTACCCAGCCCAAATTATTCTTTCAGTTTGATGGAGGACAAAGATGAGAAACCGTCCAAAGAAATGCTCGAGCAACGTAAAGAATGGCTTAAAGTGGAATAAATGGTTAGCTACAAACAAGCGGACACTTTAGAGGAACTTGAACAAATTCTAGACCTCCAGCAGCGTAATTTGCCTAAAAACATTAGCCAAGAAGAAAGCACAAAAGAAGGTTTTGTAACTGTGGAACACACCATGGATGTGCTCAAGGCCATGAACGATATGTGTGGACATATCATTGCGGTGGAGGATAATCAAGTTGTGGGTTATGCCCTTTGCATGCATCCTAAATTTAAAGAAGAAATAGAAGTGCTTCGCCCGATGTTCAAAGAAATCGATAATGCTCTTGACGGTAAGGCCAATTATATGGCAATGGGACAAATCTGTGTGGCCAAAAGTCATCGGGGACAAGGTATTTTCCGAAAGCTATATCAAACCATGAAAGAAAAGCTTCCCGAAGGTTTTGATACCATTGTTACCGAAGTCGATGGTAAGAACAAAAGGTCTTTGGCTGCTCATGAATCTATAGGGTTTGAAACATTAACCATATACCATTCAGGTGAAAAGGAATGGCATGTCATCATATTATAAATAAAAAAGCCGCTCCCATTAGAGCGGCTTTTTTGTGGATGAATTCATTTATTTTAATCGGCCAGGACGATTATCTTATTGTCTTTCATCTCCACTGTTCCACTTGAAATAGACAAAACTGTTTCCCCATTCTTTCCTTTGGAAAATTTGTCTTCAAAAGCTTCTTCAATGGTAATGTTACCTTTCACTTTTACGTTGCCAGCTTGTAATAGAGACACAATAGGTGCGTGATTCTCCAACATCTGGAACTCACCATTTACTCCAGGAACAGTAACTGAGGTTACTTCGCCTGAAAATAAAGTGGCTTCGGGTGATACAATTTCTAAATACATTTTATCTAGTTATGCGTTGCGAGTTATGGGTTAAGAGTTACTCCGAACTCTACATTCTTAACTCTTAACTGTTTTACGCTTCAGCCAACATTTTTTCTCCAGCCTCAATAGCTTCCTCAATGGATCCTTTAAGGTTGAAGGCAGATTCTGGAAGGTGATCTAGTTCACCGTCCATAATCATATTAAATCCTTTAATAGTCTCTTTAATGTCAACCAAAACACCTGGAATACCAGTAAACTGCTCGGCTACGTGGAATGGTTGAGATAAGAAACGTTGCACACGTCTTGCTCTACCTACGGCCAATTTATCTTCTTCAGAAAGTTCTTCCATACCCAAGATAGCAATAATATCCTGAAGCTCTTTATAACGCTGCAACAACTCTTTTACACGTTGCGCACAATCGTAATGCTCTTTACCCAAAATGTCCGGAGTCAAAATCCTTGAAGTGGAATCCAATGGATCCACTGCAGGATAAATACCCAACTCGGCAATTTTACGGGAAAGTACAGTTGTTGCATCCAAGTGAGCAAATGTTGTCGCTGGTGCTGGATCCGTCAAGTCATCCGCAGGAACGTAAACCGCCTGTACAGATGTAATGGAACCTCTTTTAGTTGATGTAATCCTTTCCTGCATGGCACCCATTTCTGTCGCCAACGTTGGTTGGTAACCTACCGCAGAAGGCATACGACCCAAAAGTGCGGATACCTCGGAACCTGCTTGGGTAAAACGGAAAATGTTATCCACGAAGAAAAGAACGTCTTTTCCTTGTCCTTCTCCTGATCCATCACGGAAATATTCTGCAATGGTCAATCCAGACAATGCTACACGGGCACGTGCTCCCGGTGGTTCGTTCATCTGACCGAACACAAAGGTTGCCTTGGACTCCTTCAATGCACTTTTATCTACTTTGGACAAATCCCATCCCCCTTCTTCCATGGAGTGCAAGAAATCGTCTCCGTATTTTATAATACCGGATTCCAACATCTCACGAAGCAAATCGTTTCCTTCACGGGTACGCTCCCCAACACCTGCGAACACGGACAAACCACCGTGACCTTTGGCAATGTTATTGATCAATTCCTGAATCAATACGGTTTTACCTACACCGGCACCACCGAACAATCCAATTTTACCACCTTTTGCATAAGGCTCGATAAGGTCGATTACCTTGATACCTGTGAAAAGTACTTCTGTAGATGTGGAAAGGTCTTCAAATTTTGGGGCTTCCCTGTGAATCGGAAGTCCATTGTCTCCAGTTTTTGGTAAGTTTTCCATACCATCGATAGCATCACCGATTACATTGAAAAGACGTCCGTAAACATCTTCTCCAATTGGCATTTGAATTGGATTACCGGTAGCTAAAACTTCTACTCCTCTGCTCAATCCATCGGTAGAGTCCATAGAAATAGTTCTTACAGTATTTTCACCAATATGTGATTGTACTTCCAAAACCAATCTTGAGCCATCAGCTTTTGCAATTTCAAGGGAGTCATAAATTCTTGGGATTTCTACTCCTGATTCAAACTCAACATCAATGACCGGGCCTATAATTTGGGCAACCTTACCTGTTACTTTAGACATTAGTGTGTTTATTTTTAATTGAATACGCGGAAAATAACCGCTATTTTTTCGGCTGCAAAGATATGCTTTTACATTTTTATTCAGAAACCGATTTCAGCTTTTTTTTAAAGAAAAAAGGCGTTGGAAAATCCAACGCCTTTAGTTTTGCTTGTTTACTGTTCTTTAAGGATTTATGGTCCAAGACAAATAGTATATGGAACCGATAAATCCAGTACCGATTGCAGTGTAGTATTCATCACCCAAAAGATTTGATCCACCCAACTTAAAAATAGATTTCATAGATGGAACCGAATAGTTAACCTGGGCATCCAATACGGTATAAGCAGGAATTTGACCATCCGCAAAAGAGGCTTCCCAGTAATATGTATCACTCCATCTATAGTTTACATTAAAGCCAAAGTTTTCGAAAAGTGCGGCATTGCCAAACGATGCCTTAACCTTATGCTTTGGCGTGTTAAAGTTGGTCCTTAAGTTTGGGTACTTTCCTTCATCAATATCCAACTCTGCAAATGTATAGTTAACACCTAAATCGAAGTTACCGATTTTGGTATCCACCCCAACCGTTCCTCCATAAGAATTGATATCGGCTTCTGAATTGGTATAGGTTTGATAGATTTGATAGTCTCCATTCCCTAAAGCTTGTAATGCTCTTTGCTGTTGCAGAGGATCTACATCTATTGTATTTCCTTCCGAGTCAACATTTCCCGGCACGCCATTAATTATACCTTTTGTTTCTCCATAGAAAGGTGCGGCAACAGTGGTATTAGCCAAGAAGTTTTTATACTTATTGTAATAACCGCTCAAATCAATGGTGAACCTGCCCACTTGAGCACGGTAGCCAGCTTCAAAAGCTGTGATTTCTTCGGGCTGTACCAAAGGTGTTTCTACTGTATTGGGAGTACCAGCTTGCAAAGAACCAGTGGAAAAAGCATTCTCATACGCCGCTCTTCCGACTAATTGTACCGTAGATTGACCTATAAGGGCCTGACCGCTTTCGCTAACATTGAAAGTCCGAACATCCCTGTCCAAGTTATCTGGAGCAGAACCAACTAAAATTGCTCTTCCTGCATTCAAGCCGATAAATAAATCCTGCGTTGTTGGATTTCTAAAACCTTGCTGCACAGAAACCCTTAGGTTATGGTTTCTTTCCTCTCCCAAAGTATACGCAAAAGAGACTCTTGGTGAAACAAATCCATCAAAAAACTCATTTTTATCGAAACGGGCAGAACCTGTAAATTTTAAACGGTCGTCCAAAAATTTCTTCTGTACTTGAAGATATGCCCCGTATTCATTATATTTAATAGGACCATCAATATCTGTAAAGATGGTTCCTTGGGAGTTTAATTCGTATTCCCTGAAAGACCCTCCAATTTGAATATCAGCCCAATCATCAATTAGGTGGGCAATATTGTAGTTACCATTTACATGACGGAATTTGGTCTTATCAACAAATTTGGCTCCAGTAGTCAAATCACCATTATTGATTACACTGTTAAAGGCACTTTCAAAACCAGGTGTTCCAGGTATCAACCTTCCTTGGTCGGCAGCTTGTCGACCTGCAATGTGTGCCTGAGTAGAAGCTTGTTCGGGAGATAATCCAGCTCCTTGGATACTTCCTAAATAAGTTGGGATGTATGCACTGGCATAATCGGTAAACCATTGTGTGTCGGACTTCCAAGCACGATTCACATTGATGGCAGCAAAACGCGTATCGTAGGCATCCCCGGAGTTCTCAGAAACAATATATCCTCTCACAAAGAAGTTGTCGTTTTTGATTTCCAATCGATGCTGCTGCATAGTAAAACCGGCTACGGCATAACGGTTCGCACCTTGATATATGGTGGTACCTCGACCAATTCTACTATTAAGGATAACTTCCAGATCATTTGCAAATGGTCTGTAATGCAATGCAAAATCCGCCTTTACACTTTCTGCATTATAGTTCGCCAAATCAGCCTCATCATATCCTGTCCTGGATATAAAGGCAGAGCCCACAGTTCCAGAAGGAAACCCTGCTGCCGCATCAAAATCCAATATTGTAGCAACTTCATCTCCATATACATTCAATCCATCGTAGCCTGGATTGGAACGGTCTGCTCCTGGATTGTTCAAATCCACTCTACTGTTAGCATGCCAATCCTCTCCTGTTAAAACTGAAAGGTTGGCCTTAACTGCTACTTTATCGCTAAAGGCATGAGCCGCCCGCACACCAAAATCTTTGTAGAAATTGTTTCCGGCAGCTTCTTGTTCGGTATACCCAGCTTTAAAATAGGCACTTATCCCTTGAAAATCGAATGGATTTTTACTGGTCATAAACAGTATACCGTTAAAGGCGCCTGCCCCATACAGTGCGGACGACGCTCCTGGAAGGATTTCCACACTCTGCACATCCAATTCCGACATCCCAACAAGGTTACCCAATACAAAGTTAAGTCCGGGTGCGGTATTGTCCATACCATCCACCAACTGCAAAAATCTATTGTTGGCAAAGGTGGCAAAACCTCTAGTGTTTACAGATTGAAAGGTTAAACTATTGGTGTTAATGTCCACTCCCTTTAAGTTTTGAAGACCTCCATAAAAGGATTCTGCGGTGGTATTCTTAATTTCTCTAAGCCCAAATCTTTCAACGGATACGGGAGATTCAAAAATTCGCTCCGGAGTCCTTGACGCAGAGATTACGATTTCATCCAACAACGTATTAGCTTCCGAAAGTGTAATCGTAAGAGTCTGATTGTTTGAAGTTACATTCGCCGTAAAATCCGAGAAGCCGATACTGGAAAATTGAAGCTGAAAAGGGGGCTCTTCGTCGGTATTAAAAGTAAAATTTCCATCAAAGTCCGTAGTGGTTCCTTCTGCTTTGCCCTTCAAAACCACATTGGCTCCTGGTATGGGCTCATTATTTTCATCAACTACCTTTCCCTGTACAGTGGTTTGACCATAAGTTGCCAAACCCAACAGCATTAGGGAAACAAACATAAGTTTTTTCATTTGCTATGGATTAGAGTTAATTTAGTTTTATGTGCTTGTCAAGTATCAAGCGGGAAGATACATTTTTTTTTATTTCAATTATACAAAATTGAAAAAAATTATGCATGCATAATACTTTTTTGACAAAAAAATCTATTTAAATCTACGTTTTCAATAAAAAAGGCGCTGATTTCAGCGCCTTTTTTATTTAATTCTATGTTATGATATTACTACTCCACGGTAACTGATTTTGCCAAATTCCGTGGTTGATCCACATTACAACCTCTCATCACAGCAATATGATATGATAATAATTGTAACGGAATGGTTGTTAATAATGGAGATAAGCTTTCTGAAGTATCTGGGACCTCAATTACGTGATCCGCCAGTTCTTTTACTGTTACATCTCCTTCAGTGACCACGGCAATGATCCGTCCTTTTCTTGATTTTATTTCCTGAATATTACTGACCACTTTTTCGTAATGCCCTTTTTTGGTAGCAATTACCACAACAGGCATTTGCTCATCAATCAAGGCGATTGGCCCGTGTTTCATTTCGGCAGCCGGATACCCCTCCGCATGGATATAGCTAATTTCTTTTAGTTTTAAAGCTCCTTCCAACGCCACAGGGAAATTATACCCTCTTCCCAAATAAAGACAGTTTGCTGAATCTTTATACGTTTCGGAAATTTCCTCAACCATTGGATTGGACAACAGTGCCTTTTCTACTTTGGCCGGGACAGCTTCAAGCTCTGCCAAGTATTCCTGATACTTGGATTGGGAGAGAGTCCCCTTTTCTTGAGCCAATTTTAAAGCTATCAGAGTCAATACCGTAATCTGTGTTGTAAAAGCCTTAGTTGATGCTACACCTATTTCTGGCCCTGCATGGGTATATGCTCCGGCATGGGTTTCTCGAGCAATTGACGATCCTACTACATTGCAGACCCCAAATACAAATGCTCCTTTCTCTTTGGCCAATTTAATGGCTGCCAAAGTATCTGCTGTTTCTCCAGATTGAGATATGGCAATAAGCACGTCATTTTCTGTAATTACAGGATTTCGGTACCTAAATTCCGAGGCATATTCCACCTCAACAGGTATCCTGGCCATATCTTCAAAAATATACTCTGCTACCAAGCCAGCATGCCAAGAAGTACCACATGCTACAATTATAATTCTATTGGCGTTAAGGAATTTTTCCAGGTTCTGATCTATTCCAGCCATTTTTATAATACCCTTATCCGCCAACAACCTTCCTCTGTAAGTATCTTGTATGGCCTTAGGCTGCTCATAGATTTCCTTGAGCATAAAATGATCGTAACCACCCTTCTCAATTTCTTCAAGGTTGAGCTGCAACTCCAAAATATTGGGATATGCAATGGCGTCATCCTTTATTTTACGTAATTTGATTTCTTTACCAATCCTTACAATCGCCATTTCTTCATCTTCGAGATACACCGCATTGTTGGTAAATTCGATAAATGGAGAAGCATCGGAAGCGATAAAATATTCATTCTCCCCGATTCCGATAGCAAGCGGGCTACCTAATTTGGCCACAACAATTTCATCTGGCTTGTTCTTATCAAAAACGGCAATCGCATAAGCCCCTACTACTTGGTTTAATGCAATCTGAACTGCCTTGCCAAGCTTTACATCTTCTTTTTTCTTTACCTCTTCTATTAAGTTAATGAGAACCTCGGTGTCCGTATCCGACTCAAACGTATAGCCTCTTTTGATAAGGGCCTGTTTAATGGATTCATAGTTTTCAATGATTCCATTATGTATAATGACCAAATCTCCGGAATTAGAGTAATGGGGGTGGGAATTTACATCGTTGGGAACTCCATGCGTGGCCCACCTTGTATGCCCCAAGCCCAATTTCCCATTCATCGGGATTGAAGATTCTGCTTTGCGTTTTAAATCTTCTACTTTCCCTTTGGTTTTGGCAAGATGGATGTTTTCTCCATCAAAAAGGGTTACCCCGGCACTATCGTAACCTCTATATTCGAGTCTTTGAAGACCCTTCATTATGACTGGGTAGGCATCTCTATGTCCAATGTAACCGACTATTCCACACATAAGATATTTTTTATATTAACAACCAATTTTTGGGGAAGGTGGTCATCAAATTTAAAATGTATACGTAAAAGTATGTAGTTATGGTTCTATAAAACGATAAACCTTCAAAAAACAACGACAAACCCGTATTTTTAGTTGGCTTCGGTATAATATATTTCCAACTTTAACTTCTTCTCTTCTTCCCCTCCACTCACATTGCTTCCATATAACACCGTACTTAAAGGACTCATTGTTGCTCCAATAGGGTAATTGATTCCTTGAAAATCACTGCCGATGGCTTCTCGAACAGCAGTAATAGCAATATTCGGGGTCAAAGTCAGCCCTAATTTGGCGTTCGTAGAATCCCTTACAATAATATTATTGATATGTTCGGTAATTCGAATTGTATATTTTACACCCAAATCATTTTCTGATTCCAGCAAAGCATCGTGGTTTTGAAAATATCTTAATGGGTTGTTCCCTGCATTAGTGGGGGAAAAATCCTCATTGGATAGATCAAACAAGGGTTGATTGGTTTCTGCGTTATACAAATAAAGCCTCGGCGGTTCTACAACAGAAGTTCCCAATGCTTCTCTATCCACATAAAATACGAGATTGGCCTCATTGATCACCCAATTGTTCTGTTTGATTTGGTCAATAATGTTGGAACCTCCGTTTTCAATCTCATCAAACAATCTAATTTCTGTAAGTGTACCACCTCCTTTAACATATATTCTGGAAGCGTTTTCACCATTGTCCAGAGCACTTGCTACATTCGTAGGGAAAATTTCATTTTCGAAAGCGTTGACAGCATTACCGGAAATTCCAGATTGCGCGCTCCCAGATAAAAAGCTCAAAACAAAGTCACGTTCCGCAATGGCTGTCTCTTGGGTTTCGGGATCAAAATCATCGTACTCGTAGGTGATGGTAATGTTGGCCTCAGTCAAATCGAGCAAGAACATCAATTCGTCCATGTTTGTTCCAGATATGTGGACTCCTCTAAAGAAGTTTCTAAAATTGGATTGGCTCAACAACTCTGATTGTCCTTCTTTTTCCAAGATGTTTTGTTGGAAAAAGTCAGGATTCAAAGGAATCCGTATCCCTGGAGGAACTCGTGAATCCACTACAGTTTGCGACTCGTCCACATCTTCGGTTTCTGGATCATCCTCGGCATAAATCAACATTTCCGTATCATCAATTACCACGGTTTTCTGACCATCCATGGTAAGTTCCTCTCCTATAAAAGAAGAAAAATCTTGATTGGAATAATATTCTTGGGCTTCTTCAAAATTGGAATTTGGGTCTAGGTCGCGAAGAAAATAATTAGACCTTGAGACCACCAAATCAAAAGTTTGATTTCTATCCCCATAAATACTGTCCAAATCGAACCTATTTGGGTAGATGTTGGCTACAAAATCATCCCCAGTACCGTCTTCATCAGGATTGTAAGGGTTTGACCCTATAACTCGCTCTTGGTTATCGGTAACGCCATCACCATCATAGTCGGAATTAGGGTCTTCCGCATCCGCGCCACTTTCCAATTCATCAGGTATACCATCACCATCTGAATCAGGAGATGGAGCCGTCTGAAAAGGAATAAACAATATAACTTCTTTTACTGTCTCGTTCTCTTGATCGTTATCCGCTTCATCTTCTTTAGCCTGACTTAGGTCTCCAAAAGTTGGAGAAACGTTTGGCAGTGAAAGTTGGGAAATGATACTCGCCTTTCTTTGTCCGTAAATCGGGTCGTTAAAAGTTCCCAATTGGTACAATGGAAGTTTATTTGTTTGTACTGCGTTAATCCCTTTGTTATAGGCAAAGACATCGTACTCCACTTTACCAGTTGTGAAAGGCTCTCCTGAAATAACACCTTCACCGATGGTGTCCAATTCATCTTCACAAGAGGCAATTAGTAAAAACAAAGCTCCAACCATCGCCGAAACTTTGAAAATCTTGGAAAATCTCATTCAATCTATTTTAAAACCTCTGTATTATAGAAATTTGTGTATGCCTCTTCTGCTTCCTGAAGGGAAACATAGGGCAATACTGGTACGGAAAGATTGTCAATATGGCTTTTTAGGTCATCCGACAAATCCTCCGCGGCTAAAATAACGGCATCGGAATGATCTACGGCAACCTTTAACAAATTATTATACTCGGGCTTTGACAAGGCGGAAATTTCTTCCTTGTCAATACCATCAAATGCAATTTTATCTATCATGGCACTATCCAGCTCTCCTTCAAAATCTTTACCATAAACGGAAGTAACTATTCTACTTTCAGAAAACAATGGCTCATCCGCGTAGTATTTTCTTAGATAAAGTGGCACCATCGAAGCCATCCAACCGTGTACGTGGATGATATCCGGAGACCAATTCAATTTTTTTACCGTTTCAACAACCCCTTTTGCAAAGAAAATGGCTCGCTCATCGTTGTCCGGAAACAAATTGCCATCCGCATCGGTGAAGGTGGCCTTTCTTTTAAAATATTCATCATTGTCTATAAAATAGACTTGTATTCGCTCTTTTGGAATGGATGCTACCTTTATAATCAATGGCATATCCATGTCGTTAATTACCAGGTTCATCCCCGATAAACGTATTACCTCATGTAATTGATGTCTCCTTTCGTTAATATTTCCATACCTGGGCATAAATATCCGTATTTGCCCACCGTTACTGTTCACCATTCTAGGCGCTTCGTACGACATTAAGGAAACAGGATTCTCTGGGAGGTAGGGAACTAATTCAGAAGATACAAACAATACCTTTTTACCATTCATAAACACTTTCTTTTGTTTATCCGAAAAACATAGCTGCAAAAGTACAAAAATTATGCTGATTAGCTGTATTTATAGTATTTTTGCACCCTTTTGTACCTGTATATGAAGATATTCGACCTTAAAAAAGAACTGAACGCCTTTACTTTGGAAGAGCGTAAAAAAGACCGCACCATTGGTCTGGTACCCACCATGGGTGCACTTCACTCCGGTCATATCTCCTTGGTAAAAAAAGCCCTTGCAGAAAATGATATGGTTGTCGTAAGCATTTTTGTAAACCCTACGCAGTTCGACAAAAAAGATGATTTAGAGAAATATCCAAGAACCTTTGAAAAGGATATTGAACTCTTAAAACAGGTTTCGGACAACATTGTGGTATTTGCACCCACTGTCGATGAAATCTATGAAGACAAGGTCACCTCCAAGTCCTACCAGTTTGATGGTTTGGACAAAGTAATGGAAGGGGAATTCAGAACCGGACACTTTGATGGGGTAGGCACCATTGTGGAACTTTTCCTAAGAACCGTAGCTCCCGACAGGGCCTATTTTGGAGAAAAAGATTTTCAGCAATTACAGATAATCCGAAAAATGGCCGAAATCAAGAACTTGCCCTATACTATTATAGGTTGCCCCATTGAAAGAGAACCGCACGGTTTGGCCATGAGTTCGCGCAATGAAAGGCTATCCAAGGAAACCCGCGAAGAGGCTGGTTTTATCTACGAAACACTGCAAGCTGCCAAAGCCGAATTTGGCACGAAAAGTGCTATAAATGTAAAGGATTGGGTAAAAGCCGAATTTGAACAACATCCTTTGTTTGACCTGGAATATTTCGAAATTGCCGATGAGAACACATTGACTCCAGCTTTAAAAATACAGGACAATCAAAAATATAGGGCGTTTATTGCCGTTTACGCAGACGGCGTACGCTTAATTGATAATCTAAGATTGAATTGATAATTTTGCACCATGCAAGTAGAAGTCGTAAAATCTAAAATTCACCGAGTAAAAGTTACCGGAGCAGACCTTAACTATATAGGAAGCATCACTATAGACGAAGATCTTATGGATGCCGCCAACATAATTAGAGGCGAAAAAGTACAGATTGTAAACAACAACAACGGTGAGCGATTGGAAACCTACGCCATTCCAGGACCAAGAGGTTCCGGTGAGCTGACCCTTAACGGAGCTGCTGCCAGAAAAGTGGCCGTTGGAGACGTATTGATCCTTATCACATATGCTTGGATGGATATCGAAGAAGCAAAAACATTTAATCCAGCATTGGTGTTCCCCAACGAGGAAACCAATCTACTCAAGTAATTTTGGGCAATTCCCTAAAAAAATTCCTTAAAATATTTGTACCCATAGCCTTTGGGTTGTTTTTGGTTTGGTACTCTTACAACTCCACAACACCCGAAGAGCGAGAGCAGATTATCCATTACATTTCCAATGCCAGTCCATTTTGGGTCACTCTTTCTGTAATTATTGGAATATTGAGCCATATTTCAAGAGCCATACGCTGGAACTACCTTTTGGAGCCTCTGGGGTACAAACCCAAAATTTCAAACAACGTTTTTATTGTATTGATCTCCTATTTCGCCAATTTGGGTATTCCCCGGTCTGGTGAAATCCTTAGGGCCACCGCACTCACCACTTATGAAAATGTCCCTTTTGAAAAAGGGTTCGGCACCATCGTCACCGAGAGAGTCATAGATTTATTGATGCTTCTAATTATCATCACGATCACCTTACTTTTACAAACCGATTTTATCCTCGGTTTTTTGGAAGAAAAAGGGGTGAACATTATCGGTGCTATCGGAATTCTATTTGTTGGTATCGTTGGATTGTTTTTGGGGTCTTACATCATTAGAAAGTCCAAATCGCCTTTTGCACTTAAGCTCAAAGGATTTTTAAACGGTCTGCAGGACGGTGTGCTCAGTGTTTTCAAAATGAAAAACAAATGGCCCTTCATCTTCCACACACTTTTTATCTGGGTTGCATATGTTGGTATGTTCTGGGTCATAAAACACACTGTGGAAGAGACCATTACACTCACTTTGAGCGAGTTATTGGTAGCTTTTGTGGCTGGAGCCTTCGCTATGTCCACTACCAATGGTGGAATCGGCCTATACCCCATAGCCGTTAGTGCTGCTCTCGGCATTTATGGCATTAGTTCGGTTTCAGGTGATGCATTCGGTTGGATCATGTGGATCGCACAGACTTTAATGGTGGTGGTTTTTGGTACAATATCCTTTATCGTATTACCGTTATTGAATAGAAATCGGTAAACCCCAGCCGCCTAAATCTTAACCAATGAAAAAATGTCTATTTCTACTGATAGGCTTTACTTGCTTGAACATAAGTGGTCAAGTAAAAAAGGAAATCTTTGAATCGTTCAAACTACAAGAGCGCAGAGATGTTTCCTACTATTTTCCAGAAGATTATAACGAAGAAAAATCATACCCATTGATTGTGGTTTTGGATGCAGAACATCTTTTTGACCTTGTGGTGGCCAATGTAAAGTTCCAAAGTCGCTTTGATCGCATGCCCGAAGCTATTGTCGTAGGAGTAGATCAACTACAAAATGACCTAAGATGGGAAGATTGTGCCTACGACGAAGTATCAGGTTTACCAACCGAGAAAGGAAAAAAGTTTTTCGAATTTTTAGGCACCGAATTGATTCCTTACTTGGAGACCAGTTATAACATTGCACCCTTTAAAATGTTTGTGGGATACGATATCACTGCCAATTTTGGAAATTATTATTTATTTAAAGAACGTTCATTTTTCAACTCCTTCGTAAGTATCTCACCCGTTTTGGCTACCGAAATGGAAAGTAGGGTTCCCGCCCGTTTATCAGAATTGGACCAAACCATTTTTTATAATTTGATTGTGGAAAAACAGCCCTCGGACGATAGGCAGCGTATCCTTCAAATGAACCTCAGCATCGAATCCATTGATAAAGAATCCCTACATTACTTTTTTGATGAGTACGAAAGTGCAGACCATACTTCTATTGCAGCTTATGGAATAAGCAAAGCTTTTGATAATGTATTTAGCATTTACAGACCCATTACACCTGCCGAATACAAGTCCGATATTCTTACTTCTGGAGAACCTGTTTTCAACTATTTGGAGAATCGATACCAAATGATTGAAGATTTATTCGGTTTCGAAAAATCCGTGGAACTTAATGATATAATGGCCATATATGCTGCATGCCTAAAAAAGGAAGACTACGAATCCCTGAAACCCTTGGCCGACCTTTGCAAAAAGGAATATCCCGACACCATGATGGGTTTTTATTTTGAAGGAGAGTACTATGAGTTTATAGGAGAGCCGAAAAAAGCGTTCAAAACATTTGAAAAAGCGTTCCAATTGGAAGAAATCGACTTTTTGACCAAGGATTTGGCCCTCGATAAAATTGATGCCCTCAAAGCGGACTTTGGGTATTAGCGGGATAGATTCCTCGATTATTGGATAGTTGAATTATTTCCCCTAAAATTCCAACTTTCTAACAATCCAAATATCTAATCATCCATGTAAATCCATATCTTTGGGCCCCTCATTTATTTTGAATGGCCAAGACCAAAACAGCATTTTTTTGTCAGAACTGTGGAACCCAATTTCCCAAGTGGATCGGGCAATGTTCCTCTTGCAAGGAATGGAACACCATTGTGGAAGAAGTGGTCCAAAAAGAGGACAAAAAAAGTTGGAAAACCGATAAGGTCGCCAAACAGGCCAACAAACCGCTACGTGTTTCCGAGATCACACAAGAAAAAGAACTTAGACTTGACACTTTGGACCAAGAGTTCAATCGTGTTTTGGGAGGTGGATTGGTGCCAGGATCGTTAACCCTGTTGGGAGGAGAACCAGGTATTGGAAAAAGTACGCTATTGCTTCAAATTGCTTTGAAGCTACCCTATAAAATCTTATATGTTTCAGGCGAGGAAAGTCAAAGGCAAATAAAAATGCGTGCCGACCGTATTCAGCCCAACAGCGAAAACTGTTACATCCTTACCGAGACTAAAACTCAAAATATTTTTCAGCAGATTTCAACCATTGAACCTGATTTGGTCGTCATCGATTCCATTCAAACGCTACACACCGATTATATCGAATCCGCTGCGGGAAGCATTTCACAAATCCGAGAAAGTACTGCCGAGCTCATCAAATTTGCAAAGGAAAGCCACACACCTGTTATTTTGGTGGGACATATCACCAAAGACGGCACCATTGCAGGTCCCAAGATTCTGGAACATATGGTGGATACCGTTCTTCAATTTGAAGGGGACAGAAACTATGTGTATCGTATTCTTCGTTCCCTCAAAAACCGATTCGGTTCAACCGCCGAACTGGGCATTTACGAAATGCAGGGAAGCGGATTGCGCGAAGTGAACAATCCGTCCGAAGTATTGATTTCCAAAAATGACGAAGACCTCAGCGGAACCGCCATCGCTGCCACCGTAGAAGGTATGCGACCCTTGTTGGTTGAAATCCAAGCTTTGGTAAGCACCGCTGTTTATGGAACACCGCAACGCTCCGCTACAGGATTCAATGCCAAAAGATTGAACATGCTCTTGGCCATTTTGGAAAAACGTGCAGGTTTCAAATTGGGTGCAAAAGACGTTTTCTTAAACATTACCGGCGGAATCTCTGTGGATGATCCCGCCATTGATTTGGCCGTAATGGCCGCCATCCTATCCAGCAATTCGGACATCGCCATTGAAAAAGGAGTTTGTTTTGCCGCCGAAGTTGGCCTTGCAGGCGAAATAAGACCAGTGCAACGGGTAGACCAACGGATTCTTGAAGCCGAAAAACTGGGCTTCTCCAAAATCTTTGTCTCCAAAAATAACAAGATTGGATTAAAACAATCGGGCATACAGATTCAAAAAGTGTCCAAGATTGAGGATGTCGTCGCTCATCTGTTCGGATAGCCAGTGATTGCAAGTTTCTTTCTATATTTAAGAAACTTTCAAACTGCACATGAAAAAATATTTACCCCTTTTTTCTTTAGCTATTTTGGCTTCCTGTTCCAGCCCAAATTCAAACAAAGCAAACAAACCCTATTTCACCACTTGGGAACATTATTTGGGTGACCCAGAACGGACACACTTTTCCAACCTAAATCAAATCGATACAACCAATGTTTCACAATTAAAACTAGCTTGGAGTTATAAGAGTGGAGGATTACAAGAAGGTAGAACAACTCAGATACAAACCAGCCCATTAATGATAGATGGTGTACTTTACGGGGTAAATGCTGCCATTGAATTGTTCGCCATCAACGCAAAGACAGGGGAAGAAATCTGGAAGTTTTCACCAAAAACCAAAGACGAATCAGGTTTGGGGCTCAACCGTGGATTGAATTATTGGAAATCTGATGGCACGGCTCCCAGCCGTATCTTTTTTTCCTCAGGACCAAAACTGTATGCCATCAATATTGAAACTGGCCAGCCCATTAACAATTTAGGTGACGAAGGCAGCATAGACCTAAGGAATGGTTTGGGCAGGGACCCAAGCAAATTATCCGTGGTCTCCAACACCCCAGGAGCGGTTTTTAAAAATATCCTAATTCAAGGTACCCGAGTTGGCGAAGGGCCGGGTTCTTCCCCGGGGCACATCCGAGCATATGATGTGCTCACCGGTGAAATCCTTTGGACCTTCCATACCATTCCCCAACCAGGGGAGTTTGGCTACGATACTTGGCCTGCCGAAGCCTACAAAAAAGTTGGGGGTGCCAACAGCTGGCCAGGTATGGCCTTGGACAACGAGCAAGGCATCGTTTACATCCCAACCGGCTCGGCCGCTTTTGATTGGTACGGTGGAGAACGCGAAGGATCCAACCTGTTTGCTAATTCTCTTTTGGCGCTAAATGCCAATACCGGTGAACGCATTTGGCATTTTCAAATGGTACACCACGATATTTGGGACCGAGATTTACCAGCACCTCCCAATTTAGTAGATATTGTTAGGGATGGACAAACCATTCCAGCGGTGGCACAAGTCACCAAAAGTGGTCATATATTCGTATTCAACCGAATAACGGGGGAGCCCTTGTTCCCTATCAAGGAAAAAACCTATCCAAGTTCTACCTTGCTTGGAGAAAAAGCGTTCGAAACCCAGCCTTTGCCTTTAAAGCCAGCTCCTTTTGCTCGTCAAATTTTGACGGAGGATGATTTGTATGCCCCGAACCGAACTGCTTTTGTTGATGATTTGGTACAAGGGAATGAAGCCGAAGACAATCCAACCGTATTGGAAAAATTCAAATCCATTACATCCCAAGGGCAGTTTATCCCGATGGACACCACTGGAGTGATTCTATTCCCAGGTGCAGACGGTGGCGCCGAATGGGGCGGAGCAGCTCTTGACCCTCGTGATGGAGTGCTGTACGTGAATGCCAATGAGATGGCTTGGATCATTAAAATGAAAGAAGTTGCCCGAGATTCGGAAGGCACAAGTATGGGACAAAGCTTAGCTCAAATCCATTGTGCCAGATGCCATGGTGGCAATTTACAGGGTTTGAATGGAATCCCCGAGCTTCAGAATGTGAAATTGCGTCTGGAATCCGATTCCATCAAAACCATTATCCAAAAAGGGCGTGGTGCCATGCCCGGCATGCCCAATCTTTCCGAAGAGGAAACCAATGCCATTACAGTCTTTGTATTGGATATGGAAGAGGCCAAAGATCATAGAGTGGAAAAACTAAAAGTAGATGTTCCCTATTCCGTGGCCAGTTTTGCGAGATTCAAAGATGATAGGGGTTATCCTGTGGTAAAACCGCCATGGGGAACTTTGAATGCAATCGACCTTAACTCCGGTGAATATCTGTGGACAGTGCCCTTGGGGCATGAGGAAAGTTTGGACGACCCGAATGTTCCCGTTTCGGGACTTGAAAACTATGGCGGTCCGGTAGTCACCAAAGGTGGTGTACTCTTTATTGCAGCTACCAAGGACGAAAAAATCCGTGCCTTTAACATGAAATCGGGCAAACAACTGTGGGAAGACCAACTTCCTGCTGGGGGTTATGCCACACCCATTACCTATCAAGTTGATGGCAAGCAATACTTGGTAATTTCCTGTGGAGGCGGTAAAATGGGTACGGCCTCAGGTGATGAATACCGTGCTTATATGTTAGAGTAAATTACGGTGCTGGGTTTGGAATGGTTTTGTGGATTTCCTCAATTCCTTCCAATACCTCATCGGAAAGATTTACCTCTATACTTTTTATGTTTTCCTTGAGTTGTTCCATACTGGTTGCTCCAATAATATTACTGGTCAAGAAGGGTCTGGTGTTTACAAAAGCCAAGGCCATTTGCGCCATGCTCAAACCGTGTTCTTTGGCCAATTTAGCATACTTCTCGGTAGCCTGAACGGCCTTTTCCCCGCTATATCTGTTATAATTCGGAAACAAGGTCACCCTTGCTTTTCTTGGAGGAATTTCAGTTAGGTATTTTCCACTCAACACTCCAAATCCAAGAGGTGAGTACGCTAATAATCCTATCTGCTCTCTCATGGAAACCTCGGAAAGCCCCACTTCAAAAAGTCGGTTTAAAAGACTGTAAGGGTTTTGGATGGTACGCATACGAGGAAGGGATTGGTGCACTTTGCTTTCTTCCAAATAGCGCATGGTTCCCCAAGGGGTTTCATTAGATAAACCCACATGACGGATTTTGCCTTCAGCAATCAAATCGCGTAAGGTTTCCAAAACTTGATGGATATTGTCATCCCAAACATCAACAGCATGGGCATTATAACCCCGCTGACCAAAATAATTAGTGTTTCGTTCTGGCCAATGGAGTTGGTATAAATCAATATAATCAGTTTGTAAACGCTTTAAGCTACCGTCCACCGCACTAATTATGGATTCCTTGCTAAATCCAGTACTTCGGATATGGTTGGCAGCGTGGCCAGGCCCTGCTATTTTAGATGCAAGCACCACTTTATCCCGATTACCGGTCTTTTTAAACCAATTTCCAATCAGTTCTTCGGTCACGGCATATAATTCCTTCTTGGCCGGAACCGGGTATAGTTCGGCCGTATCAAAAAAGTTCACACCTTGGTCCAAGGCGTAATCCATTTGTTCATGAGCCTCATCTTCATTGTTTTGGCGGCCCCAGGTCATGGTGCCCAAACAAATTTTACTGATTCGTATATCGGTATGTGGAATTCTGGTGTACTTCATTTTTAAAAATTTAGGACGGTTAAAGGTACTGAAACAAAAACATCAGTCTTTACGCCGATGTTATTTTTCAACCTCCAATAAAATTGGACAATGATCACTGTGTTTGGCTTCGGACAAAATCACGGAACGCTTTAACCTATCTTCTAAGGGTTCCGCCACCATACCATAGTCCAAACGCCAGCCTTTATTATTGGCCCGTGCATTGGCTCGGTAACTCCACCAGGTATAATTGTCAGGTTCCTTGTTGAAATGTCTGAAACTATCAATAAAACCACTTTTCATAAAATCACCTATCCATTCGCGCTCTACGGGCAAAAATCCAGAAACATTTTTGTTCCGAACAGGGTCGTGGATATCAATCGCTTCATGACAAATATTATAGTCCCCACAAACAATAAGATTGGGGCGTTCTTTTCGAAGTTCCTCCGAATACTTTTGAAAATCGTCCATGTAGGTCAATTTAAAATCCAAACGATCCATATTGGTTCCAGAAGGCAAATACATGCTCATCACGGACAAATCACCAAAATCGGCACGGATATTACGTCCTTCATGGTCCATGTAATCTATTCCTGTTCCGAACTCTACATGGTCCGGCTCATGTTTACAAAGTAAAGCCACTCCACTATATCCTTTTTTCTGGGCGCTGAACCAATAGTTGTGCGAATACCCAGCTTCTTCAAAAAGAGAAGTATCTACTTGTTCTTCCATGGCTTTAGTCTCTTGTAAACAGACCACGTCAGGACTTACAGACTCCAACCATTCAATGAATCCCTTCTTCAAGGCCGCCCTAATACCATTTACATTGTAGGATACAATTTTCATAAACGCAAATTTGTTCAAAAATAGCTATTGTAAACGGCTCCCTAAAATTGAATTTTCCAATAGGCATATCAATGAAAAGAATCAAAGTGTTCTTTCTTGATGTTTTGCCGTAATTTTAGAAAAATTTCATCCTCATGACCGCACTTCTTTTGATTGACATCCAACGTGGACTCCAAGAAATGGAGTATTATGGCACAGAAAGAAACAATCCAGAGGCAGAAGAAAATTGTGGTAGACTACTAAGTTATTTCAGAAAAAAACAATTACCCATTTTCCATGTAAAACATAATTCCACAAACCTTAGCTCACCACTGCATCCCAGTAAAATGGGCAACGATTTTCATCCAGAAGTACAACCCATAATCAACGAACCTATATTTGAAAAAACGGTGAACAGCGCTTTTATAGGAACTGATTTAGAAGCACGATTAAAAGCACAAGGCATTTCCGACTTGGTTATTGCAGGGCTCACCATTGAGCATTGCATTTCCACTTCAGTTCGGATGGCCTCAAATTTGGGCTTCAACGTAGTTTTGGTTTCAGATGCCACTGCGGCATTTGATAAAATTGGGTACGATGGCAATACATACAGTGCAGATGTTATTTTTCACGCTGAATTGGCAAATTTAAAAGATGAATTTGCTCAAATTATGAACACCCAAACACTATTGAACAACCTTACCAATTAGTTCCTATTTTTATGGTCTCACAAAAAACCCCGTAATGATTCGATATATACTCATTCTATTTTTTTGCTGTTTGAACTTTTTCCTTGGGCATGCCCAAACCAAACCACTAAAAATTGGCATCGCGGGTCTTACCCATACCCATGTGCATTGGATTTTGGGTAGAGAGGATATTGGTGATATAGAAATTGTTGGTATCGCGGAATCCAATAGGGAATTGGCACAACGTTATGCAGATCAACATGGTTTTTCCATGGATTTGGTCTATAATAGTTTGGAAGAAATGATTTCGGCCACCAAACCTGAAGCTGTTACCGCATTTGGGACCATTTATGACCATTTGGAGGTCGTACAAACTTGTGCTCCCAAAGGAATTCATGTAATGGTTGAAAAACCGCTTGCTGTAAATATGGGGCATGCAAAAAAAATGAAAACGTTAGCAGAAAAATATGGCATCCATTTGTTAACCAATTACGAAACAACTTGGTACCCCTCAAACCATAGGGCCAAAGAACTGCTTGATAATGGAAAAATTGGCGATTTGCGCAAGGTAATTGTTCGCGATGGTCATCGGGGGCCGGTAAAAATCGGTGTGAATCAAGAATTTTTGGATTGGCTACAGGACCCAGTGCTCAATGGAGGTGGGGCCATAACAGATTTTGGATGTTATGGGGCCAATTTAATGACTTGGCTTAAAAAGGGAGCAAAGCCCAATACTGTAACCGCTGTTACCCAACAACTTCAAGCCAACAATAACCCCAATGTGGACGATGATGCCACGATAATACTTACATATAACGATTGCCAAGCTATCCTGGAACCTTCATGGAACTGGCCTATCGGAAGAAAAGATATGGAGCTTTATGGCCTCACAGGGGCGATTTATGCCGACAACCGAAATACCCTTCGCATTCGGATTGCCGAGGGTTATGATGGATTCCATGAAGAACAAATCACCCTTGAAGAACGTACTCAACCCCATAACGACCCATTTTCTTTATTTGCGGCCGTGATAAGGGGCAATATTAGTTTAGGCCCTAACGACCTTTCTTCTCTGGAAAACAATATGACGGTTGTTGAAATACTGGATGCAGCCCGAGAAAGTGCAAAAAAAGGAAAAACAGTCACCCTAAAAAATTAACCTCACTTACTTTGAAACTATCCCATCAAAATACAAATGGATTTTTGCTTGGTCTACTTTTGTGTTGTTTCCATACCATTAAAGCGCAAAACACTACAAAAGATTCCATAACCCAATTGGATGAAGTGGTCTTGATCCAAGATGCCATTCCTAAAAAAGCAACAGGAATTACTTCTTCATCAAAAATAGCTGCTCAAACATTTGAACGGTTCAATCCTACGGATATCCCATCTGCCATCAATCAAATTTCAGGTGTTTATATCCTTTCGGGAGCCATCAACACCAACCGAATCACTATTCGGGGCATCGGAGCAAGAACTCCCTACGGAACCAATAAACTCCGAATGTACTTTAACGGTATTCCAGTGACCAATGGTACGGGTTCCTCTACGATTGAGGCCTACGATTTTGAGAATTTAGGTGCGGTAGAGGTCATTAAAGGTCCAAAGGCCACGGCTTATGGTGCCAATCTCGGCGGTGCTATTCTATTGGATACTAAGGCTTCCCTTCAAGACAAGACCCAACTCATCAATTCATTCACGATGGGGTCTTACAATATGCTCAAGGATAACCTTACCTTTTCTCATTCGGAAGATGGTTTCGATTTGAGCTTTAGCTATAACCATTTAGAAACCGATGGCTTTAGACAGAACAGTCAGTTTCAACGTGATGGCTTATTATTGAACACCCAGTTCCGGACGGGACAAAAAAGCAGTATGGCACTTTTAGTGAATTATATTGACTATACAGCTCATATTCCAAGTTCCATCAACCAGACCGATTTTGAGGAAGATCCCACACGTGCCGCAGCAAATTGGTTGGCAGCACAAGGTTATGAAGCCAACAAATACATTTTGACTGGGCTATCATACACCTATCAATTTTCAGAATCTCTTCAAAATACTACCAGTGTTTTCTATACCTACTTGGATCATTACGAACCGAGACCTTTCAATATTTTGGATGAGTTTACCAATGGATTTGGTCTTCGGAGTCGATTTAAAGGCAATTGGGGAAAAGCAGACTTCACCTTTGGTGGCGAATACTACAAAGACGAATACCATTGGGGCACTTTTGAGAATCTGTACGAAGAAAATGATGGCAATGGGAGCTTGCAAGGAACACAACTGAGCGACAATACGGAATTCCGAAGACAGTTCAATCTTTTTGGAACCCTGACCTATCCTATCATAACTCTACTTTCTGCCCAAGTCGGACTCAATTTGAACAAGACCCATTATGATTTTAGAGATTTGTTCAATCAAGGGGAAAGCAATGCTTCGGCCAAGCGTAATTTTGATGCTATATTGTTGCCAAACCTAGGACTCAACTATCAATTGAAAAACGGAGATATTTATGCCAATATGAGTAGAGGTTTTTCCAATCCAAGCTTGGAAGAAACTCTAACCCCAGACGGAATCATTAACCCAGATATTGCGCAGGAAACTGGAGTGAACTATGAGTTGGGTGCAGAATGGATTCTATTTAATAAAAGGTTATCTACAAACCTCGCATTATATCGAATGAACGTAAAAAATCTACTGGTGGCCCAACGTGTAGGAGAGGACCAATATATAGGCAGAAATGCGGGAAAGACACGTCACCAAGGGCTTGAGCTTGACGTACAATATAGAGGAAAAATATCTCAGGCCATTAGATTTTCACCTTACTTAAGTTACACCTTGAATGACCATAGTTTTGTTGATTTTGTGGATGGGGACAATGACTATTCAGGCAATCCACTTACAGGAGTGCCAAAACATCGGTTGAGCTCGGGAATTGATTTTAGGCATACCAATGGTTTACAGCTTAACCTGACACACCAATTTGTGGGTGAAATTCCCATGACCGATGCCAATTCCATCAGTAGCGATTCCTTTAATGTGTTCCATGCCAAGCTAGGGTTCCGAACCGCTATTTCATCTCATGTCAATTTGGGATTGAATGCCGGAATCAATAATATTTTTGATAGCAATTATGCCCAATCCGTATTGATCAATGCGTTTGGTTTCGGTGGCGCACAGCCCAGATATTATTACCCAGGCAATGGACGCAATTATTTTGGAGGATTGCAACTAAACTATGTTTTTTGATTGATTGTGCTCAAAAGTTTCATTTATCTTTAAAATCAAAACAGGCTGACCATGAATGAAATAGAGCAATACATTTCTAAATTTCCCGAAGAAGTACAACACCACTTGCAAGAGATTCGGAAAATCATCAAAATAGCGGCTCCAGAGGCAGTGGAACTTTTGGCATACGGCATGCCGGGATACAAGACATACGGCAAACCCTTGGTTTATTTTGCTGGTTACAAGAATCACATCGGATTCTATGCCACGCCTTCGGGACATGAACAATTTGCTGCAGAATTGTCCCAATATAAACAGGGTAAGGGTTCGGTGCAGTTTCCATTAGATCGGCCCATGCCGTATGACCTCATCAAAAAAATTGTGGTGTTCAGAGTGGAAGAGAATTTACGGAACCGTAAAAAATAGATCCGAGAATTGGATTACCATGGTTAAAAAGAAAAACATAATCGGAATCTGTGGAAGTGCCAGTCGGAATTCGGCAAATCTGGCCATCCTTCAATATTTGGCACAATTGGGAAAAACCGAATTTGATTTTCACATATGGGATGATTTGGCACAGTTACCACATTTCAGAACAGAATTTACCGATACAAATGTACCTGAAGAAATCGTTCCCTTCAGAAATCAAATTGCCAATGCGGATGGGATCATTATCTGTACACCCGAGTATGTTTTCAGTATTCCCAGCGGGCTTAAAAATGCCATTGAATGGTGTGTGGCCACTGTTGTTTTTACCGATAAGCCCATCGGACTGATTACCGCTTCTGCTAGTGGCGAAAAAGGGCATGAAGAACTAAAATTGATTATGAAAACCGTTCAAACCATCTTTACAGAAGACACCACTCTTCTTATCCAAGGAATAAAAGGAAAGATAAATGCAGAGGGGGAAATTACGGATCATGAAACAGAAAGGAAATTGAAAAAATTCATGAGATCATTCAAAGAATTGACAAAAACCAATACTCATTAACCAACACAAAGTCTAAACTTCAAATATGCTCCCTAGCATCCAAACCTCCCCCCAAACCAAATTAGTGGGTCAAAAAATGACCATGTCCTTTGCACAAGATCAGACCCTTGAACTTTGGCAGAACTTTGCCCCAAGAAAAAAGGAAATCAAAAACATCGTGAATTCTGATTTGTATTCCGTCGAAATTTATCCCACCACCACATTTTTTCAAAATTTTGACCCCACCCAAGAATTTGAAAAATGGGCGGCCATAGCTGTATCTGAAATTGAAATGATTCCTCTTGGCATGAATTCTATGACTCTACCCGAAGGTCAATATGCCGTATTTAATTATAAAGGAAAACCAAGCGAAATAAAAGACACTTTCCAATATATTTATGGAGAATGGCTACCCGACTCCGAATATGAAATGGATGCAAGACCCTACTTTGCCCTGATGGGTGAAAAATACAAAGGAGAACATCCGGATTCTGAAGAGGAATTTTGGATTCCCATCAAGGAAAAGTGATTCATTTTTCAGGTTTTGCAAAAATACATTGGGATAGCTTCTTGAGTTTATGTGTTATCTTTGGTAGCATTGCTAATACCAACAAAACAACCAAAACCAACCTCAAAAATGAGAAAATCACTTCTGCTTAGCCTCGCCATTGTATTAATTTCTTCAGCGGCCTTTGCACAAAAAGACAAGAAAAAAATCATTGCCGACCTAGATGCCAAAAAAGACCATTACAAAGAAATTGCCAAGGAACTTTGGACCAATCCAGAGCTTGGCTATTTGGAAGAAAACAGTTCTGCCTTACTGCAATCAGAATTAGAAAAAGAAGGGTTCACCATTGAAAAAGAAGTAGCAGGAATCCCAACAGCATTCACGGCAACCTATGGTTCAGGAAGTCCAGTGATTGGAGTGCTAGGTGAATTTGATGCCCTTCCCGGCATGTCTCAAGATGCCGTTCCTTTTAGAAAAGCAAGAGTAGCCGGAGCTCCTGGGCAAGCATGTGGCCACCACTTGTTTGGAACAGGCTCCATGGCAGCTGCCATTGCCGCCAAAGATTATTTAAAAGAGTCTGGCAAATCGGGTACTGTTCGTTTTTACGGAACACCTGCCGAAGAAGGAGGCTCTGGAAAAGTATACATGGTCCGTGCAGGTCTTTTTGATGATGTGGATGCCATTGTTTCTTGGCATGCAGGTGATAGGAATGCATCCAACCCTAGTACCAATCTGGCCACTATTTCCGGTAAGTTCCGATTTACAGGAAAGTCCTCACATGCCGCAATGGCACCAGAATTGGGCCGTTCCGCTTTGGACGGCGTAGAAGGAATGAACGATTTGGTGAACATGTTGCGCGAGCACACTACCGAATCAACCCGTATCCATTACGTCATCACCAAAGGTGGAGACGCTCCCAACATTGTCCCAAAAGAAGCTGAAGTATACTACGTAATTCGCCACTCTAACAGAAAAGAAGTTAAAGCTGTTTGGGACCGTGTAGTTAAAGCTGCAGAAGGTGCTGCTCTTGGAACTGAAACCGAAATGACCTACGAGATTATCGGTGGAACTTATGAGAAACTACCGAATGAACCGCTTTCCAAAATAATGCACAATAACATGACTCTTGTCGGTGGTGTGGAATACACTCCGGAGGACATTGAGTTCGCCAAAGAAATTCAAAAAACTTTAGGAGTTCCCAAACCCATTGAAAGCGCTGGTGAAATTCAACCAATGAAGTTTACCTATGGTAAAGCTTCCGCAGATACGGGCGATGTGAGCTGGAACGCTCCAACAGCAGCGGTAAATACGGCCACTTGGGTGCCCGGAACACCTGCACACAGTTGGCAAGCCGTAGCCGCTGGAGGAACCGATATTGGTTTTAAAGGGATGATGGTGGCTGCCAAAACCATAGCTTTATCTGCCATGGACCTGTTCAAAAACCCGAAACTTTTGGATGCCGTAAAAGCCGATTTCAATAAAAGAAGAGGTTCCGATTTTAAATACGAAGCTTTATTGGGTGATAGAAAGCCTGCATTAGATTACAGAAAAAACTAAAAACAATGAAAACAAACCTTCTCTTTTTCCTTGCCTTATTGGCCTTAATTGGATGTAAACAAAACGTAGAACCCACAATTAAAAACGAAGTCTCAAAGTTCGAGCACGATGTAAACACAGGGCCCAAACCTTGGACCAGCGAAACATTTGAACCCACGGAGGACGATTTTACGTTTGCCATTATCTCTGACCTCAACGGAGGGGAAAGGGAAGGCGTTTATATCACAGCCGTTGAGCAATTGAACATGCTCGACCCCACTTTTGTGCTCAGTGTGGGCGATTTAATTGATGGCGGTACCGAGGATACAACTCAACTTAAAAAAGAGTGGGATTCTTTTGATGATCGGACCGCAAAATTGAACATGCCCTTTTTCCATTTAGGAGGCAATCACGACCTTACCAATCCCGTGATGCGTGAGTTCTGGAAAAACCGTTTTGGGCCCCGCTACTATCATTTTATATATGAAGACGTTTTGTTTTTAATGATGGACTCCGAAGATTATGAAGAAGAACGCATGATGGAAATCTATAAAGCCCGAGCTAAAGCATTAAAAATCATTGATGGCGAAATTGAAGGCACTTATGAAGAGTCGGAATATTACCACATGCCAGAACGTAGAATAGGTGGGATGAGCCAAGCTCAACTGGATTACTTTACAGAAGTGCTGGAAGCTAATCCCAATGTAAAATGGACTTTTGTCCTTATGCATAAACCACTTTGGATGCGCGAAGACGAAAAAGGTCTCGGACCTTTGGAAGATGTATTGTCCGACCGTGAATACACCGTAATTAACGGGCATTTCCACTCCTTTTCCAACCAAATGCGCAAAGGACATAGCTATACCATTTTGGGCACCACGGGTGGAAGTCAGAATCCGCAGGACTCTATGGCTTTTGATCATGTAAGTTTGGTTCGCATGGCCAAAAAGCCAGTGATTACCCACTTAAAAATGGAGGGCATCCTGAACGAACAGGGTACCATCCCTTCGGGCCAATAAGCTTTTTGGTTATCTTTAAAAACATTACCCTCAAAACCACAGACACTTCATGAAAAAATTTACCATCCTTTGTTTCGCATTTTTGTTCGTTGGAACCCTTTCCGCACAAACAGACCAGGAGAAAGCCGCTGCCACGGTAAACGAGAACACCATAAAAAGCCACATCTACTTTTTGGCCGACGATCTTTTGGAAGGTAGGGCTTCAGGAACTCGGGGCAATAAAATTGCAGCCAGTTATTTGGCCAATGAATTGCGTAGGAATGGAGCTCAGCCCGTTCCCGAAACCGATTCGTATTACCAAAAATTTGATTTGATACAAACCGGTGCCCCAAATTATATGGAGCTCAGTTTAAATGGAACAACCTACCCTTTATTGGCCGCTTTTACCATGCCGGAAATTGACCAATCCGGTGAAGCCGTGTTTTTGGGTTATGGTACCGAGAACGATTTTAAAAGCATGGACGTTTCCGGTGCAATGGTGGTTGTGCTGGGAGGAAGTGAGGCAGGGCAAGACCCTGGCCAAATGTTCCGTAGCAGTAGGGAAAAGGTGAAACGTGCCAAGGACGCCGGAGCCAAAGGTCTTTTGGAACTGGTACAGTTTGATGAAGCCATGTGGACCCGACTGAAACATTACATCGGTGGAAGTACCCAAGTTAAAAATCCCGATGAAAACACGGAGACTGCCGAAATGCCCCATGCTTGGGTGAACACCAAAACCGATGACCCAGGTTTTGTCAAAGACATGCAGCTATTGTACAGTCTTGCATCGGACGGGCAGTCCAAGACCACTTTGCATACCCAAAACGTGGTGGGCATGATCGAAGGTTCGGACCCAAAACTGAAAAACGAATATGTGATCTATTCCGCACATTACGATCATATTGGTATTGGCCAACCCAATGCCGAAGGCGATTCCATTTACAACGGAGCACGCGACAATGCCATTGGGGTCACCGCTGTACTTTCGATGGCTGAAAACTTGGGCAAATACCCTACCAAACGTTCGGCCCTGTTCATTTTATTCACAGCGGAGGAAAAAGGCTTGTTGGGCAGTAAATATTATGCGGACCATCCCATGATTCCGCTAAACCAAATGTCCTATTGCTTTAATACCGATGGTGGCGGATATAACGATACTTCTTTGGCCACCATTATCGGTTTGGAGCGTACCTCGGCCCAACCCTTGATCGAAAAAGGGGCTTCCACATTTGGCCTAAAGGCCATTGGCGACCCAGCTCCCGAACAAGGACTTTTTGACCGCAGCGATAATGTGAGTTTTGCCCAAAAAGGAGTTCCTGCCCCTACCTACTCCACCGGGTTCAGTAGTTTTAACGACGAAATCTTTAAATACTACCATCAGGCTGCTGATGAGGCCGACTCTTTGGATTACGGCTACCTCTTAAAATTTTACCAAGGCTATGTATACACCGGGCGGTTGATTGCCAACACCCCAGACACCCTATTTTGGAATGCTGGCGACAAATACGAGGAAGCTGGGAAGGCGTTGTATGGGATGAAGTAGTGATTACCCCCTAAACACCTGTTTATCAATAAATAGTTTTGAAAAATGAATTATTATTTAGATATTTGTCTAAATAACTAAACAAAGTAAATGAATTCGCTGTTCAAGGCCCTGAATGATACAACCCGTAGGCAAATCGTGGAACTGCTCAAGGAAAAGGACATGAACGCGGGGGAGATCGCCGAACGGTTCAACATTTCCAAGCCCAGTATTTCACACCACTTGGACATACTGCGCCAAGCCAACCTGGTTACCAGCGAAAAAAAGGGACAATTTGTGGAATACTCCCTTAACACCACCATTTTGGAAGATTTGCTCAATTGGATACTAACCTTAAAGAAATAATTATGAATCTAAAAAAGGAACTCCCGCTGATCGGTATTGTGCTACTCCCCTTTCTGTATTTGGCCTATGTGTGGAACCAATTGCCCGAGCAGGTACCCTTGCACTACAACATTACGGGCGAAGCGGACCGCTACGGTGATAAATCGGAATTGATCCTGATTCCCATTTTGTTACCTGTATTGATTTATGCTATCTTTTTGGTAGTGCCATACATCGACCCAAAAAAGCAGATCCAAAAAATGGGGAACAAATACCAATCCCTTAAACTGATCCTTACTACATTTATGTCGGTGCTGGCCCTGTTCATCATCCATACTACCAAAACAGGTAGTTTTGGGAACCCGAACACCATGTTCCTTATCCTTGGGGTGATGTACGTGATCCTGGGCAACTACTTCAAGACCATAAAGGCCAATTACTTTATCGGCATCCGTACCCCGTGGACGCTCGAAAGCGAATCCATATGGAAGGAGACCCACAGATTGGGAGGCAAGGTCTGGTTCATAGGTGGTCTTTTGGTAATCGTTTGCAGTTTACTATTGAAAAATGAGGTGAATACCAAGATGTTTTTGACCATCACTTTAGTTATTGTCTTGATCCCCGTCATATATTCCTATCTGTTATACAGAAAACAGCAAAAATCGACCTAAAAAGCCATATTAATGTTTTAATTTTAGGGTAACAAACCTTAAAAAAGGAGCATGGTCGTAAAGAACAGCTTTTTGATCTTTAAAAGTGATTTCAAGCACCGAACTTGGCTGGACTGGATTCAATCCAACATTGTAGTTGCCCCACCTCCCTTTCACTACAAGGGGTCGATTACCTTTAATGCGAGTGGCATCACCTTTGTGGGCTACGACATCTTTCACGACGAAGAAATACAGTTCAACATTCCCAAAGAAGAGATAGAACAATTGTACTATGGCTATGACGACACTTTTAAAACATTCAACACCCAGGACAATGAGAACTCCTGGGCCCCAATCCGTTTTAAGTTTGCACACGAAAACGACCTCTATCTCATCTCCGAGTTCAATGGCATTTATTCGGCCAACGAGGAACTTTTTGAGGAATTAAAAATGTGGTTGTCCTAAAACTTCTTTTGAGGCGTAATCCGTATCTTAGAAACCAATTCCACGATACCATGACAAAGCACCTCTTTCTATTTTTATCATTGATGGTCCTGGCAGCCTGTTCCGAAAAGCAACCCAAAGAAGTAAGTTCTGTGGACCCCGTGAATTGGAATAACCGCACTGCAACCATTTCGGAACAAGATTCTTTGGTGAATGGCACTTCGTATCTGTCTGTATATTCCGAGATTTATAGTGAAACGGAACATCGTACCCATAACCTCACCAGTACCATCAGTATGCGGAACACCAACCTTAAGGATACCATATACATTAATAAAGCAGAATATTTTGATACCAAGGGCACACCAATAAGAACCTATTTTGATAAGCCCATTTACATCAGACCCATGGAAACCGTGGAGATTGTGATTGATGAAAAAGACCAGTCCGGTGGAACTGGTGCCAACTTCCTTTTTCAATGGTCCATAAAACCCAACTCCCACGAACCCTATTTTGAAGGTGTCATGATTTCAACATCGGGACAACAAGGACTTTCCTTCACTACCCAAGGCCACAGAGTGGATTAGATCTCCCAAGGGTTACAAATGTCATAGTTTTACTCCTCGAATTATAGTATCTTGTCTATCAATTTCGGGAAAAATATTTGTTCCCCCTACGCACAAAAAACTACACTATGACCGATTTACAAATCGCCAAAGGTGTTTCTTTGAAACACATCTCCACCATTGCAGAAAAATTTGGAATCGACCCTGAGAACATCGAAATGTTTGGGAAATACAAGGCAAAGCTTCCATTGAAAGCCATAAATCGAAAAAAAGCACAAGAAAGTAACCTTATTTTGGTCTCGGCCATTTCGCCCACTCCAGCTGGAGAAGGAAAAACGACCATGTCCATCGGACTTTCCGAAGGGTTAAATCGATTGGGCAAAAAATCCACAGTAGTTTTACGCGAGCCCTCCTTAGGACCTGTTTTCGGGATAAAAGGAGGTGCAACTGGAGGTGGCTATTCCCAAGTATTGCCCATGGAGGACATCAACCTACATTTTACGGGTGATTTTGCAGCCATTGAAAAGGCACACAACCTATTATCGGCCATTATTGACAACAATATTCAGAGTAAGACCAATTCCGTACTCTTGGACCCTCGAACCATTGGTTGGAAACGAGTAATGGACATGAACGACCGTTCCCTCCGTCATATAATCGTGGGACTTGGAGGTACTACTTCGGGAATACCAAGGGAAACCGGTTTTGATATTACGGCCGCTTCGGAAATCATGGCCATACTCTGCTTGGCCGAAAGCCTGAGTGACCTAAAAAAGCGATTGGGAAACATATTTGTGGGGTATACCTACGACAAAAGACCTATCTATGCCAAAGACTTAAAGGCTGAAGGTGCCATGGCAGCCTTATTAAAAGATGCCATTAAACCCAATTTGGTACAAACCATTGAAGGGAACCCGGCCATTATTCACGGAGGTCCTTTTGCCAATATTGCCCAAGGAACCAATTCAGTGATCGCTACCTTGATGGGGATGTCATATTCTGATTACACCGTAACAGAAGCCGGTTTCGGCTTTGATTTGGGAGCTGAAAAATTCTTTGATATCAAATGTCAAAGTGCAGGATTGAAACCCAAGGCCGTAGTACTTACCACCACTATACGAGCGTTGAAATATCACGGGGGTGCGGATTTAAAATCCTTGACAGAACCCAATGTGGAAGCTTTGAAAAAAGGGCTCCCCAATTTGGAAAAACATTTGGAAAACATTGCCAAGTTCCACGTGGTTCCCGTAATTTCCATCAATCGGTTTGTTTCGGACACCGATGAAGAAATTGCGGCAATCAAAGCATTAGCGGTATCAAAAGGTGTTCGAGTAGCCGTTGCCAATGTTTGGGAGAAGGGCGGTGAAGGTGCAGAAGATTTGGCCAAATCAGTTATTGAAATCGTAGAATCCAATGCTTCGGAATTCAAACCACTTTATGATTGGAAATCAACTGTAAAAGACAAAATAGCAACCATTGCTACCGAAATTTATGGTGCAGAATACGTGGATTATACCTCCAAAGCCAAAGCTGATTTAAGAAAAATTACTGACCTTGGTCTAGATCAATTGCCCGTTTGTATTGCAAAAACCCAAAAATCCTTGTCAGACAATCCAAAACTGTTGGGCAGACCCAAGGATTTTATCATTACGGTGCGAGAGATTGAAATTGCCGTTGGCGCTGGTTTCTTGATTCCGATAACGGGTAACATTATGCGCATGCCCGGATTGCCAGCGCATCCAGCTTCCGAAGGAATCGACATCAATGATGATGGTGAAATTACGGGCTTGTTCTAAACCTTAGATTTTCTGTAACCAATAGCGCATATCCACTTCTTTGGAGATGATATCCTTCACCTCTGAAAGTTTCACACGACTTTGCTCCATGGTATCTCTATGCCTAATGGTAACCGTTTCGTCTTCCAATGTTTGATGGTCAACCGTGACACAGAATGGTGTTCCTACCGCATCTTGGCGACGGTAACGACGACCTACCGCATCCTTTTCATCATAATCCACATTAAAATCCCATTTTAGGTCATCCACCAATTTTTGGGCAACTTCGGGGAGACCGTCCCTTTTCAACAATGGAAGTACAGCTACCTTGTTAGGCGCAAGAACTGCTGGAATCTTAAGTACAGTACGCGTTGAACCATTTTCAAGTTCCTCTTCTTGCAATGAATTGGAGAAAACCGCCAAGAACATACGATCTAATCCTATGGAAGTTTCCAACACATAAGGGGTATAACTCTTGTTTTCCTCATGGTCAAAATATTGGAGTTTTTTACCTGAGAATTCCTCATGCTTGCTCAAATCGAAATCGGTACGGGAATGTATTCCCTCCAACTCCTTGAATCCGAAAGGGAACTTAAATTCGATATCCGCAGCGGCATCGGCATAGTGGGCCAATTTTTCATGGTCGTGGAAACGGTAATTGTCCTCACCCATTCCAAGGGAAAGATGCCATTTCATACGTTTTTCCTTCCAAGCTTCATACCACTCCATTTGGGTGCCTGGTTTTATAAAGAATTGCATTTCCATCTGTTCAAATTCCCGCATACGGAAGATAAACTGACGGGCTACGATCTCGTTACGGAAGGCTTTACCTGTCTGGGCAATCCCAAACGGAATCTTCATCCTTCCAGTTTTCTGAACGTTCAAAAAGTTGACAAATATACCTTGTGCTGTTTCTGGACGAAGGTACAGGTCCATGGCACTATCGGCAGATGCTCCCAACTTTGTTCCAAACATTAGGTTGAACTGCTTGACATCTGTCCAGTTTTTAGATCCTGAAAGTGGACATGCAATCTCCAATTCCTCGATCAAAGCCTTTACATCGGCCAAATCTTCATTTTCGAGAGATTTTCCCATACGTTTTAGGATACTATCAGCTTTTTCCTGATAGCTGATTACCCTATTATTGGTCGCAAGGAATTGTTCTTTGTCAAAGCTATCGCCAAATCGTTTGGCAGCCTTTTTTACCTCTTTTTCAATCTTGGCTTCAATCTTGGCTACATAATCCTCGATTAAAACATCGGCACGGTATCTTTTTTTGGAATCCTTGTTATCAATCAAAGGGTCGTTAAAGGCATCCACGTGGCCCGAGGCCTTCCAAGTAGTTGGATGCATAAATATGGCGGCATCGATACCAACAATGTTCTCGTTGAGCTGCACCATGGCCTTCCACCAATATTCGCGAATGTTCTTCTTTAGCTCAGCTCCGTTTTGACCGTAGTCGTAAACTGCACTGAGTCCATCATAAATCTCACTGGATTGAAATACATATCCGTATTCCTTTGCGTGGGAGATAACCTTCTTAAAAATGTCTTCCTGATTTGCCATTGGGCAAAAATAGAATTTTACCCAAAAAGAAGTATGCTATTTCAGTTGAAATTCAGTAGAAGCCAACAATCTTTCGTCTTCAAAGACATTTAGGGTATAAATTCCCTCGGGCAGAGAGCCTTCTGGAACAGTGATGGCATCACAAATACTGATTTCCTTTCCAGTATATATAATCTCCACTTTTTTACTGTAAGTGTTCCCACTTACTGAAATAGTACTGGCATTATCCTCGATAACCCCCATGTTTGGACCCAAAAACTGAAGATACAGCACTTTAATGTCCCCATCCGAATTGGGGTCACTTAGAACGGTGACACACCCCCTCAGCTTCTCCACTACTGAAGCCTTATTGGTCTTGATGGGTCTGCCTGCCCTTAACCTAAATCCGCTACCTTCGGCATCCTGCAATTTTAAATAGCTTTTTATTCGGAGTTCCCTAGTAAGTTCCTTATTGGTCTCGCGCAGCAAAGATTCTGTCTGTTGCATGTTGTTGGCCCTGCCCCGCAGTTCTTCCAACTGTTTTAAGGTTTCATCGTACTTACTTGCCAATAAGCTATTGTTGTATCGAAGAAAGTTGTTCTTGAGCTTTAGGCTGTCAAAACGCAGTTCCAATTTGCGAAGTTCCTTTCTGGTTTCTTTTAATTTGGTAATACTGAAGTTTAACCTACCCACAGAATCGAGCAGTTGTTGTACCCTGAATCGAGAGGTTTGTAACTCAATTTCGTTTACCTCATTAAGACCTGATAAACGATCAACCTCAGCTCTCATCAATGTTAAATCTTTTACTAAAAGCCCCTTTTCCTCTTCCAAATAAATCATTTGGTTTTTGGATTGTGCGTAGCTGTAATAAAAGGCAATAAGAATCCCCACAATAACCGCTGCCATTGCGGCAAAGATAATCTTGTAGTTGAAATTGTTATCTTGGGGGTTCATGAGATTGACAGACTACTCTAAAAATGTAAAAGATTTGACACCAAAAAGGTTGGCTAAGATAATAAACGAGATTAACAACATCCTATTGCCAAGGGTATGTTTTGGATGTAATGCCCAATTATATGGTGGAGAATACATTTTGTGTGCCGTTTGTCGACACGATGTGCCACTCACCGATCATAACTATCTGGAAGAAAATGAAGTGGACCGTATATTTTATGGTAGAATTCCTATTGAAAAAGCTGCTTCTTTTGTGTTTTTTTCAAAAAATGGACTTGTAAAAAATTTATTGCATTGGCTCAAATACAAAAATCAGGAGCAAATTGGAAGCTTTTTTGGAGATTGGTGTGGTGCCCGTTTAAAAGAGGATGGACATCTCAACTACATTGATGCCGTTGTTCCAGTTCCTTTACACCCTAAAAAACAAAAAAAGCGAGGTTATAACCAAGTTGCTCAATTTGCTCTTAAGATTGCAGAAAATATAGGAGCAGAATATTGTGATGATTGGCTGATTAAAGTAAAGAACATAAAAACCCAGACCAAAAAAGGTCGACAATGGCGGTGGAAAAGTTCAAAAGATGCCTTTAAACTAGATACTTCAAAAAGCCGGACATTTAAACATGTGCTTTTGGTGGACGATGTTATTACTACGGGAGCAACCATTGAATCCTGTGCACAAACACTTCTCCAACAAAAAAACATGGAGGTTTCGGTATTGAGTATGGCCATGGTACCAGAGGGTTAAAATTTATTAATGCGGTATCCCAGTTTTCAAATTAGTTGTTTCTTTGTTCCACATTATTTTTAGGCATGGTGCACTTAAAAAAATCGTTGGGACTTCTTTTTTTCGCTTTCATGGCCCTGGCCTTATGGCAATGTGCCAAACGAGGTACTCCCAGCGGTGGCCCAAAAGACGTTACACCTCCAAGACTGTTAAGGACCGAACCCGAAAATTTTTCCACCAATTTTAAGGCAAAAAAAATACGCCTCTATTTTGATGAACTCATCAAGTTGGAAGATGTACAGAACCAATTAGTGGTGTCACCCCCATTTAAGCACCCGGCCGAAATAATCCCTATGGGTACGCCCAGCAAATATATTGAGGTAGTAATCAAGGATACTCTCCGAGAAAATACCACATACACCATTAATTTTGGACAAAGTATTGTTGACAATAACGAAGGTAACCCGAATAGTTTCTTGAGTTATGTGTTCTCCACTGGGGATTATCTTGACTCACTTACACTCTCTGGTGCGGTAAAAGATGCTATCAACAGAAAAGTAGATGACTTTATTAGCGTTATGCTCTATGAAATGGATAGTACATACAACGATTCTATCATTTATAAACAACCGCCATTATATATTACCAATACAGGGGATAGTTTGCCCCTTTTTGAGTTAAGAAACCTGAAAGCGGGAAAATATGCATTGTTTGGCCTAAAAGATGTAAACAAGAACAACATGTTCGACCAAGGACAGGATAAAATTGGCTTTATCGAGGATACTGTTTCAATTCCAACCGATTCAATATATTTATTGAATCTGTTCAGGGAACAGTTGAATTACAAACTTTCCGTTCCAAGTTTCGTGGCCAAAAACAAGATTATATTTGGGTATCAGGGGGATTATAGGGATTTTAATATTGAAACCTTGACTTCGCTACCCGACTCCGTTAGGACCAAAATCTTAAAAGAAAGGGACAAGGACACCCTTAATTATTGGTTTACCCCTACCGATATGGATTCCATCATATTTACGGTCAGGAATAGTAAAGTACAAGCAATTGATACTTTTACGGTTAAACTCCGTGACCTCCCTATGGATTCACTAAAACTATCTACCTCGGTTAGCGGAAAAATTAATTTTGAGGACACTTTCTGTATTTTGGCCAATACGCCCGTTACAAAATTGGATACTAGCAATATTTCGTTGAATGTGAGCGATTCCATTCCTGTAAGATACACCTATGCATTGGACACTTTAAAAAACAAAATTGATTTTGATTTTGAAAAAGAGCCCAATCAAAAATATTCCTTTTCGTTATTGCCAGGGGCCATTACCGATTTCTTTGGCGTTAAAAATGATACATTGGCCTACAATTTATCCACAGGCAGCCTTGCAGATTATGGTACTTTAAGAATGGTTCTTGGTGGTGATATAACCTTTCCTGTAATTGTACAATTGACCAATGAAAAAGGAGAAGTACAACGAGAGATCATTGCTTCTGAATCCAAAATTTTCGAATTCAATAATTTAGATCCGGGCAACTATATAGCACGTGTTATCTTGGATGAAAATGGAAACGGCAAATTGGACACAGGAAACTATCTCGAAAAAATCCAGCCTGAAAGAGTAAGCTATTATCCAGGTGTTATTGAAATTAGGGCCAACTGGGAAAAGGAAGAAACCTTTATTCTATCAAACTAAAACGGTCCCTATCTTCTAAAAACTTTAGTTTTTTTCGGGTCGACTCAATATGTTCTTTGTCCAACGTTGCATATAGTATTTCTTCTTCCTTGGAAAATGCCATTGGTTCCCCAAGCACATCATATACACCGGAATGACCGGGGTATTCAAATCCCAATTCGTCATTCCCTATCCTGTTCACTCCAATACAATAGGCCATGTTTTCTATTGCCCTTGCTTTTAAGAGCGTATCCCAAGCATTGATTCTTTTTTTGGGCCAATTGGCCACATAGATCAGTACATCATAATCTTCCGTATTTCTGGCCCAAACCGGAAACCTGAGATCATAGCAGATCATGGGACAAATTTTGAATCCTTTGTATTCAAAAATGAGTTTTTTACTGCCTGCTTCGTAAACTTCATCTTCACCTGCCAAGGTAAAAGTGTGTTTTTTATCATACGTTTCTATCTCTCCTTCTGATGAAATAAAATATAAACGGTTGAAGAATTTCCCATCTTCCTGGAAAATGATGCTTCCAATAAGTGCTACCTTGTGATCTTGTGCCACTCGCTTCATCCATTTTACCGTGCCTTCTCCTTCGGATATGACAATGTTATTTGGTTCCATGGTGAAACCCGTTGTGAACATTTCAGGCAATATGATCAAATCTATATTATCGGGAATGCTACCTATCTTTTCTTCAAACATATTCCGATTGCTAACCGGGTCTTCCCAGTATAAATCCGACTGAATCAAGGCAATGTTCAAAGTTGTGGGCATCTAGTATTTTTTTAAAATTTCTTCCATTTCCTTATTTCCTTGCTCTAAAACCAAGTCCATCGCTGTTTTTCCTCTGGTATCTTTTACAGAGGCATCAGCACCATTTTTTAGGAGGAGTTCAGCGATATCTTTTCGATTGAAGGTTACAGCGTAGATGAGGCAAGTTGCACCCATGGCATTTTTTTGACCGACATTGGCCCCAGCACCAATCAATTTTTGTGCAATGCTGGTAAACCCTTTGAAGCAAACACCCATTAGAGCAGTATTTCCTGAACCGTCCAGAGCGTCCACTTGGGCTCCTTTGTTCAATAAAAGTTCTACAATGTCCTCATGCCCATAATAAGCCGCCAACAATAATGGGGTGGAACCCCTTTCGTCTTTGGTCTCCAGAAATTTTGGATTGTTTTCCAATAGGTTCTCAACGGATTGTGAGTTCCCATTACGTATTTGATCGAAGAGTTCTTCTTTTTGGTTCATAGCTATGTGAAAGTTATAAAAAAACTGCCACAACCTTATGGGTTATGGCAGCATTTGAAATTAATTTTCTTTTTCTATTTTTTTACTCTGAATGGATTAATTAATCCAAATCAAAGCGATCTAGGTTCATTACTTTGGTCCACGCAGCAACAAAGTCTTTTATAAACTTGTCTTGGGAATCTGCGCAACCATAAACCTCAGCGATAGCTCTAAGCTCAGAATTAGACCCAAAAATTAGATCTACGCGAGTTCCGGTCCATTTTACTTCTCCTGTTTTTCGGTCTCTGCCTTCGAACACTTGCTCATCACCAGAAACATCTTTCCATTCTGTTCCCAAATCCAAAAGATTTACAAAAAAGTCGTTGGTCAATGCTTCAGATTTATCTGTAAAGACACCATGTTTGGATCCATCTTGGTTAGCACCCATCATTCTCATACCTCCAACAAGGACGGTCATTTCGGGGGCAGTCAAGGTCATAAGTTGAGCTTTGTCCACCAACAATTCTTCAGTAGGAACACTGAACTTCATTTTTGTGAAGTTTCTAAAGCCATCGGCTAGTGGCTCTAAAGCCTCAAAAGCCTCTATATCAGTTTTTTCAGCCGAAGCGTCTGTTCTACCTGGAGTAAATGGAACAGTAATATTTTTACCAGCATTTTTTGCTGCTTTTTCAACGGCAGCAGATCCCCCTAGTACAATTAAATCGGCCAAGGATATCTTTTTACCACCAGATTGTGCTTGGTTGAACTCATCCTTAATGCCTTCCAATGTATCCAATACTTTTTTCAGCTGTGCAGGATTGTTTACTTCCCATTGATTTTGAGGAGCCAAGCGTACGCGCGCTCCATTGGCACCTCCACGCTTATCAGAATTCCGATATGTGGAAGCTGAAACCCAAGCAGTGCTTACCAATTCTGAAATACTCAAACCAGAAGCTAGAATATTGGACTTTAAATCTGCTATATCCTCATCATCAACCAAATCATGGTCTACTGCAGGAACTGGGTCTTGCCAAATCAATTCTTCTTGAGGTACTTCTGGTCCTAAATATCGAGAAACAGGTCCCATATCACGGTGCGTCAGCTTATACCAAGCACGGGCATAGGCATCTGCAAACTCCTCGGGGTTTTCCAAGAAGTGTCTGGAGATTTTCTCATATTCTGGGTCAAAACGAAGTGAAAGATCCGTAGTCAGCATAAAAGGCGCGTGCTTTTTGTTGGGGTCATGAGCATCTGGCACTGTTCCCGCGCCAGCGTTTCCTTTAGGTTTCCATTGGTGTGCTCCAGCCGGACTCTTCGTCAATTCCCATTCGTAGTTGAACAAGTTGTTCAAAAAGGTGTGGCTCCATTTTGTTGGAGTATCGGTCCAAGCTCCTTCCAAACCACTAGTAATGGTATCAGAGCCTTTTCCTGTTCCAAAATTATTCTTCCAACCCAATCCTTGCATCTCTATAGGAGCTCCTGCCGGTTCTGGTTCCAAATATTCTGCATCGGAAGCGGCACCGTGGGTTTTACCAAAGGTATGTCCTCCTGCAATAAGGGCTACTGTTTCATAATCATTCATTGCCATACGACCGAAGGTCTCCCTTATATAGTGGGCCGCTTCAACAGGGTCTGGATTGGCATTATGTCCTTCAGGGTTAACGTATATCAATCCCATGTGCGCAGCGCCCATTTGCTTTTCGAGCTCTCCGTCCTCATTGTATCGATCTTTATTGTCCAACCATTCATTTTCCGAGCCCCAATAAATATCTTCTTCGGGTTGCCATATATCCTCACGGCCACCAGCAAAACCGAACATTTTCAATCCCATGGTTTCATGGGCAACATTACCTGCCAAAATCATAAGATCGGCCCAAGAAATCTTTTTACCATATTTCTGTTTGATAGGCCAAAGCAACAATCTTGCCTTATCCAGATTGGCATTATCGGGCCAACTGTTCAGTGGAGCAAAACGTTGGTTGCCGGTACCTCCTCCACCTCTACCATCCGAGATTCGGTAAGTTCCTGCACTGTGCCATGCCATACGAATAAAAAACGGTCCGTAATGTCCATAATCTGCTGGCCACCAATCTTGGCTATCGGTCATTAAATCCGCCAAATCTTTCTTTACAGCCTCCAAATCCAAAGATTTAAATTCTTTAGCATAATCAAAATCTTCATCCATTGGATTGGCAAGAGATGAATGTTGTCTAAGTATATTTAGATTCAACATATTGGGCCACCAATCGCGGTTGGAAGTACCCCCACCTGCAGCTTGGTTAAGTTCGCCATTTAAAAATGGGCACATGCCTTCATCTGCGCCATTTGCTATTTCTTTACTCATGATAGTATGTTGTTTAAAATTAGATTTTTAGTCAACTTAAAAATACGAAAATGTTAGTTGTTTGTATAGAGGTTTGATATTAAAATACTATTAAAACATAGTTGTTATCTATAGAACCAAATAGAATAAATTGGAAACTTCAATCACTTGGCTTTTCTTAACATTAATTGGCAAAGACTTTCCATAAAAGAAGGGGTTCTTTCTTTAATTTTGAATAATTCTTAAAAAAGAGACACTATGAAACTCATTAAATCTATTCTAGTAATTGCAGTGCTTTTGGTTGGCACAAGTACTATTGCACAGAATAAAAAAGATAGAAAGATTATGGCCGATGCGGAAAAGGCCAAAACCACCTTATTGGAGACAAGCTCAGGTTTGGAACGCTTTTTTAATGAATCGGCCGGGTATGTCATCTTTCCTAATGTTGGGAAAGGTGGTTTTATTATCGGTGGTGCATCGGGTAATGGTGTAGTTTACGAAAAGGGCAATGCCATTGGTATGGCCGACCTTAAAAAATTAAATATTGGACTACAAGCTGGTGGGCAAGCTATTATTGAGGTGATTTTCTTTGAGACCAATGTGGACCTGCAACGTTTTAAAACCGAGAAATTCCAATTTGCGGCAGAAACCTCTGCGGTTGCCTTGAAATCTGGAATTGCATTTGAGGCCAAATACAAAGATGGCGTAGCTGTTTTCGCCCTGCCCAAAGCGGGCCTTATGGCCGATGCTTCGGTAGGTGGGCAAAAATTTAAGTATAAAGCTTTTTAAATCAGACACCCCTTAAAAAGGGGTGTTTTATTATAATTAAAATTGGAATCGTATTCCAAGTCCCAAATCAAAATCAAAACCATCCCCATAGTCATCCTGTTCTCCAAAACCAAATTCGGGACGAGCATCCAACGACAATAATAGCGGAATTTTAAAATTATATTCAATGCCTATATTTCCTGCCGCCAATACAAATGTATTGGACCCAAAGTTTTTATAATCAACATTTCCTATTCCCCCACCTGCGCCAACATACCAATGAATAGAATTGTCCAATGGCATTACCCATTGGTACAAGCCGACTGCTTTAAAAGCATCATAAACATCTTTTTCCCTTCTTATCCCCAAATCAAACTCCAATCTTTTTGCATCAGTAAGGCCCAATTGATAACTGATCTCAGCTCCAAGAGAGTCAAATCCATCATCATCGCCAATACGCACTCCAAGTGCATTTTTTGAAATCCGCTGCGCTTCACAATGTAAACCAAGGGCAAAGACAAATAACAACGTTAGTACAAGTGTTCTCATAATTTTAGTTTTAAGGTTGTAGTTCAATTTACGTATTTTTTTAACAATTAACTACAACCTTCTGATTGTCTGATGTTTGGTAAAATTTACTGTTTGTTTTTTAGTTTACTTTGTTTGGAAGAAAAACACAATGCATTGGTACCCCTTCTTATTCTCACTCCCGCTGACCAGGTGTAAAATCCTCAGGGGCATTTTGGGGTAAATCCGTGGTGCCAGCTTCGCCCGAATCGTTAAAAATGGTCCATTCACTAAAAGTGTAAACAGGATTTCCATCCAAAATATCTAAATTACGAACGGCACGCCCATCCTCAAATTCATGATTGGTTCCCGAACCATCTTCTCCAACTATTCCAAACACATCGATTACGGTTCCAAAAGGGTCTACCAGCTCCAAATTATCATCTCCATTGGAATCAGCAGGACTGTTGGTGGAAACGCCTAAATCGGGAGCAAATCCATAGACCAGTTCAAATTCTGCTGCATTGGGAGAAATTACCAAAGTACTTTCTGGTCCAACAATCAAACCTGACAAATCAATAGTGGAACTTACCTCAGTATTATCGTTGGTATATCTACGGAGGGTCCAAAGGTTCAAATCCAAAGGCTCGGATGTCGAATTATACAGTTCTACAAAACGGGCACTAGAATTATTGTCGGGGTCGGCCATTTCAGAAATAAAGATTTGATTGGATGTAAACTCAGTAATAATCTCCGGGCATCGCTCTTCTGTGAAATTTACGTCTTCCAACGTTCGTATTATCAACTGAGGAGTGTCTCCATCCTTGGTTAAAATTGCCGTGAGCGTGCCATTTGATTCGGGCAATAGTTCGTCTTGAAAATCGGCATAACCACTATTTAAAAGCGTAATCTCATTTTCTTCGCAATCCAAAAGCGTTCGTTCAGTTTCTTCTTGGGCAACGGCGTAGGTTTCGTCTAGAATATCTTCTTCAAACTCTATACCATCCAGTTGGACTAATATGTTTGATGGCAACTCTTCAATTTCGGGAATGGTGGTAATCAATGGTTCTGGAGGCCCTTGTTCATCGCAAGACACAAAAAGATGGTCAAAAACTTTCCCCGAGGGCAATCTTCCTATCGAAAGATTCCCAAAAGAGGAGAAAACACTACCGATTCTGATGTTGCTACCTCTTTTACCAAGATAGAGGTCTTTCAGTTTCACCAAAACTTTGCTTCCCTCCGGAAACCATAAGTGGGATTCCCTCAAATCAATTTCCAGTTGAATTCCTTTTGATGGATTGCTCAATGCATCTTGCAGGTAAAGTACCCCGAAAAAATTCCCGGCTCGGTCTGATGAAATCACGTAGCCTTCCAACATCAAATCGTCTTGAATCTGAATCACGTCATCTTGCACCAATGCATCCAACTCGTCAAAAGTAATATTGGCGGAAATGTCGGTCGTGCAATTATTCTTCCGCATGTCAAATTCCCTACCATCTGCACAACTTAAAAAAGTGGCTAAAGCAATAATTAAAACGGTTTTAAAAATCAAATTTTGCATAAGAAGTAGATTAAAAGCTAATGGCCAAATTCAAAAAATAGGTTCTTCCGTAGCTGTACCAATATTTTGGTGCGAAAGATGGGGAACCACTCTGATTATCCCGTTTCAACTGACCGAAATTTCCATTTCTGCTCTGCTCATAGCCGCCTGTGCGGAAAACCGTATCAAAAACATTGTTTACGCTGGCAAAAAAACTGATGTACTTGCCATCTATCAGCCAAGATTTACCACCGACCAGATTGAGCAAGTAGATGTCATCCAGTTTATGTTGCTTTAACAATTTTGCCACATTCTCCTCAGATGCGCCTGGAAAAGGTTCACCTGTTTCGGGGTCCATCAGAAAACTGGACGTTCTGGTAATGGTGGAAAGATTAATGTAATTATTTGTGAGATAATTGGTCGTGCCGCTTATCCACCAATATTTTGGGGCTCTGTAGGAAACGCCAAAAGCCATTGCAGTTTGTGGTCCTTGGGCCAGTTTTAAATCCTTGAGCGTGGCGATACCCAAATCTATGTTTCCTTCGGTAGCGATGAGGTCTTCTTCGGCGCCCGCTGTATCAAAATTGATTTGAACGGATGGGTCGCTCGCATATACATAATGGCCTACATTTCCGGCTGCGGTCAATTTTACACTGGATGATGCTTCGTATTCAAATCCGAACTCGATGCCTTTGTGAAGCCTGTCAAGACCTGTAATCACTTCCTGCACAAAATCGGAGCCGAGTCCTGAATCCACAAAGAAGAAATTGATGTCTGTGGTATGTTGAAACCGTGTGTAAAATGCACTGATACGACCCGTTAAGCTGGGCAAACGGACGAAATAGCTTAAATCCACACTGCTTACTACCTCTTTTTGAAGCTCGGGAACTATTTCGTTGTTTTCCCGTGGATTAATGAATATGTTCTGAATAATGGGTGGCCGCTCCACCATTGCAGCATTGGCCGTGAACCAATGTCTCCCAGTCAAGAAATACGTAAATCCTCCTTTATATGCCAAGTTGGAGAAGGATTCTTTTTCGCCTGTTCCAAAGGAATTTTCCAAATAGCGCTCATTTTTGAAGAATCCATTACGCTGCACATTGAAACTGGAATACGAAGCCGAGACAAATCCATCCCATTTGTTGGAGGTCAATTGTATTTGTGCAAATCCTTCCATCTGCGAGGCATCTAAATTGTAATGGTAATTGAACTTTTCGCCTTCGGTTTTCTGTATTGCTCCATCAACATCGTTCAAGGTGTTGGAGAAAGTGTCCATATCTTCATAATAACTGGCGCCCAATAAATCCAAAATTTCTGCATTGTTCTCGGATGTCGTGGTCTTGTAATTCCCTCCAAATCCCAATTTGATGAAATCGTTCATCACATAATTAAAATTAGTGGCGCCCGAAATGGTCGTGTTCTGGGCTACATCATCATAAAGTAAATAGGCTGCTTTTTCGCCATTGTTGGCATTTGCCGTGTACAATTGCTCCCAATTGAGCTGTGGATTTTCCAAAAATGCTTCTTTTGCCAAGTTTGCATTGATAAAATCCGCTCCAATGGAACTGTTGATGTGGTAACTGGGCAAATAGCGGTAATAGGTCGGGTCGGGATTCGGCGCATTGTAATACCCTAGTCGACTCCTTGTATTGATTCCCGTTTGATAGGCAAGACCTACATTTAAATTGAATTTCTTTTTTTCCAGCGAATAATTGAACAGAAACAAGGGTTCAAAAATCTCTCGCTCTCTGGAGTTACGAATTTTACCATCTTGCTCGCCCCAATACGGATTGTATTGACCACCCATCAAATCAAAAACCTCCTCGGTCAAAGCAGAAGAACGTCCCCGTCGGTTTCGCGCCAATATCGCAGTAAAAGTGATGCTATTTTGTGGATTGAATTGATACTCTACGGCTCCAAAAAAGGAGTAGGCATCGTACAAGGTGCCTTCCACATAACCTTCTTTGGCCCATCGGCGCGAAGCGGATACGGAATAGGCCAGCCCGCTTGGTTTTTCTCCTGAATTGTAAGTGGCCATCAGCCTGTTTCGATAGGTACGGTTGGACATTGATGAGGACAAGCGCAATCCAGGACGAAAATGGGAAGGGCGGGTATTGATATTGGTGTTGCCCAATAGTCCACCAAAGGTGTTTGGGTTCAAGGTTAGGCTGTTGGTATATTCTTGGTTACGAACCACATCATTGAGTCCGCCCCAATTGTTCCATTGCGGCCTGCCATCAAAAAATTTGTTCATCGGAACGCCATTCATCAGCACTTGTCCATTTCGTGAATCGTAACCTCGGACCTTGAAAAAGGCCTGGCCAAAATCAAAAGCGGCACGGTTCAGAAATATGTCCCTAGTGGATTGCAACAATCCCATCGAGCTGGAAATGGATTCAAAATCATCCGACAAATCCCCATCTGTGAGTGAAATTAAATTATCGGTTTGTTCGTGGACGATATCCCTTTCCAGATAAATTATTCCTAAATCAATCGGATTTCCTTCCACATACACCGAAAACCGCTTCGAAATAAAATCCAATGCGGAAATACGGAGCATTTGCTCTCCCGTTTGAGATACGTTAATTTCAAATTTTCCACTGGTGGTCGTAAATTCTTGGGAGGTGCTTTCAAGGGTAATTGTTGCATTGGAAATGGGCGTATCCGAACCCTTTTCCAACAATTGCCCTGTAATTAGAGTACTTTGTTGTCCACACAGCGATTTACAACAACAAAGCACGGCCACTGATATGGCTAGCCTCATAACTTATTGTAGGTTAATTAATAAAAAAGGGGTTGTAATTGCTGTACAAACTGCGAAAAAACGGACAATTGTACTTATTTTAGCTGCAAAATCAAAATAAAATGCGATTATTAATATGCCTACTTGTATTAATATCGACCTCACTTTATGGACAAAAGTCCAAGACATACACCTTAAGAACAATTGCTTTTTACAACTGTGAAAACTTGTTCGACACGGTAAACGATTCACTCACTTTTGATGATGACCGCACTCCCGAGGGACGCTATCATTGGACACAGGAGCGTTACCTTCAAAAGGTTGAAAACCTATCCAAGGTCATCTCTAAAATTGGAGAAGACACCTCTAAAACCTCGCCGGATATCGTGGGGTTGTGCGAGGTGGAAAATCTGGATGTGCTTGAAGATTTAGTGCAACACCACAATTTAAGGGAAAAGGATTATGGTATCATTCATTTTGATTCCCCGGATGCGCGCGGAATTGATGTGGCACTACTTTATAAAAAGGCAGCGTTTATCCCATCGTCGTTTAAAAGTCATCGGCTATTATTGTTTGATGAAATGAGCGAAAGGAAATACACCCGTGATCAATTGGTGGTTGGCGGCACTATGGATCGTGAAAACATCTATTTTATCGTGAACCATTGGCCCTCCCGAAGGGGCGGGTCCGCAAAGAGTTCGCCATTACGGGTAAGAGCGGCTTTGCTGAACAAACGTATCATAGATTCCATTCAGGAATTGGATTTGGATGCGAAAATCATAGCTATGGGCGATTTAAATGACGACCCAATCGATGACAGCTTGAAAAAAATCCTGAAAACCAAGGGTAAAAAACGTCAGTTGGATAGTGTGAGCCTGTACAACCCCATGGAAGCGATGTTTAAAAAAGGCGTGGGTTCGTTGGCCTACCGGGACAAATGGAACCTATTCGACCAGATGTTTATGACTTCCAATTTGGTAACCAAAGACAGAACAACTCTTTCCTTCTGGAAAGCGGGCATTTTTGCACCCGCATTTATCCGAACCGACAAAGGACGGTTTAAAGGCTATCCGTTACGCACCTACTCGGGCGGCAGTTATACGGCCGGGTATAGCGACCACTTTCCGGCGTATTTATTTTTGCTGAAGGAGGTGGAGTGATGGATTCCCAACTGAATGTCACATCGAGCGCAGTCGAGATGTTTTCCCTACCTTTCGACTGCGCTCAAGGTGACAAAACATTTAATATCTTTAACTCATGACTGTACGACTTCCCAAAGACGAGGACAAGCATATATCTGGCACCGATGATATTGCCCGTATTATGCAAAAGGTTTTGTGGCGACAAAACAGACTCCACAGGCAAAAAGAATATTTTTGGACCATTGGGCTCAACGCCACCAATGACATTGAATATATTGAACTGGTGACGATTGGCACGAGCAACAGAAATATTGTTACGCCAGTACAAGTTTTAAGTTTGGCCGCAGCCAAGCAATGTCATAAGATTGTCCTTTGCCATAACCATCCTTCAGGTAAATTAGAGCCAAGTGAGGCGGACATAGCATTTACGGAACGTATGGAAAAAGCTGCTGCCATTTTGGAAATAGAACTACTGGACCACATTATAATCACAGAGGTAAACTACGTGACCATTTAAGGGTTGTTGAAATAACTTGGTTGAGATTCCCGCCTTCGTGGGAAGACATTACATTGCTTTTATGCAAACCACTGTCCCCAAGGAATACGGCTTAAAATCAATAACAATCCAAGGCCATAAAAAATGGAGATGGTCTTGAATTTTTTATCGCTTTCCATGAACTTTTTGTGACGCGACCACCCAATGGTTATCAAAACCAAGGCTATGATATTGATAAATGGATGCTCTACCGCCAATAAACGTGCAGGAGCATTTAATCCGCCCATTCCCAAGGTTTGAATCGCCTTAAGTCCGTTCGCTGATGTAAAGAACAATAGCAGACCCACCAAAAGCTGAATATGGCTTAGTATAAGTGCAAATAGACTTACACGTAGGTCCTTTTGCATGGTAAAATCCTTTTTGCCCAACCAGCCGGCTATGGCATTGACTACGGCAATTACTAAAACGGCCAAAACCACGTAGGCCAAATATGAGTGTAGGTTCTTGATGATTTCCATTAGGTATAGTTTGTGTGCTTAAAAGTACGGAATTTTGAACATAAAAAAAGCCCCTCGCAGAAGCGAAGGGCTTTTGATTTTATAAAAAGGCCTGATTAGAAATCGTAACGTAATGTTACGTTCCATGTTCTACCCCATCCAAAATAACCTTGATTGGAGACATTGATTCCTTTATAGGTCTCATCACCGGCTTCAACAAAATTAGTTGTTGTTAAACGAGAAATATAGATGTGATTCAATACATTGTTCACGTTAGCTCTAATTTTCAACTGCTTTGTTTTATTTACCCCCAATGGCACGCTAAAAGTTGCTCCAGCATCCATTAAGCTATATGCAGGCAATTTCAAATTTTCCTTTACAGCTCCAACATCAGAATAAAGGTCTCCATAATATCTCCAATCAGAATCAATAGAAAACTTGTCGTTGATTCTGTAGTAGAATCCAAGTCCACCGGAAGTTTGAGCAGCCCCACCAACTTTTCCTCCGTCAAAATCATTAGTTTCAGTACTGATTACATTTCTTTCCTCATCGGTAACTTGAGTAACAGCATTGCCCTGGTATTTCCAATCTCCGATGGATGCGAAACCATTTATGGAAAGTCCTGAAACCGGTCTGAATTTAAAGTCTACTTCCACACCTGTGTGCAATTGTTCTGTACCAAAGTTTGTTTCAAACGTAACCACGTCGTCCACCACGTCAGAGCTTGTTACAACCCTATCTTTCCAAGAAGTTCTGTACAAGTTCAAGTTAGCAGAGAACATGGAACTAGAAAAACCATATCCTGCTTCCAGACCAAGAATCTTCTCATTTTCGGTCAATGGATTCACTTGGTTGGTAAAGTTCAAGTAAATGTTGTCGTGATATGGCTGACGGCTATAGTACCCAGCATTTGCATAAAAACTATGTTGAGATGTTGGGGCGTAACTAAACCCTGCTTTTGCATTGTAACCAAAATTATTCACTTTTTCAGAATCCGTACCCGGCTCGATACCAGCTGGCAATGGCTCACCTGTCCATTGAGAAGAAGTTCCATCGATCAAAGCTTGGTCCGCATATTGATATGGATCAAATCTTTGGTGGTACTGATTTGAGAGAGAACCTTGGAAGAAGGTAGAGAATGTATCTGTAGCATACTCCAATTGAGTGAAAAATCCACCGTAAGAGATACGTTCGTCGTTGCTATAGGCAATCTTTTGGTCCTCTGGGTAAGAATTGAAGGCAGCTGCCCAACCAGATGGCCTGAAGGATTCAGTAGCAATTACTTGTTTGTATGTACCGTAAGTACCGTAAGGCTCATGGTTGTTGTTCTGGTCGACCAAACGAATGTTTTCTTGCCAAGAATCTAGACCATGAAAATCAGAAACCACCCTGAAGTGTTTACCGTAGTAGGTCCTTAAATCGAAACCAACATTCCAAGTCAAATTATCACTAAGTTGTTTTTCAAAGTTTGAAATCAAACCGTACCAATTGTGCAAGTTCATGGATGCTCTTGTCACATAACCTCCACCTGCTGCAAAATACCCTCCCGCACCATCTGGTACGCTTTGGTTGAATGCATAAATAGCGTCATAATCTATACGTCCTTCGTCCGTTCTAATCCTATTACCTCGGTTACCTGTTCCACCACCGTTACCCCAAGAAGCGTAAAGTACAGTAGAAAGGTTAGCAGTTTCACTAATATTCCAGTCCCAGTTAAGGTTAGCAACCGGTTTGTGGTAAAAGTTTCTTCTTTCAGTCAAATATTGACCGTTGTAGGTTCCCCAGTTGTTGTTGTACCTTCTACCATACTCCAAGTAATCAGCAATTGGTTTAGTAAAGTTTTGATCATGGAACTGAGGAGCACCGGTAATCAAAAAGTTGAAGTTATGTGAATCGTTAGGTCTATATCCTACAGAGATGAAATAGGTTTGTCCTTCTCCAAAGTTACCTTCGTTGTAACCATCACCTTGCCAGTGAGAAAGCATAACGCTCATACCCCATCCTTTGTCAGAAATACCAGTATTGTACCCAGCAGATGTTTTTATATAATTGTTGTTGGCAACGGTTGCATAACCAAAACCACCTTCGTTCATTTCTGTGGCTTTCGTTACAAAGTTAACCGTACCACCTACAGAGGAAATGGCTAATTTTGAGGAACCTAGACCCCTTTGAATTTGAATACCCGAAGCAATATCATTGATACCGGACCAGTTTGACCAATACATCTTCCCATCTTCCATGCCGTTGATTGGCTGACCGTTCAAAAGGAAGGCAGTGTTATCCTGATCAAATCCCCTTACTCTCATGTTGGTATCACCAAAACCACCTGCTTGACCTGAAACGTAAACAGAAGGCGTGTTAACCAATGTCATGGTAACATCTTGAGTACCTATCTTCTCTTGAATCGTTTTAATCGGCACAGAAGAAACAGCGATTGGTGTCTGTCTGTCCGTTGCAAGGTCAATAATACCGGTACCTATTACCACAACCTCACCAAGTTCTTCGGCATCTGGTAACAAAGAAATGCTTCCTAAATTACCTGCAGAGGAAAAAGGAATTGATTTGGAAACAAATCCAATATAGGAAACAATCAAAGTACCTGAGCTTTGGTTTACTTCCAACGTAAAGTTTCCATCAAAATCGGTTGATGTTCCTGTCCTGGTTCCTTTAACCATTACAGTTGCCCCTGGTAGTGGCCCGCCGTTATCTCCATCGACAACCGTACCAGTAAGAGTTCCTTGTGAAAATGCCATCGCGGAAACAAAAATAGCCGCAATAGCCAAGTAGATTCTTTTCATTTAATCAGTGTTTAAGTGTTTAATTAGCCCTGCAAAAGTGATTTATTTTTGACACTCTGCGATTAAGCCAAAGTTAAAATCATGCAAATATAGTTAACACTAAATTAACAAAACAAGTTATCTGAAAAACAATTGCTTAGAGTTTTTGGACGGATTTAAAAAGATGATAATTTACCCCTTAAAAAAATGCAAAAGGTTTAATGTGGAGCTGTCGTGTTTGCTGATTGTTGAATTCTCGATGTCAGCCAAAATATTTTTGGCCAATTGTTTCCCTAATTCCACACCCCACTGGTCATAGCTAAAGATGTTCCAAACCACGCCTTGTACAAATATCTTATGCTCATAAAGTGCAATGAGTGCGCCTAGGCTTTTTGGTGTCAGTTCTTCGATTAATATGGTATTGGTAGGTTTGTTTCCTGCAAATATTTTAAACGGAAGCAATTTTTGAAGTTCCTCTCCTGAAAGCCCTTGTGATTCCAGCTCTAGCTTTACCTCATCTGCAGTTTTACCATTCATTAAGGCCTCGGTCTGCGCAAAGAAATTGGCCATCAACTTATTATGATGATCCACATCTCCATGAAGGGATTTCTTGTAACCAATAAAATCCGTTGGAATCAATTTTGTTCCCTGATGTATCAACTGAAAAAAGGCGTGCTGCGAATTGGTACCTGGCTCTCCCCAAATTATGGTTCCAGTTTCATAGCCTACTTTACTGCCAGACCGATCCATACTTTTTCCATTGCTCTCCATGATACCTTGCTGCAAGTACGCGGAAAAACGGTGCAAGTATTGTGTATAAGGGATAATGGCTTCGGTCTCTGCCCCATAAAAATTATTGTACCAAACACTGATCAATGCCAACATCACCGGTATGTTCTCCTCAAAAGGAGTTTCCTTGAAGTGGATATCCATTTCGTTGGCTCCTTCCAAAAGTGATTCGAAGTTTTCGTAGCCCACTGATAGGGCAATAGACAAGCCAACGGCGCTCCAAAGTGAGAACCTTCCACCGACCCAGTCCCACATAGGGAACACATTATCTTCGGCAATACCAAATTCCTCAATTTTTTCAAGGTTAGTGGACACCGCAACAAAATGGGCAGCTACATCTTTTTCGGATGCACTTTGCAAGAACCACTTTTTAATGGTCAAAGCATTGCTCAAAGTTTCTTGAGTAGTGAACGATTTTGAAACAATCACGAACAATGTGGTCTCCGGATTGAGTTCTTTTAACACTTCGTGGACCAAATCACCATCCACATTGCTTACAAAATGGGTTTTTAAGTCATTCTGATAAAATTTGAGTGCTTCGGTCACCATTACAGGTCCAAGATCCGACCCGCCGATTCCAATATTAACTATGTCGGTAAAGGCTTTGCCTGTATGCCCTTTTCGTTCTCCAGAAATAACGGCTTTCGAAAAGGATTTTATTTTTTCCTTTACTTCAAAAACCTCATCAACAATGTTAACCCCATCTACAAAAATCTCATCGCCTTTTTGGGCGCGGAGAGCAGTATGGAGTACGGCCCTACCTTCGGTTTGGTTGATGAGTTCTCCACCAAAATAACTTTTTATCGCATCTTTTAGTCCCACCTCATCGGCCAGTTCCAAAAGCAACTTCAGGGTTTTATCTGTAAGCCTATTCTTTGAATAGTCCACCAAAAAATCGTTCCAAAGTATAGAAAACTTTTTTCCACGATCTTCTTCTTTAGAAAACAATTCCCTTAAATGTACATCTTTGGTTTCTTGGTAATGTTTTTGGAGTTTTTTCCAGGCTTCTGTTGTGGTAGGGTTGATTGTGGGTAGCGCCATTACTGGGTGTATGATATTAAGGTTTCTTCGGATTCTACTGGGGTTGGGTAAACGAATTCGATACAATCCAATTGATCTTGTAAAGGTTGAATGTATGCCAAGTAGTCTGCACGCAATGAATCTGCTATAGGTTCTGCAGCAGGGAGTTCCTCTTTAAATGGGTCCACCTGTCTTCCATTCTTCCAAAAACGGTAACAAACGTGTGGTCCTCCCGTATTGCCCGTCATCCCGATCCAACCAATTACATCGCCTTGTCGCACGAAATCACCTCGTTTTACATTTTGGGCCTTCATGTGCAGGTATTGCGTACTATAGGTTCCGTTGTGCTTAATCTTAACGTACTTACCATTTCCTCCTCTTCGAGTCGATTCGGTAACAGTTCCGTCTGCCGTAGCTACAATAGGCGTTCCAATAGGTGCTGCAAAATCGGTTCCCTTATGAGGTCTTACCTTATTACCGTAGTAGGCAATCCTCCTTCTTAAGTTATAACGAGAAGACAATCGATACTGGAATTTAACCGGTGCACGTAAAAAGGTACTGCGTAAGTTATTGGCATCTTGATCAAAATACTCCAATATATTCTGGGTAGCATCGGAAATATATGGAAAGGCGTAAATGGTTTTTCCTTTATGCTCAAAATAAGCTGCTTTTACAGAGCCAATCCCTGCATAAATGCTATCATTGATATAACGCTCCTCAAAAACGACCTTGAATTTGTCTCCTTTGTCCAATCGTCCGAAATCGATGGTCCATGCATAAATATCTGAAAGTGCAAAAGTAAGATTATAATCTACTCCCAAAGTATCAATGGACATGGATAAACTATGATCGATAACTCCACCTATCTCACGCTCCACCAATTTTATTTTTTTCTTGCTCTTGTAGGCTTTTGTAGAATCGCGAAGATCTACAACGGTGTAATTAATTTTGTCGTTCTGATAAATAAAAACCTCAGCTACTTCAGAAGTGTCTTTGGATTTTAATATCACATAGGGTTTTCCTACCTGAATTTTTCGAACATCAAAAGTATCTCGATAATTTTCTGAAATGGCAGCGATTTTAGGGTAATCCACTTTGTTCTTGAGCATGAGCTCGCCAAAACTATCTCCCCTGCGAACCGTATCGTGAACCACATGAAATTCATCTAGATTAAATCCATACTGCAGCTCCGGAAGTTTTTCAATTGTTTCCGCCTTCGCTATTTCATTGACCGGTTCCTTCGCTTGCTTGCAAGACACCAGCACTGCCAGCGTCAAAATTGCCCCAATAATTTTCCGCATCGTTCTTCTATTCCTTGTTTATTTTTTGTCGGGATTAAAAACATGATCTACCCATTGCTTACCCCATGTATCCAACTCTTCTTTGGTATGCAAAGTTGGGAAAAAAATTATTTTCTGGAAACTTGGTGGTAAATACTCCTTCCAATTGGTACCTCCAGTTGCTTCCACATCCTTGCCTTCCCTTGCCAAATATCTGTGTGCCGATCCCATGTGCATCAACGGCCAATTTACATTGGCATTCAAATCTAACTCTTTTAACGCTAAAATCAGCTCTTCATTGTTTCTGGATGCATCGGGAAGTTGAAGATATTTTTGATATATGGTACTGTTCTTCACTTGGTTGGCTATTCGTAAAAGTCTTGGTGTGTACCTTACTTCAAACTGTTTAAGAGTCAATGTCTTTTCACCAGTCGCCATGTCGGTCGCCCCTTTTTTCCAATAAACATGCTCAAAAAGCTCTTCTATGCTGTTTTCTGATGAAAATGATTCCCTTTCGGAGGAGTGAATCATATTTTCTAAAGGAGTAGCGTAAAATTCTATCATCCTATATTGTACTGATTGGAATCCGCTTGCGGGGAGCAATGCCATTCGATACCTAAGGAATTGTTCCCTCTCCATCCCTTTTATCATAATGCTAAAAGAAGATATTAGCGCCTGGAAATAACTATTGACCCGCCTAACTTTTTCTATAAAAAATTGAACGTCTTGAGACTTGTCCTCTACAATCTGTTTCTGTTCATGAAGGATCAGTTTAAAGTGCAGCTCTGTGATTTGATGGTACATAATGAAGATTTCCTCATCAGGAAAATGCGTCCGTGGTACCTGAAGGCTGAGTAGGGTATCCAAGTGTATATAATCCCAATATGTGAGATATCTTTGATAAAGAAGTCCATCCAAATAAGAACTAAGGTCTTGACCTGAGTTCTTGTACTTTTCCTCTAGTTTATTGATTTGGGAAGCGATTTTTGCATCCTTATCCATTAAAGCCAAACTATTTCATTAATATTTTAAATTGGTTCTTTAGTCCATTATAACCATCCAAATCTGCTTTTAAAGATCCCACGGCCAAATCTGCCTTGATTCGGATAGGGATTTTGTTCCAATCGTTCGAAACCCAAAGCGTGAGACTCTCTTTTTCTTTAAAAACACGACCGGACTGAACCAACGGCCTAAATTTAAGACATTCCACCTTTCCATACTTTGTCCGGAGGATTTCTTTTCCCAAATATTTCAACTGGAACCTAAAAACCCCATCATCATCAAAAAGCATGTCCAAATCGATAGAATCTCCTACTTCAAACTCTTCATGGTTATAGTTGCTCCGCAAAAAATAGGAGGCGGAAATAAGATCTTGAATTTGATCATGAATTTGGAAGTCTTGTTTTGTTCCATTCTTATTATCTATTAAAACGGCTTTGTCCCTTTCATAATTAAATTCAATTTCCAAATCCTTGGTATAGCCACCTTCATTAATTTTTCGGACAAACTTGTAGGGTTTACCATGTTTTTGGCCAAAATAACTTTCGTAGGTGTCATCCACCTTAAAAAACATACTGGCAAAACCCGTGGTTTTTCCTTTTCCTACAACATGATAAACAGGAACATTGTTCAATGTTTCTGAAGTTAAATGCATTGTAGCATAGCTTGCATTCAGGAATCCATAATGGATTCTGAATTTCAGCCATTCCCCTGGTTTAAAGGCTGGGCGTGAACTTTGACCCATAACCGGCATTGCCAAAAGAAGCAATAGTATGGGTGTTATTATCTTTTTCATTTGCAATTTTATTGGTATAAAATTAGTAAAATCACCTTAGGGGTCACGCTGTTCACTTATACTTAAACAAAACTTATTCCAAAATAGTATAAACAAAAAAAAGCCCAGTCTTGAGACTGGGCTTTTCCTAAATAACCAACCAAACTTTAAATTATGAAAAACCAATACTTAAAGTTATAAGGGAACCACCCCTTATGTGGGTCAAAGATAAGTCAAGGTTTTGAAGGAAAAAGTGTTTTTAACGGACTTTAACTAAACCCCTAGTAAATTGATTGGTTTTGCCATTTTTTTTGACAAATTATTAAGATAATTGGGTGTTTTGATATGGGGATAACATCAAAACCAATACCCAACACTAACGAAAAAATTACCGTCATTTATCTCTGGCGACCAAGAATAGTATAATTGGATAGGCCCCAAGAAAGATTCAAAACCATAGCCTAATCCATAACCTGAAAAACTTGGCTCTTCAAACCAGTCTCCTGTACGAAAAAGGTCATCGGCAACATTGGCATAGTTGACCGAAAAAAGTGCATGATGCTTTGGAGCAAAGCGATAATCCAATCGCCCGGACCCCTTTACATAACTATTGCCGGGAATACTAAGAAAATCATATCCAAAAAAGGGCACAAAATTATTTACGAAGTTATTTCCAAAACCTCCCAGAATAAAATCAAAGGAAGCTACCGGGGATGTTCCCAACTTTACACCTCCTTCTGTTTCTAGGTTTAGACTTAAATTGTGAAATAAGGAAAATACACCTCCCAGTTTGGCCTTTGCAACGGCAAATTCGGAGAAGTTTTCGTTATAGTCCGATGAAAAAGCATAAAAATGAATGTCCCCGTCAAACAGTAGTCCCTTTGTAGGAAAATATTTTTCGTCATAGGTGTCCAATTTGATTTGAGAAAAAGCACTAAAATAATTGGAATTATCAAAAGTGGTTCTTTGGTTTGAGGCAGAAGCCACAATTTCAGCATCTACATCTATTTGATTCAGTGTCCTTGTGCTATAGTTTAAAAATTTATGCTCCGCTCCCACAGTGAAGGCAAACTCTTCTTGGAGGACGGTTTGTAGGTAAACTTGATTGGTAAGATCTGTTACATCTACATTGATTGTTTGAATATTAGGGTCGTTCGGTACATTAAAATTGCCCCTTATCAGTGAAAAATCGGTTTCCGCATCAAAATTTGTTAATTTGGAATTGACCCCAAAACTCCAATAATAGCCTTTGTCCAAGTAATACTGCATGTTATACCTAATATGGTCTCCCAAAATAAAATCAAAAGACGCCACATCATCTTTCAATAAAAAATTCTTCTTGGTTAAGTTTATAAGGGCGGCACTTTTATATAAATCATCATAGTGGGCAGACATTTTAATGAACATTTTGGTTGGGTTTTCTTTGAGCTTCAAAATCAAATCCGTACCCAGCCCGTTGGATACAAGATCATATCTTATCGCCTTAAAGTTTCCTGTGGCAGAAAGATTGTTTATGCCTTGCCTTAAATCCTCGAAGGAAATCTTTTCCGCTAAGTTGAACCTTAATTTACCTTTTATATAACCTCTTGTATATCTATCGTTCCCTTCAATGATCATCCTATTAACGGTTAAACTGTCCATCATCTGGATGTTCTTGCTTTGTTTTGGAGTTCTGTTTTGATCCAGGGCTATTTGTTTCAACTCATCAATTTTGTCCCTGGCAGATACTTCACCGCTCTTTACAATTTGGTTTCCTTTTTCAAAGTCGATAACGGAAAACTCATCAATATCAGGCCGGATATAAATATCTGTTTTCTTGGACTTTTCCTTCATATCGTTTACCGTGCGATAATTATTGATCTGAAGAAGAATTTCTGTAGCGGAAGAGAGCGATTCTCTAGTTGCCAGATCATGTTGCACATCGACCCCAATAATGATATCCGCACCCATAGCCTTTACGTGATTGATCGGATAGTTGTTCACAACGCCCCCATCAATTAAAATTTGGCCATCTATTTCTGCAGGCTCAAATAAAGATGGGAATGTTCCACTGGCCACTATAGCTTCAGAAAGGTATCCCTTGTCCAATAGGATTTCTTCCCCAGTTTCCACATTGGTGGCTACACACAAAAATGGTGTGGGCAATTTTCTAAAATCCTGTACATCTTTCACATGAAAAAGTAACTGCACCAAAAGATTATAGATGTTTTGCCCTCCAGAAATTGCCTGAGGAAAGGATATTTTAAAATTTTCAAAGGGTAGCGAAAGTGCATACCGTTCTGAATCTTCTTTCTCGTAAAATGTTTTTGCACTTCTTGGAACATTATCCTGAATCAAGGTGGCGAAATTGGTGCTCCTAAAAATGGAGTCCAATTGCTGGGCGGAATAACCTGATGCATACAGTGCACCTATTATAGCCCCCATACTTGTTCCTCCGATGTAATCAACTTTAACTCCCGCCTCCTCAATAACTTTTAGTGCGCCAATGTGAGCCAAACCTTTGGCCCCACCTCCACTTAAAACAAGACCCACTTTGGGTGGTTTGTTTTCTGAAGTGTTTTGGGCCATACCTACAAAACCAAGTAAGGCTAACAGAATTGTAAAGATGGTAGCTTGTTTTCTCATTGCTTACTTATGAAAGGTTTTATAAATTTTTTTTGCCTTGGACGCTCCAACAGATGCTGTCAAATTTTCCAGGGATGCCTCCTTGATTCGTTTTACGGATTTAAAGCTCTTTAACAACTGTTGGGCCGTTTTTTCGCCAACTCCTTCAATATTAACCAATTCTGAACTAATGGCACCCTTACTTCTTTTGTTCCTATGATGAGTGATGCCAAACCGGTGTGCTTCGTTCCGGAGCTGTTGGATTATTTTTAGGGATTCCGATCTTTTGTCCAAATAAAGTGGCACAGGGTCGTCCGGAAAATAGATTTCCTCCAAGCGCTTCGCTATACCAATAATGGCGATTTTTCCACGAAGCCCCAAAACTTCCAGACTTTTTAACGCGGAGGATAATTGACCCTTCCCTCCATCAATTACAATAAGTTGTGGCAAAGGTTCTTCTTCGTTGAGCAACCTTTTATATCTTCTAAAGACCACTTCTTCCATACTGGCAAAATCATCCGGGCCCTCAACTGTTTTTATATTGAAATGACGATAGTCCTTTTTTGAAGGTTTCCCGTCCTTAAAAACAACACATGCGGCTACAGGATTGCTACCTTGAATGTTGGAATTATCGAAACACTCGATATGCCTTGGCTCCTCCGAAAGTCGCAAATCCGATTTCATTTGCCCCATTATCCTCTTGACATGTCTGTCTGGGTCTGTTATTTTGATTTGCTTCAATCTATCTTGTCTGTAAAATTTGGCATTGCGTTCCGAGAGGTCCAAGATTCTACGTTTATCCCCCAACTTGGGGAGGGTTATCTTTAAATCATTATCCACCGCGACCGGAAAAGGCAAATACACCTCATTGGATTTTGAATTAAATCGTTGTCTTAACTCCGTTATACCCAATTGTAACAATTCTTCGTCGGTTTCATCCAGCTTTTTCTTTATTTCCAGCGTATGCGACCGAATTATGGCCCCGTGGGAAATCTGTAAAAAATTGACATAGGCATGTGTCTCATCAGAAATTATGGTGAATACATCTACATTGTTGATTTTTGGGTTCACCACCGTAGATTTTACCTGATAATTCTCAAGAACATCGATTTTACCTTTGATGCGCTGTGCTTTTTCAAACTCCATTTTTTCCGCAAAATCTTTCATTTGCTGCTTAAAGGTCTGTATGGAGCTTTTTAGGTTACCTTTTATGATTTGCCTAATATCTTCAATCTGGTCATGATATTCCTTCTCGGTTTGAAACCCCTCGCAAGGCCCCAAACAATTACCCAAATGATAATCGAGGCATACTTTATACTTTCCAGCTTCTATTTTTTCTTTGGAAAGGTCAAAATTGCATGTGCGCAGTGGATACAGACTTTTGATTAAATCCAAAAGGGTCCTTACTGTTTTCATGCTTGTGTAAGGGCCAAAATATTCTGACCCGTCCTTAATGAGTTTTCGTGTGGAGAAGACTCTGGGAAAACGTTCATTCTTGATACAAATCCATGGATAGGATTTATCATCCTTGAGCAAAACATTGTATCTGGGCAGCAGTTTTTTTATAAGATTGTTCTCCAACAAAAGGGCATCCGACTCCGTGGGCACCACAATATGCTTAATGGAATGAATCTTTTTAACCAATACCCGAGTTTTGCCATATTCCTGTTTTTTATTGAAGTAAGAGGAAACCCTTTTTTTAAGGTTTTTGGCCTTTCCAACGTAAAGAATTTTATCATCGGAATCATAAAATTGATAAACCCCAGGATTGTTCGGGAGGGAACTTAACTGTACTTTTAAAGAAACCGGCTCGGACATATTAGCTCTAAAAAATGAACTGTTTAGACTTTATAACAAAGTTATATTTTAATTATGGGGATTCTTGTTAAACTTTATCAATTCCCATTTACATTATTATTTATCTTTTTTAATGCAATAAATCTTCTGGGTATACACAAAATCAGAATTTTAGAAGAAAAAGCCATATAAGTCAAAACTGGGGCTTTTCCGTAAAAAAACTATGGAAAAACTACTGTTTACTAGATAAGGTTCGGTCTAAATTGTTAAACAGTTACTAAAAATGATGCATTTCATCGATTAAACGTGCAGTTCATGGTGATTTTTCAAAATGTTTTACTTACATTTAACCATATAATTACAAACCTATGGAAAACTATATTATTGTTTTGGGAATGTACTTGATTTTGATGCTTTTCTTCAAAATCTTTTTCTCCGTAGCAACCAAAGGAGAGTAGTAATCCAAAGCCCCAAAACAAACCCAAAATCTTCAACAGTTAAATGTTGAAACGTGAACTAAGAAAAAAGTACAAAAATCTGAGAACGGGTATTACTCCATCTCAAGCTTCGGACTTTAGTTTAATCTTAGCAAACAGTTTACTCGAAATCCCTATCTGGGATTTTTTTTATTACCATACATTTTTAAGCATTGAGGAAAAGAACGAAGTGGACACTATACCACTAATCACCTTATTGCAGGGGAGGGATAAAAACGTTGTAGTTCCCAAAGTTGTAAGTAACCATTCCATGGAAAACTATTTACTCACCGACAATACTGCTTTTAAGAAAAGTGAATGGGGTGTTCCTGAACCTTTGGATGGAATTGAAATACCTGAAACCAAAATCGATGTAGTTTTTGTACCTCTATTGGCTTTTGATAGTAAAGGCAACCGTGTTGGGTACGGCAAAGGATTCTACGATACCTTTTTACACAAATGTCGAAAAGAAACTGTAAAAATCGGTTTATCCTTTTTTGATGCAGAAAGTGATCTAATCAGCGATGTACATGAAAATGATGTGAAGTTGGATTATTGTGTTACCCCAGAAAAGATCTATACATTTTGATCAGTAACCTCTTCTTTCTTTTCCGAACTTTTTGGAAATGCTTTCTTATTGAACACAATCAAAATACCTACCCCTGTACTGATGGCAGTATCGGCAATATTAAAAACAGGTTCAAAAAAGCGAAAACGTTTTCCACCAACAGATGGAACCCAATCCGGCCATGTGGTATCTATCAAAGGAAAATACAGCATATCTACCACCTTGCCGTGAAATAGGCTTCCGTATGCTTCATCGGCAAATAAGGTAGCGACTTGTCCGTTACTGTGGTCAAAAATAATTCCATAGAAAACTGAGTCTATAATATTCCCCACAGCCCCAGCGAATATTAAAGAAACTGCCAATATCAATGTCCGTGGTGATTGCTTTCTTATAATATCCCACAACCAATATCCAATTCCAAAAACGGCAAAAATTCGGAATATGGTCAAAATCAATTTTCCGACAGGTTCCGAAATTGGCAATAAATCGCTAAGTTTTGTTCCCCAAGCAGCACCCTCATTTTCGATAAAAAGAATTTTGAACCAACTGGCCACCACATGGGCCTCACCCAGGATAAAACTGGTTTTGATATAGATTTTACTTATCTGGTCCACCAGTAGGATCAGTATAATGATAATAAGGGACTTTTTTAAATTCATGCTTTTACTAAAAGGATTGCAAAAATATAGATATTATTTTGTTTTAGAGAGAAAGATATCCCCTTCTATTGTCTTCAGAACAAATTGGTTGTAACCAAAGGGAATTGTTTCCCTTTCCACTTTTCCATAAGTACTCTCAGCAGAAATATCCCCACTTGGAGTTGTCAGTAAAATATCCCCATTTTGAGTTGTTACCTCAACGGATTCCGAAACATTCTCCAAAGTGCAGCGTCCATCGGACAAGGTAACATTTAAATCCTCAAATTTTCCCGTGGCATACAGGTTGGTGTTGGTCCCAAATACATCTACGTATTTGTACTCGGGCACACTTATTTCCAAAGCAATGGAAACAACTTTGTGCGCGCTGAGTTTATCGTTAGGGTTTATAAAAAGAGGTTGGAAATCTGCTCTTATCATAGCGGTAGTACCGCTTTGCTCAATAGAAATCAATAAATCTTTGGCATATTCTCCTTCCATACTGGCAGAGATTTCAACCTCATTGGAAGATGCGGTCTTCAAATCAATTCTGTAGCAATATTGGGCATCAATTTGAATGGTTTCTGTTCGCGGATCAATAAAGGCCTTCCTTATTAATTTTTGCGCGTGAAGATTCACGAGCGTAAAAAAGACCACAAAAAACAATAACGCCCTCATAACTAAAAACGCCCGAAGGCGTTTCGATTATTTCTGCATGTTCTTCGCCTCGATGCTCAATGTAGCATGGGGCACAAGCTTTAAACGCTCTTTGTTGATAAGCTTTCCGGTTACTCTGCAGACACCGTAAGTTTTGTTCTCTATTCTCAACAAGGCGTTTTTAAGGTCGCGTATAAACTTCTCCTGTCGGATGGCCAACTGTGTGTTCGCCTCTTTGCTCATAGTCTCGGAACCTTCTTCGAATGCTTTGAACGTTGGTGAGGTATCGTCCGTACCGTTATTCCCATCGTTCATATAAGAGCTCTTCAAAAGGTCCAAATGTTTTTTGGCCTTCTCTATTTTTTCCTCTATTAGAGCCCTGAATTCTGCAAGGTCCGCATCGGAGTATCTTACTGTTGAATCTTCTGCCATTTTCTTAATGTTTTTGAATAAACAATTTTGTGTTCACCTCATCAAAGGCTATTGCAACACCTTCTTCAAGTTTCTCTTCAAAGTTTAGCTCAGCGGTCAACGTTTCCGTTTTGATGTAATCCTCATTACTGGAAACAGCATTTTCCACTAGGCCATCCTTCAATATTTTAATGTCAATTTTATCTGTTACTTCAAATCCTGATTCCTTTCTAAGGTTCTGAATTCGGTTTACCAGTTCTCTTGCGATACCTTCTTTTCTTAAAGTCTCATCTATGGTCACATCCAAAGCTACAGTTAAGGAACCAGAACTTGCAACCAACCAACCTTCGATATCTTGGGAACTTATCTCTACATCGGTTAACTGTAAATTAACGGTTTTATTTTCCAACTGTAGTAATAATTCTCCTTCGTGTTCAATTTTTTGAATATCCTCTTGACCCAATTTTGATACCTCAGCAGCGATTGCTTTCATATCCTTACCAAATTTTGGGCCTAAAACCTTAAAGTTGGGCTTTATTTGCTTTACAAGAACTCCAGAAGCATCGTCCAACATCTCAATTTCCTTCACATTTACCTCAGACTTTACCAAATTGGAAACAGCTTCGATATCACTTCGTTGTTCATCATCCAATACTGGAATCATAATTTTTTGAAGCGGTTGACGCACCTTTATTTTTTCCTTCTGACGGATGGAAAGCACCAAAGATGAAATCTTTTGGGCCAACTGCATCTTGCGCTCCAGGTCTTTGTTCACCATATTGGCATCAAAAACAGGGAATTCAGCCAAATGCACGCTTTCGAATCCATCCTTTTCCGTTGTAGCATCCAAATCCCGGTACAACTGGTCCATAAAGAATGGGGCAATCGGTGCGGATAATTTGGCTACGGTAGCCAAGCAGGTGTAAAGAGTCTGATACGCAGAAATTTTATCTTGTTGGTAATCCCCTTTCCAGAAACGCCTCCTGCTCAAACGAACATACCAGTTGCTCAAGTTTTCCTGAACATAATCGGAAATCATTCGTGCTGCACGAGTGGCTTCGTAATCTCCGTAGGCTTCATCCACATTCTTGATCAAAGTATGCAACTCGGACAAAATCCATTGGTCTATCTCTGGTCTATCCTTCAACGGAATATCTGCCTCGGAATAATCAAATTCATCAATATTGGCATAAAGTGCCATAAAGGAATAGGTGTTGTACAACGTTCCGAAGAACTTTCGCTTTACCTCAACAATTCCTTCAATATCAAACTTAAGGTTATCCCAAGGGTTGGCATTGGAAATCATGTACCAACGTGTAGCATCGGGTCCATGCTCTGGCAAAACCTCGAAGGGGTCTACTGCGTTGCCCAATCGTTTGGACATTTTTTTGCCTTCCTTATCCAAAACAAGTCCGTTCGAGACTACATTTTTATAAGCAATACTATCAAAAACCATAGTGGCGATAGCATGGAGGGTATAGAACCAACCACGGGTCTGATCCACACCTTCGGCTATAAAGTTGGCCGGGAATGCAACACCATCATCAATCAGCTCTTTGTTCTCGAAAGGATAGTGCCATTGCGCGTAAGGCATGGAACCACTATCGAACCAAACGTCGATAAGGTCTGCTTCGCGTTTCATCGGCTGCCCTGATGGGGAAACCAAAGTAATGCCATCCACTATATTTTTATGTAAATCGATTTTGTCGTAGTTCGACTCGCTCATGTCGCCCACCACAAAGTCATCAAAAACGTCCTTCTCCAATACGCCGGCCTCAACAGCCTTGGCCATTTCGGATTTTAATTCTTCCACGGAACCGATCATCAATTCCTCTTTACCATCTTCGGTCCGCCAAATAGGCAATGGAATACCCCAATATCTTGACCTAGATAAGTTCCAATCGTTAGCATTGGCCAACCAATTGCCAAAACGTCCCTCACCAGTGGATTTTGGTTTCCAGTTAATGGTCTGGTTCAGCTCGAACATACGATCCTTAACATCGGTCACCTTGATGAACCAAGAGTTCAAAGGATAATACAGAATAGGTTTGTCCGTACGCCAACAGTTAGGGTAGCTGTGCAAATATTTTTCGACCTTAAAGGCCTTGTTCTCTATTTTTAGTTTGATGGCAATCTCTACATCGATTGACTTTTCGGGTGCTTCACCCTCATCGTAATATTCAATCTTTACATACTTGCCACCAAACTCTTTCATTTCCGGTCTAAACTTCCCCTGAAGGTCGACCAAAGGTACTGGATTATCGTTTTCATCCAGAACCAACATTGGAGGCACCTCCGGAGTGGCCTGTTTTGCTACCAAGGCATCGTCCGCACCAAAGGTGGGTGCTGTATGCACGATTCCCGTACCGTCTTCGGTAGTCACAAAATCACCTGAAATGACTCGAAAAGCGTTCTCCGGATTTTGGTAGGGCTGCACATAATCAATCAGCTGCTCGTATTGAATACCGACCAAATCCTTGCCCACAAAAGTTTCTCCCACCAAAAATGGAATCTTTTTATCGCCTTCTTTAAATGATTTTAGCTCTTCCTCTGTCTCAACTTTGGAGAACTTCCCGGAAAAATTGTAACTGACCAAGTTTTTGGCCACCACTACATTTATAGGCTCAAATGTGTATTGATTGAATGATTTTACAAGTACATACTCAATTTTTGGTCCAACGGTCAAAGCCGTGTTCGATGGAAGTGTCCAAGGTGTGGTCGTCCATGCCAAAAAGTAAATGTCACCATCAGTTTTCTTCAAAAATTCTGGGAGGGAATCCGTTTTAGCCTTGAACTGTGCCGTAACCGTGGTATCAGTTACATCTTGATAGGTCCCTGGCTGATTCAACTCATGGGAGCTTAATCCAGTACCCGCTTTTGGCGAGTAAGGTTGAATGGTGTAGCCCTTGTATATAAGTCCTTTGTCGTAAATCTGTTTAAGTAGCCACCAAACGGATTCCATGTACTTGGGCTTGTAGGTGATGTATGGGTCGTCCATATCCACCCAATACCCAACTTTCTCGGTCATTTCGTTCCAAACGTCCGTGTAGCGCATTACCGCTTTTTTACAGGCTGCATTGTATTCCTCAACCGATATTTTCTTTCCGATATCCTCTTTGGTGATGCCAAGTTCCTTTTCCACGCCAATCTCAACAGGCAGGCCATGGGTATCCCATCCAGCCTTTCTTTTTACCTGAAAACCTTTCATGGTTTTGTACCGTGGAAATATATCCTTGATCGTACGTGCCATTACATGGTGAATCCCCGGCATTCCGTTTGCAGATGGAGGGCCTTCATAAAATACATAGCTCTCCTTGCCTTCCCTTGAGGAAACGCTCTTTTCAAAAATCTGCTTGTCCTTCCAAAAGTCAAGAATTTCTTCAGACACTTTTGGTAAATCCAATCCCTTATATTCCGCAAACTTCATATACTTCTTCTTCTACTAGAATTCCAAGTTTGCAAAATTATAAATTTAGATGGAATTATACCCTTCCTTTTGATATTAGAATTCACATAATTCCCTTAACCTAAATATGATAAGCAGCCTATCACCTGTTTACATTAATTTCCCTATCTTACTTCATTATTAACACTTAACCATTTTAACTATGAAAAGAGTACTGATTGCCGCAATGGTATTGACTTTGTCCATGACCGTTATGACATCTTGCAGGGATACCAAAGACAAGACCGAAGAAGCCACTGAAGAAGCTGCCAAAAGCTTGGAAGAAGCGGGTGAAGATTTAGAAGAGGCTGCAGAAAATGCCGCCGAAGCTATGGAAAAAGCTGGCGAAGACATGAAAGAAGCCGCTAAAAAAGCTATAGATAGCATATAGTCCTAGAACTAGGTCATAGCAAAATATGTCAAGAAAAAGAAGGCTCGGAAATTCCGAGCCTCTGTTTTTTTAAAATGCGTATCCTACACCCAAAACTAAATTTGTTCCTGGGGCAACTATGCCCGAAGAATACATTCGATAACGCTGGTTCGTCATATTCTCCAAACTCACAGATGCCTTTAGGGCATTTGTAATTTGGTATTGCGACCTAAAATTTAAAGTATACCACGAAGGAGAATATGGATTTCCATTAACATCACTTGCATACATATAGGTTTTGCCCTGTTCGGAAAGTGCCAAGTCATCATTACTTACTTCCCCGTTGTAATTTAGAAACACATCTGCTTTCAATTTTTGGTTTTCCCAAATCAGGTGCACATCCCCAAAAGTTGGAGCGGCATGCCGTGATGGACTGTCAGTGCCATTATCGTCCTCCTCAATTCCTTCCGTTAAAGTTAGATTGGTGTTTAAGGAAAAATGTTCGCCAAAATATGCTTCCAAACCAAATTCAAAGCCATAAACATAGGCTTTGGCTGCATTCTGAATCGCCTGAACATTACTTGGCTCACCGTTGTATTCAATTTCTGTTTGTCCACCAAAAGAGAAATCCCTTCGTACCAGCGCATCCACCAAATAAGTATAGTAGGCAGCACTTTTTAGCACTACAACATCATTGAAGTTTTTTCTGAGACCTAACTCACCGTTATAAGCATATTCAGGTTCCAAATCGGGATTGGGCACTACCACGGAACCTGGTTCAGAATCAAATATTTTTCCGATATCATCAATATTAGGCGCTCTAAATCCAGTTGAACCATTCAACGTGATTTGTAAATCGGACCTTGGAAACCAGCTTAGTCCCAAACTTCCCGTAAGCGCACCCGTTACAATATCCGCTTTATCAAAAGGAAAAGGATAATAGGTGGTCTCAAAAGTGGCATCCACCCACACTTGGCTATAACGAATACCGGACAATAAGGAAAGGTTTGGCTTTAACTGATATTCCCCGTTAATATAACCTGCCAAGGTCTGCCAAGTTGCTCCATCAGGATATCTGGATGCTGTTTTTTCCATTTCATCAGTTTCAATATTTCGCATACTTCCTTTGGAATCTACTTTATTGAACACATATTCCCCCCCATAATACAAGTGCAGATTACCTATTTTCTTATTCTCAAAATCCAAGTTTACGGATAAGGCATCCACCTTTTCGCGGGTTGAGTATAGTTCCATATCCTGAAACCCTCTATCGTGTCTACTTTCTTCAAAAAACTGATAGGCCGTGGTCAATTTAACCCCATCGTAAAACTTGTTTTTTCCTTTTTGGGTGACTTGCAAGTTTCCCATGAACCATTTTTGTGGTCCGTAGTACCATTCTGCAGAACGGAGTCCATCGCCTTCCTTACTTGGTCTAATCAATCTATCATATCTGGGATAATCGGAGGTTTCGGAATAATACAGTCCCAAATCGTACTTCCATGTATTGTTGGGCTTGTAAGTAAACTTTTGAAGGAAGTTTACCTGATCGTAACCTGTACTTACTTGTTTTTTGGGGTCATTATTTTGGACCAAAACATCGGTTCCGTCCTCACGGATCACATAATTGTTTCGTAAATAGGATTCGGGACCGTGCTTACCCATTTTCAAATCGTCAAAATTGTTGTAGGTAAAACTTGTGTAAGACGCCCAATTCTGTTTTCCAAAATTAAAATCTACATGTGCTGTGTTCTCATTGTTCGCGGATGCATATCTGTAATTTACATTTCCTGAGAATGCCAAGCTATCCGCATAAGAAAAGTGGGGGTTTTGGGTATAAAAATTCATCACTCCTCCAATGGCATCACTTCCGTAGATTACAGAGCCTGGTCCAAAAGTCACTTCTGTTTTTTTAATGGTAAACGGATCTACCGATATCACATTTTGGAGGTTTCCTCCCCGAAATATGGCATTGTTCATTCGAACCCCATCTACGGACAACAAAATACGATTGGTGGCAAATCCTCTGATCATTGGACTTCCTCCACCCAATTGACTCTTTTGCACAAAAACTTTCCCGCTACTCTGTAAGAGGTCTGCAGAGGTTTGCGGTGCAGTAAAGGCAATGCTACGGGCATCAAAGGTTTCAATCTTTTGGGGAATATGCTTTTTCTGTTGCTCCCATTTAGATACAGACATCACCACTTCTTGAAGCTCTTCCGTTTTCAAATAAAGATAAACGCGATTTCCCCTTCTGGCAATGTGGTCTTTTGTTGTGGTGTAGGTTTCGTAACTGATGTGTTTGAAGGTGATTCTCTCATTAGATGAAAAAATGTCAAGTTCACTTTTACCATTGGTGTCTGTGAGTGTTGTTTTGGACTGGTCCTTGTTATAAATGGCAATGTTATCTACAGGTATTCCTGTATCAGCATCTAAAACGGTTACTTCCTGAGCATAAAATATGAGGGTAAATAATAGAAAAATTAGGGTTAAGGTTGGTTTTAGGTTTTGCATTTTAAGTAAATACTGCATTTAATACTGCGAGAGACTTTGGTTCACGAAATCCATGCACATGTAATCGGAAATACTGAATTACCGTTTTTAAGAGTTCTCGCCTGTTAGACTTTGTTAGTTGCATCGCCTGTAAAGCCTCAAAATCCGTGCCCAAAAATTTGCGGAAATTATCCAGATCCTCATTCTGAATCAAGGGGTTAAGAGAAGGTGTTTTGCAGAAGCCACCTTCCAAAAGGTCAAAAAATGGTAAATTCTGATTGGAAGTGTCCGGATAGAAGCCCAAGTATTTGGTAAGATTCAGTAAAAACAGAGCATGAAAATTGGGTGAATACTGATTAACGTCCATCCATTGAAATGCATATTCCAAATAATTAAAAAGACTTTCATCCTGCTCTTGTTCTTGAATACTGTTGCCCAACATTTCAGCCAAAAAAAGCACTACGCTATTCTTCACAATATCGGTATGCATGGTTTGGTAAGGAATAGCCACTTTAACATCACGGATGCTCTCCAAAGTCCCTTTATTCTTATGGTTCGCCACAATCTCCAATTGCATGAGTGGAAGAAAATAAGCGGGCCTGACTTTTGCTTTTTTTGAGGACAGCACTCCTTTGAGCAAATACGACTTTATCCCATCGGATTGTGTGAAAGCCCTAACAATAAGACTGGTGTCTCCATATTTTATGGAAGAGAGTACTATGGCCTTTGTTGTGATTTGCATGAACTAAAAAAAGCAGTTACCAGAAGTGTAAATGTAACCACTACTTCTGGTAACTGCCAATCAAAAACCATTCTAGATGGTTTATATTATATCACCCCTTGGGCCAACATAGCGTCTGCAACCTTAACAAAGCCAGCAATATTGGCTCCTTTTACATAGTTGCAATAGCCGTCCTCATTTCCATACTCCACACAAGAATCATGGATATCGGCCATAATCCCTTTCAATCTTTTGTCCACCTCTTCCCTGGTCCAGCTAATACGAAGAGAATTCTGGCTCATCTCCAATCCAGAAGTAGCAACACCACCTGCATTTGAGGCTTTGCCGGGTGCAAACAAAATCTTTGCATCATGGAAAGCATGGATTGCTTCCGGTGTTGAAGGCATGTTAGCACCTTCTGCCACGGCAATACATCCATTTTTAATCAATGTGGTAGCATCGTCACCGTTCAATTCGTTTTGGGTGGCACATGGCAATGCGATATCACAGGCAACTTTCCAAGGTGTTTCTCCTTTGTGATATTCTGCGGATGGATATTTATCTGCATACTCGGAGATTCTTCCTCTTTTGTTATTCTTCAAATCCATTACAAAGGCCAGTTTTTCTTCATCGATACCGTCCTTATCGTATATGAATCCTCCAGAATCAGAAAGTGTCAATACTTTACCTCCAAGATGCAATACCTTTTCTGCTGCATATTGGGCCACGTTACCAGAACCTGAAATCACCACTTTTTTACCTTCAAAAGTCTCATTTATGGTCTTTAGCATACTATCTGCAAAGTAAACGGTACCATAACCGGTTGCTTCTGGACGTATCAAAGAACCTCCCCAAGAAAGTCCTTTACCCGTCAATACACCGGAGAACTCATTGCGAATCTTTTTGTACATACCGAAGAGGAAACCAATTTCACGGGCACCAACACCAATATCACCTGCCGGGATATCTGTATATGGGCCAATGTGCCTACAAAGCTCTGTCATAAAAGCGTGGCAAAAACGCATGATTTCATCGTCGGATTTACCTTTTGGGTCAAAATCGGAACCACCTTTACCACCACCCATAGGTAGCGTTGTCAAACTATTTTTAAATACTTGTTCAAAAGCCAAGAATTTAAGTACACTGGCGTTTACGGTCGGGTGAAAACGAAGACCTCCTTTGTATGGGCCAATGGCAGAGTTCATTTGTACACGGTACCCGCGGTTTACATGAATTTCCCCATCATCATCTATCCATGCCACACGGAATGAAATCAATCGTTCTGGCTCTACCATTCTTAAGAGAATGTTCTTCCCATGATAAATGTCGTGCTGTACAATATAAGGTATCACGGTTTCCGCTACCTCTTGTACTGCTTGTATGAATTCAGGCTCATGACCATTTCTGTCAATCACCTCGTCCATAAACACTTTTATTTTATCTTCCATATATGGTTAAAATTATTTATCCCTTCGCATTGTGAAAGGTATTTTTTATTGAATTATGAATTTGAGGGCAAAATTATATTATTTCAATAATTTGAACATTTATTTTTTATAAATTTTTCAAAAAATATTAATTAAGGGCTTGCTCCAAATCGGCAATCAAATCTTCTACATCCTCAATACCCACACTCAACCTGATTAAGGCATCAACAACACCATTTTTCTCTCTTTCTTCTTTGGGAATACTCCCGTGCGACATGCTCGCCGGATGTCCCGCCAAACTTTCAACACCACCTAACGATTCGGCAAGGGTGAATAGTTGAAGTTTCTCCACAATTTTAATGGCTTCTCCATAATTTCCGCCTTTCGGCACAAAGGAAATCATCCCGCCAAAACCTTTCATTTGTTTTTTTGCCACATCATGGTTGGGGTGATTTTCAAACCCAGGCCAGTATACGGTATCGATTTTAGGGTGATTTGCCAAATATTTTGCAATGGCTTCTCCATTTTCGCAATGTCGTTGCATACGCACATGGAGTGTTTTTATGCCACGTAGCGTTAAAAAACTGTCCATAGGCCCACAGATTCCTCCACTCGATTTTTGAATAAAATAAAGCTGTTCGGCCAATATTTCATCCTTTACCGCCAACGCCCCCACCACTACATCGCTATGGCCAGCCAAATATTTTGTAGCGGAATGCATTACAATATCAGCACCTAATTCCAACGGTTGCTGTAGATACGGTGTTGCAAAAGTATTATCCACCGCTAATAGCAGCTTATGTTCTTTCGTGATTTTTGATACTTCTTTAATATCTATAATGTTCATCATGGGATTGGTAGGCGTTTCCACCCACACCAATTTGGTGTTATTCGTTATATGTGAAGCCAATTCTCCCATGTCCACCATATCGGAAAACAAAAATTTGACCCCATATTTTTCAAATACCCCTTTAAAAAGGCGGTAGCTTCCCCCATAAAGGTCACTCGTACAAATCACCTCATCGCCAGGGCCCAAAAGTTTCATCACAGCGTCAATAGCGGCCATACCACTGCCAAAAGCCATCCCAAAACTTCCATTTTCCAAACTGGCCACGGCATTTTCCAAAGCGGTTCTGGTGGGGTTTGCTCCTCTGGAATATTCGTAACCTTTATGCCCTCCCGGAGTTGGCTGTGCATACGTAGAGGTTTGATAAATGGGAGGCATTACGGCGCCATAAGCTTCATCGGGGCGCTGCCCACCATGAATGGTCTTACTATTGAATTTTAACTCTTTTTTACCCATACTGAAAGTATCTTCATACAAATGTATTGCTATCTTTCGGCCTAATCAACTAAGTCTTATTTTTGATGACCCCAAAACCTCAATCCATGAAAAAACACCTTGGCTCCATCCTTTTTTTATTCATATTGATAAGTTGCCAATCTGAGAGCAAACTTACTTTTGAACCCATAAAACTACAAAGCGAAGAATGTGATGGCTGTCCAAAAATAGAAATCAATATTCCCAATGCACTGGACGATTCACCAGTTTCCGAAGCCATAAACAGGTCGCTTAGTGAGGAAATCATCAGTATTCTATCTTTTACCGAAGACAAAACAATTGACAGTGCGGACAAAGCGATAAAATCATTCACAAGTAGCTACAAAGAACTTAAGACAAAATTTCCGGACGAAGTTCAATGGGAGGCCACAATAGATGGCGAAGTAGTTTACGAGGATGAAAATGTGGTTACCTTAAAGTTGAATTCATATTCTTTTACCGGCGGTGCACATGGTTACGCTTCCACATCTTTTTTAAATTTTGACAAAAAGCAAGGTACTGAACTGGAAAATTGGGAGCTTTTTGATGATTTGGATGGATTCGAGGATTTTGCGGAAACCAAGTTTCGAATCCAAGAAAAAATACCCCAGGATACAAACATCAATGCTACAGGTTTTATGTTCGAAGGCGATTCGTTTCACTTACCAAACAATATAGGGTATACAAAAGATGGGGTGCAGTTAATTTACAACCAATACGAAGTAGCCTCCTATGCAGATGGACCTATTGTGTTGATTTTGCCTTATGATGAAATCAATCTGTACTTAAAAAGAAAGATGAAATCCTAAGCTTGCGCCAAAGCTTTTTTTAAAGCCAATATCGCACCCAAGTGAAGCCCTTCGTGGAATACATTGAAAGACAAAGCATCCTCTGGACTATTTAATCCAATTTTTGGCGAGGTCATATATTCTTGGAAATTCTTGAACTTGCCGTGTTGGTAATCCAACTCGATATGCTTAACGGTACTGAAGAGATAGGCTGATATTTTTTCCATTTCCTCTTTTGACGGTTCACCATCGGGCGAAGTTCCTTTTTTATACTTGTTGACCAACTCTTCCTCAATAGTAAAATCCAGACCGCTCAATTTATACATCAACAATTGGGGAGTTACCACCACATGGGCAATGTTCCACCAAATATTATTGTTGAATCCCTCGGGAACTTTAAATAGCTCCTCCTTGGGAGTGTTCTGCAAAAAATCGTGAAGTATTTTTCTGTTTTTAAGAAGAATGTCAAATATCTTTTCCATAAGTTGGTAATTGGTTGACGCAAAACTATGCCTAAAATCTGAAAAAGTATTCCAATGCATTAATAAAAACAAACACCTCTCCAAAAAGCTGTTGAATTTACATGTAAGTAATTTGATTTGATGGATTTTTGCCTTCCTTTGTCCATCCAACTTTGTACTCATGAAAAAAATATACCATTTGGGCAGTTGCTCTACCTGTAAACGTATCCTAAAAGAATTGGAGCCATTGGACGGAGTAGCGCTTCAAGAAATAAAATCCGAAGCCATTACTCCCGAACAATTGGAGCAAATGGCAAAACTAAGCGGAAGTTATGAATCACTTTTTAGTCGTAGGGCCATGCTTTTTAGACAAAAGGGCCTCCATGAGAAAGAGCTTTCAGAGAACGATTATAAAGATTTGATTCTGGAACACTATACCTTTTTAAAACGGCCGGTTGTTCTTGTAGATGACCAAATTTTTGTTGGCAACTCCAAGAAAACGGTCCAAGCCACCAAGGAAGCCCTTCATTGATGAGTAAAAGAACCCTGGCCATATTGGCTGCGATTGGTGCCACGGTTATTTATGGCATAAACCATACCGTGGCCAAAGGTGTCATGCCCGCACACGTTAAACCTTTTGGGTTTATTTTTTTAAGAGTTGTAGGAGCCGCCCTTCTGTTTTGGTTAATTTCTTTTTTTGGTCCCAAAGAAAAAATAGAGAAACGGGATTGGGGCAGGGTATTGATTTGCGCTATTTTGGGAATGTCAATTAATATGCTTTCTTTTTTTAAAGGTCTAGAACTTTCCACACCCATTAACAGTGCTGTTTTGGTAACTATTTCTCCCATAATTGTGGTGGTTATTTCAGCTCTATTTTTGAGTGAAAGAATCACCCTGAACAAGGGGCTAGGAATTTTTATGGGTTTTGTAGGAGCGGTCGGACTCATTCTATTTGGTGCAGAAACGCGTCAAGATGCCCCAAATATACCTTTGGGTAACTTTTTGTTCATCATTAATGCAATTTCATACGGTTCTTACCTAGTTGTAGTAAAAAAACTAGTCGAAAAATATCATCCATTTACAATGATGAAATGGCTTTTTTCAATTGCCGTCGTCATTAATCTGCCCATTACCCTACCACAGGTTTTGGAGATAAAATGGTCCACTATACCTCTTTGGGCATATGGCTCTGTGGCTTTTGTGGTTATCGGAACCACATTTTTGACCTATTTGTTCAATGTTTTTGCCCTAACCCAGCTAAAGGCCTCAACTATTGGAGCATTTATGTACATGCAGCCCTTAGTAGGCATTCTTTTTGCACTTTTTTCGGGTAAAGACCATTTAACCTTAGTTAAAATTGCAGCCATGACCTTTGTGTTCGTCGGGGTTTATTTGGCCAGTAAAAAGGCAAAACCCAGAATAAACAAAGGTTGATAAACTTAATCCAAATCCTTTGGGGTTTGAACATGCTTTCTAGTATCGGCCTTGGTCAAAATTTTAAAGTCCTCTGATTTTTCCATGGATTCAAAAGCTTCCAAGAATTCTTTGGGCAATCCCGTTAATTTCCTTTCTTTCAAATCAATCCAGGCGCCCATCATTTCGCAACGTGCAAAATTTTTGCCTTTGTGATCGTAAAAGTTGTGTCTGAACTCGAAAAACATTCCGTCTTCGCTCATCCCAACAAATTCCAATGAAACTTTTACCGGTCTGCCGGGAAATGCCTCTTTAAAATAATACACGTGCTCATAGAATACTACTGGACCAATATTGTTAGCCGCCATGCTTTTGTGGTTAAAGCCAAGCAGTCCCAGGTAGGCCATTCGAGTATGGCTCATAAAATTAATATAGGCGGAATTCGCCAAGTGTCTATTAGCGTCTATATCGCTCCATCTAATCTCAAATTCTTTGAAAAACATAGTGGGTTATTTTGTTATGCATGCATAATAATTGTAAAAATACCATAGTTTTGATAACTGATTCCAATAAGGATGAAGAATTGTTCCTATTTTTAAACATAGTTTAACACGAAACCCATGAGCCAAAAAGCTGAATTCATCAAAAATCTATCACTTCCCGTTATTGCTGCTCCCATGTTCTTGATTTCTGGACCAAAACTGGTAGTGGAATGTTGCAAAAATGGAATTGTGGGCACCTTTCCTGCATTAAATCAACGTACTAGTGAAGGTTTTGAGGAATGGCTCATTCAAATAAAATCAGAATTAAAAGCGTTTGAGGAGAAAACTGGAAAAAAAGCAGCTCCTTTTGGTGTAAACTTAGTGGTCCACCCCACTAATCCAAGACTAGAGGCCGATGTAAAACTTTGTATAAAACACAAAGTACCTCTTGTAATTACTTCCTTGGGTGCTGTGAGCCAAGTTGTGGATGCGATTCACAGTTACGGAGGGTTGGTTTTTCACGACATTATTAAAAAACGACATGCCGAAAAAGCGGCTGAAGCTGGAGTAGATGGACTTATTTTAGTGTCCGCTGGAGCAGGTGGGCACGGAGGTACCATAAACCCGATGAGTTTGATTGCCGAAGTGAAAAAATTCTTCAATAAAACGATACTTCTTTCGGGATGCATCAGTACTGGAAGAGATGTTGCTTCTGCCCTGCAAATGGGAGCCGACCTTGCTTACATGGGCACCCGTTTTATCAACACGGAAGAAAGTAAGGCCACGGAAGAATATCGTAAAATGATTATGGATGCCGGAGCTAGTGATGTAATCTACACAGCGGCTATTTCGGGTGTTCCCGCCAACTTCTTGGCTGCAAGTCTCAATGCAGCTGGAATTTCTGAAGAAGATTTAAAAAAAGGCAGGAAAATAGATTTTGGGAAAGAACTCGATACCGAAGCCAAAGCATGGAAGACGATTTGGTCGGCCGGTCAAGGAGTAACCACCATAGACAATGTGCTGCCAGTATCAAATCTCGTCAATAACCTAAAAGGTGAATTTAAAATAGCCATAGAAGAGCAGGCCAACCTATTAAAAACCTATCCAAAGGATTAACCAATGCCTCAAGTCAATTCCAACTATACCCCTCCTTTTCTTTTCAGAAATGGTTATTTTGCCACCATTTACTCAGGCATTATCCGTTCGGTGAATGGTGTGGTTCAAAAAAGGGAAAGGCTGAACCTTTCTGATGGGGATTTTTTGGATTTGGATTGGAGCGATTCATCAACCCCGACCCAAAAATTAGTGGTTCTACTACATGGATTAGAGGGGGATGCCCAACGCCCGTACATAACCGGAAGTGCTAAAATACTCAACCAAAATGGATACGATACTTGTGCTGTAAACTACCGAGGTTGCAGTGGCGAACCCAATAAAATGTACCGTTCCTACCATTCCGGGGCCACAGAGGATTTAATTGAAGTGCTCGACCACATTCTGAACACAAGAAATTACTCCGATATTTATTTGAAAGGGTTTAGTTTGGGCGGCAATTTATTGCTTAAATATTTGGGCGAAGGCAACGATGTTCCCAAGGAACTGAAGGGGGCCGTTGCAGTATCGGTACCTTGCAACCTTCACGATTCCTGCAAACAACTGCTCAGCACAAAGAACATAATGTACGCCATACGGTTCAAAGGAAATTTATTGGGCAAGTTACGGGAAAAACAGCAGCTGTTTCCTGAAAAAATCAGCGATGCCGATATCAAAAGGATTAAAACCTTAAAGGATTTTGATGATATCTATACCAGCAGGGCGCATCATTTTAAAGATGCCTTGGATTATTACGAGCAATCCAGCTCGTTACAATTTTTACCAAATATCAAGGTGCCTAGTTTAATCATAAATGCCAAAGATGATTCCTTTTTAGGCCCTGAATGTTATCCTGTAAAAGAAACTGACGACAATGCTAAACTATATCTGGAAACTCCCAGCTATGGCGGGCATGTTGGCTTCTGGGGAAAGAACAATATAACCTATACGGAAAAGAGGGCTTTGGATTTTTTTGATTCTATTAAATAAGGTGTTGATGGACTAATTGTGAGGTACAAAACAAAATACACTCCTATTATTAGTCCCTAATTACTTATCTTAGTGCCTACATTTACACAAACAAACTTCAATAGAATTCAGAATGAAAAAAATGGTAATGGTCTTGGCTCTAGGTGCCTTGATAGCAAGTTGCGGTGGAAAAAAAGAAGAAAAGAAAGATGGTTTTGAGGTGAGCCGCACCAAAACTGAAGATAACAAAACGCAAGCCAAAGAAGGTGTTCCCGTTGATTTGGACAACAAAGGTGTGGGACCTATAACCAGTGTGGATTTTCCTGCAGACATCAATGATGAAATGGCTGCACGTGGTAAAGCTAAATTTGATGCCATTTGCGTTGCATGCCATATGATAGACCAACGTATGATCGGTCCCGCATTAAAAGGAGTTTATGATAGAAGAAGCCCAGAATGGGTAATGAACATGATCTTGAATCCTGATGGGATGCTAAAAGAAGATCCCATTGCCAAAGCTTTATTGAAAGAATACAACAATGCAATAATGCTTAACCAAAATTTGACAGAAGACGAGGCCAGAGATGTTGCCGAGTACTTGAGAACATTCTAACAATCCAACTCTATTATATTGAAAGCTGCTGTTTTACCATAAAACAGCAGCTTTTTTTATCTTAATAGAAACTTTAGGCAATGAAAAAAATAATATTATCGGCACTTTGTTTACTATTAGCCCCTCTTATATATGCACAAGACCTGCATGGCTCATGGGCCACCGTAGAATCCAATGATGACGGGGTCCAAGTGGAGCATACCCTTACATTTACAAATGGTTTCTTTTCCGAAGCTATTTTTGAAAAGGCCAACGGAAAGTTTGTGGGAACAAATGGAGGCAGTTACGCATCAAATAGTGAAACAATTGACTTCTTATACGAGTTTTCTACCCAAAACCCTGAATTGGTCGGGGAGACCAAATCCAAGTCGTATAGCATTAATAATGACAACCTTGAATTAGGCGAAATGACATGGGTCCAAATAGATGACGGAACTCCGGGCGACCTTTTTGGTGCATGGCTGATTTCTGGAAGAAAACGGGATGGTAAAATTGTACAGCGAGATACTTCGGGACCCAGAAAAACAATGAAAATATTATCTGGAACCCGATTTCAATGGATTGCCTATAATACCGAGACCAAGGAGTTCATGGGTACAGGAGGTGGAACCTATACCACAATTGATGGCAAATACACCGAAAACATAGGTTTCTTTTCCCGGGATGATTCGAGGGTTGGTGCCAGTTTACAGTTTAAATATGAACTAAAAGATGGAGATTGGCATCATTCTGGGCTAAGCAGCAAAGGAAAGCCCATTTACGAGGTTTGGAGTAAACGAAAGGATTAAAAATGGCATATTTACTCGTTTGTTAACTCTATGAATTAGTGTATCACAACCATATTTTTAGTAATTTTCTGATACATTAACCATAAATTTCTGTAAAATGAGAATCTCAGTCATATTACTTTTCTCTGCCGTATTACTAGCAGAATCCTGTGACGGACCAAAATCCAGCGAAGAAATGCTTTTCGGCCCCACGTGGGAACTGGAATATATTTCTGGTCCCCGTATTGCTTTTCATGGTCTATTCCCCAATAAAAAACCACAAATCGCTTTCAACAAAGAATCCGGCGAAGTATTTGGAACAGATAGCTGCAACGGATATACAGCAGGTTATAAGCTAGAGGGCAATTCCATTTCTTTTGGAGACCCAGGCCCAACTACCATGATGTTCTGTGGAGGCAGCGAACGTCAATTCTTGGAAATGATGAAGAAAATTGACGGCTATGCCGTAGAAGATGGCAAACTCAATCTATTGATTAGGGAAATACCTATGATGCGTTTCAAAAAAGTGGAACCATGAAAAATATACTCATCCTAAGTTGTGCCTTCTTTTTGTTTTTCGGTTGTGTGGAAAAGAAAAAACAAGAATCTTCTGAACCAGAGGCAATAGAAAAAGAGTCAATAACAGATACTGTTCAAGTAGAAGAAAAAGAAAGGAAATTGGAACCGATTGCCATGAAAATTGATGGTAGTTATTTTAAAGCAACGGGGACAGAACCGTTTTGGGGACTCAAAATCTACGACAACAAAGTTGAGCTCAAGACAATGGAGGACACGATACAAACACCACCTACGGAACCCATTAAAGCTCAGGATTCCAACATTGCCATGTACCGAATTCAAACCGAGGCCACTTTGTTAGACATTATTATCGCACATAAGGAATGTACCAATGCCATGTCTGGCGAAGTTTCGCCTTATACGGTAACTGTTTCCTATAAAACTACAGGAGAGGACGAAGCCCAGGTTTTTGAAGGCTGTGGCTCTTACATCACTGATTATAGGCTTCACGATATTTGGGTATTGGAGGAAATGAAAGGTGCAACCGTATCCAAAGAAGATTTCAACGGAAAAGATGTTCCCAATATGGAAGTCAACATCAATAGCAATAGGTTTTTCGGTTTTTCGGGCTGTAACCGAATGACAGGAAGCCTTTTTTACGAAAAAGATGTACTTCGCTTTACTCAAGTAGCCTCTACAAGAATGGCATGCCCCAACATGGAAAAAGAATCCGAGTTCTTGACCGCTCTACAGGCAAGTACAAATTATAAAGTAGAGAATAATAGACTATACCTATCCAATGGGTCAAAAGAAAACCTCTTAGTGTTAAGAAAAATAGACTAAAATGAAAAAGACAATATTCGTGTTAGTATTAACGCTCGCCTTGGTAAGCTGTAAGACCAAAGAAAAGAAAGAAGAAGTTGAAACTATGGTGGAAACTGAAGAAGAATTTATTGAAGTGCCCAGCATTAAAAATTTGGAAGTTGGTTGCTACACATACAATGCCAACGGAAGCAAGATTGTTATGGAAATTACCCAAATCAGCGATTCCGTAATGGGCAATCTTAATTATTCCCTCAAAGAGAAAGACGCCAATTCAGGTATATTTTCAGGTATCTTAAAGGATAGTGTTCTCATCGGAAGTTACACTTTTATCTCCGAAGGAATTGAGAGTTCTCGAGAGGTTGCTTTTTTGCTAGATGATGAACAACTCATTGAAGGTTTTGGGGAATTGGATGAAACTGGAACAACATTTAAAGATAAAGAAACCCTTAACTTTAGTTCTTCCATGCCGTTGACCAAATCCGAATGTGATTAGACCTAAATTTACTTTTCAATTCAATTATTTCATGAAAAACAGTTTCCCCTTTCAATTTGCAGTTATTCTCTTTATTTTGACGGTACAACCAAACATTCAAGCACAAGAAATGGAACTCCCCTATAAAGAAATACCTGCCTATCCTTCTGATTATTCCTCAGGCAATTTAGTATCCAGAATGATTGATGGGTTAGGGTATCGGTACTATTGGGCCACCGAAGGATTGACCGAAAAGGACTTGACGTACAAACCTTCAGAAGATGGGCGAACCATCTTGGAAACTTTGGAACATATCCATGTGATGTCCAACAATATTTTATTGGCTCCAGATGCTAAGCCATATGAGAGACCGAAAAATCCACCAAAATATTCATACGAAGAGCTCCGTGCACTAACATTGCAAAACTTAAAGGCTGCGACCCTAAAAATCTTAGGTAAAAGCTCTCAAGAAATGGAACAGTTTAAAGTGGTTTTTAAACAAGGAGACAGAACATCCGAATTTCCCTATTGGAATATGATCAATGGTATGATTTCAGATTGCATTCATCATACGGGCCAAATTGTATTGATGCGCCGAGCAAGTGGAAACCCACAGAATCCGAATGTAAATGTCTTTTTGGGTAAGACTAGAGATTAAACAAGTCCCTTTTAATTGTCCACCACGACCTTATAGGTTGGGTCTTCCAAAACGTTTACTTCGATAATATCGTCGGCATTGGCCAACAATCGTCTACAGTCTCCGCTCAAATGCTTCAAATGTACTTTTTTGCCCACTTTACGGTAGCGCTCGGTCATCTTGTTGACAGCTTCTATGGCGGACATATCCACCAACCTACTTTCTTTAAAGTCGATAACTACCTCATCAGGATCGTTGAGCACATCAAACTTTTCGGCAAATAATGTGGTGCTTCCAAAAAACAACGGCCCATAGATTTCGTAATGTTTCACGCCTTCATCATCAATGCTTTTTCGGGCACGGATACGTTTTGCATTGTCCCAAGCAAATACCAAAGCGGAAATAATAACGCCGACCAAAACGGCCAGGGCCAAATTGTGAAGGAAAATAGTCACCAAAGTTACCAGTACCATGACCAAAACATCAGATTTTGGCATTCTACGGAAAGTTTTCAAACTAGCCCATTCAAAGGTTCCCAAGGCCACCATAATCATCAGACCCGTAAGTGCGGCCATTGGTACCCTTTCAATTAATCCGGAACCAAACATAATGAAGACTAAAAGCATCAAAGCGGCGACAATCCCGGAAAGTCTTGCTCTGGCACCGTTGGAGGTGTTGATCAAACTCTGCCCGATCATGGCACACCCCCCCATTCCAGAGAAAAGTCCTGAAAGGATATTTGCCGTTCCTTGAGCTACAGCTTCTTTGTTTCCACGACCACGCGTTTCTGTAATCTCATCAATAATATTTAGGGTCAAAAGGCTTTCAATCAAACCAACCCCTGCCACAATTGCGGCAAAGGGAAATATAATCTGCAAAGTTTCCCAAGTAAAAGGTAGGTCGGGAATATGAAAAGGAGGAAATGTTCCTTGAATGGAAGCGATATCACCAATGGTTCGTGTCTCCAATCCAAGGAAAAACACAATCCCGAACACCAATAGAATGGCGGCCAAAGATGCCGGAACCACTTTGGTCAATTTAGGGAGCCCCCAAATCACTATCATGGTCAATAGTACCAATCCCAAGAAAATATACAAAGTACTTCCACTCAACCATTCACCATCCACAGTTTGAAACTGGCTCATCTGCGACATAAAAATGATTACGGCCAAACCGTTCACAAATCCAAATATTACGGGGTGCGGTACCAAACGCATCAATTTGCCAAGTCGAAGAAAACCGGCCAGCATCTGCATAATTCCTGCAAGAATTACCGTTGCAAAAACATATTCTACCCCATACTGCCGGGCCAAACTCACGATGACCACCGCAACGGCGCCAGTAGCACCAGAAATCATTCCTGGTCGGCCACCCAATATTGAAGTGACCAATCCCATAACAAAAGCGGCATATAAACCGGTTAAGGGAGACAGGCCTGCAATAAAGGCAAAGGCAATGGCCTCGGGCACCAAGGCAAGTGCAACGGTTAAGCCCGATAAAATTTCTGTACGATAGTTTACTTTCTGGGAAAAATCAAAAAGGTTGAGATACTTTTTCATGGCTTCTTTCTTGAAGCGCGCAAAAGTAGTATTATTAAATGCAAGACCCTAATCGACTGGAAATTTTTAAGGATTTGATAATCTACCAGTTAGATAACCCTAATAACTTTTCACCAAGTGGACTTAATTTTGCGGTTTCGTATTTGGTTTGTTCCCATTTTCTTGGATCTCCCGGAAAGGCATAGCCTTCTGGAGCAATCCTGTTTTTCCATGAATTGATCCTCCATTCCCTCATTTCTTTATTGTCCTCTTCGGCGGGCATCATGGAAATGTATTGTGCAATCCGCACCTTGTCGCCAGATTTATTTGGGCGGATTCCGTGTGGCTGGGTACTGTTGAAAATCAAAAGGTCACCAGCTTCCAATTTCACCTTCACAATTTTGTCCTCTAATCCTGTTATATCAGGCTGAAAATGGTCACGGTCTTCGGGTTGGGTCAATTTCCACGTATCATAACTACGATATAACCATGGAATACATTGAAACCCTCCCATGTTTTCATCGGTTTGGTCGGCCAAGGCCAACACCCCCTGAACATTTTGAGGTTTTGTCTCAGGATCGTAATCCCAATGAATAAATCCTTTTTTGTTCTCCCCTGGACGTTTCGGCATATTTAAATTGGCACGATCAATGGTCACCCAAAGCTTTTCCGTGCCCCAAATGTCAACAAAGGCATCATATACCTTTTGGGTCTGTCTATTGTTCCACAAATGCTGGTGATTGTACACTTCCACCATTCCAGTTCCCGTAAGCTCTTTCATTTTCATTTCAGCACGGGGAGGGGCATACCAAGTTTCTTGATCGTTCGGGTCTTTTTCATCAAACTCCCATAAAAAATAGGCGGTAGCTTTGGCTTGTTCCTTTGGAACGGCATTTTTTATTACAATGTATCCGTTCTTTATCCAAAATGCCCAGTCTTCTTCGGACAGCACTCTTAAAGGTTCACTATTCGACCTATCGTTGAGTTTTGTTTTACTGCTAGTTGCAGTGGATGGATTTCCCGGTATCGCTTCGTGAGCTTTATTGGCCATTTCTACTTTTTGCTGCATTCTATTTTAGTTTTTTTAGTTAAATAATCTATACCCCAAAACTATGGGAGCTACTCAGCGGTTTCCACCCTATCATTGACCAATATTTGAACTATTTTGATTTATAATGTTTATTTTTAGTTTTATTTGAGCAATACAATGAAAATTCAGCTTGAAAACATCCAACCAAACGATAAGAGTTCTTTTCACTTATTGCACAATCCCAAGTTGAACGATCTCTTTTTTTGGCACTTTCATCCTGAATTTGAACTGGTCTATATTGAAGGTGCAAATGGTAAGCGTCATGTTGGGCGGCACATCTCCAATTTTAAAGGGAGCGACCTCGTTCTGATTGGTTCCAACATTCCCCATTTGAATTTTGATCATGGGATCAAAACAGAATATCACAAAGAGGTTTTGCACATAAGTTCTTCTTTTAAAGAGAAAGTTTTTACTGAAATCGAAGAACTGGAAGATGTGCACGAACTGTTGGAAAGGTCGCAGCACGGCATCGCTTTTTACGGTGAAACCAAAAAAACGGTTGGAACCACTATGAAGCAGTTACAAGGAATGAATCGATTTGAACAGTTCCTTAAAATTTTACGATTGCTCAAACTTTTGGCAAAGAGTGATGAGTTTGAGCTCTTGCACACCAATCCCATCATAAACGATAAGGCCAACAAACAACAGGAACGTTTGCAAAAAGTCTACTCTTATATTGATGAGAACTATTCCAAGAAAATAGCTTTGAACGATATTGCGGCATACATCAACCTTGGAAAAGAGGCTTTTTGCAGGTATTTCAAGAAGAATACGGGGAGCACATTTACCAATTTCTTGAATCAATATCGCATTACCCAAGCCAAACGTTTGTTGTTGACGGGCAGGAATATTGGCGAGACTTGTTACGAATGTGGCTTTGAGAGCTTGTCCTATTTTAATCGGACCTTTAAAAAAATCAGCGGCGAAAATCCTTCGGATTACAAAAAGAGAAACCAATGAAAAAAGAACCGCCCCGAGCAAGTGTGCCCAGGGCGATTCTTAACTAAATAACCAACCAAAAAACTGTTTGTATAGTCGAACAAAATTGTTCTTCCTTACATATTTCGTTGACGGGTAACATCCATTACAGGATTGTTGGTCTTTGAACGTTTTTTACCTGTTCCGCCGCTTGATTTTAAATATTGAATATATCCTCTTCCCGTGAATTCATAAACCGTTCCGCTGGATACATGGTACAACTCTATGGTACTATCATTAATAACGTATAGCTCAAAATAATCATTGTCCAAGAAGTCATAATCGAGTGTTAAAGTTTTTAATGACGCATCATTTGCCACATCATACACTTCATAATCCCCTTCATAATCCCATTGTATATTGTTGAGTGGAATGCTTGTTGCATCCACAGACGATCTAAAATATCCACCTCCGGCCTCAAAAAACTGTAGATAGTTTTCCTCATCAAACTCGTTCAATGCACCCACCTCACTGGTATAGGTTTTCTCCCAAACCTGGTATTCCTGTAAAAAATAGTGGATGTTGTCGTAGAACACCATATCGAAATCAAAATTGCTTTTCTGGTATCCCTCCAAAATATAAGAGGTATCCGAACGTGGGTCGTACAATTCCAATGTGTTGTTGTCCAAGGCGAACACTTCCATCAACCAAAGACCATCCAAATCATGGTCTATTTCCACTTGTCCGCTATAAGTGGCGTAAGTTCCCACATCAATTCCAAATCCATTGCCCGTTTTACCCAATCCTGAAAGGTTGTTGTTTGCGTAAATGATTCCTCTATCAAAAGAAATGGTGAACGCTCGTTGTAAAAATGGTACTTCGCCATTTCCACGGGTTTCATTGATATCCACATACCAAAGGTCGTGCGATTCCAAAACCAAAGCGGTATTGATCGGTGATTCTTCTATTAAATCATCTTCCACAATAACCTCGGTATAGCAAGAACTGGCCAAAAGACCAATGAACAAAATTCCAAAGAGTAGTTTTCCATTTTTCATAATCGAGGTTTTAAAGTTCTCCTTACATAAACCAAGCACTGTGCCAAATTTTTTAACTATTTGATAATCAAACTAAAACAGTCTGATGAATTTATTTTTTAGATTTACACCCTAATTTGGATGCATGAAAGACAAACCTACGTTTGGAGTATTTGGAGGTGGAAGTTGGGGAACGGCCATTGTTAAAATGTTAACCGAAAATTTGGACCAAGTAAACTGGTACATGCGAAGCGATTCCGCTATTCGGCACATTAAAAAGGAATGGCACAATCCCAACTATTTGAGTTCCGTAGAGTTTGATGTAAACCAACTTGCCATGAGCCATGACATCAATAAAGTGGTGGAAGCGTCCGATGTGCTCATTTTTGCCATCCCATCTGCTTTTTTGGATCGGGAACTTCAGAATTTGACGGCCACACTTAAGGATAAAATCATCTTTTCCGCCATTAAAGGAATTGTTCCGGAAAGTGGATTGATCGTTGGGGAGCATTTTAATGAGAAATATGATATTCCTTTTGAGAACATTGGGGTTTTAACTGGTCCCTGTCATGCGGAAGAGGTCGCCTTGGAGCGACTATCTTACCTTACCATTGCCTGCGCGGATGCTGACAAGGCCAAAATGGTGGCCAAACACCTAAAGAGTGACTATATCCGTACCAAAATATCGGATGATATTATCGGTACCGAATACGCTGCCATGCTAAAAAACATTTATGCCATCGCTGCGGGTATCGCGCACGGACTCGGCTACGGGGATAATTTCCAAAGCGTGCTGATGAGCAACGCCATCCGTGAGATGAAACGGTTTATAGATCGCGTGTACAAAATGAAGAGGAACATCAATGCATCGGCCTATTTGGGCGACTTATTGGTGACAGGCTACTCCGTTTTTAGTCGAAACCGCATGTTCGGGAATATGATAGGTAAGGGCTACACCGTAAAAAGTGCCATGATGGAAATGAACATGGTAGCCGAAGGGTATTACGCCACCAAAAGTGCCCATGACCTTATGGATAAACTGCAAAAGAAATCCAAAACACCAATCATCAATGCCGTGTACCAAGTGCTTTATAAAAACAAGAACCCGAAAAAGGTGTTTGAGAAGTTGACGGAGAAGTTGGATTAATCCCGCTCCAAAGAAAAATCGGAATGCTCCTTTAATTCCGCATCCAATTCCCTGGAAAAAGCCTCCATTTTTTCTGCTGAATAATTGTAAGCCTGCTGGAATTCTTCAAAAACAGGTTCCTTGTATTTTCGAACGCTGTCAATATCAAAATAAAGTCGGCCCGTTCTTCTTATAAAAAAGTCCAAGGGATTCAACGCCATTTCATAGGCTATGGTAAATTGTGCTTCGGCCCTGATCATCCTTTCCTTGGGTTTGTCGCCTTTGATTTTGGCATACAACTCTAAAATGGATTCGGTTTGTTTCCCATAAGTGGTCACCAAGTACCAAGCATCGTATTTAGCGAATCCATCATCTTGCAATTGCTCTTGTACCTTACCAATGTATTTTTTTACGTGCTTAAACTTTTTAAAGTCGTTTCCACAAAGCGGAATTTTATCAGTAGTGCAATGCTCCAGCTCCAAATCGTGGTCCTCCTCCATCTTTTTAGCGATGCGATTTACCGTTCGCTCGGCCATTTTTCGGTATCCCGTGAGCTTCCCTCCCGCAATGCTCACCAAACCTGTATCGGAAGTAAAAATTTCATCTTTTCGTGATAGTTCTGAGGCCGATTTACCCTCTTCGTGAATCAAAGGACGCAAGCCCGCCCACGAGGAAATAATGTCGTCCAGTTCCAATTCAATATCCGGGAACATATTGTTCACCGCCGATACCAAATAGATGGCATCTGCAATATCTGTTGTGACATGATCCTTGTCCAAATTAAAATTGGTGTCGGTAGTACCAATGTATGTCACTTTACCACGGGGAATAGCGAACATCATCCTGCCATCAGGAATATCAAAATAAACGGATTGTTTTACGGGAAGTTTTTCCTTTGGAAACACCAAATGGACTCCTTTGGTCAAATGCAATCGCTTGCCTTTTTTGGACCGGTTTACACTTCTGAGTTCATCCACCCAGGGCCCAGCGGCATTAATTACATATTTTGATGAAACACTATAGTCATCTCCAAAGACTTCATCGGTAAATTTTACGCCTGCTACTTGCTCATCCTCGTAGATGAAATCGGTGACCTTGGTATAATTGAATATCTGTGTACCAAATTGAAGACTGGTCTTTAAATTTTCCAAAGTGAGTCGAGCATCATCGGTTCGGTACTCAGCATAATATCCTGCCCCGTTTAAAATCTTTTTGGGCAAAAGCGGCTCCAGTTTCATGGCCTCTTTTTTTTCCAGCATCTGCCGTTTATCATCCCCTGAAACTTGGGCTAAAATATCGTAGACCTTCAAGCCGATGGAGGTTAGCCATTTTCCATAGGAACCACCCTCGATGAGCGGGAGCAACATTTTTTCGGGCAATACCAAATGAGGAGCCAATTTATGTACGATGGCTCTTTCTGAACCCACTTCCTTCACCAACCAAAAATCGAATTGCTTTAAATAACGGAGTCCGCCGTGTATGAGCTTGGTAGATTTGCTACTAGTGCCCGAGGCAAAATCACCTTTTTCGAGCAACAAAACCTTCATGCCGCGAGAAGAAGCATCCAAAGCAATACCCGCTCCTGTGATTCCGCCTCCGATTACCACAAGGTCATACGCCTCTTTGGCAACTTTTTGCAGGTTTTCTTTTCTATCTACGTTTGAAAAAGCAATGTTCTCGCTCATGGGTCTATTTGTTGAATTCGTATTCCCGTTCTACTCGGCATACTCTAACTTTATACCAAGAGTACCATTTTTGGATTCCTTTCTTTTGGGCTTCTTTATGATCTAACTGGGCTTTCCAGTTAGCAATTGCCTCTAAACTCTCCCAATAACTGATAGAAATTCCCAGACCGTCGCGGGCGCTTTCAAAATCCAGAAAACCGGGTTGTTTACTGGCCAATTCTTCCATTTCTTCGGCCATTTTCGCATAACCATCATCACCAGAAGTTCTAAGATTGGTGAAAATTACGGCGTAGTAAGGTTTTTTTAGCTCCATTTAGGTGATGTATTCTTTTTCTATGAAGTAATTGACCAAGGCTTCCTTCATTAAAACAGATTGTTCCCCAGCTTTTAATGGTGGTAACTGTTCTTTTACTTTATAATGAGGCCATCCATCATCATCGAAAAAATCAAAATCGTAGTAGCCATAAGGTTCCAATAGTCTGCAGATGGCAATATGCATCAAATTGACTTTTTCATCCTTTTTGAACTTACGGTGAAAATTGCCGAGTTCCTGAACTCCTACCAAATAAACAATCCCATCCAATTCCAGCGGGTCACCATCAGAAAATTGTGCTGATAGTTTTTTCACCAAAAATTCCCATCGTTTCTTTAATTGTTCGTCTCTTGACATGTGTTTTGATATGAGTACCAAAGGTACAAATCAATATTCTATATTTGTTAAAACCCGCGTATGAGCTTTTTGGATATTATCATCGGAATTCTTTTGGTTTGGGGCCTTTACAAAGGTCTCAAAAATGGTCTTTTTGTAGAGTTGGCCTCTTTGATCGCTCTCATTGCAGGAATTTACGGTGCTATCCATTTTTCGTACATCACGGGCAACTACCTCGCCGAACGCTTTGACTGGAGCGACCAATACCTAAAAATTGCTGCATTTTTAATTACTTTTTTTGCCATCATCATTGTGGTGAACTTGGCGGGCAAATTCTTGACCAAGATTGCTGATTTTGCCATGCTCGGACTTTTGAACAAAATCGCTGGGGGTATTTTCGGTGCCTTAAAAGTTGCAGTGATTTTGGGTGCATTTCTTATTTTCTTCGAAAAGCTTGCTTCTCCTCTAGGTTTCCTCAGTGATGAAACCAAAGAAGAATCCGTTTTCTATGAACCTATCAAGGAAATAGGAGATTTGGTTTTTTCCTATGTTTTTGATGATGAGGAAAAGACTCCTTCAGACCAAATAGAGGCTACTGAGGAAATTATATAAACGGCCTACTTTTCCCGATAAAAGGAGTTCTGCATTTTTTATTTAGTGCGGTTAAACCCAGCTTCCTGTATTTCAACGTGATAATATGCCAAACATGGAAATTTCATGGAATAGGGTAGTATCTCCATTAGTTTAGCAACGAGAACACTAGGGAATTTAGAACACTCCCAAAAAAATACCCCGAAAAATGAAAAAATTTTCTGGCATTACGCTGGTAATGGTCTTTTTAGTGCTATTTGGTAGTTGTAGCGAATCCTCGACAGAAGAATTTGAACAACTATATACCGAAACCAATTTAGGTAATGAAAAAATTATAGTAGACCCTGCAGCTATGGAGGAAGAGCTCGTAAATTTGGTAAACCAACACCGAACCTCTATAGGGTTAAATACCTTGGAAAATAGTGTCCCTGCATACAAATATGCAGAAGAGCATACGGATTACATGATTTCACACAATGTGCTGAGTCATGACAATTTTGATTCACGGGCAACTAAAATTGCTGAAGAGACCAATGCCGTAAGTATTTCGGAAAATGTGGCCAGATATTATACCTCAGCAGAAAAAACCTTGGAGGCATGGGTGGAAAGTGCTACACATAAGGAAGCCATGGAGGGCGATTTTACCCACACCACATTGAGTGTTCAACTGGATAAAAATGGAAGACCTTATTTTACACAGATATTTATTAAAATTGAGTAACCAAGTAAGAATATAAAGTATGAAAGACCTGCCAAGTGGCAGGTCTTTTTTGTTAATTACTATGTTGCCAGCAAGGTTTTTTTTACCTTTCGTAAAATCTTTGAACATGGCAATACAGGCACCTTTTAACCTTAATAAATGGATTGAGGAAAATCGTGATACGCTGAAACCCCCAGTCGGTAATAAAAACCTTTACAAAGAGTCCGGCGATTATATAGTTATGATCGTGGCCGGACCCAACGCAAGAAAGGATTATCACTACAATGAAACAGAAGAGCTGTTTTTTCAGCTCGAAGGGCATATAGAAGTACACATACAAGAAGATGGCCAAAAAAAGACCATGAAATTGGGACCTGGCGATATGTACCTTCACCCCGCCAAAGTCCCTCATTCCCCTGCGCGGCAAGAAGGTTCCATTGGGCTAGTAGTGGAGCGAAAACGTGTAGATTTTGATGCGGAAGATGGATTGCTTTGGTTCTGTGACAACTGCAATCATAAATTGTACGAGGTCTATTTTAAATTGAATGATATTGAGAAGGATTTTCTAGGTCATTTTAAGCACTTTTACGGTTCGGAAGAATTGCGCACTTGTGATAATTGTGGAACCGTTATGCCGGTTGATGAACGTTTTACAGCCAAAGAAGAATGATACTCCTTTTAGCAAAAATCATCATTTTGATTGTGGCCTTGCTCCACATTTATTTCCTGTGGTTGGAAATGTTCGCATGGACCACCAAGGCCAAAAAAGTGTTCCGTAACTTCCGGGAAGACTTATTCGAACCCACAAAAACATTAGCAGCCAATCAAGGCCTTTATAATGGTTTTTTGGCTGCAGGGCTTATTTGGTCCTTGGTAATACAAGATGCTACGTGGCAAGTTTATGTGGGATTCTTCTTTTTGGGATGTGTTGCGATTGCCGGTATTTATGGTGCATTAACAGCGTCAAAAAAAATATTTATGGTTCAGGGGCTTCCAGCTATTATAGGAATAATTCTTCTCCTGGTCCAGCAATTCCTCTAAACCGTTTATCCTCTTGGAGAATATTCGTAATATTGTAAAAATATAACAATACATCACTAAAAAGTTATAAATGTCAAAAATTGCAACTGCTTTTGGAATAGAAGAAGCCTTAAAAGAACTTGGCTTAAACGAAATAAATAATGGTACTTCCACAGGAGAGAATTGGTTTTCCAATGGAGATATCATTGAGTCCTACTCACCTGTAGATGGTGCTCTAATCGGAAAAGTTAAAGCAACAACTCCAGAGGATTACGAAAAAGTAATTAGTACGGCTCAAGAAGGTTTTAAAAAATGGAGAACCATGCCGGCCCCACAACGCGGTGAAGTGGTTCGACAGTTTAATGATGAGCTTCGGAGATTGAAAGAACCATTGGGCAAACTGGTATCCTACGAAATGGGAAAAAGCTACCAGGAAGGATTGGGCGAAGTACAAGAAATGATTGATATCTGTGACTTTGCCGTAGGCTTATCAAGGCAATTGCACGGACTTACCATGCACAGTGAACGCCCTGGTCACCGCATGTACGAACAATATCATCCGCTTGGTGTTGTAGGTATAATTTCGGCCTTCAACTTCCCTGTTGCAGTTTGGTCATGGAACACTGCCCTAGCTTGGGTTTGTGGTGATGCCTGTATTTGGAAAGGCTCTGAAAAAACTCCAATGACATCCGTGGCTTGCCAAAACATCGCTGCCCGTGTGTTTGCCAAAAATGGTGTTCCCGAAGGTATTTCTTGTTTGATTACCGGGGATTATACCGTAGGTGAAATTATGACAAAGGATGAACGCGTTCCGTTGATTTCGGCTACTGGTTCCACCCGTATGGGAAAGATAGTCGCACAGACAGTAGCTGGACGTCTTGGTAAAACATTATTGGAGCTTGGTGGTAACAACGCCATTATCGTAACTCCCGATGCCAACATTAAAAACACCGTAATCGGTGCCGTATTCGGTGCTGTTGGTACTTGCGGACAACGTTGTACCTCAACGCGCCGATTGATTGTTCACGAAGATGTGTACGATAAGGTGAAAAATGCCATTGTAGATGCCTATAAGCAAATTCGAATTGGCAACCCCTTGGACGAAAACAACCATGTTGGACCACTAATCGATAAAGACGCTGTCAAAAATTATTTGAACGCCCTAGAAAAGGTTGAAACCGAAGGCGGAAACATTTTGGTCGAAGGCGGTGTATTGGAAGGTGAGGGCTATGAAAGTGGTTGCTATGTAAAACCAGCCATTGCCGAAGCTCAAAATCACTTTGAAATTGTTCAACATGAGACCTTTGGCCCTGTGTTATATATTTTGAAATATAAAGGTGACCTTGAAAATGCCCTAGAAATGCAAAACGGTGTGAGACAAGGCCTATCATCTGCTATAATGACCAATAATTTAAGAGAAGCCGAACGATTCCTTTCCGTTGAAGGTTCAGATTGCGGTATCGCCAACGTGAACATTGGTACATCTGGAGCTGAAATTGGTGGAGCCTTTGGAGGTGAAAAAGAAACTGGAGGCGGTAGAGAAAGTGGTTCCGATGCTTGGAAAGTGTACATGCGCAGACAAACCAACACCATTAACTATACTACAGAGTTGCCATTGGCACAAGGTATTAAGTTTGATCTATAAAAAAAGAAAAGCCGCCCATTTAGGATTAAACCTAAGTGGGCAGTCTTTAAAACCAACTTAACTAACTCAAACTTAACTTAAAAACCCCGTTCCAATGCCGGAACTTTGTCGGGAGAAACAGGGTTCTTTACCTAATATTTGGCCTAAATTTCATAATATTTCAGCGAGATATTAAACGGTATCTTACCAGTGGTTATAAAAACTGTATGGTTGGTATCTTTTATTCCATTTTCTGTTTTTGATTTTTCCTACAAATGCCCATTTTTTTCAATTAGCTGAATTCCTGAGATTTTAATTTAGAATTTTAAGATTTTTTTAATATTTTAAGTGAGCAGTTCTTTACTGTTCAAACAACTAAATTATGGAATGGGAAAGTTCAACCATATGGTATTGGATTATTTTGGCTTGTACGGGAATCATTTCTGGGGTCCTTGGTTACTTTTTTGGCAAATCGGACACGCCATTGGCACCAGAAAAATCAATTGAAATCAATTCCCTTGAAATACAGAATGCCAAGTTAAAGTCCGATCTGGAAACTTGTAAAAAAAGACTGGATACTTACACCACCAAAACAAAGCAACTTAATTTTGACAGTGCCATAAACCCCTCCAAGAAGAAATCCTTTTTCTTTGATGCAAAGGAAGCCAAGGCGGCTTTTGGCAAAACCATTAAGGAAAACGATCTAAAGCTTGTGGAGGGTATCGGTCCAAAAATTGAAGGCCTCTTCCACAACTTTGACATTAAAACGTGGAAGGATTTGGCCGAAACCTCGGCAGACAAATGTCAAGAGGTGCTCCATTCCGGAGGAAAAAGTTACCGTATCCATGATCCTGCCTCATGGCCCATGCAGGCAAAAATGGCCTATGAGGGTCATTGGGAACAATTATTTGAGTGGCAAGAAAAGCATCGCGCCGGTAAATATTAGCACAAATGAGTTTCTAAGCAAAGACAGGTTCTTAAGCTGACTTTTCTTTATAACATTCCGTTTGCTTCTACCCATTTAAAAGTATACTGCTGTTGAGAAAATTGCATACGCTGGGAGATACGCTCCAGCCTTTCCGGAAGTTTCATTAAATAAACCCTAGCTTTTTCAGCCTGTTCCGAAAGTCCTCTTAGGTTTCCTATATCCCAGTAATCATTCAGCTTCTTCAAAATATCAATATAGTCCTGTGCAGTATAAACCCCCAAACGTTGGGCACAGTTGGAAAACTGCTCGAACGCCTCGCCAATACTTCCTCCAGATTCCCTTAAAAAATGGGCTGGCATTACAATCTTTTTCTTCATCATATCGGCAAATGCCAACACCATTCCATCCGGATCTTGTCCCATAATGGTCTTTACAAATTCCCGATATGCTAAATGATGTCTCATCTCATCCCCGGCAATAATGGTACACATTTTAGCTAGAAGAGCATTCCCCTTCTTTCTGGCCATTTTTCCCACTCTTTTGTGCGAGATATTGGTAGCAAGCTCCTGAAAGGAAGTATATACAAAGTTTTTGTATGGGTCTCTATCTGTTCCAATATCAAACCCATCAGAAATTAAATGTTGCGTGGTAATTTCAATCTCGCGCATATTTACACGACCTGAGAGATATAAATATTTGTTTAAAACGTCTCCGTGCCTATTCTCCTCGGCGGTCCAAGCACGCACCCATTTGCTCCACCCATTATCCTTACCATTATGTTGGTCAATCCCTTCAACATCCATTAACCAAGATTCATAGGTTGGGAGTGCTTCTTCTGTAATAGTGTCAGCTACAAGAGTAACCCAAAAATCATAGCCCAATTCCTTGGCTTCGCCTCTAATCTGCTCTATTTCATCAAAAAAATTATCGCTTTGTGAATCTGGCAAGAAATCAGTAGGTTGCCATATTTTTTCCGTTGGTATAAGAAATTCATCAATAAACCCTTCAACTTTGGGTTCAATCGCCTGCATTACTTCCAATCTTACATTTTTAATCGACATACATGGGGTTTTTTACAAAGGTCTTCATAATTTAATGAATAAACGTTAATTTCTTCCTCTTTCACCGGGATAAAACGTATGCACTGGGTCACTTTGCCAATATTCCTTGGTTTCTACATCCATCATTGTCAGTCCACCCATAAATGCGGCACCGGTATCCACATTCCAGACATTGGCCTTGTTTTGTGGCTGAACAAATTCGTTTTTGGACAAAGGTGTGTGACCTATAAACACTTCTTTATAATGCGACAAGCGTTTTGGAAATTTAGGATCGGAAGGCTTTAAATCCGGGTTTAGCGCGGTAGCAAGTTCCCATAAGGTTCTATCCCAATAAAAAGACTGTTCAAAATACTCGTAATCTATTCCTTTTAGGTTGGTATATCCAGCATGCAAATACAAGCGGTTGTCCTCAGCCAGATAGTGGTTTTTCAACTCTTCATAAAACTTGAGGTGCACATCCCATTTGTCCCTATCGGCATTTAAATAACTGTTTCTAGTAGCTGTTCCCCCATGGGCCAACCATTGTGGGTTTTCTTTTTGATCTACCAACCAAGCCCTGCAAAGTTCATCATGATTTCCGCGAATGAACGTGCAAGTGTATTCACTTTGTAACTGAATCAAAAAATCAACCGTTTCAACTGCTGTACTCCAAGCATCCACATAATCACCCAAAAAAATGATATGATCATTAGAGGTAACCTTTGCCTTGACCATAAGTTGTTCCAAAGCTCTCACCCCAGAATGGATGTCGCCCACTACAAGTGTCCGCATAGAAAAGTTTTTCGCAATATTACACACAAATGGTTGGCTGATGAAAAATCATAGTGGCTTTATCACGTATTTAACCAACAATTCAAATAAACCTAACTGATTTTTGGAGGTGGTATAATTTTCTATGTACCTTAGAATATTTCGAAACAATATGAAGAAAGTATACTGCATTGGTGAATTGTTAATTGATTTTGTCGCTGAACGGCAAGGAAGTGACCTTTCCAAAGCCACTGAATTCACAAAAAAAGCAGGTGGTGCCCCGGCCAATGTGGCTTGTGCCATATCCAAATTGGGGGGAAATGGAATCTTTATCGGATGCGTTGGGGAAGATCCATTTGGAAAATTCCTTTTGGAAACCCTTAAAAATGAAGGAGTCGATATTTCACTGGCCCAACTTTCTAAAACATTTACCACACTTGCCTTTGTTTCACTTTCCGAAGACGGGGAGCGTGATTTTGTTTTTAGTAGGGGTGCGGATAAGGAACTTAAATACAACCCTGACCTAAGAAAAAATCTCCCCGGAAACATTCTTCACTTGGGTGCTGCAACAGCTCTTTTGGGAGGACCCTTGGAAAAAACGTACACCAAATATCTTTTTGATGGACTTACCAAGGAAATGTTCATATGTTTTGATCCCAATTTTAGAGGAGATCTTTGGAAAGATAATGAAGAAACCTTCATAAAAAAATGCATGCCCTTTGTGGAGAAATCGCACCTGTGCAAATTCAGTCTTGAAGAAGCACAATTAATTTCGGGCAAAGAAGATTTACATGAAGCCTGTGATGTACTGCATAAAGCGGGAACAAAAATCATTACCGTTACCTTAGGAAAAGATGGAACTCTTTTAAGTATGAATGGCTCTAAAAAAATAATTCCAAGTGTTCCAGTGAATCCTATTGACACTACAGGTGCAGGAGATGCATTTATAGGATGTTTGCTCTATCAAATTTCCGATTTGGGTAATTTTGAACCTATCTTTGAGGATTTTTCTTTAGTTGAAAATATGGTGGTCAAAGCCAATAAAGCCGGGGCAATAACCACGACAAATTACGGAGCCATTGTGGCCTTGCCTACAAAAGATCAGCTCGAAAAGTAGATGAACCAAGCCAAACTACATAGATTACTTTCTCAAAAAGGGAGAGACACTAAAGAACTTTTTGACCTTCGGTTGGCCACCAACCTTACCTTGATTCAAAAACAGTTCTTTTCCCTCTACTCCGAAGATCGTCACAGAAAACACTTTCAGAAGCTATTGAAACTTCTTCCCAAGTTGTTTTTGGACAGACCGGAAGAGTTAAGGAATCAAGATTTGGAGAGATTGAAATCTGGAAATTGGTACCAGTCAGAAAATCTTGTTGGCATGCAATTGTATGTGGAGCATTTCAACAAAGACCTAAAAGGGTTGGAAGAAAAAATACCCTACTTTAAAAAATTAGGGATAAACTTTTTACACCTAATGCCCATCACTACCAGACCCAAAGGGGAAAGTGATGGTGGGTACGCCGTGAACAGCTACCTTCAGGTGGATAAAAAATATGGCTCCAAGGAAGATCTGCTTGAATTGACCATAGCGTTCCGTAACAATGGTATTTATTTGATGCTCGATTTCGTAGTGAACCATACCTCCAATGAATTTTCTTGGGCCAAAAAAGCCATAAAGGGCGATAAAAAATACCAGGGCTATTACTACACTTTTGAGGATTACACTATTCCACAGGAATTTGAAAAAACCTTGCCAGAAGTCTTCCCAGAAACCTCACCAGGCAATTTTACCTATATCCCCGAAATGGAAAAATGGGTGATGACGGTATTCAACAGTTATCAATGGGACCTAAACTATACCAATCCCGAAGTTTTTTTGGAGATGCTCACCAATTTGGTAAAGTTAACGGACATGGGCGTGGATGTGGTCCGTTTTGATGCCCTCGCCTTTCTTTGGAAAAAAATCGGGACAATTTCACAAAACCTACCCGAAGCACACAACCTGATTTCCCTATTCCGAATGTGTTTACAAGTGGTGGCCCCGGGCACCATTCTTTTGGCAGAGGCCATTGTGGCCCCAATGGACATTGTAAAATATTTTGGAGAAGAAGAAAAACGGGGCAACGAATGTGAAGTCGCCTATAATGCCTCGCTAATGGCACTATTATGGAATTCCATTGCTACCAAAAAAACTCAATTACTCTATAAAAGTTTGATGCATGTGCCGCCAAAACCCAAAGATTGTACTTGGATCAACTATATCCGTTGCCACGATGATATTGGACTGGGATACGAAAACCACCTCATTGAAGAATTGGGTTGGAATCCCGGGATGCACCGTAAATTTTTATTGGATTACTATTGCCAACGATTGGATTGGTCCCCATCAACAGGAATGCTTTTTATGTACAACCCAAAAACAGGCGATGGGCGCATCACTGGAAGTGCAGCATCGTTATTGGGACTGGAAAAGGCTTTGGCAACCAAAGATGAAAGTTTACTGGAGGAATCGGTGAATAAAATCATTATGTTGCACGGAATTACTTTGGCTTTTGGTGGAATTCCCCTGATTTACGCCGGTGATGAAATTGGCTCTTTAAACGATTATTCCTTCCAAAATGATGCATCCAAAAAAGGGGATAGTCGCTGGGTAAATCGCCCCATGCAGGATTGGGAAACCATTTCAAAACTGGACAATCAGAACCTACCCCAGTCCAAAATATTCCAAACCTTGCAAAAACTCATCAAAATCAGAAAAAATAACATGGTTTTTGCCGACAACAACAATCTGGAATTGTACCACACGGGCAATGACCATATTTTATCATTTGAAAGAACTCAAGACCAAGAGGGGTTGCTTGTTATATGCAATTTTGATGAAAACCCACAGGTCATAGATAGTAGTTGGATAAAAAAACTCGGCTATTTCAGCAAAGGAGAACCTTTGGACATGGTGTCCGACGAAAAAATAGAGTTAAACAGTGGACTTTTGGAAATTGCTCCTTATCAAATGATCTGGTTAAAAAGAGATTAGGCGTAATGTACCTTCCTTAAAATTCGCTGTGACTCCTTTAACGATTGATACACATGGCTATCATAAGCTTTTATTAATGCCCGTGAATTATTCATTTTATCCTTGGCTTCTTCAAAACCATTCAAATAACAAATAAGATAGGTTGCCGGCAGATGAGTCATATCTGTATGTTCCGAATCTGTCAATGGAATATGGTTTTCTAACTTTTTGAGCAGTGCATTGTTGGTATTGTACACGTGGTAAAGCGTTTTTTTGTCAAACTGCGGCGGTTCAAATAGCAATTTACTGTTAATGGTGTACTTACCATTGTCCGAAAATGTGATTACCATTTCTTCCAATGGATAATATTTTTGTTGTGAACCCAACCCCAGTTGAACATACTCCAAGGTTTTGAACGAATCATCATCATAGTCTATGGTTATTTCGTCCAAAGCGGAATAGAAAAGTTTTACTTGTTCGTTGATGAGTTCTATGTCTACTCTGGAATAGTAGGTTTTACCCTTTACTTTTTTCTTGTTCCCTGCCCAACAGACCACGAATTGTTCTTTGAAAACTTTGTAATCACTAGTTAAGTCCGGGTGCCGTGTATTAAAAAAATTTAGAACGGCGTCCAAAGTGTATTCGATATTGTTCCGGGCATGCTGCTCTATGGTGGCTACCTTATCGGCATTAATGTTCTTCAGCTCAACATCAAAGGCTTTCGGTAGGCTGATGCTCCCTTCCCTAAAGAAAACAGCACCACCATAATACTTCCAAATATTTTTGCGCAAAGCGCAGACTTTTCCGTTGGATCTAATGGTGACCAGACCGACCACCTTCCCTTCGGGCAAATGGGGAAAAGGAATGTTTTCATAGGAAATTAAAGGCGGATTATCCAAATAGGCATTTACAAGGTTCTGGATTTTACTGTCATCAAAAAAATCGACACCTACAATCGTATTATCTTCGTCCTCTACCCCTATTACAATAAAAGAATTGTTCTTTGGATTGCTGTTGGCCAAGGCACAGACATGTTTTAAAAACTTGGCCTTTCCTTCTTTTTCACCAATGGATATAAAACGCTTTTTGTCGTAAAAACTATTTTCGTCGTTGTGGGCTAACAGGTTTTTTACGAGTAGGCGTTTATTGATCATAATTTAAGGTTTCGTGATTCGAGTTGCGGATAAAAAACATGTTCATTAAACCGTAATGTGTTTTGATAAAAATTCATCATTTCGAGTGGTTTTTGAACCGAAGGTCAAAAAATTGTATCGAGAAAAGAATTTTTATAAGCACAAACCTTGTTCTCGATACTTTTTACTTTGGAAAAAACTCGAACTGACCGTTTTAGCTTTTGGCCATCATTAATTTTGCTCTTTTTAAATGAACTTCTAACTATCAACCATTTTTGTTGACGATTGTGCTGCTCGCTTGCGCGGTAGGCATTACCACAAGGTCAGCAATATTAACATGATAAGGACGCGTGACCACAAAAAGGATGATATCCGCAATATCTTCAGGTTTTAAGGGTTGAAAACCTTTATACACTTTAGAGGCTTTTTCCGAATCCCCCTTAAAACGAACATCGCTGAATTCTGTTTCCACCAATCCAGGATTAACGGCACCTACGCGTATTCCGTAAGCATTTAAATCTATCCGCATGCCTTGGTTAATGGCATCTACAGCATGCTTACTGGCACAGTACACGTTTCCGTTCGGGTAAACTTCCTTGCCCGCCGTAGAACCTATGTTGATGATATGTCCAGATTTGCGTTCCACCATTTTTGGAATAATAGCTTTGGACATGTACAACAATCCTTTTACGTTAATATCCAACATAGCATCCCAATCATCCGGATTGCCCTTGTCGATAGGATCCAGTCCATGTGCATTCCCAGCATTGTTCACTAAAATATCAATTTCTGAAAACTCCTTGGGTAAATTTTCAATAGCTGAAAACACATCTTCTCGATTTCTTACATCAAAATTAAGCGTGAAAATTGCAGTATCTCTCCTCAGTTCATTTTTGAGTTCTTCCAAACGTTCTTGTCTACGCCCACATAGAATTAAATTGAATCCTTGCTTTGCAAAAAGTTCTGCTGTTGCTTTACCTATTCCACTTGTAGCTCCAGTTATTAGTGCTGTTTTTTTCATTTTTTATATTTTTTATGGAACATCATGTCCTTGGCCTGCCACCAAAAGGGTGAACCAATCTTGAAGTTCCAATTCTATTTTGCTGGCCTCTGCGGCCAATTCCATTCTTTTTTTATTTGTCGTGCCTATGACCGGATGCACTTTAGCAGGATGTTTTAAAATCCATGCCAAAAGCAACTGGCTCTCGTCTGCATGGTACTTCTCCATCAACGGGCCAATCGCTTCTTTTATACGAGTCGCTTGTTCATCCGTTTCCCTAAAAAATGACCCCAAAGGGCTCCAGGCCATGGCCATTCTTTTATTGGCTATGCAGTCATCAAAAGTTCCATCATACATTGGGTCTCGATGTGTCAGAGAAAATTCGACCTGGTTCCCTTCAACGGGAATGGCAGTTTCCAACATAGCCACTTGGGATGGTGTGAAATTGGACACCCCAAACTGTTTTATTTTTCCGCTTTGAAACAATTGCTGTGCAGCTTCTGCCATCTCTTCGGGTTCCATTAACGGACTTGGCCTGTGCATCAAAAAGAAGTCCAAATAATCGGTTTTCAACTTTTTCAAAGACTCTTCAGCCGACCAAATGATGTAGTCCTTGTCGTATTGATAATGATTGATTCGATTACCCCTACCACGCGTCATTTGGATACCACATTTGGTGATAAGCTGAATATCCTCTCTTTTTATTCCACTATCCACGAACGCCTCACCAAAATCTACTTCGGTGGAGTAGCTTCCGTAAATGTCGGCATGATCAAAAGTTGTAAGCCCACATTCTATACCATGGCGCATCAACGCCACCATTTCTTTTTTGGAAAGTTTTTTTCCCCAACTGCCCCATGTCATCGCTCCCGATATAATGCGGGAAAAATTCGTTGTCTGTTCCATATGTGCTGAAAGTATAAAATTAAACCCTTAAATCCTTCATAAAACTAGGGGTTTAGCGTTTTTTTTAACCATTAATTAACAGGCAGGTTTTAAATAAATTTTCATTTTGCACACCTTAGTAAAAACCCCGACATTAACACCAAACAATAAAAGTATATAATGGAAGAAAACACTACTATTGATATTAGTGCTGTGAATGAAAAAATCGCCCAGGAAAGCGCTTTTATTGACCTTTTAACGGTTGAGATGAACAAAGCCATTGTGGGTCAGACACACATGGTGGAACGTCTGTTGATTGGTCTTTTAGGTAAAGGCCATATTCTGCTCGAAGGTGTTCCCGGATTGGCAAAAACATTGGCGATTAATACTTTGGCCAAAGCGGTAAAGGGAAGTTTTAGCAGAATTCAGTTTACTCCGGATCTTTTACCTGCCGACGTTATCGGTACACTGATCTACAATATAAAAGAGAACGATTTCTCCATTAAAAAAGGGCCTATCTTCGCCAACTTTGTTTTGGCCGATGAGATTAACAGGGCTCCCGCAAAAGTACAATCAGCACTTTTGGAGGCCATGCAGGAAAAGCAGGTAACCATTGGTGACGAAACATTTATATTGGATGCCCCCTTTTTGGTAATGGCAACACAAAACCCGGTAGAACAAGAAGGTACTTACCCATTACCTGAAGCACAAGTGGATAGGTTTATGCTGAAAACCGTGATTGACTATCCAAAATTGAACGAGGAGCAACTCATTATCCGACAAAACCTTAAAGGTGAAACCGAGCCTATAAAGCCCGTAGTATCCTTGGAGCAAATTTTAAGAGCCCAAGCTACAGTTGGTGAGGTTTACATGGATGAAAAAATTGAAAAATATATTCTCGACCTCATCTTTGCTACGCGTTACCCTGAAAAATACAATTTGGAAAGCCTGAAGCCACTTATCAGTTTTGGTGCTTCTCCAAGGGGTAGTATCAACTTGGCCAAAGCATCCAAGTGCTACGCATTTATTAAGAGAAGAGGTTATGTGGTTCCTGAAGATGTAAGGGCCGTGGTGCACGATGTGCTGCGTCACCGAATCGGAATCACCTACGAGGCCGAGGCAGAAAATATTACTTCCGAAGAAATCATCAACAAGATTGTAAACGAGGTAGAGGTGCCTTAGCGGTTCAATGTTTATCGGAATATAAGTAGCAATACTTTTAACCAACCCGAAAACCTATTTTTTTGAACCAAATGGATACAAAGGAACTACTAAAAAAAGTACGTAAAATTGAAATAAAGACCCGGCGTCTTTCCGACCATATTTTTGGTGGGGAATACCATTCTACGTTCAAAGGTCGGGGGATGACGTTCAGCGAAGTACGCCAGTATCAGTTTGGGGATGATGTCCGCAGTATTGACTGGAACGTTACCGCACGTTACAACGAACCCTACGTAAAGGTTTTTGAAGAAGAGCGCGAACTTACGATGATGCTCATGGTAGATGTGAGCGGGTCGGAACTTTTTGGTACGTCCAACCAGTTCAAAAAAGAAATCATCACCGAGATATCGGCCACTCTTGCCTTTTCGGCGCTTCAGAATAACGATAAGGTAGGGTTAATACTTTTTTCTGATGAAGTAGAACTTTTCATTCCACCAAAAAAAGGAAAAAGCCACGTACTTCGAATCATCAGGGAGTTGTTGGAATTCCACCCAAAAAGTAGCGAAACAAATCTTGCAGAAGCTTTAAAGTTCCTTACCAACGTAATGAAGAAAAAAGCTATTGTTTTTGTGCTTTCAGATTTTATTGCCGACAACTACGACAACACTTTGCGCATTGTGGGCAACAAACACGATGTAACGGGTATCCGAGTTTATGATGAACGTGAAGAAACCATCCCAAATCTGGGCATGGTGCAAATGCAGGATGCCGAAACAGGGGAAATTCAGTTGGTGAACACCCAATCCAAACAAGTGAGATTGGCCTACGGACAACATTACAAAGACAAAGTGGCCTATTTCACCAATGCCTTTAATAAATCAGGGTGCGGGGTAATCAATTGTCGAGCGGATGAAAGCTATGTAAAAAAACTATTGGGGTATTTTAAACGAAGAGGATAATGCGAATAGATGGTCTACATAAAATAAGAATCGCCAAAAGCCTCCTATCCATCTGGGGTGTTTTGATGTTTCTATTGCTGATGCCCACGGTTGGTTTTTCCCAAACTGGTCCCAAAGTTGATGCCGAAGTGGATACACTTACCATTAAAATTGGGGAGCAAATCCAATACAAAATAACGGTCGAGGCAGACTCTACCGATGTAGTTTTCTTTCCCGAAGGACAAACCTTTTCCCCGTTGGAAACTGTAGAAGCCATTATGGCCGATACCCTAAAAAATGATGAGAAGGTTATTCTTCAAAAAATATATTCCTTAACCCAATTTGATAGTGGTGCGTACACGATTCCCCCACAACGAATCGCTATCAACGAACAACCATTTTTTACGGACTCTTTTCAAGTTAAGGTTGCCGATGTGGTGGTGGATACCACCAAACAGAAGATGTACGATATCAAACCCCTGATAGAGGTAGAGCGAAGTACTGCCGATATGTGGCTAACCGCACTTTGGATACTTTTAGGATTGGTTGTAATCGGAGGATTGGTCTATTGGTTCTTTTTAAGGAAGAAACCTTTGACCGAAGAGGAAAAAGTGGCTTTGCTACCGCCATATGACCGAGCCCTTATGGAGCTAAAAAAGTTGGAGAACTCAAAGTACCTTATCCAGGACGAGTACAAACAATACTATTCGGAACTTACTGATATTGTAAGGTCTTATTTGGAAGAAGATGTACACGTCTCGGCTATGGAAAGTACTACTTCCGAACTCATCACTAAACTGGAAATGTTGCGGGATGCAGGCGAACTTAAATTGGAAGATGATACGTTGCAACAATTCCAAAAAATATTACAGACAGCGGATTTGGTGAAATTTGCCAAATCCAAACCCGCTACATCCGTTGCCGAGCAAGACAGAATGGTAGTTGAGCAAATCGTGACCAAAACCCACGAAGCTTTGCCAGAACCCACTGAGGAGGATTTACTCCTGGATGAAGAATATCTGGAAGAGCTGGCCAAGAAAAAACAACGAAAAAGAATTTACTTGGCCGCTGCAATTTTTGCAGGAATCATTGTTTTGAGCAGTGTGTTTTCTGTAGCCTATTTTGGTTTCAAACAAGTTAAGGATACCGTGTTCGGTTACCCCACCAAAGAACTTTTGGAAGGCGAATGGGTAGCTAGCTCCTATGGCTTCCCACCCATTCAATTGGAAACACCCGATGTTTTGGTGCGTCGAGATGTGGAGCTTCCCAAGGAAACTCAAGAGTTGATCAAAGAGCTTCAGGCTTTCTCATATGGAAGTTATGTGGGAATATTTTCGGTAAGTACCAGCTCCATCACTTTTAAAGAACAAAAAGAAGATCCCCAATTTGATACTGTAATTGGTTCAACCCTTAACAATTTTGAACAACTGGGGCTGAAAAATATCATCACCAAACAAGAAGAGTACGTCACCCAATCTGGTGTAAAGGGAATGAAAACCTTTGGCACCGGAACTTTGGAAAGACCTAATGGCGATTCCAAAAAAGCGAAGTACAGTATTCTTTCTTTTGGTGGCAAAGGTTTTATCCAACAAGTGGTGATTACCTGGGAAGAAGGCGATGAATATGCAGAGCAGATCGTAGACCGAATTTTGAACAGTTTAGACGTAAAAACACAAGCATAGATGTTTGAGAATATAGAATTTGCAAATCCTGAATTTTTCTGGCTGCTTCTTTTGCTGCCATTGGCTTTGCTATGGTATTTTTTCAAACGGAAAAATGAAATGGCGTCTCTGCGCATTTCAAGTATCAAAGGATTTACAGTGACCGGTTGGGCCTCAAAATTAAAACCTGTTCTCTTTGGTATTCGGTTGTTGGCCTTAGCTGCAATTATAACCGCTTTGGCCCGACCTCAGACCGAAGATATCTCAACACGGACCAAAACCACAAAGGGTATCGATATTGTAATGGCCATTGATGTTTCTTCCAGTATGTTGGCCCGTGACCTAAAGCCTAACCGCTTGTCCGCACTTAAGGATGTGGCGGCAAATTTTATAGAAGAACGCCCGAACGATCGCATTGGTTTGGTCGGTTATGCCGGGGAAAGCTATACCAAGACACCTATTACAAGTGACAAGACGATTGTTTTAAATGCCCTTGAAGACATTACCTATGGTGAGCTTGAAGATGGTACTGCCATTGGAATGGGTCTTGCAACATCGGTAAATCGATTAAAAGAAAGCAAAGCAGTAAGTAAAGTTATCATTCTTTTAACGGATGGTGTCAATAATTCTGGCTTTATTGAACCCAGAACTGCTGCTGACTTGGCGGTGGAGTTTGGGATTAAAACATACACTATTGGTCTGGGAACCAACGGAAATGCATTATCTCCCATCGCTTACAACAGGGATGGTTCTTTCAGATACGGTATGCGACAAGTGGAAATTGATGAAGAATTGCTCAAAGAAATTGCAGAAGTAACCGGAGGAAAATATTTCCGTGCTACCGACAATGAATCTTTGGAAGAGATTTATGATGAGATCAATAAATTGGAAAAAACAGAAATAGAGGAATTCAAATATTACAAGTACGAGGAAAAATTTAGGCCTTTGATTTTCTTGGCCGGGATTTTATTGTTGTTGGAATGGGGATTGCGAAATTCCATATTTAAAAGCTTTATTTAGAGAATGATTCAGTTTGACGAAAAAATATATTTCTACCTCTTGGCCATAATTCCAATTATGGCCCTGACGTTCTTTTTTCTTCAAATCTGGAAGAAAAAAACACAAAAACGTTTTGCAGACTCGTCCCTTTTAAAGCGATTGGCCCCGAACAGGTCCAGTTTTAAATCGACAGTAAAATTGACCTTTCTATTGGCCGGGCTCGTATTTCTAGTTTTAGGATTGGTAAACCCCAAAATCGGGACAAAACTAGAAACCGTAAAGCGTGAAGGTGTGGACATTGTATTCGCCATTGATGTTTCCAAAAGTATGTTGGCAGAGGATATTGCCCCCAACCGATTGGAAAAAGCCAAACGCATTGTTTCGGAAATCATCAACCAATTGGCCAGTGACCGAATCGGAATCATCGCATACGCAGGACAGGCTTATCCACAACTGCCCATTACCACGGACTATGGTGCCGCTAAGATGTTTTTGCAGAGCATGAACACCGATATGCTTTCATCCCAGGGGACCGCTATCAACGCCGCCATAGATTTGGCAAGTACCTACTACGATGATTCCCAGCAAACGAATAGAGTACTCTTTATTGTTTCTGATGGAGAGGATCACTCCGAAAGCTCCACTATCAATGCTGTTGAAAAAGCCACACAAAATGGGATTCGTTTGTACACCATAGGTGTTGGTAAACCTAAAGGAGCCCCAATTCCCATTAAAAGAAATGGAATTGTTGAAAGTTTGAAAAAGGACAATCAAGGGGAAGTTGTCATTACCAAATTGAACGAAAACGTATTGACAGAGATTGCAGATAGGGGCAATGGCGAATATATTGATGGTTCCAACACGGAAAACGCTGTGGAATACATCAAAGAAGAACTGAACCGAATGGACAAAACGGAATTTGACGCTAAGCAATTTGCGGAGTACAAAGACCAATTTCAATGGTTTCTTGCCGCAGGCTTTTTATTTCTATTTTTGGACATCTTCGTTTTGGATAGAAAAACACAATGGTTGAAAAAACTGAATCTTTTTAATGAACATGATGAATAAGATAAAGTTGACATTCGGACTATTGCTATGTTTCGGGATTGTACAAGCACAGGATGACCTCACCGAACAAGCGAACAAAGAAGCGGAAAAAGCATTACAGGCCTCCACTAACCTTACCTATGAGGCCAATGAGCAACTGACCTCCAACAATTTTATCACTGCTGAAGCGGATTACAGAAAAGCGATATCCAAAAGCGATAAAAATGCCGCTGCCCGATTTAATCTAGGTAACGCTTATTACAACAGGAATAGTTTTGGCGAAGCCTTTGGCAGATACAAGGAAGCTAGTGATGCTGCAGCGGACAAAAGAGAAAAACATAAGGCTTTTCATAACATGGGCAACGTGTTCATGAAAAACAAAGAATACGAAAAGGCGGTGGAAGCCTACAAACAGGCGTTACGTGCCAATCCTGAAGACGACGAAACGCGATATAATCTTGCTTTGGCCAAAAAGATGTTGGAAAAACAACAAGACGAGCAAAAGAACGACCAAAACAAGGACAACCAAGACAAAAAAGATCAGGAAAACGAGGATAAGGATAAAAACCAGGACCAGAACAACGAAGGGGGAGACAACGAGAAAAAGGACGAAGGCGAGCAGAAAGAAGATGAAAACAAGGACAAAGGTGACCAAGGGGAGAATGGAGAAGACAAGCCTGAAGAAAACCAAAAAGGCGATGGGGATGAAAAGAAAGAACAAGAGAAAAAGCCTAATGAAGGAGATCAGCCCCAAGACCAAAAACAACAGCCCAAGCCTAATCAACTTTCCAAGCAACAGATTCAAAATCTGTTAGAGGCCATGCAAAACGAAGAGAAAAAAGTACAGGAAAAAATGGAGGCCCGTAAAGTTCGAGGCAAAAAAGTTAAAAACGAAAAGGACTGGTAATGCAAGTGCTAAAGGGCTACATATTATTTATTTTGGGAATGTTCCTTTTAACAGGACTACATTCATATGCCCAAGACAATGCCGAAGAAATTACGTTTACCATGAACTTGAGCAAAGAGGAATTGGGGCTAAACGAACGTCTTCGCGTAGATTTTACAATGAACAAAGACGGCGACAATTTTAAGCCACCCCAGTTTGAAGGTTTCAAAGTGGTTATGGGTCCCTCCCAGTCTATTAGTTCCTCTTGGGTAAATGGTAAACGTAGCTTTTCCAAAACTTACACTTATATTTTGGTGCCCACCGCCAGAGGTAATTTTACCATAAACCAAGCTACCATAGACATTGGTGGGCAAACCTATAAAACAACACCTAAAAAAGTTGAAGTAACCGCTGCGGTCGACAAGCCAAATTCCCAAAAAACGGTGGATGATGTCGCCGATGAAAGTCTTCATTTGGTGGCCGAGGTTTCCAAAGGAAACCCCTATCTCAATGAAGCTGTCACCGTTATCTATAAACTATACGTCAGTCCAAACATAAGCGTAACCAATTATCGCCCGCTGGACAATCCAACGTACAACAATTTTTGGAGCCAGGACATTCCCGTTACCAAGCACACTGCACAAAATGGCACTTACCAAGGTAAACCTTACCGATTTGTGGTTTTAAAACGAGTTGTCCTCTATCCTCAAAAATCAGGGAAGTTGGACATTGAGCCGCTTTCTCTGGAAATTTTTGTGGACGTACCTACAAATAGAAGGGACTTTTTTGGTGGTCGAATTTACACCCAAACAAGTAAAACAGTATCCGCAGGCAGTAGAACAATCAACGTAAAACCCCTGCCAGAAGCAGGAAAGCCAGCCAATTTTAGCGGAGCAGTCGGGGATTTTGATTTTTCCGTGACAACAAGTAAAACGCAACTGAATGCATCGGAATCGCTCCAAGCCAAAGTTGAAGTCTCCGGAAAAGGGAACTTAAAGCTATTCCAACTTCCTGAACCTGAACTTCCAAGTTCATTGGAAGTATATGACCCTGAGTACGATGAAGATATTCGCACATACAGCACTGGCATGGAAGGAAAAGTGGCCAACAACTACACCATTGTACCGTCCTTTAGGGGCAAATATCCAATACCTAGTATTTCTTTTAGCTATTTTAATCCTAGTAATGGCAAATATGAAAGCATCAATTCCGATGAAATCAATATTGAGGTTGTTGAAGGACCAGCAGGCAACACGGACAATGCAGCAAGCCCTTCTGCCAATAAACAATTAGTGGTACCCACGGGAGAACAATTTCATTTTATCAATATCAATGCTAACCTTGGTCCTATAGGAGTAAATCACTTTTTTGGCTCAAGACTCTTTTTTATTCTGTTGCTTGCTCCTCTTTTACTGATTCCAGTAGCAATTTTGGTTTTCAAAAAAAGAGAGGCTATTGCCAGCGATGTAATCGGGAACAGAATAAAACAGGCCAACAAATTAGCTCGGAAATATCTGTCTACAGCAAAAAAAGAACTAGGGAACAAAGAAGCCTTTTATGTAGCACTTGAAAAAGGACTCCACAATTACTTAAAGGCTAAATTGCATATAGAGACTTCCGAGTTCAGCAAGGACAAAATAACCGATATTCTTTTCGAAAAAGGTGTCGAGAAATCTGATATTGAAGGTTTCGTTGGTTTGTTGACCAATTGCGAAATGGCACGCTATAGTCCATTTTCCAATGTTCAGATGCAACAGGATTATGAAAAGGCAAGTGAAGTAATCTCTAATTTGGATAAGCACCTATGAGCATGAAGAAGATTATTTTTTTATTATGTCTCCTTTCGTTTACCCTTGGATATTCCCAAAACGAAACCCTGTTTAATGAAGCTACCGAGCTTTACAACAATGGTGAATACTCCAAAGCAATAGAAAACTACAAGCAAATCCTCGAAAATGGAAAACATTCCGCATCGTTATATTTTAATCTGGGGAATAGTTATTACAAGCTCAATTCCATTGGCCCAAGCATTTATTACTACGAAAAAGCGTTATTGCTATCACCCAACAACCAAGAAATAAAAGACAACTTAAGGTTTGCACAAAATATGAGGTTGGATGCCATAGAAGAGGTGCCAACAACCGAGATATCAAAAATCTATAAATCAGCTGTGGGATTGTTCTCCTATGATGGATGGGCCTATTTGGCAGTTGCTTTGGTATTTTTGTTTGTTTTGGCTTATATGGCCTATTACTTTTTAAGACCGGCCAACCAAAAAAGGGCTGCTTTTATTTCGAGTATCTTTTCGTTGATTGTTGGAGTGGTTTGTATTTTGATGGCCTATCTCAACTATCAGCAGTTTAAAAATAACGATCCCGCCATAGTTTTTGCGAAAGAAGTAAACGTAAACTCCGAACCCAATGTCAACAGCAATAGCGTATTTACCATCCACGAAGGGACAAAGGTGAATATTTTGGACGAACTGGACGATTGGAAGAGAATACGCATTGCAGATGGGCAAACAGGATGGTTATTGAGTGACAATATTAAATCATTGAAAGATTTTTAGACATTATTAACAAATATATCTGAATCGTACCTTAATTTTGCGATAATCATTTGATAATGCGAATACTGGCCATACCTTTTATTTCTATCATGATGGTATCAATTTTATTGACATCATCTTTTATTCCCCTTTTGGGAAAGGAATACAGTACTGCCATTGTTCTTGGCTCTTCCGAAGAAGAGAATAATACCCATGACTCTTCGACCAGTAACACTTTTGACGCCAAATACTTTATGTCAAAAAGTTTCTTTTCTACAGATCCATCGCTAAATCAGGAAAAGAACGATAATACATCAGGGTACGTATTCGTTATATTAGAGTTTACCCTTGAAACCCTAGACCCCCCTCCCCGAAAATTGGTTTAACCATAAAATTCACATTCAAATCAATTTTTAATCGTCCTCCATCAAAATTCATCTGATGCAGAGGACTAATCTTACTTATTATGTTCAAGTATATTAAAAATGACTTACCTGCCAGTATTGTCGTCTTTTTTGTAGCACTACCCCTTTGCTTAGGTATTGCACTGGCCAGTGGGGCCCCTTTATTTTCGGGACTCATTGCAGGTATTATCGGCGGTATCGTAGTTGGGGGCCTTAGTGGTTCGCAAATTGGGGTGAGCGGTCCTGCTGCGGGACTCGCCGCCATTGTTCTTACTGCTATTGGAACCTTGGGGGGTTATCAAAATTTTCTGGTCGCTGTGGTTTTAGGCGGCATCATTCAACTTATTTTCGGATTCTTAAAAGCGGGAGTTATTGCTTATTATTTTCCATCCTCGGTAATTAAAGGAATGCTTACCGGTATTGGTATCATTATCATTCTAAAACAAATACCGCATTTTTTCGGTTATGATGCCGACCCGGAAGGTGATTGGTCATTCTTTCAGGTAGATGGTGAAAACACATTTAGTGAAATTATTAATACCGTCAACTTTATAAGTCCAGGTGCAACCCTAATTGCGGTTATTGCCTTGGCCATACTAATCTTGTGGGGGCAGGTTTTGACAAAAAAATCCAAAATCTTTGAGCTTATTCAAGGTCCATTGGTCGCCGTAGTAATTGGGATCGTTTATTTTACATTGACGCAAGGCGATGACACTTGGGGTATCTCTGCTGAACATTTGGTGAAAGTTCCCGTTCCTGATAGTATTGAATCGTTCTTGGGATTTTTTAGTTTCCCAAACTTTTCCGCCATAACCAACCCTGATGTATGGGTAACAGGTTTCACCATTGCTTTGGTGGCCAGCTTGGAGACCTTGCTCTGTGTGGAAGCAACGGATAAATTAGATCCCGATAAAAGAACAACGCCCACCAACCGTGAACTTAGGGCCCAAGGAGTCGGAAACATGCTTTCGGGTCTGGTTGGAGGTCTTCCAGTGACTCAGGTTATCGTCCGTAGCTCCGCCAATATTCAATCCGGAGGTAAAACAAAAGCGTCCGCCATCATTCATGGATTTTTGCTTTTGGGTTCGGTTATTATAATCCCAACCCTGCTCAACATGATTCCACTATCTGTTTTGGCAGCCATACTATTTATTGTAGGATATAAACTTGCGAAGCCCAGCCTGTTCAAAACCATGTACCAAGCAGGTTGGAAACAATTCGTTCCCTTTGTGGTAACCGTGGTAGGTATTGTTTTTACAGACCTTTTAGTGGGAATAAGCTTAGGTCTTGGAGTTGGAATCGTAGTTGTTCTAATAAAAAGTTACCAAAACTCCCACTTCCTTCATATTGAGGATAAAAGTAATGGAGTTCATAAAATTAAAATGACATTGGCAGAAGAAGTAACCTTTTTCAATAAAGGAGCAATCTTAAAAGAACTGGATAGTCTACCTGAAAATTCATACCTTGAATTAGACGTTAGAAAAACCCGTTTTCTTGATAATGATATTGTAGAAATCTTAGAGGATTTCTCCGATAAAGCAAAGAATAGAAACATCGACATAAAAATTATATCCGAAAAAGGTGAGGTTGAAAATCCTGACAGTTATATAGAATTTTTTAATCTAACACCGAAAAAATCGGCATAAAATATACATATGAAAGCACATACAAGAGAAACACAATCGACGATGACGCCTGAAAAAGCCATTCAATTTTTAAAGGAAGGCAATCAGCGTTTTCAACAAAATTTAAAAGCAAACCGAAACCTTTTGGAGCAAGTCAATGATACCAAAGATGGGCAATTTCCATTTGCCACTGTTTTGAGCTGCATAGACTCCAGGGTTTCGGCAGAACTTGTTTTTGACCAAGGCTTAGGTGATATTTTCAGTATTCGAATAGCAGGAAATTTTGTTAACCAAGATATTCTGGGCAGTATGGAGTTTGCCTGTAAATTAGCAGGAACTAAGACCATAGTTGTCTTAGGGCATACCAGTTGTGGAGCCATAAAAGGAGCTTGCGACCATGCACGTCTAGGCAATCTAACTGCCCTTATAAATAAAATAGAACCTGCTGTATATGCCGTTAAGGAACCAAAAGAAGAATCCCAGCGGAATTCCGAAAACTTAGATTTTGTTGATGCTGTTTCTGTCAAGAATGTTGAAATGACCTTGGAAAACATAAGAAACCAAAGTGTCATTTTAAAAGAGATGGAAGAAAATAAAGAAATTGCCATTGTGGGTGCCATGTGCGACATCTCAGATGGAAAGGTCACTTTTATGTAACACAAAGAATCCTTTTAGCAACAAATGCCAGTGGATTGTATCCATTGGCATTTTGTATTTGTAATATTGCTATATTCAAACTACATATTAATAACCATACCATGTTTAAACACCTAAAGGGAGATTTGTTCGGAGGTATCACTGCAGGCATTGTTGCCCTGCCCTTGGCTCTTGCCTTTGGGGTGAGCTCCGGACTGGGACCAAGTGCTGGGCTGTACGGTGCTATTTTCATTAGTTTTTTTGCCGCGCTTTTTGGGGGCACCGACACACAAATTTCCGGCCCAACCGCTCCAATGACCGCCGTAAGTATGGTTGCCGTTGCAGGTATTATAGCCATGAACGATGGCGACATCAACAAGGCGCTCCCTGCTATTCTTACTGTTTTTTTATTGGCAGGAATCATGCAGGTAGGTTTGGGGCTTTTGGGAATGGGAAAATATATCAAATACATTCCATACCCCGTAGTTTCAGGCTTTATGACAGCTATTGGCATTATTATTCTAGTGACTCAACTATTGCCTGCCGTTGGGTACTATCCTGAGAAAGACGAAGCTTATGTAAATCAATTTATGCCGGAAGCTGAGGAACAAATTTTGGAAAATATCCTTCAGGAAGAAGCTGGTGAGGGTATTTTGGTTTTGGAAGATTTTACAGAGACCATAAAACGTGCTGACAAAATTACCCCTGCAGATATGCTAAAAGAAGCTGGCATCCTAGCCTCCAAAGAAGCATCAGGAGTTATTGGAACTTTTAAAGTGCTTCCCAGAGCCTTGAAAAATATTAATTGGTTGGAACTGGCTCTGGCCCTGGCTACCATTATCATTATTTATGGTTTTAAACGGATAACCACGGCTATTCCCAGCACGCTAGTGGCATTGATTGTTGTTTCGGGTGTGGCCTTTGGGTTTAAAATGGATTACAGGCCCATTGAACAGATTCCCAGTGGTTTGCCAATTCCCAATCTTGAGGTTTTTACAACATTTAACTTAGATAGTATTACTCCATATATTTTTACTGCTTTTACTTTGGCCCTCCTTGGTGCCATAGATTCTTTGCTTACATCCGTTGTTGCCGACAATATGACCCAGACCAAGCACAAACCTAACAAAGAGTTGATAGGTCAAGGTATAGGGAACAGTATAGCGGCCATTTTCGGAGGCATTCCAGGCGCAGGGGCCACCATAAGAACTGTGGTGAACATCAACTCCGGAGGGAAAACAAAACTTTCCGGTATGGTCGCTGGTGTGCTTTTACTCATTGTTCTACTCGCATTGGGTCCCGTGGCATCCCAAATACCAGCTGCTGTACTGGCAGGCATTTTGGTAACCGTAGGTATTGGTGTGATGGATTACAGAGGTTTGAAAGCCATTCCACACTTGCCAAAAGACATAAAATTAGGCCCCCTAAAGTTGAGTTCAGAGGTCATAGTCATGCTGGTGGTCATGGTGCTTTCATCCGTTTGGAACTTGGTTTATGCTGTTGGCATCGGCTTGGTTATCGCTTCCCTGATGTTCATGAAGAAAATTGGAGACCTTACCGCATTGCACTCGAATGTAAGGGCATTGCGTGAAGAATCCTGGTCCGATGAGAAAAATATTCCTCAAAAAATCAAAGATGACGTTTTTATAAAGCACATCAAAGGACCCTTGTTTTTTGGTTCCACAAATGAGTTTCAACAATTGGCCTCCAAAATACCTGAAAATGCCTCCACCGTGATTATACGAATGGGCAGAATGCAGTATATGGACCAAACCGGGCTATATGCCATGGAGGATGTATTGCAGGATTTAAAGCGAAAAGATGTTACTATTCTTTTGGTCAATATATTGGATCAGCCCAAGTATATGTTGGAGCGAATAGATATTATTCCAGACCTGATTCCAAAAGAAAACATCTTCGAAAACTTTAACGCCTGCTTGGAATGGGTGGATCAAAATTTAAATTCCAAGGTATAACATACGATTTTAATGCCAATACAGGATTTTCCACAAGATTCAGGTCCCATATATCTAGAAACAATTGATGGCAGGTTTCCCGTAGAACCGTTTAATACTTATAGCAATCTCATTTTTCTGGTGTTGATCGTTTACTGGGGCATCAAGGTATATCGAAACCCAAGACAGCATCAATTTTTGGCTTGGATGCTTCCCATTATAGGGATTAGCTATGTTGGAGGCACGGTGTATCATGCCACGCGCAGCCATGAATTTTGGCTCCGATTGGATTGGATGCCCATCATGTTGCTCTGTGCCGCCTTGGTCATATACTTTATATTTAAGCTCGTAAACTCTTGGTGGAAAAGGCTGCTTTGGATCACCGTATTGCTCAGCGCATCATTTTTGCTTCGGATTCTTCCGCTTCCAGCGGGATGGAGAATTTCTTTGGGATATGTGATTACAGCTGCCACTATTCTCATTCCAATTACGTGGTATTTGATAAAAACAAAAGGCAAAAACATAAGTTTGGTCGTGACAGCCTTCTTAATTTTTGCTATCGCCATTTTCTTTAGAAGCATTGATCTGCATCAAAATTTCTTCCCCATGGGCACACATTGGTTGTGGCATCTTTTGGGTGGAATTGCAGTACATTTTCTTATTGCTTATATATTCAATGACAATTTGCTAAATTTGTCCGCCAATAGCGCAAGCAATCATGATTGATACCATTAAGGAACACATCGCCGAAGTAAAAGAATTTACTTCGACCTCAATTCAAGAAATTGAAGCTTTCCGAATTAAGTATTTGGGGAAAAAAGGACTTTTGAACAGTTTCTTTGCCGAATTTAAAAATGTACCCAACGAGCAGAAAAAAGATTTTGGCAAGGTTGTCAACGAATTGAAAACCGCCGCTACCGAAAAGGTCAACGAACTTAAGGAGACCTTGGAAAACCAATCTGAGGCTACTGGAAAATATGGTGACTTGACACGTCCCGGCGAGCCTGTTGAAATAGGTTCCCGTCATCCTATCAGCATTGTAAAGAATCAAATTATTGACATTTTTTCAAGAATCGGGTTCAATGTTTCTGAAGGGCCAGAAGTAGAAGATGATTGGCACAACTTTACAGCACTAAATCTTCCGGAATACCACCCTGCCCGAGATATGCAGGATACTTTTTTTATCCAAACGGATCCGGATATCCTATTGCGCACCCACACCTCATCCGTACAGGTAAGATATATGGAAGGCAACAAACCTCCTATTAGGACCATTTCCCCTGGAAGGGTTTATAGAAACGAAGCAATTTCAGCTCGTTCCCATTGCTTTTTCCATCAGGTGGAAGGTTTGTATGTGGACAAGAATGTATCCTTTGCCGATTTAAAACAGACCTTGCAATATTTCACCTCCGAAATGTTCGGCAAGTCAAAAATTAGATTACGCCCTTCTTATTTTCCGTTTACGGAACCCAGCGCGGAAGTTGATGTTTACTGGGGCTTGGAGACCGAGACAGATTATCGGATGACCAAAGGTACCGGTTGGCTGGAAATTATGGGCTGTGGTATGGTGGACCCCAATGTGCTTAAAAATTGCGGTATAGATCCCGAAGTATATTCTGGTTTTGCCTTTGGTATGGGAATAGACCGTATCGCACTCTTGCTTCATCAAATTTCCGATATTCGATTGCTCAGCGAAAATGATGTTCGTTTCTTGGAACAGTTCAAAAGCGCTCTGTAAAACATTTTATGAAAAAGGATATTGAAATTCCCGTAGCCAAGGATGTCCATGTTGCAGTAATTCGTGAGTGGAACGATGAATTTCTATCCAAAGATTGGAATGCCTACCTCATTAATAACAGAACGGATGCCATTGAAATGACCATTGTGGTTTCCAAAGGCTTCGACGGGGATACAAAAACCTCTACCATACGCCACGGTATTGGGGTTCTTGAACCAAAATCCTTTAAAAAAATTGAATTGCTACAAGAAGAGGTGCTAGCACTCAATAATGAATTCTTTGTTACCTTTTTTGCCGAAAACAAACTATTTGAAAAAAGGTTTCTATTTCCTAAACATACTATTGCAGAAGACAACCTTACCACAATCCCAATCATAGATAAGGAAGGGATTCTTCCTGAGGGTTGATGGGTGTTTTACGAACTAAAACGTTCTTTTAACAAAAATTTAGTTCTTGTTAGTTCGGTTTGTTCCGAACCAACATTACTTTTGTCTCTTTAAAATCCACTTATGGAAAAGACGAAAGAAGAAATAATTGAAACTTTAGGGCTCCATTTAGAAAAAGAGTACAACCTACCTCCTTTGGCTGCCCGCATATACGCAATACTTATATTGACCGATGAGGATGGAATTACTTTTGAAGATTGTTTGATGAAAAGAGGCGCCAGCAAAAGTTCCACCTCCACCTCTTTAAATCTGTTGCAAAACATGGGCTTGGTCACCTATTTTACCAAACCCGGTGATAGAAGAAGGTATTTCATCACTGCGAAGAAAAAAACATTTTTTCTTTCCAAACTTCAGGAAAACTTGAACCGAGTAGAGACTGAAAAAAATATCATCACCTTGGTTTTGGACTACCATAAAAAGCATAGTCCAAAAAAGTATGAAGAAGGCCAGGTGAGAACCCAGGTATACCTTGATTATGCCAACGAAAACGAAAAGATTTTAAAGAAATCAATCAAAAAGCTTGAATCAATATTAAATGAGTAACCACTCCAACAACCATAAACACAGCAAAGTAAATTCTTAAATGAAAACAATCAAATCAATCTTAGTATCAGCAGTTGCACTTTTGATCATATCCTGTGGAGGGAAAAATCAGCAGCAAGCTGCTTCACTCCAAACACCCTCACTTAAAGTAAGCACACTGAAAAAGCAGGATATCACCCTATACAATTCCTACTCCACTAACATTCAAGGGATACAGAATGTTGAAATCTGGCCTAAAGTTTCTGGGTTTGTTCAAAAAATTCATGTGGAAGAAGGTCAGCAAGTAAAAAAGGGACAATTGCTCTTTAAACTGGAAACCCAAACACTTTCCCAAGATGCCCAAGCGGCCAAAGCGGCTGTAAATGTCGCCCAAGTGGAGGTAAACAAGCTGGTCCCATTAGTTGAGAAAAACATAATCAGCGAAGTACAATTAGAAACTGCCAAAGCCCAATTGGAACGAGCAAAAAGTAACTATAGCAGTATTACAGCAAACATTGGCTACTCCAATATTCTAAGCCCAGTAAATGGGTACATTGGTGAAATTCCATACAAAGTTGGCGCCTTGGTGAGTAGCACAATGGGGGAGCCTTTGACAATGGTTTCAGATATCAGCGGTATTCGAGCCTATTTCTCCATGACAGAGAAAGAGCTATTGCAAATGAAAACAGAAATGACCAACAATGGTACTACTGCTTCTTACGAGAATACTCCAGATGTAGAATTGGTTATGATCAATGGAGAAACTTATCCGCAGAAAGGTAAAATTGCAATGGTCAATAACATCATCAACCCTTCTACAGGAAGTGTGACGCTTAGGGCAGATTTTGACAACCCTAACCTATTGTTGAGCTCCGGTAGCACGGGCACTATAAAGGTTCCATCCACTTACGAGGCTACTTTTGTGATTCCGCAATTTGCCACCATTGACCTTCAAGGTACCAAAATGGTGTATGTACTTAACGATGATAATACGGTAAACACGAAACCATTGAAAATCGTTGCCCAAACCGATACCCAATTTATTGTGAACGAAGGTCTGGAAGAAGGAAAGTCCATCGTAACCGAAGGAGTGTCCAAGTTAAAAGATGGCCAAACCATCAATCCGGTAAAACAATAATCGTATCAATCATTTATAGAACAAATTATATATGTTCCAAAAATTTATAGATCGTCCTGTACTCTCCACGGTAATATCCGTTATCATTTTGATATTAGGTATTCTGGGACTAAGTACATTGCCCGTAGAACAATATCCAGAGATTGCACCACCCACTGTTCAGGTTAACGCCAATTATACCGGTGCCAACGCCGAAACGGTGCTTAAAAGTGTCGTGATTCCCTTGGAAGAACAAATCAATGGTGTGGAGGGAATGACCTACATGACCTCATCTGCCAGTAACGATGGTGCGGCCAATATTAGTGTTTTCTTTGAACTTGGTGTTGACCCGGACATTGCAGCCGTAAACGTTCAAAATAGGGTTGCCAGAGCCAACAGTCTCTTGCCCCAAGAAGTTATACAAACTGGAGTAACCACTCAGAAGGCACAGAACAGTGCCCTAATGTTTTTCTCCCTATTTAGCAAGAACGAAGATTACGACGCCACATTTGTAGAAAACTATGCCAAGATCAACTTGGTGCCGAAACTACAAAGGGTTAAGGGTGTTGGTAATGTAAACGTATTTGGTTCCAAGGACTACTCCATGCGAATTTGGATTTCCCCAGATAAAATGGCTGCCTACAATTTGGTGCCTGCGGACATTCAAGCTGCACTGAGGGAGCAAAACAGAGAAGCTGCAACAGGTAAAATTGGTGAAAACGCCGATGGTATTTTTGAATATGTGATGAAATACAAAGGCCGTCTATCTGAGGTAAAGGAATATGAAAACATTATTCTTAAAACTACCGATGATGGAGGTTTTCTTCGACTAAAAGATGTTGCTGAAATAGAGCTTGGAGCATTGAGTTACGTAAGAAAGAACTCTGGAATGGGCAACCCCGGTGTTGCGGTGGGGGTATACCAAACCTCAGGATCCAATGCAAAAGAGATTATTGATCAGATTGAGGATATCTTGATCGAAAGTCAGGGAGAATTCCCTAAAGGAATGGATTATGTTATCCCTTTCAACTCCAAGGATTTTTTAGATGCATCCATTGATCATGTAGTACAAACATTAATCGAGGCATTTATCCTGGTATTTATTGTTGTATTCCTGTTCCTTCAAGATTTTAGGTCAACACTTATTCCCGCCATTGCCGTTCCCGTGGCCATTGTAGGTACATTTTTCTTCCTGCAATTGTTCGGGTATTCCATAAATATGCTAACCCTATTCGCGATGATCTTAGCGATTGGTATTGTGGTGGATGATGCCATTGTGGTAGTAGAAGCAGTTCACGCCAAACTTGAAGAAGGGGCAGACTCCGCAAAAACAGCCACTAAAAAAGCTATGGGAGAAATTTCAGGTGCCATCATCTCCATTACTTTGGTAATGTCAGCTGTATTTATCCCTGTTTCCTTTATCCAAGGATCATCTGGTGTGTTCTACCAGCAATTTGGTATTACCCTGGCCGTGGCAATTTTGATATCTGCCATTAATGCCTTGACCCTGAGCCCTGCTTTGGCCGCACTTTTCCTTAAGCCACACAATAATGAAAAAGGGAAAAAGGAAAATCTATCGAGCAAGTTCTTTAGAGCATTCAATGTTGGGTTTACAGCTATCACCAACAAATACACCAATACCGTTGGAAATCTGGTAAAGCGAAAGTGGTTAACCGTATTTATGTTGGCAGCGTTCACAGGTTTGGCCATTTATTTGTTCAAGACCACACCGGCCGGTTTCGTACCCAATGAGGACCGTGGGATTATTTTCGCCAACGTAAGTATGCCCCCTGGAACTACCATTGAAAAAACAGAGGAAACTATTATGCAGCTGGATTCCATTTATGCTTCTATGGATATAATTGATGCCAGGATGAGCGTAGCCGGGTTTAGTTTGCTGAACAGGGTAAGTGCCGGTTCCTACGCATTCTCTATTATGAAATTGAAGCACTGGGATGAAAGGAAAGCAGACTCATTATCCGTAAATGCTACCATACAGCGATTGTTTGCGATGTCGGCTCAATTTAAAGATGCGGAAATCATCTATTTTACCCCTCCGAGTATTCAAGGGTTTGGTACCAGTTCCGGTTTTGAAGTGCAACTGCAGAGCAAGACTGGTGAAGACTGGAATTCCATCAATGATGTGAAGAACCAATTTTTGGGAGCCCTTAATGCGAGACCGGAAATACAGTATGCCATTTCCCAATTTGATCCTGGGTTTCCCCAATATAACCTTGATATTGATATAGAGAAAGTTAAAATGGCTGGATTCTCTGCTACCGACATTTTTAATGCCCTTCAAGGATATTATGGTGGTATTTACTCAACTGACTTTAATAAGTTCGGTAAGCAATACCGTGTAATGATCCAGGCCAAGCCCGAAGATCGTGCCAATGAAAATTCCTTAAACCACATTTTTGTTAGGAACAACAATGGGGAATCTGTTGCCGTAAGTCAATTTGTTACCCTCAAAAAGATTTATGGTCCAGAAGTTGTGCAACGATTCAACCTTTTGAGTTCTGTAAAAATAACAGGGGTTCCCAATCCAGGATATAGTACCGGTGATGCCATTACGGCAATTGAAGAAGTGACCGCCCAAGTGTTACCAACCTCTTATACTTATGATTATTCTGGCCTTACCCGAGAAGAGAGCAATTCTGGTTCCCAGACCATTATCATATTTATTTTAAGTTTGGTGTTCGTGTATTTCTTGTTGAGCGCCCAGTACGAAAGTTATATTTTGCCGTTTGCAATTTTACTTTCCTTACCTGTAGGGATTGCGGGAGCCATTCTATTTGTAAATCTGGGAGGATTGGAAAACAACATTTACTTTCAGATTGCTATAATCATGCTTATTGGTCTTTTGGCCAAGAACGCTATTCTGATTGTTGAGTTTTCATTACAGCGAAGGAAGGCAGGGCTATCTTTGTTCGATGCGGCTGCGGATGGTGCTCGCGCCAGGCTGCGTCCAATTCTTATGACATCATTTGCCTTCATCTTTGGTCTATTGCCACTCGCCCTTTCGTCAGGCATTGGGGCAATTGGCAATCAATCCATTGGACTCAGTGCTGTTGGAGGAATGCTCGTTGGTACCATTTTGGGGGTGTTCATTATTCCTGTGCTCTTTGTAGTCTTCCAAGCGCTTCAGGAGCGTATTTCCGGAAAGCCTGAAGTAATTCAAAATGAAAGCAATGCCTAATTATTCTTTGACCAAACAAAGTATATCATCCATGAAAATTAGATCCACATATAAACTACTCTTGATATTAACGGCTCCGTTATTACTGCAATCTTGCTTCGTGGCCAAAAACTATTCAAGACCGGAAATAGAAACCGAAAACCTTTACCGAACCGATAATTTGCCACAGGACAGTATTTCTATGGCAGATGTATCATGGAGGGACTTGTTCAAAGACCAACAATTGAAATCCTACATTGAAGAAGGTTTGGAGAACAACATCGATATCAGGATCGCCCTTCAGAATGTTTTAGCCGCGGAAGCTTATGTAAAACAAGGAAAGGCAGGGTATTATCCAACTTTATCTGGAACAGCTAGTTTTACAAGAACAAAAAACTCGCAAAACAGTCAGTTTGGTAGTTTTTTCACCCGTCCCTTGGAGCAATATGAGTTATCTGGTGCCCTTTCATGGGAAGCTGATATTTGGGGCAAGATAAGAAGCAACAAAAGAGCTTTTGGTGCTGCTTATCTGAAAAGTGTTTCAGCCCATCAAGCGGTAAAAACCAACTTGATTGCCAGCATTGCCTCAACCTATTATCAATTGCTGGCCTTGGATAAACAGCTGGAAGTTTCCAAACAAACCTTGGAATCCAGAAAGCACAGTTTGGAGACCACAATCGCCCTTAAAGATGCAGGACAGGTAACAGAGGTTGCAGTAAAACAAACCGAAGCCCAAGTACACACCACCGAAATTATAGTGATTGACCTTGAGAACAACATCAAGCTATTGGAAAATGCATTTAGCATTCTTCTTGGTGAAGCTCCTCAGGAAATTCAACGGGGTAGTTTGGACAATCAAACGATCGATACTGAATTGAGTACAGGAGTACCTTATTTATTGCTCGCCAATCGCCCAGATGTAATGCAGGCAGAATACGGTCTCATCAACGCTTTTGAACTGACCAATGTAGCAAAGAGCAGTCTGTATCCTTCTTTAAGTTTATCTGCTAACGGAGGATTTCAAAGTTTGCAGTTTGAAAATTGGCTGGATGCCAGCTCTCTATTTTCCAGTTTGGTGGGATCCTTGACACAACCCATTTTTAACGGAAGACGACTACGCACTCAAATGGAAGTGGTCAAAACACAACAGGAACAAGCTTTGTTGAGTTACAAACAAGCTTTGCTTACAGCTGGACGAGAAGTGAGCGATGCCCTGTATACTTACGATGCTGAAACAAAAAAATTGGAAGCTCGTTCCAAAGAGTTTGGTGCTTATGCCACAGCAGAGAATTATTCCGAAGAGTTGCTCAATAATGGTCTTGCCAACTATTTGGAAGTGTTGACTGCTAGGCAAAACGCCTTGAACTCCGAGCTTAACTATGTGGATTCGCAATATGCGCAATTGAGTTCCATTGTGGAATTGTATAGAGCACTTGGTGGAGGCTGGAAATAATAATCGTGGGAGATAAAGCCTACATATTAGCCTATGCCATTGAGAACTTTACCAAATTCGGAAGCAAACGATTCTCCATGGATGAATTGGCCACGAACCTGGGCATTTCGAAAAAAACCCTCTATAAACATTTTAACAGTAAGGAAAAACTGGTAAAGGAAAGTTTTCAGTTATATTTAAACAAAATCCGTGGTGACATGGATGAATATATGCTCGAAAACCCAAATGAAGAACAACCTCTTACCACCATAATTTATATATATAAGCGAGGGTTGATGGCCTTTCAGGAACTCAACCCTTCTTTTTTATATGGGCTCAGCAAATATTATCCCAAGGCCTATAAGATATATTCCCAGCTAAAGCATGACATTGTCTGGGATATTGTATGTCCGCTTTTAAAAAAAGCACAGGAATTGGGACAGGTCAGAACCAATGTTAATATTGAGTTGGTTTGCACACTTTTTTTGTCCCGAATGGAAGAAATTGTCTATTCCAAGGCCAATTTGTTCGATGAATATAACCTTCATGAACTGCTAGACCATATCATTATCAATAACCTACGGGGCATATTAACGTTTTCATATCTTCAAAAAAGCCCCCTTCAATAGTAGTTCCAGTTAACAATTCTTTAAAAAACTTCCTTTAATTTTAATACATTCTCTTATAAATCGTTGATTTTTATCGTTTTATCGTTGTTTTTGGCAAAATGATCACATATTTTTAATTTCTTCTAAAAAACTAAAAACCAATGGGAACTACAACTAAAATCAACAGACGCGATTGGATAAGAAAAAGTGTGCTCACTGCAGGGGGTGCAATGGCCTTACCATATATTGGATTGGCCGAAACGCCAAAAGTTCCATTAACCTTGGATGCCGAGGGCAATGCAATCTATAGTCCTTTCTTTAAAGAGTATTTACCAAAGCCTGATACAATCTTTCCAGAATTGGCTGCAAAATTGAATGCCAACGAGAATCCCTATGGTCCATCACCAATGGCCTTGGAAGCCTTTAAAAATTCAGCTTCCGGAGGAAACAGATATGCATGGAAGGAATTGTTCCAATTAGTGGACAAAATTGCAGATTTTGAAGGAGTTGAGAGCAAAAATGTTATGATGGGCCCCGGTTCTTCCGACTTGTTGGAAAAAACAGCCATGGTTTTCTTTATGAACGGAGGTAATGTAGTTTCCGCTGACCCAGCTTATATGTCTCTTATTAGAGTAGCGGAATCCGTTGGTGCTTCATGGAAACCTATTCCTTTAAAAGATGACTGGTCACATGATCTAAAGGCCATGGAGGAAGCAATTGATGATGACACCAAATTGGTCTACATCTGTAACCCAAACAACCCAACTGGATCCATGACGGACCATGAGGAATTGGTCGATTTCTGTTCTCGAGTATCTGAAAAAGTTCCCGTATTTGTGGATGAAGCCTACCTATGGTTCTTGGACGAAGGAGCCAAAAAGAGCATGGTTTCCTTGGTAAATGAAGGTAAAGATGTAATCATTGCCCGAACCTTCTCCAAAATCCACGGTATGGCGGGGATGCGTGTTGGATACGCTGTCGCCCAAGAAGAAACTTTGGGAAGAATACAAAAAATAACAAGAGGAGGTATGGGAATCTCCTTACCCTCTGTATATGCCGCAATGGCTGCCATGGATGATGATGCTTTCATTGAAAAATCCCGTAACCTCAATGCCGAGTGCCGAGATTACGTCTATAAGAGTCTAGAAAAAATGGGCATCACTTCTTATGTTCCTTCTTCAACAAGTTTTATCATTTTCCCTATTGAAATGGAGGGCCAGGCGTTCTTAGAGCAAATGACCGAGTTAAAGGTGGGAGTCCGTGCTTTCGAATTTATGGATCAAAACTGGTGCCGTGTAAGTATGGGAACCATGGACGAAATGAAAACATTTACCGCCGCACTCAATAAAGTGTTGGTATAGTGGATGTAGGCATTCAAAAAACCATTGTATTTCTTTTTTTCATCTTCATTGGGGTTTTACTCAAGGTAAAATTTAAATCCAAGGAGGAAATTACGGGAATAAAAAAGGTAATTCTTAACCTAGCATTGCCCGCGACCATTTTTATTGCGTTGTTAGGGGTAAAGGTGGAATTACACCTATTAATATTGCCCCTGTTAGCGCTTGGGCTTAACCTATTGTTGTTTTTTGCCATGCCCTTTATTTTGCCCCTCATGGGTATTGGCAAAGGAACTTCCGAGTACAGAACCGCCAAATTATTGGTGCCTTCCTTGGCCCCGGGATTATCTTCCTTTCCTTTTATATTAGAGTTTTTAGGAGACGAATATCTCGCAAAGGCAGCCATGTCTGATCTTGGAAACAAGGTCTTTGTACTGTTCTTCTTGTATTTGGTGGCCATGAACTGGCACTACAGCCTTCAGTCCAATGAAAAGAGAAATGGTGGTACCAAGTTAAAGCCCTTGATCAAAGCCATGGTATCAGAGCCCGTAAACGTTTTTATCGGCGCTGCTTTGGTTTTACTGGCGTTTGGCCTTAGCATGGATTCACTTCCATTTTTTATGAGCGAAACCTTGGAGAAGCTAAGTTTGATCATGACGCCTTTGGTGTTATTATTCATCGGATTGGCCGTGAAAATCAAAAGGAAACAATTCTTTCAAATTTTCTCATTGTTGTGCACCCGTGCAGGTTTGGTTTTATTGATTTCAGGTGTTTTTGTGGTGCTATCAGGAATTGAGGCACGAAATGAGATATTATTAATCCTGGCCTTTGGCCTAAGCGCCTGTAGTTTTTGGCCCTACGCCCATATCGCAGCGGTAGATAGTATGGAGATGGACAAAAAATCCAAGAAAAAAACATTCAGTAGTGACTTTGGTGTGGCCATATTGGCATTGTCATTCCCATTGTCCACTATCTTGATCTTGGCAACTTTAAACAGCGGTTCGTTCTTTGTGAACCCTTTCAATATTTTCATGATGGCCGTTGTGCTCTTAACAGTTGGTTTTGCCATTCCATTGATCAGTGGTGTCAGCAAAAAAAAGTGGTCAGGACAAAAATTAATCGATCATGAAATAAATTCTGCTGCCACAGAAAAAGCTGCCTAGGTTTCCGAAGAAAAGTTGTTTTTAAATTCCTAACTTTCAAAAAATCATGAAATCATGAAACAACTACTCCCTACTGTTTTGACCCTTTTTTTTGTTGGAGCGCTATCTGCTCAACAACCAAAAGTCAATCAAGCCCGACTTGAAGATCGGATATTTGATCTTGCCGAATTTGGTCTGCAGGAAAATGGAGAAACGGAACGTGTTGCCTTTAGTGATGCGGATATCGATGCCCGAAATTGGGTGATCAAAACCCTAAAAGGTTTTGGCATGGAGGTAAAGGTTGATGCTGCAGGAAACATTATTGGAACAAGGCAAGGAACAGATTCATCAAAAAAACCAATAGCTTTTGGTTCCCATATTGATAGGGTACCCAATGGAGGCAATTATGATGGCTGTGTAGGTTCCATGGCAGCCCTGGAAGTGATTGAAATCCTGAACGAGAACAATATCAAAACCAAACATCCATTGGAAGTCATCATTTTTCCGAATGAAGAAGGTGGGGTAATGGGTAGCAGGGCCATGGCGGGAAACTTAGGTAAATCTGCCCTTTCGGTTGTTAACTCGACAGGATATTCCATGGGTGAAGGTATCATGAGAATTGGTGGTGATACCACAAAACTTGCTGATGCCAAACGCGAAAAAGGGAGCTTGGCCGCTTTTTTAGAGCTTCATATTGAACAAGGAGGTAAGCTTGAAAAAGAAAATCTGGATATTGGTGTGGTAGAAGGCATTGTTGGCCTTAATTGGTGGGATGTAGTCTTTACAGGCTTCGCCAATCACGCAGGCACCACCCCCATGAACGCCAGACAAGATGCGTTGTTGGCTGCTGCCAAATATATTGTAGCGGTAAATGAGATCACCAATAGTTTTGAAGGAACTCAAGTGGGTACTGTGGGTAGAATCAAGGCGGAACCAGGTGCACCCAATGTAATTCCAGGAAAGGTAACCGCTAGTCTGGAAATCCGTGATTTGTCTTTGGAGGTGATTCAAAAAGTGTATCAGGCCATCAAGAAAAAAACAGAAGAAATAGCCGAAGCGTCCAATGTGTCTGTAGAATTTTTACCGTTGGACACAACTGCGGAACCAGCCTTGACCGATACAAGCATCCAAACAGAAATCGAATCATCTGCCAAAGCACTTGGGTTAAGCTATCAATATATGCCCAGCGGTGCCGGCCATGATGCTCAAGATATATCAAGATTTGCGCCTGTGGGGATGATTTTTGTGCCGAGCAAAGGAGGAATTAGTCATTCACCCAAAGAGTTTACTTCAGCAGAAGATATGGCAAACGGTGCCAATGTGCTTTTGCGCACTATTTTGTCGTTAGATAAAAAGTTGGATTGATTATTCAGGGTTACTTGCCAAAATAATCTTTCTAGCAGCATTCGCAATCAAACCAATACTTAACCAATAGGTGCTTAAAATCACAATGCTGGAATAATCAAAATCTGTTTTGAATTTTGATATGGCAATCATAGTATCGGAAAACATAAAGAGCAAGACAGCTATGGCTATCCAAAGAAATTCTTTTCTCTTTTCCTTAAGGAAAAGCCCAATACCTTGCCATGCCATAAAACAAATAACCACCACGTAACCACCGACAGGAATCATAAAGTCTCCCAACCCAGGTTTCAACCAAAAGAACAATGAGATCCCAATGGCATACAGAATCAAAAAAGAAATCCAATGCGGGTGAAATCCTTTAAGGTTTATAAACCCAATTGTAAATAGGATATGTGCTACCAAAAAAGCGGCGAGTCCGAACACAAAATAAGCTGAAAACAACAAAAGTATATCCCCCAACAAGCAAAACAACAACGCAGAAATCATTAACTTTTTAAACTTGGAAGACTTTTGTTTGGGCAGAAAAAATAATAAAGAAGTCACCAGAATAGTGGTCAATGGCTTTAAGATCATATATACTGTTCTATTACCCAAGACCTCCATCAAAACGCCCAAAATGGCGCTTAAAACAATCAATAGGTTGATTGTTCTCGCTGCACGCGGTGCTTTACTCACCATTGCTTAAACGGTTTTTTACTTAACTGGGAATTATAGTATTGTATTTGACCTGTTACTTCCTCGCCCAACCAATCTGGTTTTTCAAAACGTTCGTCCTCATGGTTCAATTCAATTTCTGCCAAAACGAGACCTTTATTCTCCCCTAAAAACTCATCTACTTCATACAAATGGTTGCCAAAAGGCACTTCAAACCTTATTTTTTCCAAAATACCTGCTTCACAAAGGTCAATAAGATTGGCCGCTTCTGCAGCAGTAATTTCCGTTTCCCATTCAAATCGGGTGGTTCCTGATTCGTTACTGGCTCCCTTAACGGTCAAAAAACCCTTATCACCCTTTATTCTAACCCTAACTGTTCGATCGGGGTCCGTGTTCAGGAATCCCTGTACTATTCGCGTTTGGGATGTGAATTTCTGTTTAAACCCATCAGACCTGACTAAAAATTTACGTTCTATTTCCAAATGTTCCATCAAACTAAATATACCCTAAATTTGAAAATGGACTTTGATTTTCCTTTAAGAAAAATTATTCATGTGGATATGGATGCCTTTTATGCGTCCGTAGAACAGCATGACAACCCCGAACTTAAAGGTAAACCTATTGCCGTAGGTGGAGGCTCCAAAAGAGGTGTGGTTTCGGCCGCTAGTTATGAGGCAAGAAAATTTGGAGTGCGAAGTGCCATGGCTGGATCTATTGCGAGAAGAAATTGCCCTGACCTCATTTTTGTAAAGCCCCGATTTGATCGTTACAAAGAGGTTTCCATGCAGATCCGGAGTGTCTTTTTTGAATACACGGATTTGGTGGAACCGCTTTCCTTGGACGAGGCTTATTTGGATGTGACCGAGAATAAAAAAGGAAATCCGTCCGCTACTTTGATTGCCCGAGAAATTCGGCAAAAAATATTTGATAAAACTGGGATGACGGCTTCGGCTGGAATCTCCATAAACAAGTTTATAGCCAAGGTCGCCAGCGATTGCAACAAACCCAACGGACAAAAAACGGTAAACCCCGAAGAAGTCCTTGAATTTTTGGAGGAACTGGACGTTCGAAAATTCTACGGTGTGGGCAAAGTAACCGCCGAAAAAATGTATCGCTTGGGTATTTTTACCGGACTCGATTTAAAGAAAAAATCCCTTGAATTTTTGGAGGACCATTTTGGAAAAAGTGGTAGCTACTATTACAATGTAGTCCGCGGAATTCACTTGAGTAGCGTAAAACCTCATCGAATTCCCAAATCTGTAGGTGCGGAGCGAACGTTTTTTGAGAACCTGAGCAGCGAGATATTTATGTTGGAGAAACTGGAAAATATTGCCGCCGAATTGGAAAGAAGGCTTCAAAAATCGGAAATTGCAGGAAAAACAGTCACTTTAAAAATCAAATACAGCGATTTTACCCTGCAGACACGCAGCAAGACCCTTCCCTATTTTATTGCAAGCAAGGATTTGATCTTGGAAACCGCCAAAGAACTGTTGTATCAATCTTCTTTGGAAAATTCGGTACGTTTGTTGGGCATTTCCTTGGCCAATCTCAATACTGAAAAAGAGAAAAAGAGCGAAGAAAAAGAAACGGTGCTTGTTCAGCTCAAATTTGATTTTTAAAAGAAAAAGCCTCCCGATTGGGAGGCTTCATTTTTTTAATTTTTGATATCTGTCTTAACAGGTTCTACTACTGGCTTTTTTGGATTACCATCGGCATCGATTTCTATGATGTTGTCAAAATCAAGTTCATCCAGTTTATCTATTATTTCAGCTCTATCCCCTACCATAAACCAGTTTACCTTTTCTGGCTGTACCACTTCATTGCTCACTTTTCCGATATCATCCACAGAAAGGTTTCTTACATTCTGATCATATTTTTGATAATAATCGTCAGGTAAATCGTATCGAATCAAGTTCCTAACCGAACTGTTCACCGAGCTGTTGGTCTCCCATTGGCCAGGAAGTTTCAGTACTTGATTGGTTTTTACCTTCTCCAGTTCTTTGCTGGTTGCTGGACGTGTAGAAGTGAATTCCGAAATTTCCTTTCTGATTTCGGTAACGGATTCAGCAGTCTTATCAGTTTGCACCGGTGCATAAACAATAAACGGACGCTCTTCCTTGGAGCCCATAACAAAACCTCCCGCTCCGTAGGACCAGTGTTTGTCTTCCCTTAAGTTCATATTGATTCGGGAAGTAAAATCACCTCCAAGAATATTCACCATTTGCTCTAGGGCTATTTCGTTTACATCACCGTATTTTTCAGTCAAATGTCCAGCAAGAATTACAGATTGTTGGGATTCTGGCCTGTTCATCAAATACAGTGTATTCTTTGAATTGGTTTTGGGCTCGTTGAACGCAATGGTCGGAACATCACCCTTCTTCCATTTACCCAGTGTTTTTTCCAATTTGGATTTCAACTCGTTCATATCAACATCCCCCGTAACAATTAAGGTAGAATTATTGGGTTTGAACCATGTATTATAAAATTCCACAACATCTTCCCTGGTCAATTTTGAAACGGTATCCTCATATCCAGTTCCCGTATAAGGACTACTGTATGGATGATCTTCTCCATAAAGGTACTTGTTCATGACCCGCAAAGCCATGGTTATGGGTTGCGATTTTTCTTGTTTTATGTTATTGATCTGTTCTTTTTGAAGTCTCTCGAATTCCTTCTCGGGGAAAACAGGGTTTAGGACCACGTCCATAAATAAATCCAGACTGGCATCCAAACTTGGCTTTAAAGTACTCATGTACACGTTAGATTGATCCTGACTTGAAAAGGTGCTTAAAGATGCCCCTAGGAGTTGAAGCTGCTCATTGATTTCAAGGGAAGTTTTGTCTTTGGTTCCCTCATCCATTAAATTCATGGCCAAATTCGCCGTCCCAGGACTGGACAAGTAATCGGTTTTGTAACCTGCATCGGCAACTAAATTGATAACTACCGTGGGAACTCCTTCGCGCTGGGCCAAAACTACATTAAGTCCATTGGATAATTGTGTGCGCTGGAGTTCTGGAAATTTGGAACTTTTTGGCGCTCCAAGCTCAGGCAACTTGCTCCTATCCACGGAAGATTCTACAATATCATATTCTGGAAACGGTTTGCAAACCAAAATGTGCTTCCCTTTGGTGAGCCATTTAGCAGCGGTTTTCTGTAGATCTGCTATAGTGGCTTCTTCAACATATTCCAATTTTGTTTTGTAGTAAGATGCATCTCCATGATACGTTTGATTGGATGCGAGAATATCCGAAACTCCACCGAAGCCTCCTATTCGCTCCATACCCTTGATGAAATTGGCAAAGTAATTCGCCTTTACTCTTTTAAGTTCTTCTTCTGTTGGGCCTTCTTTGATAAATTTATCAATCTCTGCCTGAAGTTCCCTCTCTAACTTTTCAGGATCTTCTCCCGCTTTTACATTTAAATAGGTGATGAATCGACTCGCAATCTCACTTGATGCCTGAAAAGAAACAGCAGCACTGGCCGACTGATCTTGGTATATAAATTTTTGATATAACCTTGAGTTCTTGCCACTGGTAAGAATAGCCGAGATTAGGTCAAAGTGTAAGTCCTCTTTAAACCCAAATGGAGGGGAATTCCAAGCAAATAATACTCTTGTCTCAGGAACACGATCTTGGTATTCTTGACGGGAATCATAAATTTTATTGGGGATATTAACTTCTTGACGCTCCACGGTAGGACCCGAAGGAATATCTCCAAAATACTTGATTACCTTTTGATGTGCTTCCTCAGCATCCACATCTCCCGCAATGGCAACAACGGCATTGGCTGCCCCATAATAGGATTTAAACCAATCCTGTACATCTTCCAAAGAGGCGGCGTTCAAATCTTCCATCTCACCAATCACGGTCCATGAATAAGGGTGTCCTTTGGGATACATGGCCTTGGTCAAATAATCCCACTGCATTCCGTATGGTTGATTTTCACCCTGTCTTTTTTCATTTTGCACAACACCTCGTTGCTCGTCCAATCTTTCTTGGTCAATGGCACCTAACAAGTGCCCCATTCGGTCGGACTCTAAAAACAAAACTTGATCCAAGGCCGAAACAGGAACATTTTGAAAGTAGTTGGTCCGGTCTGTGTTGGTGGTTCCATTTAAATCGGTTCCCCCTATACTTTCCAAAGCTTGGAAATAATCGGTATTGTAGTTTTCACTTCCATTGAACATTAAATGCTCAAATAAGTGTGCAAATCCACTTTTCCCGGGTTTCTCATTTTTAGATCCAACGTGATACCAAACATTGACGGCGGCAATAGGTGCTTTATGGTCTTCATAAACTAAAAGGGTAAGACCATTTTTTAAAGTGTACGTTTTGTAATCGATGTCTATGTCATCCGCTTTAAACTGAAATTCTTGCCCATAACCAATGGGAAAACATAAAAGGCCCATAAACAAGGCCAGAAGTACTTTTTTCATTTTGGTAGTGTTTTAATTATTTTGATTGATAAAATTGCTCTCTACAATATAAGAAATAGTTTACAATCAACACGATTTTAATTAGTTACCGCATTCATAAGAAAGCCCCTAGATTTTAAGAATTACTTTTCCTGCCTTTTTAGCTATAGAAATTAAATCATCTTATAATTTCAAAATTTTGCCCTGCACTATGTTGTCTCACCCATATTTTCTTTATTACTTTGTAGCACCATCGACCGCCATTAACTATATTCTTTCTCATCTTATGCAACGAAATGAATTGCACGAGCATATTATATCCTCTGCGGGGAATCTTTTCTATTCCCAAGGATATAACTCAACAGGGGTCAACGAAATTATAATCAAGTGCGATATTGCAAAAGCTACGCTTTACAGTCACTTTAAGTCTAAAGAGGATATTTGCGTTGCTTATCTCAATCAGCGGCACGATATCTTCATGAATAGCCTTAAAAGCTATGTTGGGCAAAGAAATGAAAGTAAAACCCAGCTACTGGCCATTTTTGATTTGTTACGGGATATGTATCTTGAAGAAAATTTCCAGGGTTGTTGGGGTCTTAAAACACTTGGCGAACTTTCACCCGATCAAACCACCATTCTTAGCGTAATTCAACAGCAGAAAAAGGAGTTGCTTTTATATTTGGGAGAGGTTGTCGGTGATAATATATCCAATCTTTCCAGGGCGGAAATAGAAAAAATATCGGGAGGTCTTTATCTTTTATATGAAAGTGCGGTTACGGAAAGTCACTTGTTTAAAAATGATTGGCCGATTTTTATGGCCAAAAGTATAGCTTCCTCACTTTTCATTGAATCTGAACTGACATAAAAAAGCCCCGCCAGTATTGGAGGAGCTTTTAAAATAGCAATTTTTACTTTCTAAGCTTCTACGGTTTCCAAAGGCTGCGCTACTGGAAAATCAACAGGAACTTTTGTAGTGCTATGGAGATAGTTTGAGATGGTTTTATCTCCCACCAAGGCAATCGTGTCAATTAAATTTTCCTTGGTCCATCCGGCTGCAAAGAAATTATCCAACACCTGGCTATCTGTTGCTCCTCTATTTTCGGTGATGTTTTTGGCCAAACGTGCCAAAGCATCCAGTTTTTCGTCAAAAGAGGCTTTACCTGCCCTTAGCTCTAAAATTTGCTCATCCGTAAAACCGTTCATTTTACCAATTGCCGTGTGTGCGGACAAACAGTAAATACAGTTGTTTACCTGACTCACGGCCAAATTAACCACCTCTTTTTCTTTGGCCTTTAATGAGGTATTGGCATTAGAAAAGTTAAGATAGTTAGCCAACGCATTTTCTGAGTGTGCATAGGTGGCGAAAAGGTTGGGTACAAAACCCACTGCTTTTTCCAGATTGTCAAAAATGGCCTGATTGGCCGCACTTACTTCTTCTCTTTTAGGTACATTGATTGTGCTCATAATTGTAATCTTTTTATTGAATTGCTATAAATAGATTAATACGTCTGTACAAAAGGTTTTTCCACATCACAGTAGAAATCGTGATGATATTTCTCCTCACAGTGTTTCGAAACCTTTACGGTCTGCGCTTGGGTTTTCTGTGATGTTCTAAAAATCTCAATGAGATTGAAAATAGATTTTTCCGTGGGTTTCATCTTTTATCTGTTTTTTAATTTCAGGGCAAAGATGCTTCCAAAAGGAGGGTGGGTGTTAGGAAGGGTTTCCCGATGGCTTGACCAATTTTCCCTTAGGCTACCAAAAGAAGGTTTTCCCGGTATTCCGATGGGGTCATCTGGGTCATTTTTTTGAAAAATCGACTAAAATGGGCGGGGTCGTTAAAGCCTAGTTCAAAGGCAATTTCCTGATTTTGCTTATCGGTGAAATTGATGAGTCGCTTTGCTTCCAACGCAATTCGTTCCAGAATGATCTGTTGGGGTGATTTTTGGTTGTAAATGGAAAAAAGATTGGAGAGTGTCTTCGGTGATTTGTACAACATTTCAGCATAATCACTGACCTTTCTCTTAGTCTTATAATGCAGGTCCACTAAAAAATTGAATCTTCGGATGGTATCTATTTGATCGTTCCCTAGTGTTTTAACAATGAGCTGCTCCTTTGCCAAACGTGTACTCATAATAATCATTCTTTTAAGGAGCATTTGTAGCATATCGCCTTGAATATTGTCCGGGGTAGAAAACTCCTCGATGAACATATCGTGCAACAAATTGAACTTGTTCAACTGGCCTTTGGGAATTGTAATAATAGGGATGTCCTGAGTTCCAAAAAACAAAATGCCGTTGCAAGATACCTCACTATCATGATCGGATATACAATAAAATTCCCTGTTGAAAAGGATAGCGGAAAGAGGGAGCTTTGTCTCTGAATAGGAGACATGTTGCAGATAGGTAACCGTTATAATCTGATCGGGCAACAATTCCAAATCCATTCCATCTATCTGAATAGTCAATGGACAGTTATTTCTGTTCCATAAAAATTTAATGGTCTTTGATGTAATGGAAAATCGTTCTCGATCTCTTTTGATGTCATCCGTAAAGCCTAAAATGGCCCCTAATCTGGAATCTTTGTATTCGTGTTTCATTGGTTTGATCGTTCCGTTACAGAACAATTAGTCCAATATTCTTGTTCATACTTACAGTGTACGAACTTGTCATTAGTAGCTGAAATGATAAATAGTAGGCAAACAAAAAAGGTGTGCATTTTTTCAATGCACACCCTTATATAAACTTATTTATTGGAGCTTTTAAAAATTACAACTCTCTATCTCGGTTACACGTAAGGTGTTCACCATGCCTTTTTCTTTTATCGGCATTGCCGCCAAGCTGACAAGCATATCGCCAACGTTCAAAAATCCTTTTTCGCAGGCTATTTGGTTTACATCTTCAATGGTTTGGTCCGTAGATACAAATTTATCATAGTAAAATGCTTTTACACCCCACAATAGATTCAACTGAGTCAAAATTCTTTTATTGGATGTAAACACAAGAATGTGCGCAGCGGGCCTCCATGCCGAAATTTGAAATGCAGTATAACCACTATTTGTTAATGTGGAAATAGCTCTTGCTTCAATTTCGTTGGCCATTAATGCCGCATGGTAACAAACTGATTTTGTAATGTATCTATTTGTTCTGATATGTGGAGGTGTCTGTGGTACTTGAATCAAGCTGGAACCTTCGACACTGGATACAATGCTCGACATTTTTTCAATAACCTGAACAGGATAATTACCTACCGATGTTTCTCCCGAGAGCATCACGGCATCCGCTCCATCCATCACGGAGTTGGCCACATCGTTTACTTCTGCACGTGTTGGGGTTAAACTGGTAATCATGGTTTCCATCATTTGGGTCGCAATGATCACCGGAATTCTTCCTTTTTTGGCGCTGAGCACCAATTTTTTCTGAATCAATGGAACCTCTTGTGCTGGAACCTCTACACCCAAATCTCCACGGGCCACCATAAGTCCATCGGAAGCCTTCACAATCTCCTCAATGTTTTCAAGTGCTTCTGGCTTTTCTATTTTGGAAATAACCGGGATTTTATGTTCGGTGTGTTCCTTGATCAAATTATGAAGGTCATATAAATCTTGCGCATGACGTACAAAGGACAAAGCTATCCAATCCACATTTTGGCCAATTGCAAAAATTGCATCCTTAATATCCTTCTCTGTAAGTGCTGGCAAAGAGATGTTGGTGTTAGGCAGATTCACCCCTTTTTTGGATTTTAATGGGCCACCTTGTATTACGGTCGCTACTACTTCATTATCTCCATTGGTGGATTTTACTTCAAAAATAAGTTTACCATCATCCAATAGAATGCGCTCTCCCGCTTTTACATCCCTAGGAAAGCTTTGGTAGTTCATGTACACCCTCTCTGCAGTTCCTTCAAAAGGTTCACCTGTAACAAAAGTGACTTCATCACCTGGAGCAACAATGACCTCACCTCCCATGACCCCAACTCTTAATTTAGGTCCTTGTAGGTCGGCAAGTATGGCGGTGTTGATTTCCAACTCTTCATTAAGTTCCCTTATCATTTTAATTCGTTCCGCAACATCTTCGTAGGCAGCGTGGGAAAAGTTTATTCTAAAAACATCCACTCCTGCCAGGATCATTTCCTTAAGGGTTTCCTTCTTACTGGTGGCTGGACCCAAGGTTGCTACAATTTTAGTCTTCTTTCTCGTTGGCATTGTTAAAAGATTAAATTTCTTTTTGATTTTAAGTTTTGTGTATCCAATGGATATGCTGTTATCACTTTGGCTATTTGATTTATGGATTTTATCTTTTGTAAAAAGATTGTTGCATCTGCTGAATCAACTTTTAAAAAATAATCAACTTCTTTCCGTTCTTTTACCAAATAATCGGTTTTAATGGAAATATTGTTTCCAAATAATCCTACCGATGGTGTCTCCACCTCAACTTCGCATTTGTTTGAAATCAGTGTCCAATACACGTCGTTTATTACATCGTCCCAATCGAATACGGAGAAAGACATATTTTCATCTAGATGAAGGTCTTTTGTCATCCGTTTTAAAAATAGGCCACAGATGGAATTTATGGCATAGGTGATAGCATAATCTTCTAAATCACTATGTATGGCGATGAGAGAAAAACTATCATCATATAGGTCTGCCGATATCTTATGCGTCGTTAACATGCCCATAACACGAACGGTAAATATAGGCTTAATCCTTATGAATGCCTAGTTAATACAAAACTATACACTTATAAATAAAGCGAAAACGTTTGAGTTTGCCTTTATTTAAAGTTAGTGGTTTTCTATCTTGCTTTGCAATGCAAAATAGGCTCTTTTGGAAGCTTTCTCTTCAGCTTTTTTCTTTGATGTGGCCCTAGCTTTGGCAAGCATTCTGTCCCCGATGGTCAGTTTGACCGCAAAGTGCTTAAGCTCATCATTCCCCGTATCCTCATATACATGGTAATTAAAAGGTTTCTTTTCTTTTTGGCACCACTCAATTACCAAACTCTTATAACTAATCACCTTTCCTTCCAACTGCTCAATGTCCACATAGGGATCTATTACCCTATCATCAATGAACTTTTCACAGTAATTGTAGCCCCTGTCCAAGTAAATGGCTCCTACAAGTGCTTCAAAAACATTGCCATGGATATTTTCGCCAAAATGCGATTTGGGAATCCTACTCTCCACAAATTCCAACAGCCCCAAATCCTTGCCTAATTCATTAAGGTGCTTTCTACTAACTACTTTGGAGCGCATTTTCGTTAAGTAGCCTTCATCTCCTTCAGGAACTTCGTTGTATAAATATTTAGAGATGATGGTTCCTAGCATTGAATCTCCCAAGAATTCCAATCGCTCATAGTTAATTGGATTTCCTTTGGCGTCCTTTTTGTTCATGGACCTGTGAAGGAATGCCGTTTTATAAATTTCCAGGTTCTTGGGCTTAAACCCAAGTATTTTTTTGATTCCCAAAAAAAAATCCCCATCCGTGCTCGGATGGGAATTGAATATTTTGGAAGTAAGTTTCATGCTACAAAACTACCCTAATTTTTTGAATAACACACAAGCATTGTGTCCTCCAAAGCCGAACGTATTGCTCATGGCAACCTTTACCTCTCGCTCCTGTGCCTTGTTCAAGGTCAAGTTTAGCGATGGGTCTATTCCCTCATCAACCACGCTATGGTTAATCGTAGGAGGTACTAAATTATGCTCCATGGCCAAAATGGATGCTATGGCCTCAATGGCTCCTGCAGCACCCAACAAGTGTCCGGTCATGGACTTCGTAGAGTTAATATTAATGTCTTTGGCATGATCTCCAAATACTTTGGAAATAGCCTTTAACTCTGCAACATCTCCAAGTGGTGTAGAAGTTCCATGCGTGTTAATGGCATCTACATCTTCTGGTTTTAGTCCAGCATTTTCTAAGCAGTTTTTCATTACTTGAACTACTCCAATACCTTCTGGATGTGGTGCGGTCATGTGGTAAGCATCACTAGATAGTCCACCACCCAAAACTTCTGCGTATATCTTGGCTCCTCTAGCTTTGGCATGCTCATACTCTTCAAGAATGAGTGCTCCCCCACCTTCTCCCAATACAAAACCGTCTCTAGTGGCATCAAATGGTCTGGAAGCAGTTTCTGGGCTTTCATTTCTGGTGGAAAGTGCATGCATTGCATTGAATCCGCCCATACCCGCCATAGTTACAGCTGCCTCACTACCGCCGGTAACAACAACATCGCAGTGTCCCAATCTAATATAGTTAAGCGCATCGATCATGGCATTGGCCGATGAAGCACAGGCAGAAACCGTGGTATAGTTTGGCCCCATAAATCCATGTTTGATGGAAATGTTACCCGGTGCGATATCTGCAATCATTTTGGGAATAAAGAATGGATTAAAACGTGGTGTACCATCACCATTGGCGTAATTGATTACCTCATTTTGAAAAGTTTCCAATCCGCCTATTCCTGCTCCCCATATAACACCTACCTTAAACTTGTCAACAACGTTCAAGTCTATTCCAGAGTCCGCAATGGCTTCATCTGAAGATACCAAAGCATACTGGGCAAACCTGTCCAGTTTTCTGGCCTCCTTGCGATCAAAAAAGTCTGAAGGATCATAACCCTTAAGCTCGCAAGCAAACTTTGTTTTAAATTTTTCGGTATCGAAATAAGTAATGGGGGCAGAACCGCTCTTACCGGTCCGTAGTCCTTCCCAATAAGCTTCCAAATTGTTACCTATGGGTGTTAACGCTCCCATTCCGGTAACCACAACTCGCTTTAACTGCATTGAACTATTTTTTTACCCTTTAGACGTAAATTATAAAAAAAATTATCCATGTGATAATAACCACATGGATAATTTATAATCTTTAGCGATATATCATATAATTACTTAGCTTCTTCTATATAGCTAATTGCTTGACCTACAGTGGCAATGTTCTCTGCTTGGTCATCTGGTATTTGAATATCAAATTCTTTCTCAAACTCCATGATAAGTTCAACAGTGTCCAAGGAATCCGCTCCTAAGTCGTTGGTAAAGCTAGCTTCTGCTACAACTTCATTTTCATCTACACCCAGTTTATCAACGATGATAGCCTTTACTCTTGATGCAATGTCTGACATAATTATTGTGGTTTTAAAAATTTAAATCGTTGGCAAAAATATAAAACTTTGGATTAAATACACCATTTGTCGATAAAATGTGCTCCAAATTAATCATCTTAAAATACTGTACATTACTTTAGCCGACGTAATTTAGTCCAAAAACATATCAATTCCTAACGAATGAAACGAATTGTAATCTTCGCATCGGGCAGTGGGTCCAATGCAGAAAATATTATTTCCTTTTTTCGTGAAAAACCAGATGTAGCAGTAGCTGCGGTACTTACCAATAAGAGTTCGGCCAAAGTCCTAGAACGTTGTGACCGCCTGGGGATCCCTGCCTTTTATTTTAATAAGCCCGCTTTTAAAAATTCTGATGCGGTCGTAAATTTTTTAAAAGGACTTAACACGGATTTAATTGTACTTGCAGGTTTTCTCTGGAAGATTCCATCACACCTTATTGATGCTTTCCCGAATAAAATCATCAATATTCACCCAGCTTTGCTACCTAAATATGGCGGAAAAGGTATGTACGGGGATAAAGTTCATCAAGCTGTTAAGGACAATAAAGAGACTGAAACTGGTATTACAATTCATTATGTAAACGAAAATTATGATGAGGGTGCCATCATTTTTCAAGCAAAAACAGATGTGATTCCTTCAGACGATGCAAATTCCATTGCCCAAAAAGTGCATCAATTGGAATACGAACATTTTCCTCAGGTGATAGAAAAACTCTTATCCTAAATGGCGAAGAAAAAGAAGTTTTATGTAGTCTGGAAAGGCAAGCGCCCCGGTATTTTTGAATCCTGGGCCGATTGCAAAGCCCAAATTGATGGTGCAAAAGGGGCCCAATACAAATCGTTCACCACTTTTGAAGAGGCCAAAAAAGCTTTCAATGGCAATTATTTGGAATATAAAGGCAAATCCAAGAGCAAAACAGAACTCACCCCAGAAGAGTTATTGAAAATTGGCGACCCCAATTACAACTCCATTGCCGTGGATGCTGCATCCAGTGGCAACCCTGGAAAAATGGAGTACCGTGGAGTAGATACAAAAACCAAGCGAGTTCTTTTCCACCAAGGTCCTTTTGAACAGGGAACCAGTAATGTTGGTGAGTTTTTAGCCTTAGTGCACGGTCTCGCCTTTTTAAAGCAGCAAAAAAGTGAACGAATCCTTTATTCAGATTCTAGAATCGCCATTGGGTGGGTGCGCAAGAAAAAGTGTGGCACTAAATTGAAAAAAACTACCAAAAACGCCCAACTTTTTGAACTGATAAAACGTGCAGAGGAGTGGTTAACAAAAAACAGGTTCAATACTCCAATTGTGAAGTGGGAAACCAAAGCTTGGGGTGAAATTCCTGCGGATTTCGGAAGAAAATAATCTGTTTCGCGAACAAACACGCCATTTTTTGATAATTGGAACATCCATGCCGTATATTTGCAGCAAAAATTAGGGAATGGGCAAATTACTGATCGTGGGAACCATGGCTTTTGATGCCATTGAAACACCGTTCGGGAAAACAGGAAGAATTTTGGGTGGTGCCGGCACCTTTATCGGCTTGGCAGCGTCACAATTTAAAATAGACTCCGCAATCGTATCTGTGGTGGGAGATGACTTCCCTCAATCTTACATGGATATTTTAAAAAATAAAGACATTGACCTTTCTGGTGTTGAAGTAGTGAAAGGCGGTAAAACTTTCTTTTGGGAAGGAAAATATCACAACGACTTAAATTCCAGAGATACTTTGGCCACCGAATTAAACACCTTGGCCGATTTTAATCCAGTGGTACCAAGTGATTATACCTATGCTGATATTGTAATGCTTGGCAATCTTCACCCAAACATCCAGTTGAGCGTAATTAATCAGATGGAAAAACGACCAAAACTTATAGTCTTGGATACCATGAATTTTTGGATGGACAATACATGGGATGAGTTGATGGGGGTAATCTCCAAAATTGATGTCATTACAATTAACGATGAAGAAGCAAGACAAATGACCAACGAATATTCCTTGGTCAGGGCTGCAGCTAAAATTCAGGAAATGGGACCTAAATATGTGGTGATTAAAAAGGGAGAGCACGGCGCACTCTTGTTCCATAAAGACAATATTTTCTTTGCCCCTGCCCTGCCTTTGGAAGAAGTTTTTGACCCAACCGGTGCAGGAGACACTTTTGCCGGTGGTTTTGCCGGATACTTGACCGAAGTAGGAAACATATCTTTTGAAAGTATGAAGAACGCCATTATTCACGGATCCAATTTGGCATCGTTCTGTGTGGAACGCTTTGGAACCGAACGGATGGTGAATTTAGAAAAGAGCGAGGTCGATGCCCGCTTGGTACAGTTTAAAGAACTGACACAGTTCAATATTGAATTAACGTAAATGTTTGCCCTGAAAATTTCGGGGCTTTTTTATTTGATTTGTTATGAGTGATCCCATTAAGCACGAATGTGGCATATCGTTGATCCGTTTGCTTAAACCCCTGGAGTACTACAAAGAAAAGTACGGTACCGCTTTTTACGGTGTAAATAAGATGTACCTAATGATGGAGAAACAGCACAACCGTGGACAAGACGGGGCTGGTTTTGCAAGTATTAAAATGGACATGGAGCCTGGTGAACGGTACATGAGTCGTGTAAGGTCGGCCCAACAACAGCCCATTCAGGATATTTTTGCCCAAATAAACAATCGTATCAATACGGCCTTGACCGAGCATCCAGAACATGAAGACGATGTTGCCTGGCAAAAAAAGAACATTCCCTATATCGGAGAACTTCTAATGGGGCACGTTCGTTATGGCACCTTTGGTAAAAACAGCATTGAAAGTGTTCATCCCTTTTTGAGACAGAACAACTGGATGCACCGTAACCTTATCGTTGCCGGAAACTTTAACATGACAAATGTTGATGAGCTTTTCGGAAACTTGGTGGAATTGGGACAGCACCCCAAAGAAAAAGCCGATACCGTTACCGTAATGGAAAAAATCGGCCACTTTTTGGATGATGCCGTTGCCAAGCTCTACAAGCAAATCAAAAAAGAAGGATATACCAAAAGAGAAGCTTCTGCCCTTATTGCAGAACGTTTGAATGTTGCCAAGATTTTGAGAAAAGCTTCCAAAAACTGGGATGGAGGTTATGCCATGAGCGGACTTGTTGGTCATGGTGACGCCTTTGTGATGAGGGATCCTGCGGGAATACGACCCGCTTATTACTACCAAGATGATGAAGTTGTGGTAGTGGCGTCGGAACGTCCTGTGATCCAAACGGTTTTCAATGTTGATTTTGAAGATGTAAAAGAGCTAGATCCTGGGCATGCCGTAATTATCAAGAAAAGTGGCTCCATGGCCTTGAAAAGGATTTTGGAACCCACTGAGCGAAAGGCTTGTTCTTTTGAACGCATTTACTTCTCTCGAGGTAGCGATAAAGAAATCTATCAGGAAAGAAAAAAATTGGGAAAACTGGTGTTTCCCGAAATATTGAAATCCATAGACAACGATTTAAAAAATACGGTTTTCTCCTATATCCCGAACACGGCGGAAACTTCTTTCTTTGGCATGGTAAAAGAGGCCCAGAATTACCTCAACAAGAAAAAAGAGGAGCAAATTTTGGCACTAGGTCCCAATATGACTGGAGAAGAGCTTCACAAGATATTGGCCGTAAGACCACGAATTGAGAAAGTGGCCATTAAGGATGCAAAGCTGAGAACCTTTATCACCCAAGATAGTAGCAGGGATGATTTAGTCACCCACGTTTATGACATTTCTTATGGTTCCGTAAAAAGCACGGACAACCTTGTTATTATAGATGATAGTATTGTTCGAGGAACCACTTTGAAGCGAAGTATCCTAAAAATATTGGACAGACTTTCTCCTAAAAAAATCGTTGTGGTTTCCTCCGCCCCTCAAATACGCTACCCTGATTGCTACGGTATCGATATGGCCAAGCTGGAAGATTTTGTGGCTTTTAAAGCAGCAAAAGCTTTGCACGAGGATCACGGCACAACCCATTTGATAAAGGAGATTTATGAAAAGTGTCTCACTCAGACAGACACATCCAACAAGGACGCCGTCAACTATGTTAAAGAATTTTATGCGCCGTTCTCTGCCAAACAGATTTCAAAGAAAATTGGGGAGATATTAAGTCCGGAAGGTATCAATGCAGAGGTTGAAATCATTTACCAGACCATTGAAGGTCTGCATAGCGCTTGTCCTAAAAACTTAGGTGATTGGTATTTTACTGGAAATTATCCAACACCTGGTGGCAATAGGGTGGTCAATAAGGCATTTGTCAACTTTTTCGAGGGCAAGAACGAAAGAGCTTATTAACAGTCATGTACAAAATGCACAAAAAGTGTGCGTTTTATCGATGAAACTAGCAGTATAGCGGGTTTTTATACAATTAGAAACCCTCAATCCTACTTTAGTATCTGCCATAGCATAAGTAGGTTAAGTTCATGGTAAGATTTGGGGCAAAAAAGGTGGAAGCTATTCCACCTTTTTTATTTTCTACACTTTCCCAACTGGAAATCTTCGTAATCCTTTTCTTCATTAATAATGCTCTGGAGGCCAAGTTGTACACTTTAACCAATTAAAGGGAGTTTCATCTAAAAGCTTGGGCACAAAAACATCGCTTGGCTTACATTTGGAGGACCATAGCATAAGTAGGTTAAGTTCATGGTAAGATTTGGGGAAAGAAGGCGGAGCGTGCTCCGCCTTCTTTATATTTGACTACCAAGGTTTTAACATTTTTATCGATGAACTGCACCTTTTCTTTTTCTTCCAAAAAGCAAAATATTTTTTAAAAGTCTTTGTTATTTCTCACAATACCAGTATTTTAGTCTCGCCATAGCATAAGTAGGTTAAGTTTATGGTAAGATTTGGGACGAAAAGGGCGAGGACTTCCTCGCCCTTTTCTATTTTAAAAAAATAGAAACAAAAAAAGCCATGCACCAACTGCACGGCTTTTATATTTAATAACGAACTAGTTCTTATTTGCCAGCTGCGTAGTTCTCAGAAACTTTATCCCAGTTGATAACACTGAAAAATTCTGATATGTATTCTGGTCTTCTATTTTGATAGTGCAAATAGTATGCATGTTCCCATACATCCAAGCCCAAGATTGGGTAACCACCACAACCTACTCCTGGCATAATGGGATTATCTTGGTTTGGAGTAGAACAAATTTCAACTTTTCCTCCTTTATGCACGCACAACCAAGCCCATCCCGATCCAAATCTTGACCCAGCAGCAGCACTGAATTTTTCTTTGAATGCATCAAAAGAACCAAAAGCTTCATCAATGGCAGAGGCCAACTCTCCGGATGGAGCTCCACCACCGTTCGGAGACATTACTTCCCAAAACAGGCTGTGGTTAAAAAACCCTCCTCCATTGTTTCTAACTGCAGTGTTGGACATATCCAAACCAGTAAGGATATCTTCAATTCCTTTTCCGGCTAAATCTGTTCCCTCTATGGCAGCGTTCAATTTAGTAGTATAGCCATTGTGATGCTTAGTATGGTGTATTTCCATGGTCCTAGCATCTATATGTGGTTCCAATGCATCGTATGCATAAGGTAATTTAGGTAATTCAAAAGCCATAATATTCTGTTTTTTTAAGTTATTACTTTACTCACGTAAAAATACAAGTTTTAACATTTATATTCCGCTAAAACCATGTTAACATCGGGCAAGGAATCCTTATTTTGCAGAAAAAACATCCTTGGAGGGGTCTAATTTTAAAATATATAGCGCATCAGCAGGCTCTGGCAAGACCTATGCCCTTGCCAAAGCATACCTTAAATTATTACTGTCCAACGATGCTACGGTAAAATTCCGTCAGATTTTGGCCATTACATTTACCAACAAAGCGGTGGATGAAATGAAAACCAGGATATTGGACAACCTTTATGCCTTTGGTCAAGATGTTGTCCCCGAAAAACAGAAAGGCCTTTTCCAATCGCTTTGTGGCGAACTTTCTTTGACCGGGGAAGAATTGCGAAAAAGGTCCCAACTTATCCTAAAGCGAATTCTTCACAATTACTCCTTTTTTGAGATTTCCACCATAGACAAGTTCAACCACAAAATCATAAAAACATTTGCCCGCGATTTGCATCTATCCCAAAATTTTGAAGTGGAGCTCAATTTGGATTTACTGTTGGAAGAAGCAGTGGGAAGGTTGCTGGAACGTGCCGGCAATGATGAAAAACTTACCGAAGTCCTGATTACTTTTTCCTTGGAAAAAATTGATGATGACAAAAGCTGGAACATCACTTATGATTTGGTAGAAATCGGAAAACTCCTTTTTCAGGAAAATCACTCCGAGCATATAAATCCGCTGCGCGAAAAATCCATTGGTAATTTTCAGGACATACAAAAAAGGATTGCATCAGAAAGCAAGAACATTGAAGAAAAGGTAAAGCAATTGGCTGAAATTGTACTTCAAGAAATGGAGCATCAAGGGTTTGATTTTACTGATTTTCCCAGACAGACCCTCCCCAATCATTTTAAAAAGATGATTGATGGCGAGCTCGACCCTAAAAAATTGTACGCCGCCAAAACTTTGGAGCCCAATCTGGTTGAAGGAAAATTGCTCAAGGCCAGCGACAAAAGGGACGTCACCCATTTAGCCATCACCACCTTAGAGCACTATTTGACCGTTAAACAACTTATTTATCGGCATAGTTATTTACAAAACATTTATGGCAACATCGTACCAATGACCGTTTTGAACGAAATCGCCAAGGAAATCAAGAATATTGAACTAGATCGAGACATTGTTCCAATTTCTTCTTTGAACGCAATTCTCTCTAAAGAAATCAAAAATCAACCCGTCCCTTTCATTTATGAACGGATGGGCGAAAAATACCGTCATTATTTTATTGATGAGTTTCAGGATACCTCAAAAATGCAATGGGAAAATCTGGTGCCACTCATTGGCAATGCTTTGGAAAGTGAAGATGAAAAACACGAACGAGGCTCACTTTTTTTGGTCGGTGATGTAAAGCAGGCCATTTATCGCTGGCGAGGCGGTAGAGCGGAGCAGTTTCTCAATCTAATCAACAGAAAATCTCATCCATTTGTGATAGAACCAAGCATTCATTCGTTGGATACCAACTGGAGGAGCTATGATGAAATCGTGAACTTCAACAACAGTTTTTTTACCGAAGTGGCCCCTGTGCTCGCCAATGAAGATTATCGGAACCTATTTTTGAACGACTCCCATCAAAAAACCAACAACAAATCAGGGGGCTACATCCAAATGTCCTTTTTGGACAAAGATGTGGAAGAGAAGGATAAGGCCTATTGCGATAAAACATTAAATTCCATTCAACGCATCATTTCGGAAAACCATGCGTATGCCGATATCTGTGTTTTGGTTCGCGACAATAACAAAGGGATGCTACTGGCGAATTTTTTGGCGCAAAACAACATCCCCATTGTTTCTTCGGATGCGTTGCTGTTGAGCAAAAATGAAAAGGTCATTTTTTTGGTTTCCATACTTAGGATTTTTGAAAACGTAAAGGACAGAGAGGCGGCGTACCATATATTAATGTATCTGTCTCCCGATGAAAATGGCAAACATGACTTCATCAGCAAAAACTTAGATGCTATTGAAGCGTTCTTGGCTACAGCGTACAACTTCAATATTTATGAATTAAAGGGTAAACCTGTGCTCACCATTTTGGAAACCGCCATAGTGCAGTTCGAGCTTTATGAGGGTTCCATTGCGCACATTTCGTTTTTGATGGACGAAGTACTGGATTTGGAAAAAAGTGAAGGACCGAGCGTTTATGCCTTTCTTAATTATTGGGAGATAAAAAAACAATCCCTGTCCATTGCCGCGCCCGATGGCGTGGATGCCGTAAAAATTATGACCATCCACAAGGCCAAAGGTCTTGAATTCCCATTTGTGATTTTCCCGTTTGCCAACGCGATTCTGGATGATAAAAGAAAGAAAAAGAAATCTTGGGTGCCAGCCACTACCAATGATGAAGCTTTAGGGTTGGACGAATTCCTCATCAACAACAATAAGGACATGTTGGAATACAACGAGGTGGCCCAACAAAAATATGTGGTCGAAGAACAAAAAACCTTGTTGGATTCCATGAACGTGCTTTATGTAGCACTCACCCGTCCGGTAAAAGGGCTGTTTGTAATTACCGAGACCAGTAAAAAAGATATTGCTTCAGTTGATGCTGCTTCATCCTACTCTGATTTGTTTCAATTGTATATTCAGCTGAAGAATATTCTTGAAAGTAAAAGTGGTGTTTATACCATCGGAACATTCCCATCAAAAGAAATTGCAACTTCACCTTTGGAATCCACCGAAAATTATATCTCCTATGTAACCCGCCCAAAAGATGATGCTGGATTCACTATTTCTACCAAATCGGGCCGTATGTGGGATGATGAACGTATGGAAGCTATTGAGATGGGGAACTTGATTCACTTTGCGTTGAGCCAAATCAAAACTGTAAAGGATGTTGATCTAGTTTTGGAACGGTTGGAAATTGAGGGACATTTTCCCAAAGAGGCAGCGAGCGACATCAAACAAAAAATAATGGCCGTCGTGAATCATCCAAAGTTGAAAGACTTGTTCTTGGACAACTTTCATATATTGAACGAGCAAGAAATACTGACTACGGATGGACATTCCCTTCGACCTGACAGAATTATAATTGATGGGAACCAAGCTACCATCATTGATTATAAAACGGGTAAACCATCACCCAGGCACAAAGAGCAAATTGCAAACTATGCCGATATTTTAAAAGCAATGGATTATAAAATCAAACAATCCATTATTGTTTATATTGACCAGCAAATAGAACCTATTTTTGTATAAAGTTAAGTAAAGATATGTACGGGAAAATAAAAGAACATTTGGCCAAAGAGTTGAAAGAAATAGAAGAAGCTGGCCTATTTAAAAAAGAACGAATCATCACCTCTCCGCAAGGGGCAGTGATAAAAATTTCCACAGGGGAAGAGGTCATCAATTTTTGTGCGAACAACTATTTGGGCCTTTCCTCACATCCTGATGTGATTCAAGCCGCAAAAGATACCATGGACACCCACGGCTTTGGAATGTCTTCGGTTCGATTTATTTGCGGAACGCAGGATATCCACAAAGAGTTGGAACAGAAAATTGCCGATTTCTATGGTACCGAGGATACCATATTATATGCCGCTGCTTTTGATGCCAACGGTGGTGTATTTGAACCGTTGCTCACAGCGGAAGATGCGATTATTTCAGATTCCCTGAACCACGCCTCTATTATTGATGGGGTTCGTTTGTGCAAGGCCATGAGATATCGATATGCCAATAATGATATGGCCGACCTTGAGGAAAAACTTAAACAAAGTAACGCTGACGGAGCCCGTTTTAAGGTTATCGTAACTGATGGGGTTTTCTCTATGGACGGACTTTTGGCTCCTTTGGACAAAATCTGTGACCTAGCGGATAAATATGATGCCATGGTAATGATTGATGAATGCCATGCAGCAGGATTTATAGGGGAAACAGGCCGCGGAACTTTGGAAGAAAAAGGAGTTATGGATCGTATTGACATCATTACAGGCACACTCGGTAAAGCCTTGGGTGGGGCCATGGGAGGTTATACTACAGGAAAAAAAGAAATTATTGAATTACTTCGTCAGCGTTCAAGACCCTATTTGTTCTCCAATTCATTGGCTCCTGCCATAGTTGGTGCATCCATTAAAGTTTTTGAAATGTTGGACAAAGACACTTCTTTAAGAGATAAACTCCAAAGCAACACGGAATACTTTAAAAAAGGAATGAAAGAAGCTGGCTTTGACATTATTGATGGAGATTCTGCCATAGTACCAGTAATGCTCTACGATGCCAAACTGTCACAAAACATGGCGGATATGCTCTTGGAAGAGGGGATTTATGTGATTGGCTTCTTTTATCCAGTGGTTCCCAAAGACAAAGCTAGGATTAGAGTTCAATTATCCGCTGCACACGAAAAAGAACACTTGGACCAGGCTATTAATGCCTTCATTAAGGTAGGAAAATCGTTAAAGATCATCTAAATTCGATGAAATGCAGCAATTCTTCTGGTAAAAGAGTTAAAAAAAATGAAATTTAGATTTTGTTAATAAGTCTTAACAACTTACATTTGCTGCTGATAAACACTTAAACTTAAAATTTTGAGCATGAAACATCTTAGCAAATTATTGGTTGTTGCTCTTGTATTTGTAGGGATCAACAGCATACAAGCGCAAGACGAAAATAATCCCTGGCAAGTTAGCATTGGGGTGAATGCGATAGACGCTTATCCTACTAACGATAGTAACAATCCTTATTCAAGTTCCACATTGTTCGATGAGTACTTTAATGTTACAGACCACTGGAACATTTTACCATCGGTATCTTACATATCTGTTTCCAAGTATGTTGGGGATGGTTTCTCTGTAGGAGCTAAAGGATCTCTGAACAGGATTGAAAATATTGGAGATTTCGAAGTTGATGACCTTTCTCACTACGCTATCGATGGTACCATTAAATACAACATTCTTAAAAACACTACCGTAGATCCTTTCGTAGAAGTAGGTGGTGGTTACACTTGGATTGATGAAATCGGAGCTGGAACCGTAAACGGAGGTGTTGGTGTTAACTTTTGGTTCTCTGACAACCTAGGTTTCACCCTTCAAACACAGTACAAGCACGCATTTGAAGATTACTTGGTTTCTCACTTCCAACATATGGCTGGTATCAGCATCAAGTTTGGTGGTACTGACACTGATGGTGACGGTATCTACGACAAAGACGATGCTTGTCCAGAAGTTGCTGGTCTAGAAGCATTCAACGGATGTCCTGATTCTGACGGCGACGGTATCGAAGATGCCAAAGACGCTTGTCCTAACGAAGCTGGTTCTAAAGAAATGAACGGATGTCCTGATTCTGACGGTGACGGTGTTGCCGATAAAGATGATGCTTGTCCAAGTACTCCAGGTCTTCCTGCACTAGCCGGTTGTCCTGATGCTGATGGTGACGGTGTTGCTGATAAAGATGATGAGTGTCCTAACGAAGCTGGTCCAGCAGCAAACAACGGATGCCCTTGGCCTGATGCTGATGGTGACGGAGTTCTTGACAAAGACGATCAGTGTCCAGAAATCGCTGGTACTGTCGCTAACAACGGTTGTCCAGAAGTAACTGAAGAAGTTCAAAAGCAATTGAATGATTACGCTAGAACTATCTTGTTCGATACCGGTAAATCTTCTATCAAAGCTGAGTCTACTTCAGTAATGGTTGACATTATCCAAATCTTGAACGAGTATCCTAACGCTAAGTTTACTGTAGAAGGCCATACTGATAGCGTTGGTAGTGAAAAAACCAACCAAAGCCTTTCAGAAAAGAGAGCTAACTCTGTTAGAGACTTCTTGATTGACAAAGGAATCAGTTCTGATAGATTGACTGCAATCGGTTACGGTGAAGCTAAGCCAATCGCTACTAACAACACAAGAGCTGGTAGAGCACAAAACAGACGAGTTGAAATCAACTTGGTAAAATAATAAGAAACAAAGTTTTCTTGAAAAAGGCTCCGCAAATGCGGGGCCTTTTTTATTTTTAATCCATGCATGATACTTTTCTAGAATATGTACTGGACGACCTCCACCACAAACAGTTGGATTTTACGCAGTGTACCTTTGTACTTCCCAGTAAACGATCAGGTACGTTTTTAAAAAAACATATCTCCAACCAACTGAAAAAAAACATATTCAGTCCAGACGTACTATCCATTCAAGAGTTCATTGGAAAGCTATCAAACTTAAACCAAGCCTCAAATATCGATTTGCTGCTGCTTCTTTTTAAAGTCTACAAGCAATCCCAAATAGAAGAATCAGATGATTTTGTATCCTTTATCAATTGGGGACAAACATTATTGCAGGATTTCAATGAGATCGATGGTTATCTAATTCCTGCTCACGACATATTAAATTACCTCTCTGCCATCAAGGAAATCAACCATTGGTCCGCGAGTAAGGAAAAAACGGAACTCGTTGAGAATTATTTACAACTTTGGAAGAATCTGGAAACCATCTACAAAAATTTTTATGATACTCTGCTAGAACAAAAAAGAGGGTATCAAGGCTTGATTCAACGTGAAGCGGTGAAAGCTATTCAAAATGGAATTCATCAAGAAACGAATAACAGACCGATCATTTTTGTTGGCTTCAATGCATTGAACGCCGCAGAATCAACCGTTATTCAACACTATCTGGAACAAGGCAATGCACATATCTATTGGGACATCGATACCTATTTTTTAAACGACCCCATTCACGATGCAGGTTTATTTGTGCGAGATTATCAATACAACTGGCCCTACTACAAGCATGGGCATAAAATAGAACCGCAGCACAATTTTCTCGTAAAAAAAAACATCACTATAACCGGGGTTCCCAAAAGCATATCACAAACCAAATATGTGGGTCAATTATTGGAGAGCATTGGCCAACAAGAAGATATCGACCTCACCAAAACCGCTTTGGTTCTGGCAGATGAAACTTTGCTCAACCCAATACTGAATGCCCTTCCCAGCAATATCCCAGAGGTGAACATTACCATGGGGATGCCACTGAACAAAACGGTACTCTATTCCTTTTTTATAAATTATTTGGAACTCCACCTCAACGTTTCCGAACGAGGTTGGTTCTATAAACGAGTATTGGAATTTATCTCCAACCCCTATACCTTGACCCTTTCTTCTGAAGAACAAGGGAATTTTGCGCAACGCATGACCAAGGATATCAAAGAAGGAAACCTACTTTACATCAACTCGGAGATTCTCGCCAAATATCCCAAAGCAAAAAATCTGTTATCGATTATATTTCCCTCGGGTACTATCTCGCCAATGGATTGGATCAACAACTGTTTGCTCTTCATCGAACGGTTGAAATTGATTTATCAAAATGAGAAAAATGCCTTGGAACTGGAATATCTGTATCGGTTCTATGCGCTCTTCAACCAATTGGGACAGTATTTGGACAAGGTTGATTTTATGGGTGAGCTCAAATCCATCAAAAACCTCTTCAAACAATTGGCCAATATGGAAACCTTGGATTTTATTGGTCAGCCATTGACGGGTTTTCAAATAATGGGAATGTTGGAGAGTAGAAACCTAGATTTTGAAACCGTTATCATCACTTCGGTGAACGAGGGTATTCTCCCTTCGGGCAAATCCAACAACTCTTTTATTCCTTTTGATGTAAAACGGGATTATGGCCTGCCCACCTACAAAGAAAAGGACGCCATTTACGTGTATCACTTCTACCGATTGATTCAACGGGCAAAGAACATTTATATCACCTACAACACCGAACCCGATGTATTGGAAGGTGGAGAAAAAAGCAGATTGATCACACAATTGCTGACGGATGAAAATCTAAAATTACATATTACCCACACCATTGCCACCCCTAAAATCAGCATAGAGGCAAAGCCTCTGATCCAAATCAACAAACAGGGTGAGTTTATGGAAGATCTCAAGGCTTTTGCCCAAAACGGTTTTTCGCCGACCTCGTTGACCAATTACATAAGAAACCCTATTGATTTTTACACAAGAAATATTCTTAAAATCAATGATTTGGAAGAGGTTGAAGAAAATATTGCTGCCAATACCTTCGGAACCATTATTCACGATAGTTTGGAACAACTCTATACGCCGCTCATTAATCAACTATTGACAGAAGAAAATGTGAAGGCCCTAAAAACTAAAGTTGCCAATGTGGTGCAGCATCATTTTGAAAAGAATCTTTCTGGGGTGGATGTTTCCAAAGGAAAGTTTCTGCTGGTGTACAATGTCATCATAAAATACCTGCACAACTTTTTGGATGATGAACTCAAACAGCTAAAACGACACGAAATTAAAATATTGGCGCTTGAGGAACGCTACGAAGAATTCATCACTATTCCTGGGCTTGATTTTCCTATCAAACTAAAGGGAACTTTGGACCGTGTGGATGAATTTGACGGTACCGTGAGAATCATAGATTATAAAACAGGCAAGGTAGAGGCCAAAAATGTGAAAATAACGGACTGGGAAACGCTGATTACAGATTACGACAAGAGCAAGGCATTCCAATTGCTCTGTTACGCCTACCTATATTCCAAAAAACATGGCATAAGCGACGTACAGGCGGGAATCATATCCTTTAAAAAACTGAGTCAAGGATTGTTCCGCTTTTCAGAGGACAAGAACACCCAAATTAATGCCGATACCCTCGCGACCTTCGAAAATTACCTGTACCAACTTATCCGCGAAATCTGTAATTCCGAGATTCCCCTAACCGAAAAGGTGGATTAATTATTTTAAATCGGGACGTGTAGGACGTACTTCAATTTTGCTCGGCAAGGTACGTGGGTGCATGGTGAGCAAATCGACCACCAATTTACCAATGTCTTCCGGTTGAATCTTCCAAGCATCTTTTTCCGATGGTTCATGGTCGTTAAAATGACTCGCTACGGAACCTGGCATAATGGTGGTGACCTTGATGTTATATTGCCTTAAATCCAACATAGCTGCCTGCGTAAAACCGACAACGCCAAACTTGGTAGCGTTATAACCCGCTGCAGTTGGGAAAAAATTGGTTCCCGCCAAACTGGCCAAGGTCATATAATAGCCTTCCGACTTTTTCAAAGCTTCCACCGAAGCTTTTAGCGTGTGGTACACCCCGTTTAGGTTGGTGTCGATCATCTGATGCCATTTCTCATCTTCCAATTGGTCAATGGGTGCAAAATGTCCCACCCCTGCGTTGGCCATCACTACATCCAATTGCCCCCATTTGTCGAGAATAGCCGCCACAGCCTTTTTCTCATCTTCCAATTTGGACACATCGGACACCAAGCCCAACACATTGTCCGGGTTGTTTAAGCCTTTTACTGCGGCATCTGCACTTTCTTGGCTTCTTCCGCTAACGGCCACCTTCATGCCTTGTTCCAACAAGCATTCGGCAATACCGTAACCTATACCTTTGGTTCCTCCTGTGATGTATGCTACTTTTCCTTCTAGTTTCATGTTGATTTGTTTTGAAGTAAAGTTCAAAAAAGCACAGGCCAAATACAAAAAATCCATCCTAAAGGAAGGTTAATGTTTAAGGAATAAATCGACCTAATAGCTTTAACTGTAGAAAATGGTAGTTTTATGTAATTATCAACTCTTAAATCGAAGCAAACGAAACCCATACCGTCCCCGAGATTCACATTCCCCAACGGATACAGGAATATGGCGTAGGTATTTTTGAGGCAATACCAACAAAATCAGCCCTTAAAAAAGCCATAAAGAAAAAGTACATTACCGTAAATGGTGCCATCGCCACCACGGCAACAATGATTACCGGAGGAGAACACATTGCCTTATCCCTTCCAAAGAAAATCCTACCAAATAGGCAACTCGTTTTTCCGTTACAAGTTTTGTTTGAAGATGATCATTTGGCCATCATCCATAAACCAGCAGGCATCGAAGTGAGTGGCAACAAGTTCAAAACCATCGCCAATGCCTTGCCACAAAACCTGCAACACAGCAAGCTATCGGATGCTGCCACGCCCCAACCCGTACACCGATTGGATTATGCCACTACTGGCATTGTTTTAGTTGGGAAGACGAGCAGTAGCATACGAACCCTGAACAAAATGTTCGAGGACAAAACCATTGCAAAAACCTATTATGCTGTCACTATTGGTAAAATGAAGAGTGAAGGAACCATAACATCCGAAATAGACGGGAAACCATCGGAATCGGATTATATAGTAATGGAATCCGTTCCCTCGCAACGGTTCGGCACCCTCAATTTGTTGGAGTTACATCCCAAAACGGGCAGAAGACACCAATTGCGCAAGCATTTGTTTGGTTTGGGTCATCCCATACTCGGAGATAAAGAATACGCTTTCGAAAACTTAATTTTAAAGGGCAAGGGCCTGTATTTACATGCTTTTTCTTTGGAGTTTAAGCATCCGTTTACCAACGAAAACATACGCATTACAGATGAGCTTCCTGAGAAGTTTAGGAAGATATTTCCTTAGAATATACCACAAAAAAAGCACCCCGTCAATGAGGTGCTTTTATCATTATGGTGGAGAATACCGGATTCGAACCGGTGACCTCTTGCCTGCCAGAAAGAGGATTACTACACTATATCGAATCAAAAAAATACATATTCATTTGTTTTTCAGTTATTTAAAAAATTTTGTATTTGTTTGATTTCAATTAAAATCATCTATTTGCGTGCAAATTGCGTGCAAATTTTTTTATCTTTGATTAGGATGAATACCAATATAAAACTCTCTTTGGATACGCGTAGGAAGAAAAAAGATGCCTCCTACCCTATAATTTTGCGATTAACTCATTTTCGAAAAACAACTTCCATAAGCTTAGGTCAATCAATAAAAAAGGAATTTTGGGATAATAAAAACGAGAAAGTTAAAAGAGCATTCAAAGGCACTTCATCAGTTAGTAAACTAAATAATCAACTCTTAAAAGAAAAGACCAGAGCGGTCGACATAATTAATGACCTGAACGAAAAGGACGAGCTTAACTTTTTATCCATTTTGCAGCTTAAGAAGAAGATTGTAAAAACCGCATCATTGGATTCATTTTTTAAGTTTAGCGAGGATATTGTCGATGAGTTAAAGGCAGCTGAACGTTATGGTAATGCAAACACATACTACGCGGTAATTAAGGTGTTGGAGAAATTCGCTGATGGAAATGATATCAAATTCAACGAAATCAATTATGATTTTCTCAAAAGATTTGAGAACTGGCACTTTTCCAAAGGCAATTCTGTTAACAGCCTATCGACGTATATGAGAACAATCAAAGCAGTCTTTAACAAGGCCATCAAGTCTGATGTTGTTTCTAGAGATGCTTATCCTTTTACACATTATAAGATTAAAACTACTCCTACGGAAAAAAGAGCGCTTGACATTAAAAGCATCAAATCAATTATGCTTTTAAAACTGGAAGAAACGGATAGTCTGTTTCACTATAGAAATTACTTCCTTGCCTCTTATATGCTTTATGGTATTTCCTTTATGGACTTGGCTTTTTTAAGGGTTCAAAATATCATTGACAACCGAATTAAATTCCAAAGAAAAAAAACGTCAAAGCCGTATGATATTAACATCACGCCTCAGTTAAAGGAAATCCTCTCGTTTTATCTTAAGGATAAAGAGAGGTCTGAATTTATATTTCCAATCATTAAAAGAGCCACATTTGAACTTCAATATAAAGACGTCTTATGGGCACGAAAGAGATATAATAAAGGACTTAAAGAAATTGCAAAAAAATGCAAGATAGAGCAGCGGTTGACTTCATATGTATCTCGTCATAGTTTTGCAACCCAAGCTATGCTGCAGGACGTTCCTTTACAAGCTATTTCTTCAATGCTTGGCCATAATCGACTATCAACTACTCAAATATATCTGAAGTCCCTGCCGAATAATATACTAGACAATTATAATCAGAAGTTGGTTAAACTGTAGCCTTAACCCTCCCTCGTCCCAAATCTTACCCCCAACTTCGGCGCATGGATCCTGGCCTATTTTTGTAGCGTTCGGGAAGAAAAGTGTTTATCAAAAATAGGATAGGGCGCTGTCCTACTTTTTGCCTTTTCCCTCCAGCCATTTTTGATAGAGGTCCTTTGCCTCTGGGCTATCGTCGAGGAATGTCCCGTAGTGTTCAATGGCATCATCCTGACCTTCTATATATGCAACCTGTTCTTTCTTTGATATCCTTGATACCTGATAGATTGAAAACCCTAGCACAAAAAGAACACACACCAACAATCCCCATGAAAGTTTAATGGCCCAACTGGGCAAGAGAATGGACCGCTCTACTTTATGAAGAATCCTTTCCATCAGTCTTTGTTGTTCCTCAATGGTCTTTTTTTGATTGTTCCCATAATCATTTAGAAGCACCTTGATCTCAGTGGTGTCGGGCCTTAATGGAAGATTCTGCAAATTTTCATGTGCCTTCTCCAATCGGCCGATGCTCTTCTCAAATCCATTGATCTCTTCGGTCAACAGTTCCGCTATTTCATCAAGTTTTGCCATGTTGTTGTGTTTAGATTCCTATTCCAGTGTCCCTGACCACTTTTATGGCCAATTTGATGGTTTTCTTTATGAGTGTCTGGGTCAGACTTGTTGGGACATTCACTGTCCTGCCCAAAAGCTGCATGCTCTTGTCCTTGGCAATCCGTTGTGCCATGTTCTTTTCAAAGTTCATTTGACGGGCAATCCTCCCCATGGACATGGAACGGTGCACTTCGCTTCCCTTTAGGTTGGTTCCCTTGTACTCGAACCTAAATCCCTGCAGTTGGTTCTGCCTGTTGATGCTAGGGATGACCTTAACATTGTTCTGCTCCATGGATTTGATATACTGGTCAAAGTCCCTTGGCCGGTCCCTGGCCACGACCTTTTCATGGATTTTCTGTATTTCAGAGCGGACATGTTGCATCTGGTACAGTTTTTCCTGCTGTACCTCCCTTACCGTGGTCAGGTCCATCTGTTTGGCCACCCGTTCCGCCACTTGCTGGCTACGTTTTCCGATGAAACTGTCATTGTAGGCCTTTCCCTGAAAGTTTATCCGGTTGGCGTACAGATGGACGTGCACATGTTCCTTGTCCCGGTGGACAAAGGCAATGGCCTGGTGCTGCTTAAGGTTCATTTCCTTAAGAAACCTTTCGGTCATTTCCTTGAGCTGCTCCCTTTCCAGTTTCCTCCCGTCCTCGATGGTGGGACTGAGAACAAAGCTGAGCGTGTTCTTCCTGCACAGTTCATTCTGCTCTTGGATGACCTTGAACTCCTCGGTGATCTCCCGTGGGGTCTCCCCGGCCAGATATTGGCTGTGGATGATCTCCGATTCTTTCTCCTGGTTCATCCCGTAGCTCATAGAGGCTGCGATGTGCGATATGGACTTTCCCATGCCTATCATTTCTTGAAGTTTAAAAGGTGTTGTCGTATCTCTTTGGCCAGCTGGGCAGTTTCCTCGGCCAATCTGGGGTTCCGTTTTCGGAACATGTTGGTAATCAGTTTAAAGTTCCTTTGGTATTTGACCAATAACTTATAGGCCTCTATCTGTTCGTCCGTCATCCGTTCCACGATACGATCATCGAAAGCTGCCCGTCTGCAGTACTCACTGACGGAAAGACCGCTCTTCCGGGCCTTGACCTTCAGCAGTTTCTTCTCGTAGACCGAGCACCGGAACTGGACGAACTCTTTCTTCATTTTCACATCATCTTTTGCGACCTTCGGGAGCAAAAGCAAGATTTGTCATGACAATGACACATCTTGAATTCGTTGCCGAACTTCATCCTTCGCGCTTTTTGCATTCCATTCGTTGATATCCTTGAATCCTCCATAGAGAGAGGACATATCCCTACTGTTCGGGCACTTTTCCAATAAAAGTTCCGTCATCCCCAGTCCCGTTTTGTCCCTATCAAGAAACAGCTCTACATTTTCATAATCCCCTATTTCAAAAATCATCCGCTTTACAAAGGCCGTGGTGTTCAATACCAAAAGGTCATGGGTATTAAGAATCTCTGGTCTAAGTTCCAAAAGGGTGAGCATATCGAACATGCCTTCCGTAATCGCCAATTTCTTTGATCTATTCCCCGTCAATGAGACATCCTTTGGTGAGGTAGAGCCTTTCCAATATCTGTTTCGCAGTTCCCAGCCTCCAGACCTGTTCTGGAGTCCGATGGCAAAGTATTTTCGATCACCTATTGTATAGTGGACCTCCTTGCAAAGTTTTCTTACGGTCTTGGTCGAAATCTTTCTGGAGCTCAGATAGTTTTGAAGGGCCTGGTGTTCGATTTCCTTTACCTCGATGATTTCAATAGGGTTGGCCCTGTGTTCCTTCTTGGTTGGATTCGGTCGCCGGTGAAAAGAAAAATGGCCCATGTTCCCGGACAATTGATCCAATGCCTCCTTTATCGAACAGTTCTCCATTTTCATGATCAGGTCTATGGTACTGCCTCCCTCGAAGGTCCCGAAGTCTATCCAGTAGTTCTTTTTCAACGATACCTTGAAAGAGGCTTGGGTCTCGCTCCGGAACGGGCTAAGGAACCAAGCTTCTTTTTCCGTTTTCCGGACTGGAAAGTGCCCCAAATTGGCCAGCGTGGAAACGATGTCAATATTGCGGGCTTTTTCGCAGTCCAATCTTTTTTCTTTCATGGTTCTGTTTTTAATAGATTTTTGATGATTTGATGACAAACCTCTGGGAGACCCTGTAAAAACTGATGGTTTCCCCGTCATCATTTTGTCATCGTTTCATCATTTTTGTTTTTTTCTTCATTGTCCCTGTCATCATTTTTTATTTTGATGACAGAATGATGACAAAGTGATGACAGCCTGAACCCTTATAAACACAAGGCTTATATCAATCTGTCATCAAATCATCAAAATTTTGGACCAAAAAATTCTTTTTTATAGTAAAGTACCTTCCCTTGGCGTCCTCGGTGTTGATCTCACCGTTATTCCAGATGGTGATCTTTTGGTACTTGTTGGAATTGGGCTGGTTGTCCAGTTTCCAATCCTTTTTCAGCAACCGCCTCAATTGGGTCAGGTCGGTCTTGACCCGTGTACGGTTGAGCATGTGCAGGGCATCGATGGGACAAAGGTCCACCGAGTCCATCTCGAACTTTTCCATGGCGCTCAGCAATAGACTGGCCAGTTCCTTCTCCACCCTGTTCCGGTTATTGTTCACGAGTTTCTTCAACGCTGGTGTATACACCTGTTTGGCGGTGAACCACATCCGTGTTCTTTGTTCTGTGCTGTACCCTCTTTTTGAAAGGAAATCCAAAAAGGCGGGAACCTCCTGGGCCAACTTATCCAAGAAATCGGTGTCCTCCTTTTTTAAGGGTGGGATTTTCCGTACCCAGAACCTGGTCTCATGGGCATCGATCTTGATAAAACTGTCCTCGTTGTTGCTACAGAGAATAAATTTACCAAAGAACTCAACTTCCCGTTTGTCCTTGCCCTTGGCCTCCAGTTTGTTCCGGTTGGTGGTGCTCAGATATTTAATGCGTTCAGTAAGCTCCTCTTTATTGAACAGTACTTCGTCCACACATATCAGCAGCTTGTTGGCCCAGTCCGCATTGAACTGGCTTGCAAAGCTGTCGTTGGTCAGATAGGTCAGGTTGTTGCCAAAGATTTCCTTAAGCCATTTGAGAAAAGTGCTTTTACCGGTGTTCCTTTCAGTAGAGACCAGACATAGGATGGGGAGCACCTGCACGGGCCTTTGGTAAAGGAGTTTCAGATAGTCCAGTCCCAATTCCAATTGATTACCGAAGATATGCCCCAAAAAGGCGCGTGTTGTTTTAATACTCCCCTCTTTCGGTTCGTGCGCCAAAGGGGAGTAGGTATTATAAAAACCGTGGTGCTCCTTTTTAAAATCGACATGGCAGGGAATGCAGGCGAAGCCGTCATACTTGGGCACCTTGCCCAAATAGTCCTTGCCATGGTCCTGCTTGATGATATGCTCGTTCCACGGGACCAACTGCTCGCTGAAATGCCCCGATATGGTCGGAATCCTAACCAGCTTGTAAAAAGTGGTCCCGACCCTTATATATGGAATGGTTTTCATATTGGTACTTTTTGAAATTTTGTGATTACTTCCACTTTTGGCGAATCCACAAATAAAAGATGAATCTGCGGCTAAGGATTCGAATCCCCAATCGTTTCGCTTTCAGGCAATGGTTTACGTTCGTTTTGGAGCAGCCAACGCACCAAATTTTTCCTTTCGAAGAAAATCAGTTTCCCATTGGGCTTGGAGTGCGGGATATGCCCCGCAGCGGTAAGCTTGTACAGGTAGCTTCTTGATATACCAGTGTAGTCACAGGCCTCATCAAAGGTGAGTACCTCTTTGTTGGCTATCATAAGCCGCTCCAAACGGTCGAGCCGTTCAAGTATTAAAAAATTGTCCATTTTGTTTCTTTTTAAAGATTGGAAATGAACAAAAGCGCTTTTGTTTTCTTTTGAAGAATTCTTTGGATAAAGATAAAAAGAAGGGGGAGGGAAAGTATGATGGAATAGATAGTTTTATTCACAAATATCTGATAAACAGTTTTTTAAAACAAAACAGTTCAAATTAAATAGCATTGATGAACGCTAAGATTTTTTTGGTTTTATTTGATACCAAATCAAGCTATTTTTAATATGGGCAAATAAGTGGTTTAATGGAAGAAATCGGGGTTATCAACAATTAAGACTAGGGGAATTCGAATACGGGTGCTTTAAAAAAGGTAGATTTTTGTGTTTGGATGTTTCAAGTTTTTAATGCCTCTAGCAGAAAGCCAAACATTTTTTGGAAAAAACTGTCCTAAAAATCATTCGATTCTTAAGACCATCTTTCGAAAATTAAACCCACTAATAAATAGAGGCCTTACAATTGATGCTTTTAAAAGGTCAACCCCTAAGTGTGATGTACCCAATTATCCTACCACTTGCTTTTTTGTTATAAATGGCTGACTATAATACCGTTGCCCCGTAGCTTTAAATAGTGCATTGGCTACCGCTCCAAACACAGGGGGAAACGGAGGTTCTCCCATACCTGTTGGGTCAATTTCATTCTGCACAAAATGCACATCGATTGCTTTTGGCGCCTCTTTCATCCGTATCATTTGATATTGGTGGAAATTATTCTTCTGGGGAACTCCGTCCTCAAAGGTCAATTCACCAAAAAGGGCATTCCCTACACCATCGGTTATTGCACCTTCTGCCATATTAGTGGCCGCATCAGGATTTACCACAACCCCACAATCGATGGCACAAACTACTTTTTCCACCACGGGTTTGCCATTCTCCATCTTTAGGTCCAGTACATGCGCTGCATAGGAGTTATGACAAAAATAGGCTGCAACCCCACGATGTTTCGTTTCATCATTTTGTTTCCATGCCGATTTTTCCCGTACCAATTCCAAAACACCGGCATATCGCTCGGCATCATAGTCGTTCTTTTCTCCAACAGGATTCTCCTTTGCGCGTTTTAGCAGGTCCAGTCGAAATTGGATAGGGTCTTTGTCCATAGCTTCCGCCACTTCATCCAAGAATGCCTGTTCGGCACCGGCCATAAAATTAGACCGGGGAGCGCGAAAGGCACCAACCGTAATATTGGAATCAATGGACCACTCTTCCGCTAGGTAATTATCAATGGCTCCCGCAGGAAAACGATTGGCGAACAAAGGACTTTCAGGAACACCCCCCGCCTTTATGTGTAAGGCCGTTAAATCGTTGTTTTCATCAAATGCGGCGCGGTAGGTGGCATGATAGGTCGGACGATAAATACCGGTGGTCATATCATCCTCACGGCTATATACCAATTTTATGGGGGCATTTACTTTTTGGGATATGAGGGCCGCTTCAACCACAAAGTGCGCATAGCTTTTTCGACCAAAACCACCACCCATTCGTGGCATTTCCATCTCAATATTTTCCTTGGGTATTCCCAAACTGCTTTCTAACGTAGGAATGATAAACGATGGAATCTGGATGGGTGCCGCAATTTTCACCTTATCGCCTTCCACATGCGCGAAAGCATTAATAGGTTCCATGCTATTGTGGGCAAGAAAAGGGGCCGAATAACTTCTTTCCAAAATCTTTGCCGCTTTTTTGAAGGCTGCCTCAGGATTCCCGTCCTTTCGTACAACATTTCCCGGAATGGCACTAAGCGCTTCCATTTGTGCCTTGTGACGCTGTGTGGATTCCAATCCCGCAGGGGTATTTCTTGTTTCCTTTCCAAAAAATCCATTGACAATTTCAGTAGTTGCCGTGATGGGTTTCCAGTCGACATTAATTTTCTTTTTGGCCTGCATAACCTCCCAGGTGGAATTACCGACTATCGCGACCAATTCAGGAAAAGCGTTAGTGTCAAAACCGTGTTTTTGAAATCCCTCCTTAAAACTTTTGATCGTTATCACATCCTTGATGCCCGGCATGGTCTTGGCTGCTTCTCCATCAACCGATTTTAAGGTCATTCCAAATGCTGGAGGATGTACGATCATTGCAATCAACATACCCTCTTTTTGGTAATCCAACCCGAACATTGGTTCGCCGATAACGATACTCTTTGCATCTACATTTTTTTGGGAACGGCTGATCAGTTTAAAATCTAGTACTTCTTTAAGTTGGACTTCTACAGGTACGTCAAGCGTTGCCGCAACAGAAGCCAATTCCCCGTAACCCGCCGATTTTTTGGTTGCCTCGTGTTGCAATACTCCTCCTTCGACAGTAATTTCTTCTACGGGAACCTGCCATGTTTTTGCAGCCGCAGCCATCAACATCTGTTTTGCGGTGGCACCGGCCATTCGAAGGGGTGTCCATCTAGCCTTTATTCCCGTACTGCCCCCTGTAAGTTGAAAGCCATATTTTTCTGCATGATAGGGTGCCTGTTCTACCACCACGTTTTTCCAGTCTACATCCAACTCTTCTGCCACCAACATGGGCATCGATGTTCTGATGTTCTGACCGAATTCTGGATTGGGCGTATAAATGGTCACGACACCGTTATCGCCAATTTTCAGATACGAATTCATCTCGAACCATTCCTCGGGCATCTCCCTGCCGGCCATCTCCTTTGCCCGTTCTGGCTTACAGGAATTTAAAAAACTGAATCCGAGTACCAACCCCCCACTTGCCAAACTTGTATTCCTGATAAAAGCCCTACGTCCTATATGTGTGTTTATCTTCGTCATCTTTTAATCTTTACAGTTAAACGCTTTCGGCATTTGCGGCTGTTTTAATTGCCTTTTTTATTCTTATGTACGTTCCGCAGCGACAAATGTTACCGTTCATAGCAGATTCAATTTCTTCATCTGAGGGATTTGGGTTCCGTTTCAATAAGGCCGAAGCGGTCATAATCTGTCCTGCTTGGCAATACCCACATTGGGGCACATCGATTTCCAGCCAAGCTTTTTGAACAGGATGATCGCCATTCTCGGACAAACCTTCGATAGTTGTAATTTCTTGCTCACCCACCGCTGATACAGGAAGTTGGCAGGAACGCACGGCGTTTTCACCTAAATGCACCGTGCACGCCCCACATTGTGAGATACCACAACCGTATTTGGTGCCGACCAATTTTACGTGGTCCCTTAGTACCCAAAGCATTGGTGTTGTTGGGTCCACATCAACTTCTTGTGTTAGCCCGTTTATTTTTAGATTGAATTTTGCCATGATTTTAGTGTACGTGGATGATTAGATTTAAATTACGAAAAATATATGATTTGTTCTGGGTAATGTATAATGGAACAATTTGAATTCAAAAGAATTTTCATTTTTGCAATTTTCATTTCAAATGTTTTTCCAGAAACCCAATGACTTTAGTACGAATGTTTTCTACATCGAACATTTCTCCGAAATGCGGAGCTTCAGGGACGATTATTAATTCGTTTTCCACACCTTTTACGGTCAACCAAGCACTTAACAATTGAGATTGTCTAGGGGAAACCAGATCGTCCTTTTCACCATGTATGATTAGAAATGGAGGATTGTTCTCATCCACATAGGAAGTGGGGCTAGCGATCTTTGCAAGGTCTGGACGCTCAAGCGGCGCTGCTCCTATCAGTAATGCCTCAGGTGATTTGGGATCATTTGCTCCGGGAAATAGGATCAGTTCCGATGGTCCGTAAAAATCTACAACCGCTTTAAAAGAAAAATCATGAGATGTGCCGGGCATAAAGAAGTCATCAACTTTGTCATTGTTCGATAGGCCTTGAAACGAAGCCAAATGACCTCCTGCGGAAAAACCCATTAGTGCAATTCGTTCTTTGTCAAACCCATATTGTTCGGCCTTATCGTATAAAAAGGAAACTGCCCGATTACAGTCTTTAATCTGGGCCGGAAAAATGGCCTGTGTTGCAAATCGGTAATCTATTGAAGCCAGAGCGTATCCCTTGTTTAGGATTTCTGCCACCGTATTTTTCATATAGCCGATATCGGCATACTTGTCGTTACCGATCCACCCACCGCCGTGGATAAATACGATCAAAGGAACTTTGCCCTTTACCTTGGGCGGCAAATAAATATCCAAAAGATGCTTCGGTAAGGTATCATTGTTGTAGGCTATATTGCCATGCAAAATGGTACCCTCAGGAAAAAAAGAAATCACCGAATTGCCGGTTTGGCCCAATGCTGATTGGAATACCAGAATGGCCATTGCGAGAAATAATGGTTTTGCTATTTTCATTTTTTTAGGTGTTTTCATCTTATGGATTTGAATAGATTATAATCTATTAATCTTCAGAACATTACTTTAATTATTACTAAATGTGACCCCAACATTGCCAGTGCCAAGTGCTTCTTTTAATCCGGTGGGGTCGTCTATGATTCCCAGCTTTGTATAACTGTATGGAGTAGGAAAGGTTTTGTAAAACAGGACCAGGGTTTTTGAGCCATATAGCATTAAGTTCCCATTTTTAATCGATTTAGGGTTATACGAATCTGTTGGGAGACTGTTTGGCAAATCATAATATTTTTCGTTACCGTTCAGCTCGTTCATAGTAATGGTCATGGGCAATAGATCCTTGAATGCTTTCGCCAACTTATGGTCCAAAAGCGTAGCGGTAAAGGTTTTGGAATTTACCGTTATCTTGATTGTAGCGTATGCCATTGCGCCTTTATTTTCGATTTTCATGGGAATATTTGCCTCTTCGCAAGGTGATGGATTGCCTATTATAGCTGAAGTAAATAGCAAAACCATCAAAAGTATAGATTTCATGAAATTTATTTTGTTTTTAAAATTCCTTATCGCCCAGTAGACCTTTCTCCAGCTTGGGTATAACTTGTGCCTTACGGCCCTTTAACTGATGGTTGAGCACCTAACTGACAATCTCCATTTTTTTCAGTTGTTAGATGTATACTGCTCATCCGTCACAGGCTCAAGCCATTCTACTATTCCCTTTTCCGTATTAGGAATAATATAAAGCTGCTGTAACCCCACATCAGGGCTTGCACCGTGCCAGTGCCGAACATTGGGCGGGCATTTTATTACATCCCCTTTTTTGATGACTTCCATGGGTTGCCCTTCGATCTTATGATAGCCAACACCATCTGTAATGATCAGGATCTGTCCGGAAGGATGGGTATGCCAGTTGCTTCTTGCTCCCGGTTCAAAATAAACGTTACCAGCAAGTGTTGTATGTATTGAATCTGCGTCCACCAAGCGAATAGCATAAGCGTTACCCGTAAAAAATTCTTCCGAACCTTTTTCGCCCTTTGGGAAAATGGCATTCAATTCGTATTTGTCCGATTCCACATTTTCCTGTTTTTCAGCTTTTGTGTTGCAGGCCTGACCTATTAATAATAGTAGGGCAACTGCGAGTGTCATCTTTGTTTTCATTTTATCTGTTTTAAATTTTCTTAATGATTTTTGCAGGAGTACCGCCTACGACAACATTGTCGGGAACGTCTTTGGAGACGACCGAACCTGCAGCTACTACCGAGTTTTCGCCAATGGTAACGCCATACAAAATGGTGGCATTGGCACCGATCCACGCATTCTTCTTAATGTGGATTGGCTTCGGCACGAGCGTATGTCTATTATCTGGAGAAATAGGGTGTCCTTCCGTCAGCAAGCTGACTTTGGGCGCTATCAGTACACCATCTTCAATGGTAATCCCTCCCAGGTCCAAAAAAACACAATCAAAATTGATGAAGACGTTTTTGCCAATTTTTGTATGCTTGCCGTAATTGATATACAGAGGGGTAAAAACGGCAACACTTTCGTCAATTTCACACCCTGTAATTTGGCTAAGTAAATCCCTGACCTCCTTAGATTCTGTGGCATTGTTCATTCGAACCAATAATTTTTTGGTTTCGAATGAAGCCTCACGCATTCTATGGGCTTGCTGGTCGTTGGGCGGAATGTTTTCTCCTTTCCTTAACCGCTCAAAAATGTCTTTATCCGCCGGACTGGAACTATTTTGTTTTTTTTGCTCTTCTTCTGTATCCATTTTTACAAATTAAACTATTTATGATGGCCATCATATTTTTAGTTTCGACATTCGCCTGTTAGTACCACCAAAGCTGTACATCAAGGAAACATTCCATGTGAAATCATCTTCTGGAACTATCTCTGTATCGATAGCCTTATTGAGGATGGCCGAAACAGAAACGGGGAAATCTTTTTTTAATAAGGAAATAAAGCTCACAACGTAAAGACCCTTCAAATCGTCCGAAAGTAAATAATAGGCCTGCGGAGATATTTTAAAATACAACTTTTCGGAAATATGGAGGTTGTTGAAATATGAATTCAAAACCATAAAGTGGTTATTTCTGACCCCTTCATCAAAACCTCTGCCATAGAGATAGTACAATCCAATCCCAATATTGTCCGAAACCTTATAGGTGGGCGCAATTTCGCCGGCAAGGTAACGCCTTGATTCCAAAAGCTCCTCCGGTTGCCCATTTCTAACAATATTTATCGTCCTGAAGTTCAAGGCCGGGTGTGCCCCAAGACGCAACGAAAACCGCTCATTTTCTATCGCCTTATGTCGTAACCAGAAAATAAAGGACCAAGGCTTGCCTTCCAGTGAGAATCGCATGTCCGGTTCAAAACTAACTTTTCCCTTGGTAAATTTTAGATCAAATAGGAGTGCCGGGTCTCCCAAAGAAAAAGAAGGCACTAACGCAAATCCGTTATTGGTTATGCTTACTGTTCCATTGAAATCATCTAGAACAGGTTCAGTTTCTTTTTGCGCCATTGCGCTAGATCCACTGAAAAAAACAATTAGAAGTGCTATCAGATTTATCATGTTCTGAGCAGTAATTTTCATTTTTTTTACAATCAAAGGTAAAAACCAATTTTTTACATTTGTAACACGAATTACGTCTTTAATGTCAAATATCACTTATTTTAGTAAAAACAATAATTAATTGAAGGAGACAGATCAAAATAAGCCACGTATAGTGCTTCTGGAATTATCGAAGGAAACGAGATTTCCAATAGATTTCAATACCTATTACCATACCCATTTGTTTTGCCATCAAGGAAGCATTTCTTTTTTGTTCAATAACGTAGCGATGCAATGTAAAGGCAATGAATTTTTGTTTTGGTTCGCTGAAAGCCAGTTGAAGGATTTGGTTTTTTCTAAAGCCTTTAAGGCAACAGTTTTGCTAGTGGAGAAGCATTTTTTATACGATAATATCCCTGATCAAAGCTGGAGTATCGATGCCATCCTACATTCACGTCAGTATCCCATAAAACAGTTGAACGAAAAGAATGACAGGAAGAGGGTCTTATCAAATTTTAAATGGCTGTATGAAAGATTCCAATACAAAGAACATCGCTTTTATGAAGAGGTATTAAAGCTACAAATGCGCTTGTTCATTCTTGAAATGTGGCACACCTTTGCGAACGAATACGAACGCAGAAAACGCACCTTGCAAACGGGTTCATTATACGAGCGTTTCAATCATTTGATCCAAGAACACTGTATCGGAGAAAGGGAAGTACGGTTCTATGCCGATAAACTTAACGTGACCCCTAAATATTTGAATTACGTTTGCAAGCAGAACTCAGGCACCACGGCTTCCGAATGGATCCAACGATACTCCAAGGAACGTATTATACTCCTTTTGCAGAATAAAAATCTGAACATTGCAGAAATTGCGGATAAAATGATGTTTTCAAGCCGATCGTTTTTCACGCGGTATGTGAAAAAGGTTTTGGGTGCTACGCCAACGGAGTACAGAAATCGATTGGAGTAATATTAAAATGTTTTCTTTAAAGCAGCAGTTTAATAGTACAAATTAAAAAAAGAGAAATAGTATTTTTAAAAGTCCAATTCTTGTTCTCTTTTAGTTGTTTCGTCAATTGACCTTTTATAAGACTTATATTCCTAAATCAAATACTGAAGTTAACGCATTTAATAGATGTGATACTCTTTCAAAATATACTGCAAAGAGTGAAAAAACATCAAAACAGAGCAGTTTTTATAAAATAATACCCAGTTTAATTTGAAACCAAAATTGCGTGCAAATTGCGTGCAAATAAAAAAAGCTTCAAAAGTCATAAACTCTTGAAGCCTTATAAAAACTGGTGGAGAATACCGGATTCGAACCGGTGACCTCTTGCCTGCCAGGCAAGCGCTCTAGCCAACTGAGCTAATCCCCCAAAGAGAGCGCAAAGGAAATACTTTTTTCCGAAAGTATCAAAAATTGCGCCGCTTCCTTAATCTTTTTTAACGCTGAGTACCAGTACGGGTATCTTAACAAAGAATTCCGATTTTTGAATCGTGTTCTTTTCCCATAGCTTTTTAAAGAATCCTCGTTTTCTTCTAAACACGCACAACATGTCCGGATGCTCCTTCTGAAAGTATTCCGTTACCCCCAAATAAGTGGTGCCATTTTCAGTGATGGACAAATGTGAACTTAAATCCATCAAAGCGGTGTTTACCTTCAAATCATCTTCCGTATAACCTGGCCTTTTCACTAATAACAAACTGACCTCTGATCTAAATTTGTTTTTAATCATGATCAATGGAGTCAGAATACTGTTTCTTTTTAAGATACCTGATCCAAACGCGGTCAATATCTTTTTCACCGGTATAAATGTGGACCCTTTTGGAACAATCAGCGTAGGTATCTCTGTTTGTTTAATTATTCTACCAGAAGTATTCCCCAGGTAAAGTTCTTCCTGGATATCGTTACTCCTTGGTGCGATAATGATCAGGTCGATGCCTAATTCTTTGTTGATGCTCTTTAAACCATCTATAATATCTCCATTATAGGTGGTCATTTTTATATCAACACCTTTGGTGTCAACCCGATGTATCACCTCTTTTAAGTGCTCCTTGCTGCTCTTGGCTACCTTTTCTTCTACATTGGCCAAGCTTCCTACGGCCGTAGTTACATTAAATACATCCATCACATAGACCTTAGCTCCAAAATTTAAGGCAAAGTCAACAGCGTATTGCAATGTTTGAGAAGAGTCTGGAGAAGTCCCAATGGGTACAAGTATGTTATTCATGGTTTGGTGATTACGATTAAACCTTAAATTTACAATTATATTAAAACGAATCAATGATAAGACGCGCAAAGATATCTGAAATCCCTGATATCTTGATCATAACCCAGGCCTGTGCCAAAAAAATGCAGGCAAACGGTATTTTTCAATGGAACGAGCACTACCCTTCCAAAGAAGCCTTTATAAAAGACATAGAGCGCGAAGAACTTTTTGTTATTGAAGAAAACAATGCCGTTCAAGGTACTATTGTGATATCAACATTGATGGATGAAGAGTACAAACCCATTGAGTGGTTGACCCCAAATGGAAACAGCACTTACATCCATCGTCTTTCCGTTCATCCAAACCTTCAAGGCAAGGGATTGGCCCAACAAATGATGGATTTTGCAGAAAATTATTCCAAAGAAAACAGTTTTGTGTCGGTACGGTTGGACACCTTTTCCCAAAACAAAAGAAACCAGCATTTTTACGAGCAACGGGGCTACCAAAAACTGGGAGACATCTACTTTCCAAAACAAAGCGACCATCCTTTTCATTGTTATGAATTAGTGCTGTAACTTGCGGCCGATTTGAGCACACAGGTAAATTTTAAGAGCATCAACCAATTGGCGATTCCCGCAACCATTTCGGGAATTGCGGAACCCATACTCTCCATTACCGATACAGCTATTGTGGGCAATATTCCTATGGACGGATTGGAATCCTTAGCAGCCGCAGGTATAGTGGGATCATTTTTGTCCATGCTTATTTGGGTGCTCGGCCAAACCCGAAGCTCCATTTCCGCTATCATTTCCCAGTATCTGGGAGCTAGAAGGCTGGACGAAGTAAAAAACCTGCCCGCGCAGGCTATTTTCCTCAACATCCTTTTGAGCATTGTGGTACTGCTCACCACCATCTTTGTAATTGAAGAAATTTTTGAACTCTTCAATGCATCGGGAAAAATCTTGGAATATTGTGTTTCCTACTATTCCATTCGGGTTTGGGGATTCCCGCTTACCCTTTTCACCTTTGCCGTATTTGGCATATTTAGAGGACTGCAAAACACCTTCTACCCCATGATAATCGCTATGCTGGGTGCTGGCCTCAACATCTTATTGGATTTTGCCTTGGTTTATGGGATTGATGGATTGATTCCCGCACTTTATTTGGAAGGTGCTGCATGGGCAAGTTTGATTGCCCAAGCCATCATGGCCATATTGGCTCTTATTTTATTGGTGAAAAAGACGGATATCAGTATGAAATTGACCCTTCCGCTGAACAAAGAAATCAAACGGTTAATTTTCATGAGCCTTAACCTTTTTGTAAGGACTTTGGCACTCAATGCCGCTTTGATGCTTGCCGTTCGTGAGGCCACCACCTTGGGAGACCGTTTTATCGGAGCCCATACCATTGCCGTAAACCTGTGGTTGTTTGCTGCATTTTTTATTGATGGTTATGCCGCCGCGGGCAATAGTATGGGCGGAAAACTTTTGGGCGCCGCCGATTACGATGGCCTATGGAAACTGGCCAAAACCATATTTAAATATGGGATGGTCGTAAGCCTCGCCCTCATGTGCCTTGGGTTCGTTTTTTACCGACCCATTGGTCATCTTTTTTCAAATGAAGAAATTGTGCTCAACACTTTTTACAGTATTTTTTACATCGTGATCCTGGGACTGCCCATGAATACTTTGGCCTTTATTTTTGATGGACTATTTAAGGGAATGGGCGAAATGAAATATCTTCGAAATGTGCTATTGGCCGCCACTTTTTTAGGGTTTATCCCATGTCTGTATTTGGGCATGTATTTGGGGCTCGGTTTTTATGCCATTTGGATTGCTTTTGTGGTCTGGATGATGATTCGCGGATTCTCCCTGGTTTGGAAATTTAGAAGAAAGTTCAGACCCTTGGTGCAAAACCCTTAATTTAGTGCTCACATAAGTCTGACATCTGACAATCGATTTTAATGACAACAGATAGAACCAACGGAAGTTTATATACCAAAATAGAAAACAAGGTGGCGACCGTCGAATTTGGTCACCCTGCCAGTAATTCCTTTGTTTCCGAACTTTTGACCCGCCTTGCCAAGGAATTTGACAAGCTTGGTGAAAATGACGAGGTTTCCGTCATCGTTTTAAAATCTGAAGGAGAACGGGCCTTTTGTGCCGGTGCCTCTTTTGATGAATTGGTGGCCGTTTCCAACTTGGAAGAAGGAAAACAGTTTTTCAGCGGGTTCGCCAACGTAATCAATGCCATGCGTAAATGTCCCAAGCCGATTATCGGTCGGGTTCAGGGTAAAACCGTTGGTGGCGGTGTGGGATTGGCTTCTGCCTGTGATTATGTGCATGCAACGGTCGAAGCAGCCATTAAACTCTCCGAGATTTCCATAGGAATCGGTCCGTTCGTGATTGCTCCCGCCGTGGAACGCAAAATGGGAAAAGCGGCCTTGGCAGAGCTCACTTTATATCCCACAGAATGGAAAAATGCCTATTGGGCCAAAGAGCAAGGCTTGTATGCCAAAGTATACGATTCCATTTCCGAAATGGACAAGGAATTGGATATCCACGTTCAAAAACTTGCAACCTACAATCCCGAAGCCTTGGCCGAAATGAAAAAAGTACTTTGGGAAGGAACCGAGCATTGGGACGACTTATTGTTGGAACGTGCCAAAGCTTCCGGAAGATTGGCACTGTCGCCGAATACTAAAAATGCATTGAAAAAGTTTAAAAAATAAAAGTAGTTATGCCCGATTTATTTTTCCCCATATTGGCTCTTTTCGTAATTGTGGTGTATGTGGTCAACAGAATACGTAGCAACAGACGTTATAAAAAATAAATGAAGAACATTGCCCTGCCTAAAGGCAAAAAAGTCTATTTCGCAAGCGATAACCACCTTGGGGCACCTACCCGAAAGGACAGTTTGCCCCGTGAGAAAAAATTTGTGGCCTGGCTGGATTCCATAAAAGATGATGCCGCCGCTATTTTTCTAATGGGCGACCTTTTTGACTTTTGGTTCGAGTACAAAACCGTGGTACCCAAAGGCTTTACGCGCACCCTTGGCAAATTGGCCGAGCTGTCGGACATGGGCATACCCATCACCTATTTTGTGGGCAACCACGATCTTTGGATGAATGGCTATTTTGAAGAAGAGCTCAATATTCCTGTTTACCATAAACCCCAGCAGTTTTTAATCAACAACACCTCTTTTTTTATCGGCCATGGTGATGGATTGGGTCCTCACGACAAAGGTTTCAAACGGATGAAAAAGGTATTTACCAATCCTGTTGCCCAATGGTTTTTTAAATGGCTGCACCCTGATTTGGGCGTTCGCTTGGGACAGCATCTATCCGTGAACAACAAAATTATTTCAGGTGAGGCCGATGCCAAATTCTTGGGAGAGAATAAGGAATGGCTTATTTTATATGCCAAGCGCAAGCTGGAAGAGCAACATTACGACCATTTTATTTTTGGTCACCGTCATTTACCTTTGGAAATCAAACTCAACGATAAATCGACCTATACCAATCTAGGGGATTGGATTTCCTATTTTACCTATGCCGTTTTTGATGGTGAGAAATTGACCTTGGAGAAACTGGAAGGCTAACCTTCCTTTTCGTGTAGATCAATATCATCTTGAAGGTCCAATTTCCTAAACGTAGGTGAAGCAATCGCCGTTGTCCCTGCAGTCAAAAGCGTCATACATCCACCGAACACCACCGCCGTAACCGTTCCCAATAATTTGGCGGCCAAACCACTTTCAAAAGCGCCCAACTCGTTGGAAGACCCCACGAACATGGAATTAACCGAAGCTACCCTGCCCCGCATATTGTCCGGCGTTTTTAATTGTAAAATGGTTTGCCGTATGATCATGGAAACGCCATCCACTGAACCACTGAGGAACAAGGCTATTACCGATAACCAAAATAGTTCGGACAGTCCAAACACAATGATGCAGACCCCAAAGGCAAACACAGCCCACAACAATTTTTTACCTGCATTTTTGTGCAACGGAAATCGTGTGGAGCCCAACATCGTAATGGAGGCTCCCACGGCAGGAGCCGCCCTCAAAATTCCGAATCCTTCGGAACCCACGTGCAAAATATCTTGCGCATAAATGGGCAAAAGTGCTACAGCACCTCCAAAAAGTACTGCAATCATATCCAAGGTCAACGCTCCAAAAATCGCCTTGTTGCCAAAAACAAATTTGAGTCCGTCTCGTAAACTTTGAAAAACCGGTTCTCCAATTTTGGGGTTTAGAATAGGTTTTTTTGGAATCTGAAAAAGGAAAATCAAGGCAAACAAAGAGAAACCAAAAATGACGCACATGCTCCAATGCACACCTATCCAGCTAATGGAAAATCCTGCCAAGGCAGGACCTAAAACCGATGCCAATTGCCAGGTTGAGCTGCTCCAAGTAGCTGCATTCGGATATATCTTTTTGGGAACTATCAAAGCAATCAACGAAAAAATAGTCGGGCCGAGAAATGAGCGAACAAACCCACCCAAAAACACCAAGGCATAAATGGAATACAGTATGGTTTTGGAATCCCAAGATCCTTCAAGGCCGGGCCAACTTAACAAGAACAGTCCAAGACTTATCACCGAGAACCCTACAATACAGGTAACCAAAAGGTTTCGCTTTTCACGCTGATCAACAATATGCCCGGCAAAAAGTGCCATGCTCACGGCGGGAATCACTTCCATCAACCCAATAATTCCAAGAGAAAGTGGGTCTTTGGTCAACGAATACACCTGCCACTCAATTACGATAAATTGCATAGACCATGCAAATACCATGGCAAAACGTACAATTAAAAAAATGTTGAATTCCTTATAACGGAGTGCTGCGTAGGGGTCCATAAAATGCTAGCGAATATCTCTTAGTTTTAGTTGAAGGCTCACCGTTCCGTTCCATTCATTTTCATCCAACGAAAATACGGCATCAAAAGGTTTTACGCCCTTAACTATAGCTAATTTGTCGCCCAAATTAAACCCAATGCCCCCAATGGGATTGGAACCTGTTTGATATAGGCTACATTTTAAATGTTTCTCGCCCTCACCTACTCCGCGAGCGTAGCCTGTATCCTTTAACCCTTCCGCCATAAAAATAGGGGTCATGTTCCCAGGACCAAAGGGAGCAAATTGTTTAAGAATCCGCATCAATTTTGGCGTGATTTGATTGATTTCTATTTTGGCATCTACAGATATTTCGGGCTTTAGTAGTTCTGGATCAATGGATTCCGAAACTACTTTCTCGAACTGAATTTTAAAGGCTTCGTACTGTTCTTCCAATAGTGTGAGTCCCGCCGCGTACATATGCCCGCCAAACTGTTCCAAACAATCGGAACAGCCTTCCAAAGCGTTATAAATATCAAACCCTTTAACCGAACGGGCAGAAGCTGCCAATTTATCCCCACTTTTGGTGAAGACCAAAGTTGGCCTGTAATAGGTTTCCGTTAACCGAGAAGCTACAATCCCTATCACCCCTTTGTGCCAGTTTTCATTATATACAACGGATGTAAACCTATCTTCTTCTTGGTTTTCCTGAATTTGGATCAAAGCTTCTTCCGTGATTTCTTTATCCAAACTTCTTCGCTCCGTATTGAACTGTTCAATTTCTGAAGCATACTGTTTCGCTGTGGCAAAATCGGTTTCCGTAAGAAGCGTAACTGCATGTTGGCCATGCTTCATACGTCCCGCAGCATTGATTCGTGGTGCAACAATGAACACCACATCGGTAATGGTTAGTTCTCGTTTTTTTGTTTGATCTATTAAAGCTTTTATTCCTGTTCTTGGATTTTCATTGATTATCATGAGGCCATAATAAGCCAAAACTCGGTTTTCACCCGTAATAGGAACAATATCTGCCGCTATGGCGGTCGCTACCAAATCCAAATACAGCATTAAATCTTCTATGGTCTCACCTTGTTTAGACCCCAAAGCTTGAATCAGTTTAAAGCCGACCCCGCATCCGCAAAGTTCTTTGTACGGGTAGGGACAATCTTCTTGTTTAGGGTCCAATACGGCAACAGCATCGGGCAGTTCCTTACCCGGTCGGTGGTGATCACAAACTATGACATCAATTCCTTTTTCCTTGGCGTATGCAATCTGGTCGATGGCCTTGATTCCGCAATCCAATGCAATCATCAAACTAATATCGTTATCCGCAGCAAAATCTATTCCTTGAAACGATATGCCATAGCCTTCCAAATAGCGATCGGGAATATAGGTGGCCACATTAGGGTAAGATTCCATCAAAAAGGAACTCATCAAAGCCACAGAAGTAGTTCCGTCCACATCGTAATCGCCATAGACCAATATATTTTCTTCGTTTGCCAAAGCCTGTTCAATACGCTCAACGGCCTTATGCATATCCTTCATTAAAAAAGGGTCGTGTAAATGGCTCAATTCGGGGCGAAAAAATGCTTTGGCTTCTTCATAATTAGTAATTCCCCGCTGAATCAACAGTTGCGCAACTAAATCATCTACCCCTAATTTGTTGGAAAGATGGTCAATGGATTCTTGTGTAGGTTTTGGTTTTATGGTCCAACGCATAGTAGGTGTTATTTTGTTGTTGGGACTTTATTTTCAAATCTTTTAATCAATGAAAATGTAATAAAAATGTGGGCAAGATAATAGGTCGGGGTTATGAGAAAATCAAACGTATGATAATCCACAAACTCCTTAAAGGCTATAATGGTATCAGAGAAAATAATAAGAACAATACCAAAAACATAGCTCCATTTTTCTGTGGAATTTCTTTCCATGCCCATTGCCGCTCCCAACGAAAAGCAGGATATAAGCAAATACACCAAAGAGGCTATCATTAAAGCTACATCTGTAAAGTTGGGATACAGTACCAAAAAGAAAAATACCAAATATGCAGCCAATAAAATTCCAGTGAACATTCCTTTGATACGTCCATTGAACAAAGCGTAGAGCAAATATCCCACATGTGCCAAAAAGAAGAGGGCGATTCCCTTTACAAACATAAGACTGTCCCCATTCATATGGGACAAAAACCAATCCCCGATAATGGAAAACAAAAAGGCTCCAAGAATCCACCATGTATCCTTGGCATTTTTCTTTAACTGTGCGTAGAGTATCAGAATTATGAGAATCCCCATCCCGGCTGTGCCGGACTTAAAAATAAAATTTGCAGTGGAAACTCCTAAAATCGCAAGGATGACAGAAACACCCAATAATACATATAACCCATTCTTTTTTAGCCACATTTTGTTTCAATTTTAATGTTGACAGCGAACAATATAGGCTTCAAAAAAACCCATATCATCAAAAAGGAACTAGAGGTTATTGTCCTTTGTGTTCGGCCTATTTGTTATGATAAAAAATCTTAATGTCCAATTTGGCGAATTTTCTGAACATTTCCATCACACCACAATATTTTTCCACGGAAAGATCTACTGCTTTTTTAAGTTTGTCTTCCTTTAGGTTGGGGCCCGTAAAATGATACTCAATTACCGCGGAATCGTAGTATTTTGGGTGCTCATCCGTAAGGTTGGCGATGGTTTCAATCTTGAATTCTTCCACTTCAAGTTTCATTTTTTTCATTAATGATGCCACATCCAATCCTGAACACCCCGCCAATGAAGTAAGCATCAATGCCTTGGGACGTAGCCCTTCATTACTCCCTCCATGCTCTGGAGATGTATCAATTTTAATCGTGTGTCCAGAAGGATTTGTGCTCTCAAAAGTAGTTCCACCCAACCATGTGGTAGTGACGTGATTTGTCATGAAATATAATTTTTGTTACTTGTAGAATTCAAAAATACAATATTAAATATCATCCATGGCTTTAGTAGACCCCCTTTCCCCCGATCATGACCAGGAAACAAAAGAACTAGCGGAGTTCTTCAACGAAACGCTTGGGTTTTGTCCCAATTCTGTACTCACCATGCAGCATAGGCCGGCAATTTCCAAAGCATTCATCAACCTTAACAAAGCGGTAATGGCCAATGAGGGCAGAGTGACTTCTGCCTTGAAACGGATGATCGCCTGGGTGAGCAGTAATGCTACCGGGTGCCGTTATTGCCAAGCACATGCCATAAGGGCCGCAGAGCGATATGGAGCCGAACAGGAACAACTGGACAACATTTGGGAGTACAGAACGCATAGTGCTTTTTCTGCATCTGAAAAAGCTGCGCTGGATTTTGCCTTAGCTGCATCGCAAGTTCCAAATACGGTTAATGCTAATATTAAAAAGCAGTTGCATAAGCACTGGAATGATGGTGAAATTGTAGAAATGATGGGGGTAATCTCACTTTTTGGCTACCTGAACCGCTGGAACGATTCCATGGGGACCAACATAGAAGATGGCGCCGTGGAAAGTGCGGAAAAATATTTAGGTGAAGTGGGTTGGGAAAAAGGGAAGCATGATGGGTCTAAATACTAGATGATAGATTTAGGAATTAAGACTCATCAATACTCTTTCTCTTAAATCGGGCAATACCATTTTATCAAACCAAGGGTTTTTGCTCAACCAAAATCGGTTTCTTGGAGATGGGTGTGGCAGCACAATATAATGGGGTAAATATTCTTTGTAATTCCTTACTGTTTCGGTAAGATTCCTTTTCATCGTATCGCCCAAATAATATTTTTGAGCGTATTGACCTATTAGAATGGTGAGTTTTAGATCCGACATTTGATTTACCAAAGCTTTATGCCATAACGGAGCACATTCTGGCCTTGGGGGCAAATCCCCGGATTTTCCCTTTCCAGGGTAACAAAAACCCATAGGAATTAAGGCGAAAAGCTGTTCATTATAAAATTGTTCGTCCGTTACATTTAGCCATTTTCGTAATTGTTTTCCACTAGGATCGTCCCATGGTATACCCGTTTTATGCACCTTGGTACCGGGTGCCTGACCAATAATGGCAATTTTGGATTTAGGATGGCCAACCACAATAGGCCTGGGGCCCAAGGGTAGGTGTTCCGTGCAAATTGAGCAGTTTCGGATTTGTGAAAGAAGATGGTCCATGTTTTCAATCAATGAATTTAGTGTAAATGGAAAAAATACCCCAGCATTTTACCGCCGAGGTATTTCAACAATCAATCAAGAAAAGTCTAGTTATAGGTGTTTTTCAACTTTCTCCAATTCTCATTGGCCTTTTGAACCAGTTTGTTGTGGTTGTTTTCGGCAAGCCACAATTGTTGGGCATCCAATTCAAGATTATATAGGTACAAAAAGTACTTTCCGTCCTTTACAATAAACTTGTTGGGGTCTGGTCTAAACTTTGCTCCTGCATATACCCCAAAGGCGCAATATCCTCCGTATTGTGGTAAGTATTTGCTAGGATTCTTGTCAAACTTCTTCTTTTGGTCTGCATCTGTAAAGTAATAGACGATCTTATTGTGCTCCGACTTGAAATCCTTTACTCCGCGTTGGGCAATTCCCAAATCCAAATAGGAAACCGGGCTATAGCCTTGCAAAGCAATATTGCTGTTGTCAATATTATTCGCCTGTTTATCTTGGGCAAAAGAAGTGTTTACGGTAACGACCGCAATCAGTAAAATTGAAATGTTCTTTAATGTTTTCATTGTTTATGTATTAAAAAAATATGTGATTATTTACTCGCACTTAGCGAGACTACTAAAAAAACGACCGTTGCATTGAACCAATAGTATATGGCATCCAATCCGGAAAAGTCAAAGGCAAACGGTACGATCATAAAGGTTACGGCCACCAAAAGGTCTATGGCCAAATGTCCTTGGAATGGAATTGCCTTGAGCAGGCTCAGTTTGTAATCGGTGAGCAAACTGGCGGCAAAAACCGCAAGCCCGCTAATCACCGAGAACCAAATGGCCACTTGCGATGTTTTGCCCAAACCCAAAAGAAAGGGCGCCACAACAAGGCCAAGTCCTGCGGTATAATCCGCTACCCCATGAAGGGTTGGTGTAATAAACCTAAGTTTCATGGTCTTGGTTTAAGCGTTAAAGTATTCCTCGTGGATTACCTGACCCTGATCATTCCATACTCGTTTAATGATTTCATGCCAGTACACTTTACTGTCATCCTTCATCAGAAAATCAAAAGTAAATTCCGATGTGGTAACATTCCCGTCCACAAAGGTTCCGTGCAGTTCAATGCCATTTACCTTGGCAATGGCACCTGCAAAGCCCTCCATTTTTTCCACCATTTGTGCTTTCCCAGCGGTGGTCACCTGGTTGTAGTCTGAAGTGTTCGCATCTTCTGCAAAGTACTTCTCCACAGCTTCAACTATTGCACCTTGTGCAACAATGCTGTCCATTTCTGTAGCTAAGGTTCTAATATCCATTTGCTATGTTTTTAGTGATTAAACTTTATTTGTTGTAATTACATGGCAAATGTCTGATGACCTGGGGCGAAGTTTGCTACAAAAAAGGAGTGTTTCCTTGTACTTTTTGGTGTTTAAATTCTGATGGGTTGATACCCGTGTAGTGCTTAAAGAACATGGAAAAGTGATTGGGTTCTTCAAAGCCAAGCTGAATGGAGATTTCTTTTATGGGCAAGTCATTGTACAATAGTTTTTTGGAAGTATGCACCAATTCACTCCTAATCAAACGGCCTAAGGATTGATTCATCTTATTCCTGGTCTTTTTTTCTAGGGTCTTTATGGAAAGGTTCATTTTATCGGCATAAAAAGCCAAAGAGCGATTTTGGGTATGGTGTTCCCTCAATAGGTGAATCAAATCTTCAACAAAGGGATCCTTCCGCTTGTAGTCGAAGTTTTCTCGAAATTGTGTTGGACTATGTCCTGTTCGTTTTTTGAACACCCGATTAAAATAGGCGGGGTCCTTAAAGCCCATATCGTAAGAAACTTCTTGAATGTTTTTATCGGTAAAGGCCACTTCTTTTTTGCATTCCACCAATCGTTTCTCTTCCAACATGGTTTTGAGCGTAATCCCCAATTTATCCTTTACCAGACTATGGGCCCTATACCCATTTGCTCGAAATAAAGCCTCCAAGTCCTTACTTGTCAAATGGTTGGGATACTCTTGATCTATCACCTCTTTGATGTCAAAAATAACCTGATACTCATTTTTACTGGCGTTGAAAGGGTTTTGCCAAAACCATTGTTTAAGGGAGACATCAATGATCTCCTTGGTGCTGTCCTCAAAAATTGTTTCGGAAAGATACTTCTGGCATTCGGCACACTCCTTAAAGTTGATGTATCCCAGAGAAATTAAATGTTTGAAAAGTACCCTAACATCTTTGTTGTCAAAAACCTGCTTGCTGGGAAATTCAATAGTGCGCACTAGAAAATCATCGGACAGGAATTTTATATACTGCCCTTTCTCCAAATAAATGGCCTTGTCCCTCCAGTCTTCGTAGTTTTTAAAATCAACTTGAATACAGCCTGAACCAGAAAGTATGTGAAAAAGTGTGTACTGGTTGATGAAGTACACCTTATTTATTTCAGGGCTAAACTTGTGGACCATTTTTGGCTAATGTTTATGTCAATTTGGTCGGAACTCAACTAATTAACTAACACCTATTTCTTTCCGCCCACAACGATAACGAATTCTCCCTTAGGCGGTTTCGATGTGAAGTGTTCTATCACTTCAACGAGGGTGCCCCTAACCGTTTCCTCGTACAATTTGGTCAATTCCCTAGATACTGAAACAGGTCGGTCCTCTCCAAAATACTCGGCAAAATGGGTCAAAGTTTTAATGAGCTTGTGGGGCGATTCATAAAAAACCATGGTCCGGGTTTCTTCGGCAAGTTCCAAAAGTCGTGTCTGGCGACCTTTTTTAACGGGCAAAAATCCTTCAAAAACAAATCGGTCATTCGGCAAACCGCTATTCACCAAAGCGGGTACAAAAGCAGTGGCACCTGGTAGACATTCCACTTCAATATCGTTCTCAACACAAGCGCGCGTTAATAAAAACCCAGGATCGGAGATAGCTGGGGTACCGGCATCGGAGATTAGGGCATATGTGGAACCATCTTTCATCTTTTGCACCAAGGAATCCACCTGCTTATGCTCGTTGTGCATATGGTGACTCTGCAAAGGGGTCCTAATTTCGAAATGCTTTAGGAGTTTCCCACTGGTGCGTGTATCCTCGGCCAATACAACATCAACATCATTTAAAACTTTGATGCCGCGAAGTGTCATGTCCTCAAGATTTCCGATTGGTGTTGGAACCAGATATAGCTTTCCCATGGACCAAAGTTAAGATCTTCCAGTTAAAATGAAATTGGAAAAATAAATTTATGCGAACCTGCGTTCAATTAAAGCGGTAAAGCGAGCTTCGTATTCTTCTTTACCCTCCCAATTGTTGTACTCCGGTTTTACCATATTGTTGATAAATGCAATGGAACGTTCCTCGGTGTCGATAGTATTGAGTTGGGAAAGTACCCTTGTGTAATCTTCCATACTATTGTTAAAAAGGTGCTTTACAAAGGCAAGTTTATCATTGAGCCCCACTTGAAGGTCCTTGGCCAATCTGTCGTTCAAAGATTTAACTTTTTTCTGCTGGGTGGAAACAGCGCTATCATCGGTCGGAGCCAAGTTTTCCTTATCATTTTTCATAAAATCAGGCTTGGCCACAAATTCGGCAAACACCTTTTCCAAATCAGCATTGGAGGGCATTTCGGAAACCATGTCCTTAATGGTGTCCATACCCGGGGTCATAATATCTTCTTGGTGCGGATTGCTTTCAGGCACAGAAATGTTTCCGCTCAAAACCGCGTTTGCCATTTTCTCAAACCTTGTGGCAATCACATTTTTGCTAGTGTCAACCTCAACATCGCTCAATTTCTCGTCTATGAATTTCAGTACGGCCAACTTCTCATAAATCTCTTTGGACTTCTCATAAAGTGCCGTAAGATCCGTGTCCTCTCTTGCCGTAATTATTTCGGTGGACAACTTAATCAACTCTTCCCTCAATTTCCGTATCATAGCTTTTTTCTTTACTATAAAAATATAATGATTTTGCCAATACCCTATCAACAAAAGGTTAAAATCTTATTGAAAACAGGGGTGCAATTTTTTAGTAGCTTTGTGCTTGTCCCAATATAACGGGAAAACAAACAATTTCTTTCAAAAATACGGTATGTTTCTCGAAAACACGGTCAATCATAAAGAACAGTTTGGATGGATTGAGGTTATCTGCGGCTCCATGTTTTCCGGGAAGACAGAAGAGCTCATTCGACGTCTAAAACGAGCTCAATTTGCCAGACAAAAAGTGGAAATCTTTAAACCCATTGTGGATACGCGATATCATGAGGAGATGGTAGTCTCCCACGATTCCAACGAAATTAGGTCCACTCCTGTGCCCGCCGCAGCCAATATTCGCCTCTTGGCAGATGATTGTGATGTTGTCGGAATCGACGAGGCCCAATTTTTTGATGATGAAATTGTGACCGTCTGCAACGATTTGGCCAACCGAGGGGTTCGCGTAGTAGTCGCTGGTCTGGATATGGATTTTAAGGGCAATCCATTCGGGCCCATGCCCTCTTTAATGGCCACCGCGGAGTATGTGACCAAAGTGCACGCCGTATGCACCCGCACTGGTAATTTGGCCAACTACAGTTTTAGAAAATCCCTTAATGATAATTTGGTGCTTTTAGGTGAAACTGAAGAATACGAGCCATTGAGCAGAGCCTCATTTTATAAGGCCATGTTGCGAGAAAAAGTAAGGGAAATGGATGTGGATTCGGAAGAAGTGAGCACCAAAAAAGAAAAATCCAATGAGTAAGGTCGGGGAAACTACATTGGTTTTAGACCTTTCGGCATTGGGACACAATTACAATTACTTGCAATCCAAAATAAACCCTGAAACCAAATTTTTAGGTGTTGTAAAAGCCTTCGCTTATGGGAGCGATATGGTGACCATTGCCCAAAAACTGGAACAATTGGGTGCCGATTATTTGGCCGTAGCTTATGTACGTGAAGGTGTGCTCCTCAGAGAAGCCGGTATTAATCTTCCTGTTTTGGTGTTGCACCCCCTAGCTTCCAATTTTGATGATTTGATTTCTCACCATTTGGAGCCCAGCATCTATTCCAGAAATATTTTGAATCAATTTCTTGAAGCTGTTAAAACAAAGAATCAAACGGATTATCCTGTCCACATTAAATTCAATACCGGATTGAATCGTTTGGGCTTTTCAGAAAGCGATATTAATTTAATTGCTGAGGAAACCAAGGGCAACGGAAACGTCAAAATAGTTTCTTGCTTTTCACATTTGGCTGCGTCGGAAGATATCAACGAACGTGATTTCAGTTTAAATCAAATCAAATCCTTCAAAATATTAAGTGATGTACTCAAGAAAAAATTAGGCTATACACCTATGAGGCACATGTTGAATACTTCTGGCATCATCAACTACCCCGAAGCGCAGTTTGAAATGGTGCGGAGTGGAATCGGGCTCTACGGTTATGGCAATCAAGACGAAATTGATGCACAATTAAAGCCAGTGGCCACTTTAAAGACCATTATTTCACAAATCCATATAATCGGGGCAAACGAATCTGTAGGCTACAACCGAGCTTTTAAATCCAAAAGGCTTATAAAAAGTGCCACCTTGCCCATAGGACATGCCGATGGTATTGGCCGACTATACGGAAAAGGCAAAGGTTCGGTGGTCATTAAAGGACAAAAAGCACCCATACTCGGCAATGTTTGCATGGATATGATTATGGTAGATGTTACTGAAATTAATTGCAAAGAAGGAGATGAAGCCATTGTTTTTGGACCAGCAAACTCAGCCGAAAAATTTGCTTCTAGGGCAAATACCATTTCTTATGAAATCCTAACCGCCATATCACAACGCGTAAAAAGAGAGGTGATTAACCAATGATTTTTGCTCTAGACAGAGGAGCAAACCGCTTTTTTGCTTAATTTGTCTTTGATTAACCAATACTCAACTATAAAAATGGGATTTTTAAAAGAGTTTAAAGACTTTGCGATGAAAGGAAACCTGGTGGATATCGCCGTAGGTTTCGTTATGGGTGCCGCTTTTAAAGAAGTGGTTTCATCATTTACAGGAGGCATCGTTTCTCCTTTGATCGGATTATTGTTCAACGCAGATTTCAACGATTTGAAATATGTAATTACCGAGGGTACTCCCAATGATGCTGGAGAAATTGTCGGGGAAATAGCCGTAATGTATGGTGCATTCCTTACCAATGTTATCGACTTTATTATTGTGGCCTTTGTTATGTTCCTCATTGTAAAAGGAGTGAACAAAATGAAGAAAAAAGAAGAGCCTGCTCCAGAACCTCCAAAGGGACCGACCCAAGAAGAACTGTTGGCAGAAATTCGCGATTTATTGAAGAAATAAGAATCGTTGGTGCCGATTTTTTCGGTATCGCCGCTACATCACAATAACCTTTAAAAACCATCAATGTGTTTCGCTAACATGTTGATGGTTGTTTTATTTATAACATTTTGTTATTTTTTATTGATTGGTTACAAAAAAGCTTGTTTAAATCGCTGACTGAACTACCTTTGCGACAAGAAATAATTTTACGATGAAAGTAGCAGTAGTTGGCGCCACTGGAATGGTAGGCGAAGTCATGTTGAAAGTGTTGGAAGAACGTAACTTTCCCATTACAGAATTGTTGTTGGTTGCCTCGGAGCGTTCCGTAGGTAAAAAACTCACTTATAAAAATGAAGAGTACACCGTAATCGGATTGGCAGACGCTGTTGCTGCCCAACCGGACATTGCCATATTCTCTGCAGGGGGCGACACTTCTTTGGAGTGGGCACCTAAATTTGCCGAAGTAGGGACCACGGTAATCGATAACTCATCTGCTTGGCGTATGGATCCGACCAAAAAATTGGTCGTACCGGAAATCAATGCCAATGAATTGACTACTGAGGATAAAATCATAGCAAACCCTAACTGCTCTACCATCCAAATGGTATTGGCCTTGGACCCTTTGCACAAAAAATATCAAATGAAACGTGTAGTCGTCTCCACCTATCAATCTGTTTCTGGAACTGGGGTTAAAGCAGTAGAACAAATGGAAAACGAAGCTGCTGGAATTAAGGGCGAAATGGCATATCCTTACCCCATCAACCGAAATGCATTACCACATTGCGATGTATTCTTGGAAAATGGGTACACCAAAGAAGAGATGAAGTTGGCCCGTGAGCCACAAAAAATATTGGACGACCGTACGTTTTCGGTTACTGCAACCGCAGTTAGAATCCCAACCGCTGGCGGGCACTCAGAATCCGTGAATGTGGAATTCCACAACGATTTTGATTTGGCTGAAGTTCGGAAACTTCTTAGTGAAACCCCTGGTATTGTGGTTCAGGACAATCCGGACACCAACACATACCCAATGCCGGTGTACGCCAATGGAAAAGATGATGTTTTCGTTGGAAGAATTCGTAGAGATGAAACCCAACCCAACACTTTAAATATGTGGATAGTGGCGGACAACCTTAGAAAAGGGGCAGCTACCAATGCTGTGCAGATTGCGGAATACTTGGTGAAAAATAATTTGGTTTCGAATACGTCAGAGGCAATTTCTTAAGAAGTCATTGCTTATTTAAAATAAAAAAAGGGGCCAATTGGCCCCCTTCTTCTTTTATAGTGATAGGGTTAGTTTACACCGATTGTATCAGCATTTCCATCAGGGTCGCCGCTTACAGTTCCTCCATTGCCAATATTACCCAAAAGCAACAGACCACATGCATGTGGAGAAGCCATGGAAGTACCACTTATAGTATTGTATCCTCCTGGCCAAGTAGACTTAATAGCTACACCAGGCTCACAAAAATCAACAGGCGGATTTCCATAGTTTGAGAACGAAGCCCAAATATCTCCTTCTGACATTGCAGAAATGGTATAGATGTTATTTCCGTTGGCAGAAGCAGGAGAAGACCCATTGGCATCCGCACTTTCATTACCTGCAGCAATGGCAAATTTTACCACTGATGAAGCATTTATTACTGCATCGTTAACAGCTTGGGAAAATCCACCGCCCAAACTCATGTTGGCCACATCTCCATTAGAAGCATTGGCGGCCACAAAATCAATTCCTGCAATAACTCCAGAGTAAGAACCACTACCGCGACGGTCTAAAACCTTCACTGGAATAACAGTAGCACCAGCAGCAACACCCACAACACCAATCTCGTTATCAATGGCAGCTACAGTACCTGCCACGTGGGTTCCGTGACCATTGTTATCCACTGTCAAGTCAGAATCAGGTCCATTGGTAAAAGCATTGTAGCCTCGGCTTACATCCACATTCAAATCTTCATGAGTGGATTCTATACCCGAATCAATAATCCACGCTACATTATTGCCCGTATAAGAAGACCCTCCATTAACTCTGGTAATCCCCCATGGAATTTCTTGAGCAGCAGATCCACCGCCACCGCCGCCTGGACCTTTTCCGGGTGGTGGTGCCAAGGTGAACATTTGATCTTTTTCAATATAGGCCACACGATTATCCCCAGAAAGCTTTGCAGCATCTGCAGAACTCATGCGAGCCGATACACCCATTAAGGTTTTGCTATACACGTGGTCAATAATTTCTCCTTTCATTTGTAGACTTCCCAAAACTTCATTTGCCAATTGTTTCACGGCTCCTTTGGCCGATTTATAATCAGTTCCAAATTTAGCGCCAACATCACCAGTCACCTTTTGATCAAAAACAATAATATACGAACCGTCAATTTCGTAACTGCCCTGATTGAAAATCACAGATTCCTCTATTTCAGGAACTGCAATTGAATTTTCGAGGTTTTCCATTTCAGTTTGACTCTCATCCGAACAAGAGAATAAAATCAACCCAGTACTAGCCAAAAAGGCCATACTTTTTAAAAGAGGTTTTTTCATAATGTTAATAGTTTTTAGTTTTAGCTTGGCTGAATGTAATAATTTTCCTCACAAAATTATCTTATATCGTTAAATATTTTTTAACATTACCTTAACCTTTCTGTGTGGATTACGCTTTCCGGCCCATATTTTATCTTGTTTTTTATTTTTTTAAACTCCGATAAAAAAAGGACTCACCCAAAACCAGATAGCACCAATCTCATAAAATTCGTTAAAGCCTGTTTGCTTCTTACAGGTTTCTTTGTTTTATGGTATTTTTATCGGAATCAATCCAAGAAAACATGAAAAACATAAGTCTGTTGGCTGCGTTGGTTTTATTTGCAGCCTGCCAAGAAGAAACTAAAAAAAGAGATCCCATAACTGTGAACTACCCCACTACCAAAAAAGTTGACACCATTGATAATTATTTTGGAACCGAAGTTCCCGACCCCTTCCGTTGGTTGGAAGATGACCGTAGCGAAGAGACCGAAGCTTGGGTAAAAAAGCAAAACGCAGTCACTTTTGGCTATTTGGATAAAATTCCCTTCCGTGAAGATTTAAAAAACCGATTGGAAAAACTCTGGAACTATGAAAAAGTAGGTTCTCCATTCAAAGAAGGTGACTACACTTATTATTACAAAAACAATGGGTTACAGAATCAATATGTGGTTTACCGTAAAAAGGATGATGGCGAAGAAGAGGTCTTTTTGGATCCCAACACTTTTTCCGAAGACGGTACTACATCTTTAATGGGACTTAGCTTTACCAAGGATGGTTCCAAAGCCGCTTATCTTATTTCTGAAGGCGGAAGCGATTGGCGAAAAGCCATTACCATTGATGCAGAATCCAAGGAAATTGTGGAGGACACTTTGGTCGATATCAAGTTTAGCGGTATCTCTTGGAAGGGAAACGATGGTTTCTTTTACTCCAGCTACGACAAACCAGAGGGAAGCGAACTTTCCGCAAAAACGGACCAGCACAAACTGTACTATCATAAATTGGGCACGCCCCAATCCGAGGACAAAATCATCTTTGGGGGTACGCCAGAAGAAAAACACCGTTATGTAGGCGGTTCCGTTTCCGAAGATCAAAAATATCTGTTCATTTCAGCATCCGTTTCCACATCAGGAAACAAATTGTTTATGATGGACCTTTCTGAAACCAATCCAGAGCTAATCACTATTTTGGATGATACGGATTCTGACACCTACGTTATCGATAATGAAGGTTCAAAACTCTTTTTGGTGACCGACCGAGAAGCTCCCAATAAAAAAGTAGTGGTTGTGGATGCTTCCAACCCTACACCAGATAATTGGCAAGACCTGATTCCAGAAACTGAAAATGTATTGACAGCAGGAATCGGCGGAGGCTATTTCTTTACCGAATATATGGTGGATGCCATTTCCAAAGTACTTCAGTATGATTATGACGGAAAGTTGATCCGCGAAGTAGAACTTCCCGGCGTAGGAAGCGCAGGAGGTTTTGGCGGTAAAAAAGATGATAAGGAATTTTACTTTTCCTTCACCAATTACAACACGCCCGGTTCGTTGTACAAATACAATGTGGAGACTGGCGAGTACGAGCAATATTGGAAACCACAAATTGATTTCAATCCTGGTGATTATGAGTCAAAACAGGTGTTCTACAATTCAAAAGATGGCACCAAAGTGCCCATGATCATCACGTATAAAAAAGGAACAGAGCTCAATGGCAAAAACCCGACCATTCTGTATGGTTATGGCGGGTTCAACATTAGTTTAACGCCCTCTTTCAGCATAGTTAATGCCGTTTGGATGGAGCAAGGTGGTGTATATGCCGTTCCCAACCTGAGAGGTGGTGGAGAATATGGTAAAAAATGGCACATTGCGGGTACCAAGCTTCAAAAGCAGAATGTATTTGATGACTTTATCGCAGCGGCAGAATACCTGATTGACAATAAGTACACCTCCAAAGAATATCTTGCCATCCGCGGTGGTTCCAACGGTGGCCTCTTGGTAGGTGCTACCATGACGCAGAGACCAGATTTAATGCAAGTGGCATTGCCTGCGGTAGGCGTAATGGACATGTTGCGTTACCATACCTTTACGGCCGGAGCTGGATGGGCCTACGATTACGGAACTTCCGAAGACAGTGAGGAAATGTTCAAATACATTAAAGGATACTCGCCCGTACACAACGTAAAAGAAGGAACGGCATATCCTGCTACTTTGGTAACCACAGGAGACCACGATGACCGTGTGGTTCCTGCACACAGCTTTAAGTTTGCGGCCGAATTGCAAGAAAAACAAGCTGGCGAACAACCTACCCTAATTCGAATTGAGACCAATGCAGGTCACGGAGCAGGGACCCCGGTTAGTAAAACCATTGAGCAATATGCTGACATTTTTGGGTTTACCTTTTTTAATATGGGCTATGATGAACTGCCCAACCAAGCTGTGCTCAAAGAATTTAAAGATTAAAATGTTTAGGGCTGTTTAAATTAAACAGCCCTTGTTTTTTATATGCTAAAGGTTCAAATAGATTCTTTCGGTTATCAAGACCAATCCATTTTAAAAGATGTTTCTTTTGAAGTGGCCCCTGGGGAACATGTGGCCCTGATGGGAGAAAGCGGCTCGGGAAAAAGTACCTTGCTAAAAATCATCTACGGTCTGCTCCATGTAGAAGAAGGTTCCATTTTTTGGGGAGATCTTGAAGCCCTTGGACCCAACTTTAATTTGGTTCCTGGTGAGCCCTACATGAAATATTTGGCCCAAGATTTTGATTTGATGCCTTTCATATCCGTGGAAGAAAACATTGGTCAGTTCCTATCTGTTTTTGAACGGGAAACGCATCAAGAACGAATCGATGAACTGCTGGAATTGATAGAGATGAAACCCTATGCGAAGACCAAGGTTAAAAACCTCAGCGGTGGTCAGCAGCAACGTGTGGCTCTCGCTCGGGTTTTGGCCCAAGAACCGGAAATCCTATTATTGGACGAGCCTTTTGGTCATATCGATAATTTTAAGCGCAATTCTCTCCGAAGAAATCTCTTTTTGTACCTCAAAAAACAGAGTATTACGGTACTTACCGCAAGCCACGACCCAAGTGATGTACTTCCGTTTGCGGAACGCACCTTGATTTTGGAAGAAGGAAAAATAATCGCCAATCAAAATACACGAGATCTATACAACAACCCTCCCAACTACTACACGGCATCCTTGTTTGGACAGGTAAACCAAGTTCCCATGAAACTTTTAAAATCCTATTCCCAAATTGATAAGTCGGTATTGGTATACCCACATGAGTTTAAATTTTCCGATTCCTCTGGTCTAAAAGTTGAGGTAATTCACTCTTTTTTCAAAGGCAACCATCACTTAAATGAAGGAGTTGCAGAAGACGGAACCATCATCTTTTTTAATTCTGATAAAAAACAGGAAAAAGGGGTTACTATTTTTCTTAATGTATCTTTAGAAACTATCAACAGAAGGCTTCAAGTTGGACAAAAAACAAATACATAGGGAACTTCAGTTTAAGGCCATGCGAAGCAGCGGTGCCGGAGGACAGCATGTGAACAAGGTCTCCTCCAAAGTAGAACTTACTTTTAACATCCCAGCCTCTGAAGGCCTTTCAGATAGAGAAAAGCATCGGATTCAATTAAAGTTAAAATCCCGACTAACCAATGAAGGTGCTTTAGTTCTTCAATGTGATGAGGCCCGAAGTCAGCACCGAAACAAGGACTTGGTCGTAAAACGTTTTTTTGAGATGCTCAAAAAAGCCGTTACCATTCCCAAAAAGCGAAAACCGACAAAGCCAACGAAATCTTCCAAGGAAAAGCGACTAAAGTCGAAAAAAAAGAATGCAGAACGAAAAGCATCTCGTCAAAAACCGGATTTAGGTTAAACATTAAATGTTCAGAACCATCATTTTAACCCTACAATATTGCAGCTAGAAAAAGATGCGGTTTGAATAGTTCAAAACAAAAGTATGACACCTTAATATTCAAACAAGGGAATTAATTCGAGGTCAACACACAAAAACGAGTCATAATTTTTTGTAACTTGAAAGGTGATAACACACTGAAGAACAAATGTTTGATTCTTATAAACACTTTTTGGAAACTCCTGGGTACCATAAAATAATCGGTGAAGATTATCTCATCGTAGAATTTAAGTGTCCTATAAAAGAAGAGCTTTTCGATGCTTGGTCCGAGTGTCATAGCATTGTGTATGTTCTGAACGGTCAGAAAAAATGGATCATGCCCTCCGACGAATATCTGGTCAAAGAAAATCAGTCCATTTTTGTGCGCAAAGGAGCTTTTAAGAATCAACAATATTTTGAGGAGAGTTTTTGCGTATTGATGTTTTTTATGAAGGACGACTTCATAAAAAGATGCATGGAAAACGACATTGGGGAAGAATCCACTGGAATGCAAAAATTGGAACACCCCAATTTTGTATATCGAATCGATGTCTCCGATAGTCTAAAAGTTCTTTACCAATCCTTTTTTTCTTACCTAAAACAACCCGAAAAAACTCCCCAGAAAATCATTGAGCTTAAATTCCGGGAAATGCTGATGAACATTTGCATGAACCCCAAAAACAGAGATATCAAAAATCTGTTGTACACCTTAGGCCAAAATTCCGGTTTTACGGTAGAACAAATCATGGAAGAGCAATACATCTACAACCTAAAGGTTGATGAATATGCCCGACTATGTGGACAGAGTGTTTCAACTTTCAAAAGATATTTTAAAAAGGAATATGGCACTACCCCGGCAAAATGGTTAATGGCCAAACGACTCAATTTAGCACGAAAACTTATGCTCAACACAGATTTTACCATTCAGCAAATCTGTTACGATTGTGGGTTTGAAAGCGATTCCCATTTTATCAGAAGCTTTAAATCCGCCTACGGAACAACACCCAACAATTGGCGAACCACTAAATCACAAGCTGTAGGGCAGTAACCAAGAACAGTAAAATCCACCAACACTGTTTTCACTGCTGATGGATACGTTCACTGCCTTAATTTATTGGACCGGCTAAGCTGTTTTTAGGTTTTTCCAAGCCGAATGGCCTCCTTCTAGATTATACACCCCTTGCATACCACTTTCTTGGGCATGTATGGCTGCCATATAGGACATAACTCCTCCGGTGCAGCAAAAAAGGAAAGGACCTTTGCCGTTCAAAACGGAATCAGGATTTTCGTTCCTTTTGTCAATCTGGCTTTTAACCTCATCCAAAGGAATATTGACGGCTTTTGGAATGCTTCCTTGACTCTCAATGCCCTGTGGAGATCTAACATCGATTATGGTAAAGTTGCCTTCCTCAAGGATTCCATCCAGTTGATCTACCTTGATCTGTTCTATAACTTCTTTGGAGTAATGGACTTTTGATACTGTATTGCTCATGATCAAATCATTTTTTGATTAATAAATTAGATTAAATAGAAATGGTTTCCGCTCCCTCAAGAATCAACTTGTGCAATGCTGGGGACCCTACCAATTCAATTCCATCAATAAGGTCTTCCGGAGTATAGCCTCTTACTACCGAACAAGGTGGACACACCATAATCCTACTTTTGTTCTCCAGAACCGTTTCGATCATAGCTTTCATGGTGGGATCTTTTGGGTTGAGGTGCGCATACTCAAATGCCCCTTTTCTTACCCAATCCACACCCGAACTTACAAGGAAGATGCTAACATCAAGTCCGGTTTTAATGCCTCCATTGGCAATGCTCCATGCTACGGATGCTCTTTCGTCATCCAATCCTTTGGTGATCAACACCACTACTTTCTTTTTTGTACTCATGACTTTTTAATTTGTTGATTAATAATGATGCAAAGAAATAGTGGAAAGTACGCACGGAGCAGTCTGTAAGGGTCAACAAATTGACCAAAACGTCCAAATCAAAAAAAACGCATGAACACCATTGGTATATTGATGATAATTGGAGGGATTTATCAAAAACCTTTCAAAAAGCAGGGAAAGGTTTGCTATTAACACCCCCGAGTTTAATTACCTCATCACAAATGCTTAATTTTCAGTCAAATTATAACTAATTCAAAAAATGATTTCTAAAACAGCAAACCTCAAAACATTGCTGCTCTCCGTAGTGATGTCCTTGTCTTGCGCTGCGTTTTCCGTAGCACAAAATGTTCCCTCCCCCGAAGACGTTTATGGATTTAGGGTAGGCGACGATTACAAATTAGCCGATTACTCCCAAATTGAAAATTACCTGTCCAAATTGGATGCGGCTTCCAATAGGGTTAAAAAAATTGAGATTGGAGAGACCGTTCTAGGTCGAAAAATGTATCTAATGTTCATCTCCACAGAAGAGAACTTAGCGCAACTCGATAAATGGAAAGGCATCAGTACCAAACTTGCCCGCGTACAGGTAGATGACGAAGAAGCCGTTAAACTTTCACAAGAAGGCAAGGCCATTGTTTGGGTGGATGGTGGTATGCACTCCACAGAGTTGGCCCACGGACAGATGACCTCTGAACTAGCTTACACCCTTGCCACATCGGAAACGGCAGAAATGCAAAAAATCAGGGAAAATGTAATTACACTTTTAATGCCCGTTATGAATCCGGATGGGTTGGACATAGTAGTGGACTGGTACCGTAAAAACTTGGGTACACCTTACGAGACGTCTCGCCCCCCGATTTTGTACCATTATTATATGGGCCACGACAACAATAGGGACTGGTTTATGAACAATATGCCGGAAACCTATAATGTTACCAACATATTGTACAACGAATGGTATCCGCAGATTGTTTACAATCATCATCAATCCTCACCATCTTGGACGAAGATTTCACTTCCTCCATATGCAGATCCGGTAAACCCAAGAATCCATCCAGCAATTACGGCAGGTGTAAGTGAAGTAGGTTCTGCCATGACGAAGCGTTTTTCTCTGGAAAATATGCCCGGTGCCATCGCGGACAACTTTTATACTATGTTCTGGAACGGTGGTGGCCGTACCGTGCCTTACTATCATAATATGATCGGTATTTTAACAGAGACAGGTCATACCACACCAACCCCAAGATTCTATGACCCAGAAAAACTCCCAAAAACAGTGGCGGGAGGTACGCCAACAGATGGTACGGACATTATGTACCCAGACCCGTGGAAAGGTGGCGAATCCCATTTTAGGGATGCAGTTGATTATATGTTGACAGCCACTTGGGCAACCTTGGACCTAGCAGCTGACCGCAAGAGCAACTACCTTCACAACATTTACAAAATGGGTAAATCTGCTGTTGAAAAAGGAAAGACCGAAGACTTGTTCGCCTACATCATCAGCAAAGAACAATGGGATTCATTTGAAGCAGTAAACTTGGTGAACGTTTTACTTCAAGGTGGTATTGAAGTTGAAAAAGCAACCAAAGATTTCTCTGTAAACGGAAAAGAATACGAAGAAGGTTCGTATGTGATTTATACTTCACAAGCTTTTAGACCTTACTTGTTGGACCTTATGGAAAAACAAAATTATCCAACCCGTTTTCAATATCCGGGTGGACCTCCGGACACACCATACGATTTAGCCGGATGGACATTGCCAATGCAGATGGGAATAGATGTGGATAAAATAGCAGAATCATTCAAAGCCCCAACAGAAAAAGTTTCAGGCCCTGTAAAATACTACGAAGGTGATGTAAATAGAAATGGTTCTTTTGGTTACGCCTTGAACGTAAACACAAACGCCTCTGTGGTTGCCACAAACAAAATTTTGAAAGCCGGAGGAACTGCGCACAAAAGTATGGCTGAATTCAAAGCTGGAAAAATAACCTTCCCTGCAGGGTCTTATATTGTTTCTGGTGATAAAGAAATGATGGAGTCCTTGGCCGATGAATATGGTCTTGATTTCACAGGACTTGCAGCCAAGCCGGAAGTACAGTTGAGGAAAATCCATTTGCCCAAAGTGGGATTGTACAAATCTTGGGTGGCCAATATGGATGAAGGGTGGACCCGTTTTGTAATGGACGAATATGAGTTTGACATGGATACCCTTCATGATGCCGACATCAAAACAAAGGATTTATCCCAATATGATGCCATCATTATTCCATCACAACGACCAAGTTCCATATTACATGGACACAGCAATTTGAACATGCCAGAAAAATTCACAGGAGGTATTGGCTTAAAAGGTTCTCTTGCATTGAGCGATTATGTGGACGAAGGTGGTACTTTAATTGCCTTTGATGAAGCAAGCGACTACGTAATAGAACAATTTGGGCTGCCATTGCGCGATGCTGTTGAAGGAGCGGATAGCAAGGACTTCTTTATCCCGGGGTCCTTGATCAAGGCAGGCATTGATACGTCACACCCATTGGCATTTGGTATGAAAGATACTGTAGCGGTATCTTTTAACAGGAGTAGAGCCTTCACAATTGACAAACAAAGAAAAACAGGTGAAGGTGGAAAAGAGGACATTAAGGATGCTCCTGTTCCAGAAGTTGAAGTGATTGCCAACTATGCCGCCAAAAACTTGTTGATGAGTGGTTGGGCCATGGGAGAAGACAAATATATTGCCAAAAAACCAGCAATGGTAAAAGCAAAATACGGAAAAGGTTCTGCCATCTTGTTTGCGTTCCGTCCACAGTTTAGAGCGCAACCTCGTGGTACCTATAAATTGATCTTTAATGCGATTTACGAAGGCGCTTCGGAATAGCAGAAAACATATTATTAGTGTATAAAAGGAAAGCCGTATCAAGTTGATGCGGCTTTTTTATAGGGGACATTGGTTCATTTCAAAAAGTTATTAATCATTCCATTATGGATATCGCATGTCAAAAACAGAGATGTCCGATGGTTTTCACCAATATTTGGAGAATCCCCCTGAATCTTTTGAAGTTATTAACCGATTTTTTTTATTGTCAACAATTAAATTGTTGAGTATCTGTGGATAACCCATAAGTACGTTTTCATGATTTAACCGTCACAAAACCATAATTTTACCTAAAATAAAAGGACTGCCGCCACAGTCCTTAAAAGCTCCGTAGCTCAATGGATAGAGCAGTGTGCAAACGTAGACACAGGTTGTAAGTTCGAATCTTACCGGAGCCGCGACAAAAGGGAGGAAAGTTTTCCTCCCTTTTTCTATTTATAAAGATAGAGAAAAGAATTTTTAATCTATGACCTCATTTTATCACAAATATGAACAAATTTGACTTCGAGTTTTATCAACAGCTATTCTGAAAATTACCTAAACAAAATTGCCACCGCTCCGATTGCAGTCACAATCAAAATAAAGCGTTTGTAATTTTTTTCGTTGATTTTCTTCACCAAGAAAACACCGAAAACCAAACCAACAAAAATGGCTGGCAATAATCGTAGGTTGATCAGAAGGCTTTCCACAGAAATTGTCTTCCAGACAAAAACATGAAAGGGAAGCTTAAACAGATTGGTGATAAAAAATAGCCAAGCCGCCGTACCTACAAATTCATTCTTGGGCAACCGCATTGCCAAAAAGAAAATATTGGTGAAAGCTCCGGCGAGATTTCCGATCATGGTGCATATACCTGCAAAAATTCCCATAGAACCGGAAAACAACCAATGGGTGGGCACTTTTTTGGATTTTCTTCGGTCCCACCAAATCAGCATTCCCAAACTAATAAATATAACTACCACCATTCCCCATTTAAACTCACGTTCTGGAAGATCTTTTCCGATTAAAACTCCCACAAGAATCCCGAGAATCATCCAAGGAAGAAACTTAATAATGTACTTCCATTGGGTATGCCGGTTGTAATAGAGTACCGCAAAAATATCACCCACAATAAGCAAGGGAATAAAAAGACCGGTAGAAGCCCTAGAGCCAAAAGCCAATGCCATTAGCGTCACATTAAAAATGGACATTCCTTTCAGACCTGCTTTGGAAACCCCCATTAAAAAGGCGGCAGTAGCTGCCATGGTCCATGCGGCAACAGAAATATCTGAGAAAGTGGAAAGAAACATGAAGACTTTTTACTAATTCACAAAAGTAACCCAAAAAACCTATCTTTAACTCCAGCCAAACTAAACAAATGAAACTAGAACTTTTAGATTACATCATCATTTTTGGGTTTTTTGCCATAGTCCTTTTTATCGGAATCTATGTCTCCAAAAAATCAGGGAAAAACACAGCAGAATACTTTTTATCCGGTCGTAGCATGCCTTGGTGGCTTTTAGGGTTTTCCATGGTAGCCACTACATTCTCTACGGATACTCCCAATTTGGTAACCGATTTTGTTCGTACCGACGGGGTATCGGGAAACTGGGGATGGTGGGCCTTTTTGCTCACAGGTCTACTTACGGTTTTTGTGTATGCCAAACTTTGGAGAAAATCGAACGTCTCCACCGATATGGAGTTTTATGACCTGCGATATGGTGGAAAACCTGCCCATTTTTTAAGAGGGTTTCGTTCGTTATACTTAGGTGTGGTCTTTAATGTAATGGCCATGTCGGCAGTTACTTTGGCGGCCATCAAAATTGGACAGGTAATGCTAGGTCTGGAACCCGTCGAAACCGTGCTGCTGGGAGGTACCATCACAGTGATATTTAGTGCAGTCGGTGGTTTTCGGGGGGTAGTCTATACAGATTTTCTTTTGTTTTTCGTTGCCATGGGCGGTGCCATTGGAGCTGCAGTCTATTTAGTGAATATACCCGAAGTAGGTGGTCTGGATAGTATTTTTGCCAATGCCCAAGTACAGGAAAAAATGTCCATTCTTCCTGATTTCTCCGATACTGATGCTTTAATTGGTCTGTTGATCATTCCTTTGGCAGTGCAATGGTGGAGTGCTTGGTATCCTGGTGGGGAACCGGGTGGTGGTGGCTATATTGCTCAACGAATGCTGGCTGCAAAAAATGAAAATCACGCTATTGGTGCAACGTTTTTCTTCAACATATTGCACTACGCGCTAAGGCCTTGGCCATGGATTTTGGTAGCATTGGCCTCCATCGTGGTCTTTCCGGATTTGGAGAGTATTCGTCAGGCCTTTCCCAACGTGCCCGAAAACATCCTTAAAAATGATTTGGCCTATTCCGCCATGTTGACCAAATTGCCAACAGGTTTGTTGGGTCTTGTGATGGCTTCCTTGGGAGCGGCCTATATGTCAACCATTTCAACCCACCTCAACTGGGGTTCCTCTTATATTGTAAATGATTTTTATAAACAACAGGTCAACAAAAATGCTTCTGAGAAAGAGTTGGTTAATGTGGGAAGGATTTCCACCGTAGTGCTGATGATTTTAAGCAGCTTGTTCGCTCTAGAGCTCAATAATGCTACCCAGTTGTTCGATATAATCATCATGTTTGGAGCGGGAACAGGACTCATCTTTTTGTTGCGTTGGTTCTGGTGGCGTATCAATGCATGGAGCGAAATTGTTGCCATGTTCTCATCCGGTATTATCTCCATTTTGTTTTGGCAGTATGAAGATGTCCTCTTTTTGGCAGAAGGAGCACCTTTTCCCACTTGGAGCAAATTTCCATTGGTCGTACTTATAACCACCATACTTTGGTTGGCAACCACATTTTTGACCAAACCAGAAGAAAATAAAGTGTTGTACCGATTCTACAAAATCACAAAACCAGGAGGTCCAGGGTGGAACAAGATTCATGCGGAAGCGAAGGCCGAAGGGGTTTCTTTGGAAGATGAAAATGCCAAATGGAGCGTTCCCTCGGGGGTTTTGGCCATGATTGTAGGCTGTATTTTGGTGTATGGCTGCCTTTTCGCTACTGGAAACTGGATTTATGGTAATTATCCTTTGGCCCTAGGACTTACCGTTTTGGTGGTAGTAGCCGCCTTCGTCCTTTTAAAAGTATGGCGTGGTATGCGGAATGTGTTCTAGCGGGTCCTTACCCTCTCAACTCCAATAAGCGGGAAACATATTTCCCAATCACATCAAACTCCAAATTCACCTTTGTACCTGCTTTGTAGGTATGGAAACGGGTATGTTCGTGAGTGTAGGGAATAATCGCTACGCTAAAACTGGTCTTTTGAGAATCTACCACGGTTAAACTCACCCCATCTACGGTGATGGACCCTTTTTCAATGGTCACATTATTTAGTTTGGGGTCATATTCAAAACTATAGATCCAGCTGCCGTCTTTCTCCTCAACGGATTTACAAACCGCGGTCTGGTCCACATGCCCTTGGACAATGTGTCCGTCCAAACGGGCACCGAGTACCATGGCGCGCTCCAAGTTTACCTCACCCCCCAACTCTAAATTATCCAAATTGGTTTTGTTTAGGGTCTCTTCAATAGCTGTCACGGTATAACTATCACCATTTAAAGAAACCACAGTAAGGCATACCCCATTGTGGGCCACACTCTGATCTATTTTCAATTCCGAAGTAATATCCGAAGCGATGGTAATGTGCAGATTTCCACCATCTTTTTCCAGCTTTTCGACTTTACCTAAAGTCTCTATGATCCCTGTGAACATGTGTCTTATTAATTGACTAGTTTTGTAATGCAAAAGTAGCCATAACGGCATTGATTTTATGAAGGAAAAGCAAAAAATAAAGTTAGGGATTTCCATAGGGGACATTAACGGCATTGGGTGCGAGGTAGCACTCAAAACATTTGAAGACCCACGAATGTTGGAGTTTTGTACCCCAATTATATTTGCATCCAATAAAACCATCTCCCAACAAATCAAAGATTTGGGAATCGACATTAAGTTTAATGGTGTTAGGGATGCCGAACAAGCTTTGGAAGGCAAGGTAAATATTGTCAATGTTTGGAGAGAAGTTCCTAAAATAGAATACGGCCAAGCCACCAAAGAGGGAGGTGATTTTGCTATTCGCTCCTTAAAAGCTGCTGTTGCTGCACTAAAAGAAGATAAGATAGATGTGCTGGTCACGGCGCCCATCAACAAAAACAACATACAGTCGGAAGATTTTAAATTTCCAGGACATACAGACTTTCTTGCCCAAGAACTTGAGGGCGAAAGCCTTATGTTTATGGTCACGAATTCGTTGCGTGTTGGTTTGCTCACCGACCATATTGCAGTAAAGGATGTGGCCAAAGCCATTACTCCCGCCTTAATTCGGAACAAGGTGGCCATAATGGAGAAGTCCCTAAAAATGGATTTTGGTATTCGCAGACCCAAAATTGCTATGCTTGGCATTAATCCACACAGTGGTGACAATGGAACTATTGGTGAAGAGGACGATAAAATTATGAAACCGACCATTAGTGAATTGTTTACAAAAGGCACCTTGGTGTACGGACCGTATTCTGCAGATAGTTTCTTCGGCTCCAACAGCCATGAGAACTTTGATGCCATTTTAGCGGCCTATCACGATCAGGGATTGATACCTTTTAAGACCCTTTCCTTTGGAAAAGGGGTGAACTATACGGCAGGATTAAACAAGGTACGGACATCCCCAGACCATGGAACCGCCTATGAAATTGCTGGAAAAGGCAAGGCGGACGAAAGTTCTTTTAAAGAAGCCGTATTTACTGCAATGCAAATATTCAGAAACAGAACCGAGTATTTGGAACTGACCAAAAATCCCCTTCAGAAGCAGAAAATTAAGCGAGGGGGCTAAAAAGTTAACCGCTTTTTGGATATTTGTTGTGGCAAGAATTGCAGTTTTGTAAATTAGTAGTATCTTTGCACCCGCCTTTAAAGGCTGGTACACAAACCTTAAGTGTAGAAATGATGAAGCTGAAAGAGTTTTTTATCCCTTTTTCAGGTCTGAAGTTGGGAAAACATAAATTTGTGTACGAGATTGATGATGCGTTCTTTGAATCTTTTGACTACCAAGAATTTAACGGAGCTTCCGTTCGAATTGACGCTGTTTTGGAAAAAATGAGCACAATGATGGAACTTCAGATTGAAGCGAAAGGTACAGTAAATGTGGATTGTGATTTGACAGGTGAGCCTTTTGACCAGCCTATCGATTCCAATTTAAAACTAGTCGTCAAGTTTGGCGAAGAGTATAATGATGAAGATGATGAAATCTTGATCATTCCACATGGAGAGCACCAATTCAATATTGCACAATACATTTATGAAATGTTAGTGCTGGCCGTTCCACAAAAAAGGGTTCACCCTGGAGTTGAGGATGGCACGTTACAATCAGAAATTTTGGACAAACTTGAAGAGTTACAGCCAAAAGAGAATACGAAATCATTAGAAAAAACAGATCCCAGATGGGACGATTTAAAAAAGTTACTAACGGATAAATAGGTTTATAATGGCACATCCTAAAAGAAAAACATCAAAAACCAGAAGGGACAAAAGAAGGACCCACTACAAAGCAGTTGCGCCAACAATCGCCAAGGACTCAACTACAGGTGAAATGCACTTGTTCCACAGAGCACACTGGCACGAAGGTAAATTGTATTACAGAGGTCAGGTTTTGATTGACAAAACAGAAGAGGAAGCTGCGGCATAACCGCAAATCCCTTAAAATAAAGCAACTCCCGTTCAATTTTTAACGGGAGTTTTTTTATGGGCCCATGTTAACACCCAAAATCGGTTAATTTTGACCATAAAGTCATATAAAATGACTAATTTTCACCGCTTTTGGGTCAAATTTGAATGTTTTTGACAATAAAGAGAGGCTAAAAATGAAGAAAACAACAGCAGCAATAACAGCTGTAGGAGGGTACGTGCCAGATTTTGTTCTATCCAATAAAGTATTGGAAACCATGGTGGATACCAACGATGAATGGATTACTACCAGAACAGGAATCAAAGAGCGAAGAATCTTAAAAGAAGAGAACGCGGGAACATCTTTTATGGCAATCAAAGCTGCGGAAGACTTGCTTCAAAAAAGGGGCATTGAAGCTTCCGAAATAGATTTTGTCCTTGTTGCTACTGCCACCCCAGATATGCCAGTCGCATCAACAGCTGCCTATGTAGCTTCGGAAATTGGTGCGGTAAACGCTTTTGCTTATGACTTACAAGCAGCGTGTTCCAGTTTTTTATATGGAATGTCCACTGCGGCCAGTTATATTGAATCAGGTAGATACAAAAAAGTATTGGTCATTGGAGCCGATAAAATGTCGTCCATTATAGACTATACCGACAGAACCACTTGCATTATTTTTGGCGATGGTGCCGGAGCGGTTCTTTTTGAGCCAAATGAAGAAGGGTTAGGATTACAGGATGAGTATTTACGTTCAGATGGAATTGGCCGACAATTTTTAAAAATTGATGCCGGAGGTTCAATTTTGCCAGCATCCGAAGAAACTGTAAAGAACAAACAACATTACGTCTTTCAAGATGGTAAATCCGTTTTTAAGTTTGCAGTCTCTAATATGGCAGATGTATCCGCATTGATTATGGAGCGGAACAACCTAACAAAGGACGAAGTACAATGGTTGGCGCCGCATCAAGCCAACAAACGAATAATCGATGCCACGGCCAATAGAATGGGTGTCGAACCCGAAAAGGTTATGATCAATATAGACCGATACGGAAACACTACCTCTGCGACATTACCCTTGTTGCTTTATGATTACGAAAAGCAATTAAGGAAAGGAGATAATATCATATTTGCCGCCTTTGGAGGAGGTTTTACATGGGGTTCCATATATTTAAAATGGGCCTATAATTCTTAATCACACAACTAACTAAATTATATTCCATGGACATTAAGGAAATTCAAAGTTTAATCAAGTTTGTAGCCAAATCGGGTGCCAGCGAGGTGAAGTTGGAAATGGAGGACATTAAGATCACCATTCGAACGGGAAGCAATGACTCCAACGCGCCAGAAACTACAATTGTTCAGCAAATACCTGTAGCTCAAGCGCCAACAACTGCTGCACCAGCACCGGTACCAGCAGCAACCCAAGAAGCCGCCGCATCACCATCTGACTCCAAAAAGGCTGATGATGATTCGAAATATATAACCATCAAATCCCCCATCATAGGAACATTCTACAGAAAACCATCTCCGGACAAACCACCTTTTGTTGAGGTTGGTACAACCATCAACCAAGGCGATGTTCTTTGTGTGATTGAGGCAATGAAACTTTTCAACGATATTGAATCAGAAGTTTCAGGAAAAATAGTTAAGATATTGGTTGATGATTCCTCGCCTGTTGAGTTTGACCAACCGTTATTCTTAGTAGACCCATCGTAGTGAATTTTAAGTGATAAATTTTAAGCCGCAATTCCTGTTGCTTAAAACCATTTAAAATTTAGAATTCAGAAATTAAGATTGTGTTCTATGTTTAAAAAAATATTGATTGCAAATAGGGGAGAAATAGCCTTGCGGATTATAAGAACCTGCAAGGAAATGGGCATTAAAACCGTGGCCGTTTACTCCAAGGCCGATGAGGAAAGCCTTCATGTTCGGTTTGCTGATGAGGCCGTTTGTATAGGTCCAGCACCCAGTAGTGAATCCTATTTAAAGATTCCTAATATCATAGCCGCAGCGGAAATCACCAACGCCGATGCCATTCACCCAGGATACGGATTCCTTTCCGAGAATGCCAAATTCTCTAAGATTTGTGCAGAGCACGACATCAAATTTATTGGTGCCTCTGGTGATCAAATCGATAAAATGGGAGATAAGGCAACCGCCAAAGAAACCATGAAGAAAGCTGGTGTTCCTACCGTGCCAGGTTCCGAAGGATTGTTGAAAGATGTTGACCATGCCAGAAAAGAGGCAAAAAAAATGGGCTATCCGGTAATGATCAAGGCAACTGCCGGTGGTGGTGGAAAAGGAATGCGTGCTATTTGGTCCGAAGATCAAATGGAGAAAAACTTCAACAGTGCCGTAAACGAAGCTACCGCCGCCTTTGGCAATGGTGGTATGTACATGGAAAAGTTGATTGAAGAACCTCGCCATATCGAAATCCAAATTGTAGGTGACCAGTATGGAAAGGCCTGCCACTTATCCGAAAGGGACTGCTCCGTGCAACGTAGGCACCAGAAGCTTACCGAAGAAACACCTTCTCCATTTATGACGGACAAACTCCGCGAAGACATGGGGAAAGCGGCGGTAAAAGCAGCTGAATATATCAAATACGAAGGAGCGGGTACCATTGAATTTTTGGTGGACAAACACCGAAACTTCTACTTTATGGAGATGAACACCCGTATCCAGGTAGAGCACCCGATTACAGAACAAGTAGTGGACTACGATTTGATTCGTGAGCAAATTTTGGTCGCCGGTGGGGTTCCAATTTCTGGAAAAAACTACTTCCCAAAATTACACTCCATTGAGTGTAGAATTAATGCGGAAGACCCTTATAACGACTTTAGGCCTTCGCCTGGAAAAATTACCACGCTGCATACGCCAGGTGGACACGGGGTTCGTTTGGACACGCATGTGTACAGTGGTTACATGATTCCTCCGAATTATGATTCCATGATCGCCAAGTTGATAACCACCGCCCAAACACGAGAAGAGGCCATCAACAAAATGAGAAGGGCCTTGGACGAATTTGTAATCGAGGGAGTTAAAACAACCATTCCTTTCCATCGTCAATTGATGGACCATCCAGATTATTTGGCCGGTAATTATACCACCAAATTCATGGAGGATTTTGAAATGGATCCAAAGTATAAAGATCATCATTAAATAAAGCCCCGATAAAATCGGGGTTTTTCATTTATGGAACTAAGTTATTGGGAGCATAAAAGCTGGTTTTCAAATGTGGATTTTACCGTTATCGGCAGCGGTATCGTAGGCATTAACTGTGCCATCAGCCTAAAGGAAAAATATCCTCACAGCAATATTTTAATCCTTGAAAAAGGCAGTTTACCCCAAGGAGCAAGCACCAAAAATGCAGGTTTCGCCTGTTTTGGAAGCGTTTCCGAAATTTTGTCGGACCTGAAGCATCATACAGAGGAAGATGTGGTGCAATTGGTTCAAAAACGTTGGGATGGCATTCAACGACTGCGAAGTCTGTTGGGCGATGAAGCCATCGGTTTTCAATTGCACGGCAGTCACGAACTTTTCCCGTTAGAAAAACCTCAGTTCTACGAAAACTGTTTGGAATCCATTCCTTTCCTCAACGGTTTGATGGAACCCATTTTTGGTCAAAAACCTTTTGTAACCAACAGTAATCTGTTCGGTTTTGCCAATATTCAAGAAAAATATATCACACACCGGCTGGAAGGGCAATTGGATACTGGAAAAATGATGCGTTCATTGATTCAAAAATGTTTGTCCATGGGAATTCCTATATTAAATGGAGTTATGGTGGAGGATATCGCTGAATCGAATTTGGGAGCCAAAATCAAAACAACCAACTTCGAATTTTCGTCCAAAAAAGTATTTGTGGCCACTAATGGTTTTGCGCCCAAACTGTTGAAATCAGAAACTGTGAAACCCGCACGAGCACAGGTTTTGGTTACGGAACCCGTCAAAAACTTGGAAATAAAAGGCACCTTTCATTTTGATGAAGGCTATTATTATTTCCGGAACATTGATAACAGAATCTTGTTTGGAGGTGGTAGAAACCTCGATTTTGAAACAGAGGAAACCACAGAATTCGGAGAGACTAAAATCATTCAAGACAAACTGGAAGCCTTACTACGAAATGTGATTTTACCAAATCATCCTGTCAAAATTGAGCGAAGATGGAGTGGCATTATGGGCGTGGGCAAACAAAAATCGCCTGTCGTAAAACAGGTTTCCAATTCCATATTTTGCGGTGTTCGGCTAGGAGGCATGGGCGTTGCCCTGGGCAGCCTAGTTGGTAAGGAATTGGCTGATTTGGCCGATTAAACCATTCTTCCGTCCAATAAATTGATAGTCCTGGAACCGTATTCAGCATTTTTCTCGGAGTGCGTCACCTGAATTATGGTTACCCCTTCATCATTCAATTGTTTAAACAGTTCCATGATTTCCTCTCCCTGCTTGGAATTTAGGTTGCCGGTGGGCTCATCCGCCAATATCAGTTTAGGATTTGATATCAATGCTCTGGCCACCCCGACCAATTGTTGCTGTCCCCCACTTAATTGGGCGGGAAAAAGATCCTTTTTTCCCACAATATTAAAGCGGTCCAGCATATCGGCTACCATGGCCTTACGCTCGGAACCTTTGATTTTTTTATAGATCAAGGGCATTTCCAAGTTTTCCTTTACGGTGAGGTCATCCAACAAATGATAGGACTGAAATACAAAGCCAATGTATTGTTTGTACAGATTAGATCGGTGTTTTTCTTTTAGGGAATGAACAGATTCATCTAAAAAATTATATTCTCCCTCATCAAAGGTATCCAGCATCCCGATAACGTTGAGCAAAGTCGATTTTCCCGAGCCCGATGGTCCCATTACAGAGATAAATTCTCCTTCTTCTACTTCAAGATTGATGTCTTTCAGCAAAAAGAAGCGTTGACCTCCTGAATGTACCCATTTAAATATGTTGTTGAGTTGTAATAGCATCTTATTTGTTTTTTATTTCGTCTAATTTTTTTCTAGAATTTTCGCACCAATAGCAATTGGTCTCAGGTTTAAGCTCTATCGCCTTTTTAAAACTTTTAATAGCGTTGGGCCGGTCTTTAAGCAAATAATATCCTTCACCTAAAGAATCCCAAAGATTTCCATCTTCTGGGAAAAGATCCGTGTTCAGTTTTAACAGTGCAACGCCCCATTCAACATTCTTGTTCTCTGATACTTGTTTAAAGCCGATTCGGTTCAAGAGCGCCTTATCATTTATTGGTGTTTCAGTTTTGCTTTCAATAAATTGAGGTAATAGACTCACTTTATCAGGAGAGTTCGACCTAATAAAATCAAAAACCAGCTCATACTTGTTTTTTGGAATTATTTTGGAACTGTATTCTTCATCCATCGCCATTGAGGCAATATCCCATGCTACATTTTCTGATTGGTGGTTTAAAATGATGTTAGACAAAGCAATTACCACTAAATCATCTTCTACAAACCTGAGAAAATCCGCAAAGTAAATTCCATTACTACCGTTATGTGCAACAATTTTTGTGTTGTTCCGTGAATTGAATATGGCCCAACCATACCCATAAAATGATGTTCTAGTTTCATTCTCTGGGACATGGGCCTTTTCCATTAACTTTTTTGTCTCGGCAGACAGCACTTTATTGTTTTCCAAAGCAAGGTGCCATTTGTACAAATCTTCGACGGTAGAATATATGTCTCCTTTTCCGATACTGTACCAATGCTCATTGTTATAGGGTAGATATTCCTGTGTTATTCCCCAATCTCTCCACTCACCATCTGTATAATGGAAATAGTATCCATGCGCAAGCTGCTCGCTGTTAAAATGTATCTCCTTATAACCTGTATGGTTCATTTGCAAAGGAGTCCAAAAGTTTTCCCTTAAAAATGTTTCATAATCTTGTTGGGAGACTTGTTCAATTATTGCTGACAACAAAATATAGTTGGCATTGGCATATGTATGTTTTGTTCCCGGCGCATACATTAATTCTGCTTCAAAAAAGTCCTTTAAAAAAACTTCTTTGCTCGCTTCATCATATCTGAAGCCTCCTGTTCTTGGTGATACACCAGAAGTATGGGTAAGCAATTGATGTATCGTAATGTCCCTTTTATCGGCAGGTACTTGTGGAAAATACTTTTCAATGTTATCCGAAACAGCCAGTTGTTGATCTTCCATAAGCTTCAAAATAGCAGCGGCCGTAAATTGTTTAGTAACAGACCCAATATTGAATACGGTTGCTTCCGTGTTCCCAATTTTTTGAGATCTATCGGCCCAACCATATCCTTTGGATAAAATGATTTCGCCATTTTTGGCAACAAGAACGCTACCCGAATAACCATTGGCAACGCTTTTGCCCAAATAATTGTCAATTTTAAATTCAAGCGTATTGTCATCCAGACTTTTTTGCGCAAGGATGGTATAATTAAAAAAGAGTGTCAAGCTCAAAGCTTTCAACAAAAGGGTTTTCATTTTAAAGTATCTTATTCAGTTCTCAAACTTTTTACGGGGTTGGTCTTTGCCGTCTTAATTGCTTGGCCACATACAGTTAGCAAAGCAATGGCTACAGCCACTATGCCGGCAATTGCAAACATCCACCATTCGATTTCGATTCGATATGCAAATTTTTGAAGCCATTTGTCCATAAAAACCCAAGCAATAGGCGATGCAATCACCAGTGCAAGAGTTACTAAAAAGACGTACTCTTTGGAAAGCAATCCAACAATACCCTTTACGGAGGCTCCCATCACTTTTCGGATACCTATCTCCTTGGTTCGTTGAAATGCCGTGAGGACCGCCAGTCCAAACAATCCCAAACAACTTATGAATATGGCAATCATAGTGGCCAAGTTCACCAAGGTGGACAACTGTTGCTCCTGTTGGTACAACTGTGCTATGGATTCGTCATAAAAGGTATAGGAAAAACTATCTGGAGGATAAAATTGATACCATTTTTGTTCAATTTTCTTCAAAGTGGTAGACCATTCGGCACTATTGCCCGTCAATTTAATGTTGAAATTGTCCAGATTCCCCTTTTCCATGTGAAATGCCATGGGGTCAATCGTGGAATAGAAATCCAGCATGTGAAAATCATTGACAACCCCCACAATAGGAAATTTTTCATCTTTTTGGCCAATATACTTGCCCAAAGCGTCTTCTGGAGAGTCAAAACCAAATGCCTTGACAGCAGTTTCATTGATTACACACTCTTGGGACTTTTCGGATGGATGGAGATTTCTCCCTGCCAATACCTTCAGGTCGTATAAATGAATGTATGAAGTATCTACCCACTTTCTGAACACTTGACGATTGATGGCAGGTTTTCCATCTTCAACATATTCGTATTGGGTTGAGGAATACCCACCTTCCAATGGTGCAACACCCAAGGAAACATTCTGGATGCCCGATATTGCCTTGAACTCTTCAGATAAGGCAAATTGCTTACCCTTATAATTATCGTCCAAAAAATATTTAAAGTGAATGGGCACCAAAACGACGGCGTCCTTATCAAAACCCATATCCGAAGTAAGGGAGTAATGCAGTTGTTTCCCTATAATCAAGGAGGAGGTAATAAACACCAAAGCAATCACAAACTGAAAGACAATAAGTGCTTTTTGCAGGTTGAAACCGTTGCTGTTTTTAGCGCGTAGGGAAGTGTTCCTGAATACATTGATGGCGTTGACCCGGGTGATTAACCAACCGGGGTACAAACCGGCCAAAAATGCAATCAAAATGCTTATGGCGGATATAAAAAGGACAAACTCCAAGATATCTGAAAAGGGTGAAATTTCTGCCGGAATAATATCTCTCAACAATCCAAAAAGCAATTTGATTAAGACAATGGACAAGATTGTGGCCAGAAGGGTGGTCACCAAGGTTTCCAGCAAAAATTGGCTTATCAACTGGGACTTGTTCCCCCCCAAGGTCTTTCGCACCCCAATTTCCTTGGCTCGTTGGGGAATACCGGCAACGCTCATGTTTATATAGTTGATACATGCCAAGAGCAGCAAAAAGAGGGCAATACCCATTAACCCATAAAGGATGGGTTTGCTGGCTTTCCTGATCTTTCTCTCACCAAGATGCGTGGCAAAATGTGATTCGCTCAAGGGCAACAATTCCATCCAGCGATTAAATTCAAATGTGCTTTCAGATTCGACCCTCCACTCTTTGGTTTTTTGTTGGATGATGGCATCGACCTGCTTGGCGATGATTTCAGGATTGGAAGCTACATCCAACTGAAGATAAAGCCTATCTGAATCATTGGTATTGGTCCATGTGTTCAAATTATATGCAATGTGTTCCAGAGGAAAAAATTCCTTTGTCGTGAACTCAGAGGGCTGTTCAAAATCAGCCACAATACCAGCCACTGTTTTGGGAATGGTGTCCCGATACCCGTAATAGAGAATGGTCCTGTCCAAAATCTCATTTGGAGCCTTTCCAGGGAAGTATTGTTTTGCTCTGCTTTCTGTTAATACCACACTATTGGGGTTGTCAAAAAAAGTGGATTCGGTCCCTGCCAACCAATGGTAGTTAAGCATTTGAAAGTAGGCCGAATCAATTGCAGCAATATCTCGCTGTTCCCCAAAATTCAATATACTGCCTGAAGGGTTCTTGACCTCAACATTCTGGTAGGATTTTTCGAATACGGGAACTACGTGCTCCAAGCCGTCCATTTGTTCCCGGATACCTTGGTATAATGGCTTGGAGGCCCCCCCATTATAATCTTCTTTTTCATCAAAAATGAAACCTGAAACAACGCGATAGATATTTTTCTTTTGGGCAAGATTTTGATCATAACTGTATTCATATGAAACAATCCTATAGATACTCCAGCATACACTGATCCCAATCGCCAGTCCAAAAATGTTCAATGCTGTGAACAATTGTTTTCGTTGCAAATGTCGGAGGGTTGTTATCAGGTATTTTTTGAACATGATAGTTGGGTTTATTCTGTTCTCAAACTTTTTACGGGGTTGGCCGCCGCGGCCTTAACAGTACGTGTGCCCACCGTAACAAAAGCAATCAAACAAGCCGTTAAGCCTGCAGCCATAAAAAACAAGGGGCTAAGGGAAACATGCGAAGCATAGTTCTGTAACCATTCATTTAAAAAATACCAAGCTATCGGTGTTGCAATGATAAATGCAAGACCCACCAACTTTAAAAAATCCTTGGTCAGCAAAAGTGCCACAGAAGATACACTTGCACCAACCACTTTTCGTACTCCGATCTCCTTGGTACGCTGGGCCACCACTAACATGGAAATGGCAAAAAGACCGATACAGCTCAACAGAATCCCCAACAAACTTCCGCTGGTCACAATGGTGGCCATGGTTTTTTCACGTTTAAAGGTTCGGTCCATGTTCTCATCCAAAAATGACCCCAAAAATTCTGCCTGGGGTTCTATTTTCTGCCATGCATCCTTTATAGCATCAAAGGATTTGGCCACATTTTTTGGGGCAATTTTCACGTAGGCATAGTAGAGATCCCAATTTTTGTCCATAAACAAGGTCAAGGGCTTTATTTCCTTGCTAATTTCCTGAAAATTAAAATCTTTGATCACCCCAACAACGGAATAGGTTACATTGTCGTCCATGGGGATAGTGATTGAGAGCGGATCTTCTTCTCCGAGTTGTTTGGCCATGGTTTCATTGATCACCAAACTTAAACTGTCAACAGCAAAATCCCTGTCGAATGTGCGTCCCTTTAAAACTTCCAAGTCCAAAGTCTTGGTATAATCATAATCAACGGTAATGGCACTAGTGACAACACCTCGTCCTTTATAATCAAAACCCATCATGCTGTTGGAAAGGCTTCCGTCCCGTCCCAGGCCCAAATTATTGTCGGCCCCCGTTACGCTCAACACATCCGGATTGCCTTTTAGCTCTTCCCTTAAAAGGTTCACTACACTATAGCTGTTCTTTTTCCCGTTTAATGGAATGGAGATCACCTGTTCCTTATTAAACCCCAAATCCTTGTTGCGCATGAACTCAATTTGACCGTGCAGGACCAAGGTGCCACTGATCAAAATGATGGCAATTGTAAACTGGAGTACGATCAAACCGTTTCGCAATCGGTTTTTGCCCAAATCCAACTTTCCTTTCAAGGCTCGGAGTGTGCTCAATTTGCTCATCAACAATGCGGGATAACCTCCTGCAATGAGTGTAATGGCAAAGACAGCCAATGCAAATAGAAGAATAACAGAGGGTTGGGTAACATCAGTAAAAGAAGCTTTTGTATTGAACAAGGTCTTGAATGGGTTCAAGAGCATATTGCTTGTCACGACTCCCAAAATAATGGAGAATGCGAATACAAAAAGGCTTTCCAACCAAAACTGGAAAAACAGTTGTTTTTTTATAGCTCCCAGGGTTTTTCGCATCCCGATTTCCTTTAAGCGTTTTTCACTGAGAGCTATGCTCATATTGATAAAATTGGCGCTTACGATGAAAATGATCACCAATGCGATTCCCAAAATCATGTAAGGAAAAATACGGATTACCTTGGCAATCCCTGAGGTGTACGACACAAAGTGTCTGTCGGTGATCGGAGTCAAATGAAATTGTTTGTATTTACCATTGGCATCTGGCACGGCCCCATCGCGGATATCACTTTCAATACCGCCCCTATAATGTAATTCGGTAAATGCCAAAGTGCTTTTTTCAAATTGTTCTGCGGAAACTCCTTTTGCAAGTTGTACATAAACAGGGTGGAACTGGGAATCCCATCGATCTTTGCTGGATAGGTATTCGGGATGGTTTTCAAACGGAATCACAATTTCAAAATCGATACTGCTATTGGCTGGAACATCCTGAAGGATTGAGGCAACGGTAAACGGTTTTTCTTCTCTACCTATTTTTAGTATAAGGGTCTTTCCGATTACGTTATCGGTATTCCCGAAAATTTTTCGAGCAGTTTTTTTGGTAATTCCCACAGCATTTTTTTCAGGTAAAGGATTTCTTGAATTGCCCAAAAGTGTGGGATAGGTGAATATTTTAAAAAATTCTGGATCTGCGAATTCAGCATCCAAACTCAATTCCTTGGAATTGTAGGTCACCAAAACATCTTCGCTAACCGATCGCGCAACATGTTTAATGCCCGCAACCTCTTCTTTTAATGCAGGGGCCAGCGGGACAGGGTTCGATACACTGATCTCTGTTCCCCTTGGGGTTTGATTGGACAGGTAAATTTGATATGCGGAATCTTTATTTTCATGGAATTGATCAAAAGAGAGTTCGAACAATGCTGTCATGGACAATAAGATAGCTACTGCAAAAGCACAGGTAAGTCCTACAATATTGGCAATACTGAAAATTTTGTTCTTGATCAGGTTTCGCCAAGCGATTTTTAAATAGTTCTTTAGCATTGTTCTTGTTTTATGATGGGTTATACTTATTCCTGACGCAATGAATCTACAGGGTTTTGATTGGCGGTCCGTGTATAGTTTATAGCAGCGATCAATGCCACCAGCAATAAGATGGAGAGGCTACATACGGCAAATATCCCCCAATGCAGCGGCACTTTAAAAGCAAAGTTTTGCATCCATTTGTCCACCGTAAGCCAAGCGCCTATCAACCCCAGCAACACAGCAGGAACGGCGACAAATTCCAAATCGGAAATAAACGATTTTAATATATCTGAAAGCGTCGCTCCGCTTATTCTTCTAATGGCCAGTTCTTTTCTTCGTCGGGCAGATTCGTTGAAGGTATAACCGAGCAACCCGATTATGGTAACCAAAAGAATAATGATGTTTCCTATCAGCATGGCATTGCGGAATCCTTTTTGACCTTTGTAGGCATTCAATTGTTCTGCTTCGAGACTTTTTATCTCCGCATCTTCGCGAGGGAAACCTAAGTTAAAAATATCGGTGATTTTATCGATAATTCCATCTTGGGCACCTTCATGAACCTTTACCATGATATTGAATGACGTGGAAGGGTCTTCTATTTTGAGTTGTTCAAACTTTTCTTCTGGCTGATAAAAAAATACGGATGGACGAACATCTGGGTTTGAAATTGATCGTACTACAAAATCTGGGTAAACGCCCTGTATTGTTGTATTTCCATGTTCAGTGACGGTAACCTGTTTTCCCACGACACCATCTGTCCAACCATTGTTCAGTTTAAGCAATTCCGCGCCTTTTTTACTAATAATGACATCGTTGGCCGCTGTTTGACCACTTATAAAGTTCTCGCCTTCAGATACTTTAATGCCCAATATGGATAAATAATTGCCATCAGCCTCATAAAAATCAGCTATATTGAACAACTCCTGTTTACCGTCGGGCGAAAGAATATTATTTCCCGCTGCGCCATTTATAGGGACGTCATACCCTAAACCGACAGTCTCTATTTCGGGCATGGCCCTTAGCTCGTTCAGGACCATATCAACTTTGTTCCCGGCCATACCTTCGGTAGAGCCGTAATAGACCCCTTCAGTAAGATAACCGTGATCGGCATTTTTCATGCTATTATATTGAAGGGTCACAATCACCAAAACGGTGAGTATAAATGTTGCTCCTATAAATTGAAAGGATAGCAGGAACAGTTTCCATTTGCCTTTTTTCTGTTGATAATCGCGAAAAGCTGTTGCCACAGGGATACGCGAAAAAAAACGTCCGGGGAAATAACTGGTAATAAGCACTAAAAGAACCATTAACAAGGTCAAAGGGATAATAACGTATGGGTTCAGCACAGAGGTTAGATTATGTCCCCATTGTGCCTCTGCCACGGGCTTCAATGCCCAGATCAAAAGCAATGCGCCCAATATTGAAACAGAGAAAATGACCACAGTCTCGGAAAAGATCATCTGTTGTAAGTTCTTGCTCTCCGCCCCACAGGTTTTGTGAATGGCAGAGCTCTTTGCTCTTGTAATCAGTGTTCCCATGGTCAAGAGAATGTAGTTCATCAAGGAAACGAACAATACCGAAAGGGCAATGGTGACCAGAATAATGATCATATCCTTTACATTGTCCATATGCATTTCTGTAATGGGCATAAATGAATATTGTAACACGACTCCTTGATGTTCTTCTTCCAGCTTTTCAATATCTTGATGTTTTACCTGCATGGCCCGAACACCTGGAGCCAAGTCTGCAGGACTAACGCCCGGACTCAACTTTACACAGGCATAATACCGGTCATTGCCCATCCAGTTTTCCGTACCATCCCAAGTAAACTGTTCGGTGGACACCATGGAAATCAAAACATCATATGTATAGTTGGTGTTCTCTGGCAAGGTTTCGAATACACCGCCTATGGTGAGCTTTTTGCCCGGATAATTCTTTATTTCAACAACCTTTCCAATAACATTGCCCCCTATATTATCCGCAATTTCCTGAGAGACCATACAGGTCATGGGGCTTTTTAAAATTTCCCGGGGATTGCCACTAACCATAGGAACAGGAAGCACATCAAACAGATGTTCGTCTGCCAATGAAATGGTGGCACTATAGCTGTTGAAGTCATTTGTATAGATCATATGATCTCCCAAGGCATTGAGGCGGGTGGCTGCCTCAATGCCAGGTACTTCTGCCTTTAAACCCGGCGCAATGGCCCCGCTGACTCTTGGATAGCTTTCCAATTGATCGGAAGACTTATCCATTTTAAAATTTTCGTGAACTACATGGATACGATCGGAATCTGGATAAAAACTATCGTAACTAAAGTAGTAGAGCACTTCGGAAAGTAGCAGTATTCCGAAAGCCAAACCTGCTGTTAATGATATGATTCTAGTAAGGGCATGTTCGCCTTTTCGGAACAATCTGCGAAATGCCAGTTTTAAAAAGTTCATCATAACTTAAAGTTTATTCGTTTCGCAAACTTTCAACAGGATTAATATTTGCCGTTCTATAGGTTCTTGTACCAATTACGGCCAAGGCCACCAGTACCATTCCCAGGCCACTGGCCATAAAGACCCACCAGCTCAAGTTTGTTTTGTAGGCAAATTCCTGAATCCATTCTTGAATAAGGTACCACGAAATGGGAACAGAAATCACAAAAGCTACACCTACCAAAATCAAAAACTCCTTGCAAAGCAATAGATTCAATTGGGCCAGATTTGCTCCCAAGACTTTGCGGACTCCAATTTCCTTTATTCTACGTTCTGTAGTATAGACCACTAATCCCATGAGCCCCATGCAGCTTATCAAAATGGCCAGGCCTGTGGCCCACTTTAGGAGCTGTACAGTGCTTCTTTCAGTACGATAGAAGCTTTCAACGACCTCATCCATAAATTGAAGGTTTATTTCTTCATCGGGATAAATCGAAGCCCAAGTTTTCTCTATTTGTTTAATGGAGTTGGTCCACTGCTCAGAATTTTCACCTAAATCAAAATGGATGCTTCTAAAGCTTGAATAATTGCCACGGCCCCAATCACCTGTAATCGCCATTGGGCCAATGGTTGATTTTAATGATTGCTGATTAAAATCCCGCATCAAGCCTACAATTTGAATGTTCATCGTATCCATTTTAATGAATTGGCCAACCACATCCTCAGGGTTTTCAAATCCAATTTCCTTGGCAAAAGCTTCATTTACGACATACTCTTCTATGCTGTCATTAAGTCGTTCCCGCCCAGAAATAATTGGAATATTATAAGTATCCAGATAGTTTACATCTCCCCACAACAATTGGGTTTGTTGGTGCATCTCAACATTATCCTTGTAATAAGTCAGTACTGTCGATGTATAATTGTTGGATGCAGGAGGACCATCACCAAAACTGACATTGGACAGCTCCTTTATTTCTTTTATTTGGTTGAAGAGCCTTTCTTTTTTAATCTTAGAATTATCGTTCCATGGAGCAGAAACATAAGCTATTGCCGTGGTTTTAATCCCCATGTCCTTGTTCATTACATAATTGAGTTGTTTTGCCACCAAAAGCGTCCCAATTACAAAAACCTGTGCCACCACAAATTGAAAAACGGTCAATGTTTTACGCAATCGCACCCCCCGGTCGCCTTTGGAAAATTGACCTTTAAGCACGGATACCGGTCGGAACCCGGAAAGGACAAACGCTGGGTAAAAACCGGACAGCACGCTTACCAAAATAATAAGTGCGAAAATGCCCAATACGCCTTTTAAGGTGTAGAGAACGGTAAGTGAAATATCGTCCGGTAAAAAATCCGCAAATTGGCGCAATAGCAATGGAGCCAATACAAGAGACAAAACAGCCGCAACAGAGGTTAAAATCAAGGTTTCTACCAAAAACTGACGTATAACGTGCTTTTTGGAACTCCCCAGGGTTTTTCGAATTCCTATTTCTTTAGCTCGCGTAAGTGCCTGGGCAGAATTTAGATTGACAAAATTCGCACAACCCAATAACAATAGGAACAAGGCCACAAAAGTCAAGCTTTTTAAAACTTTTATGCTGGCCACATGGTCGGAATTGTTAAACGGATATTCGGAATATTCCCCACCAAAATGAATATCGGTAAACGGTTGCATCACGAATAAGCGTTTTTGATTTTCGGCCCAAGGAGCCTTGTTTTTGTGTTCTTCTTCTAAAGCATCCAAACGGGACTGGATTACTGCAACGCTAGCTTGGTCCTTTATTTTAAAAAATAATTGATCTCCAGAATTGGTACTGTTCCAAGCGTCACTCGTTTTTAAATCCGATATACCAAACATTTTGGCCGAGGCCATGGACATAAATTCGGTAAACCTTAGATCGCTGTTTTGTTTAAAGTCGGCCACAACACCTGTTACTTTTACAGGAATGGAATCGTTGTAAATCAGGGTTCTTCCAATAATATTACCTATTTCGGTATGTGGAAAGTACCTTTCCGCCTTCTTTTCGGAGAGAACCACCTGTGCTACTTCGGAAAGGGCAGATTCCCTGTCTCCGGCCAACCAATCGTAATCAAAAAGTTCAAAATAGGCATCGTCTGCTATAATGGCATTTTCAACATTTTTAAAACTAAGATCTTGCCTTTTGTTTTCCACTTTTGAAAAACTTGTGTTTCTGAAAGGTGCTGCAATTTGAACACCTGGAACTCCTTCTTGAAAAGTACGCATTAAGGGAAGGGCAACACCTCTATTAGAAAATGTATTGCCCATGGACTTAAACTCTGTGGTTATCCTGTAAATCTTCTCCTTATCCTTGTGAAAAGTGTCAAATGAAAAATCGTAATAAACAATGGCACCAATCACCATAGCAGCACAAATCCCAATGGACAGGCCCAATACATTAATAAGTGAAAACAGTTTATTCTTTAATATACTGCGCCAGGCTATTTTTAAGTTGTTTAAAAACATGGTTGGTGTTTTAAATTGTTTATTCGCTCCTTAAACTTTTTACAGGGTTCACAATGGCCGCTTTAATACTTTGATAACTTACTGTCAACAGGGCTACGCCCACAGCCATTAATGCTGACAATGCAAATATCCACCATGGAATGTTTATTCGGTAAGAGAAGTCTTGTAGCCACCTATCCATGGCAAACCATCCCAAAGGAAGTGCAATGATTACCGAGAGCCCAACGAGTTTTAGGAAATCCATGGAGAGACGATACACAATTTGGCCAACTCCTGCACCTAGCACTTTTCGCACACCTATTTCCTTTACCCGTTTTTGCGCATTGAAAGCGGCAAGCCCAAGAAGTCCTAAACAGGCAATTATTATGGACAAAACGGTGAAAATCATGAAAATTTGCCCCAAACGTTGCTCCGCTTCATAACTAGTATTGAAGGAGTCGTCCATAAAATAATATTCGAATGGTTGAGTGGGGGCAATATCCATCCAGATATTCTCAATGTCCCCAATGGTTCGGGTAACGTCACCTTGGGCCAGTTTAATAATCAAATTACTGGCCCTATCAGTTCCATAAAATAGGGCAAGTGCCTCAACCTCATCCCGTAGGGATTCAAAATTAAAATCCTTTACAACCCCGATTACTGTAATCAGTGATTCTTCGTCAAAATTATCCAGAAATTGTTGGCCCAATACAGTTTCGGGGGTTTCCCCCAAAATAGCCACCGCTTTTTCATTAAGGATAATTGCCGTGGAATCGCTGGCGTATCGAGTAACATCAAAATTTCTACCTGAGATCAACGATAGCCCAATAGTGGAAATATAATTTTCATCCACGCGCCATTGTTGCATATTGATGGCTTTTTCCTGGCTTCGATCTTCCTTTCGCATAAATGAACTATCGCTTCGAGAAGATGGTGTGGGCAAATAGCTGCTTAATGTGGCCGTATTTACCTGACTTAATTGCCCCACTTCATTTTTGAAAGCCTTTTTGTTTCCTTCCAATGAATTAACCCCTTGAATCACCAAAACTTGATCTTTTGCATAGCCAAGATCTTTTCCTTGAATGTAATGCAATTGTTGGAAAACCGTCAATGTGCCCATGATAAGGAATACGGAAATGGAAAACTGGAGCACTACCAGAATGTTCCTGACACGTCCCCCACCAATGGAATTGTCTCCCTGACCTTTAAGTACTTTGGCCGCAACAAAACGGGACATAAAAAAGGCCGGATAACTACCGGACAGAATGCCCAAGGCCAAGGAAGCGATCAACAAAACCACCCAGAACAAGGGATTTGCAAATGGAATGGACAGTTCCTTACCACTGAGATCATTATACAATGGCATTGTAACGGCGGCAATGATTACCGCAAACACAAGGGATCCCATCGCAATCAATCCGGATTCGGTTAAAAACTGCCCGATCAAACTACTTCTTTGAGATCCCAATGTTTTTCGGATACCCACTTCTTTGGATCGTTTTAGGGAATGTGCAGTAGTGAGATTCATAAAGTTGACACTGGCCAATATGAGAAGAATCAGTGCTATGGCTCCTAGGATGTAGACATTTTTAATATCACTTACCGGACTAAATTCTGGTCCTCTTCCAGAATATAGGTGTATATCCGTAAGGGCGATGGTGGAGTATTTCATATAATTTCCAGAATCCAAAAACTGTTGTTCGGTAATTCCAGGAAAAAACCTTTGGGCATAAGGAATAAGGTATTTCCCTACCATGGACTGCATTTCGACCTCCAAATCTGCCACTGAAGCTCCGGGAATCAATTTTATGAGAGTATAATAATTATGGCTTCCCCATTCTGCCATCCGTGAATCTTCATATCCCGACATGGCCAAGAACAAGTCCCTGTCTCTTAAAAAGGAATTCTCGGGCATATCATCCACAATACCAGAGACTGTATATACCTCTCTATCGTTCAGCAAAACGGTCTTTCCGACGGCTTGGTCTATTGGAAAGTGTTTTACCGCAGCAGTTTTGGTCATGACCAAAGTATTGGGCTCTGTCAAAGCAGTATTTTCATCACCATAAAGGAGTTTTATCCCCAGCATTTTAAAGAAGGTGGAGTCGGCGTAGGTGACCCCTGGCTCGCGTACATTGCTACGCGTGCCTTCTTCTTTGATAAAAACACTTCCGACACCCCTGAAACGTGTGGTGAGTTCCACCTCGGGATAATCATTCATCATTGCACCGGCCATAGGTGCAGAGACCTCGGCCATTTGCTCCGCCTTGCCTCCGAACTTCATATCTGCATTAATGCGATATATCCGGTCTGCATCGGTGAACATGGTATCGTGACTTAATTCATCATAAATGTAAAGCCCTAGCAAAAGCCCACCAGCCATTCCAATAGCTAATCCAAATATGTTGAGAAATGTGAAGAATGGCTGCTTTTTAAGGCTCCTCCATGCTATTTTAATGTTGTTCTTAAACATGATTTTCGTTTTTTGATGATACCTGTTATTCTGTTCTTAGGCTTCGTGCTGGATTGGATTTTGCTGCTTTAATGGCCTGAAAGCTTACCGTTATAATGGTAACCGCAAAAGCTCCGATCATGGCAAGAGCAAAAATCCACCATTTCAAGATCACACGATATGGATACTCTTGTAGCCAACCGTTCATTACATAATAGGCTATGGGAACTGCTATAAAACAGGAGATAATTACCAGTTTTAAAAAGTCTTTGGACAACATGTTCCAAACGTTGAAAATTGAAGCGCCCAGTACTTTTCGTACCCCGATTTCCTTGGTGCGTTGCTCCGCAACAAAAGAGGTCAACCCAAATAGACCCAAACAACTAATTAAAATGGCCAATGCCGTAAAGATGCCCGACAGCGTGCCAATACGTACTTCCGATGCGAATTTTTTACCATATTCTTCATCAACAAAATCATATTGAAAAGGAATATTTGGGAAATGCTCTTTAAAAACACGCTCTACAATGGCCAAGTTTTGGCTCGTGCTTTGGTTAGGGTTCAAGCGAATATTGTAATATGAACCGTTGCCATTTTTGTCAAAAACATACCACCCCTGCTTTACCGGTTCATATGGGGATTGGGCAATCATGTCCTGTACTACGCCTATAATTTTCATGGGTTCAAAAGGATCCTCGGTATCGGAATCTTTTATAAATTTCCCTACCGGATTATTTAGGCCCATATATTTGACGGCAGTTTCGTTTATTAGTATGGCATTGGAATCAGAAGGGAATTCTCTGGAGAAATCCCGGCCGGCCACAATTTTTAAGTTTAGGCTTTTTGCATATTCAGGCGAAACTTCGGTCCAAGCCAAATCTTCCTGGAAACCCTCAGGTTTACCTTCCCAATCAAACCCGCTCCTATTGGACCAGATTCGTGTAGTAGGTGCACTAGAGGTTGACATTTCTGTAACCGCTCCTGAATTGATGAACTCATTCCGCATCAATTCAAACTTCCCATCAAAGTCTTGGCTCATAGTTGGGATTTGAACCAAACCTTCCTTGTCATACCCTATCGGGCGGCTTTTTGCATAGTTGATCTGTTGCATCACAATTACAGTGCCTATAATGAAAGCTACAGATACCGTAAACTGTACCACTACCAAAATTTTTCGTGGCAATCCTGAATGTTTTCCTGTTTTAAAGGTGCCCTTTAGTACATCAACTGGTTTGAACGAAGACAAATAAAGTGCAGGATAGCTACCTGCCAGTACGGCCGTGAAAAGAATAAACACCAACGAAGCACCCCAAAAAGCAGTAGATGTCCATGGAAATTCCATTTCTTTTCTGGCAAGGTTATTAAAGCCATTTAAGGAAATTACCACGATTAAGACAGCAATTATAAAAGCAAGAAATACAACTAAAAAGGATTCGCCCATAAACTGGTTGATCAATTGCCTGCGTTGTGATCCAATTGATTTTCTGATGCCAACTTCTTTTGCTCTTTTTTCAGATCTGGCGGTACTCAGGTTCATAAAATTGATGCAGGCCAACAGTAGCACAAAAGCACCGATGATGCCAAACAGCCAAACATACTTGATTCGGCCGCCAACTTGTTTGCCATTTTCAAAATTGGAGCGTAGGTGCCAATCTTCCATGGGGAGCAAAAACAATTGAGGATTGAATTCCGCGGTATCTTCGCTAATGTCTTTTTTTACGTTCTTGATTTTGTCAGTGACCACCTCCATAGAAGTGTTATCCGCAATCTGGACAAACATCTGAAAAGAGTTGTTGCCCCAATAGTCTTCAGATTTTTTGACCCATTCAAAAATTGTTATGTACTTATCCCATGGCATTAAATAATCGGTATCGCTAAAGGAGGTATTGAATGGAAGGTCCTCGTATACAGCGGTAACCATCATATCATATTGGCTGTTCACTTCGAGGACTTTTCCGATGGGTTCCTCATCGCCAAACAAGGCATTGGCCGTTGATTCCGAAATCATGATGGAATTGACTTCTCTGATTCCATCTTTTTCTCCTTTTAAAATATTGAGGTCCAGCATTTCAGGAGCTTCTTTTTGCATAAAGTTTCCCTCCCGTGAAATACTGGTTTCTTTGTATTTAAGATACTGTGGGGTGGTCCAGGACGACATCACTACATGCTTAAAATTATCCATATAGCCCTCCTTAAAAGCTTTTTCCAAAGGACGTGGGATGGCAGGCCCGGTACCCGTTTGTCCATTCATGGTCTGTGATTGGTAGATTTGGGCAATCTGCTCTTTATACGTGAAGTAATTGTTATGGCTCAATTCATCTTTGATCCAAAGACCAATAATGAGTGTCACGGCCATTCCCAAAGCAAGACCTCCCACATTGATAATGGTATAGGCCTTGTGTTTGGTCAAATTCCTCCAGGCAATTTTTAGATAATTCTTAAACATGATTGATGGTTTTTGATTGATTTATTCTGTACGTAATCCTTTAGTAGGCTGCAAAAATGCCGCTCCTATCGATTGATAACTAATTGTAAGTATTGCTATGCCAAGTGCTATAAGTGCTGCGGTTGCAAATATTTCCCAACCAATGGTTATGTGATAAGCAAACCCCTCCAACCATCGATTCATAAAGTACCACCCAATTGGAATTGCAATGCAAATGGAAATAACGATCAGCTTTAAAAAATCGAGTGTAAGCAGCTGGTAAATATTCTTGAACGGGGCTCCCAAAACACGTCGGATACTTATTTCCTTTCGTCGTTGTTCCACCATAAAGGCAGAGAGGGCAAATAATCCCAAACAAGCTACAAGTAAGGCGAATAGGGCGAAGCTGTTGAATATTTTACCCATTCGTTGGACGTCATCATGCATTTGTGCAAATTCTTGTTCCAAAAAAGTATAATTGAGTGCTTGGTTCGGTATATTCCTGTTCCACACCTTTTCTATGGATGATAAAGCTTCTGATGGATTCCCTTTTTCCAGTTTTATGGAAACGGCACCAACATCTTTTCCTATCACCAAGGATAGTGCGGAGATATCCTCCTTCAGGGATTTAAAATGGAAGCTTTCTATAACTCCAATTATCTCAAAAGTTTGACCACCATTGTCCACTTTTTTGCCAATTGGGTCTTTTAAACCTAAATCAGAGGCCATTTTAGTATTGATGACAATGGAATTAATCGAATCATAGGCAAATTCCCTGGAGAAATCCCTCCCTTTTGTCAGTTGAATGCCCAAAGTTTTAATGTAGTCGTAATCCACTCTCCAAATTTGGGCGGGAATACCTCTACCTCCATCATCCTGGCCTTCCACCATAAAGGTGTTCCCGTTTCTACTTCCCCCATCAACAGGTAGGTAATTGGTAGATGTTACATTTTTTACTTGTGATAATGAAGATAGTTGCTCTTTAAAAGATTCAATTTTGTTCCCAAGAATATTGGTTCCCTCGAGAACCACAACCCGCTCTTTATCATATCCTAACTCCTTACTGATTATAAAGTCCATTTGACGGTAAATAATCAATGTTCCAATAATCAATATTACCGAAGTGGTAAACTGAAAAACCACTAAACCACTCCTTAATCTTCCACTTTTACTTCCAACACTCAGCGTACCTTTTAAAACGTTCACTGGCCTAAATGCAGATAAATAGAAGGCCGGGTACAAACCTGCCAAAACCCCGATCAATAGAGCGGCTATCAATAAGGCTGGAAGAAACCACCATGTGGACCATGGCAATTCCATGTTTTTCGAAGCAATCTCATTAAACATAGGTAGCAGTGCCCATGCCAGTGCAATCCCCAATACAAAAGAAATGATACTGAAAACCACCGATTCCGTAAGAAACTGGTTCACAAGATTATTCCTAAAAGCACCAATAGTTTTTCTAAGCCCTACCTCTTTGGCCCTATTGGCCGACTTGGCCGTGGAAAGGTTAATAAAATTGATCATGGCCAAGAGCAATACAAAGGCAGCGATTGCAGCAAACAACCATATAAACTTGATATCACCGTGCTTTAGACCGTCCTGCATTTTAATATCGGACCTTAGGTAGATGTCCGTTACTGGTTGCAGTTTATATTCAATCGTTCTTAACACATCTATAAAATCAGCTGAGCGACCTCGCTTTATTTGGGCCGGAATAATATAATTTTCGACAATTGAAGACATTTTTTGCTCCAATTCCTGAATGTTGGTGTTGGGATTGACCAATACGTAGGTGAAATAATTCTGGTTTGTCCAACTCATGTTGGTATCTTCTACCGGAAGAAGAAAATCAAAATAAAGATGGGAGTTCGCGGGTAAATCTTCCATTACACCTGTTACGGTATAAGGAGTTGAAGCATCATTGTCCAAAAATATGGTCTGTTCCAGTGCATTGCCATTGGGAAAATACTTATCCGCCTTAGATTTGGAAAGAACGATGCTTTTGGGCTCTGTTAAAGCGGTTTCTGGATTACCTTGTTTCAGATTGATTTCCAAAATATCGAATGCTTCTTGGTCGGCCAGAACAAAGTTCTCCTCAAAGGTGTTTTCCTGTTTACCATTCACCCGAATTCCATGCTTGCCTGCACCAAAAATCTCAATGTTGTTTACTTTTCCCGCTTTAATTATTTCTGGAAAATCCGATTGGACTGCATCGGCAAAAGGCAACTGAAAATGAGTACTTTTCAATACCTCGCCTTGGAGTACTCCCTGCATCACCACCCGATAAATTTGATTCTTTTTGGTATAGTGCTGGTCGTAACTGACCTCATTGCGAATAAAAAGCGTAATTAAAAGACAGGCGGCGATACCCACGGCAAAACCTCCAATTTTTATAAAAGTGAAGAGCTTGTCTTTTTTGATAGTTCTCCAGGCGATATTTAGGTGGTTTTTGAACATGTCTTTTTCTTTTTTTGATTTATTCTGATCTCAGACTTTTAGTCGGATTGGCCAATGCTGCCCTAATTGATTGAAAACTGACGGTAAAAAGGGCTATGCCCAATGCCATTGCTCCAGCCACAACAAATACCCACCATTGGATTTCAATTCTATAGGCAAACCCTTCAAGCCAATTTTCCATAGAAAAATAAGCCAGCGGAAAACCTATGAGTAAACCTACCAGTACCAATTTGGCAAAATCCATAGAAAGCATTTGACTGATTTTGCGTACAGAGGCTCCCAGTACTTTTCTAATACCAATTTCCTTTCTTCGCTGTTCTGCCGTAAATGTGGAAAGGCCAAATAGCCCTAAACAAGAAATAACAATGGCAAGCAGTGCAAAAATCTGTGAAAGGCTGCCCACAAGTTTTTCGCTTTTGAACTTCGAACTAAATGCATCATCAATAAACTCGTACTCAAAGGGAAAAGCAGGATTGTATTTTTTCATCACTTTTTCCATTGAGGCAAGAATGGATGTCATTGTATACCCAGACTTAGCCCTTACATACATGTTATAGGTATACTGTGGGTAGTTAAAGAACATCACCGGATCACTAGTATCATACATATTGCCATATAAAAAATCTTTGACCACACCGATTACCGTATACACGTCTTCACCGCGGCGAATTGTTTTTCCAATGGCACTTTCACCGCCCATTAATTTGGCAAGGGATTGTGTTATCATCACATTTGTGCTGTCCAATGCGGTGTTATCTCTGAAACCATGTCCTTCAGTAATTTCCAGACCTGTGGTTTCAAAAAATTCAGGACTAATAAATCTATGGGAAATGAGCACATCCTTGGTGTTTTTACCTCCTTGCCATTCCCAACCAGAACTATTGCTGCCTCCTGAAAGTATGGAGGTGTTTAAAAGCGCTACATTTTCAATAGTGCCAGAAGCAATCATTTCCTGCTTTATGGGCACAAAGTCCTTTAATACATTGCCGTTTACTGGAAGTTGTATAAGATTTTCTCTATCATATCCCATATCGCGGCTCTTTACATGCTCAATCTGTTGGTAAACAATAATGGTGCTGATTATAAACACAATGGAGACCGTGAATTGCGCGACGACCAGACCCTTTCGAATTATAGGGGCACTGCCCTCTTTGACCTTTATTCCCTTAATTATTTTTATTGGCCTGAAAGAGGATAAATAAAGGGCCGGGTACCATCCGGCAAGTACACCACAAATAAGATTAATCCCAAAAAGTGAGGACAAATGGATATAATTAAAAAGATGAAGCTCAATTTGTTTTTGAACAAGAATGTTGAACATGGGTAGAAGAAGTGCCAGCAATAGGACACTCACTATTGTAGCCATAGTTGCTGTAAGGAAAGCTTCTGTCATAAATTGTATGACCAATCTTTTTTTGCTGGAACCCAACACTTTGCGCACTCCCACTTCCTTAGCTCTTTTTTCACTGCTTGCTGTGGAAAGATTCATGAAGTTAATGCAAGCGATAAGCAAAATTATTATTGCTATAAGGGAAAATAAACGCACATATTTAATCTGACCGCCAACTTTTATTCCGTTCTCAAAACCAGATCTCAAATGCCAGTCTTTCATTGGGTGCAGAAAGGCATACTTGCCTTCTTTTCCTGTTTTAGAAGGAATAAGTTTTTGCACTTTTTCGTTTACGGTTTCAAAATCAGCTTCTGGTGTAAGCTCAACGAACGTGTCAGCAAATCCATTTTGGTATTCATTGATCCAATCTTTTCCAACGGCAAACCTTTCAAAGGGAGCAACCCAATTGAAATTGTAAGTAACGTTATTGGGCAAGTCTTCAAAAACCCCGGTGATTCGATAATTTGATTCATTATTGACCTTAATTACTTTACCCAAGGCCTTTGTGTCTTTGCCGTATAATTGGGTTGCCATCTTTCTAGAAATAACAATGGCGTCAAAATCCTTAAAGGCACTAGCCATATTTCCCTCAACAAAAGAAAGACTGAACATGCTTAAAAAATCAGGGTCTACATACCTGCCATAATTATTAATGCCTTTGTCATTAACAGTAAACAAAAGATTCTCCCCTACTGTTCTTGCACTACCAATAACGCCAGGAATTTCATCTTTTATTGCTTCTGCCAGAGGTCCAGGTGCAGATTGATAGAATGTACGCCACTCACCTTCAAACAGGTTATTTGTGGGCACATAATATACTTGGTCTCTTTTGGGAAAAACGTTGTTGAAGTTTACTTCGTCCTCAACCCAAAGCAATATCAAGCCAGCACAGGTAATCCCAATGGCCAGCCCAAAAATGTTTAAGGCACTGTACCCTTTATTTTTCCAAAGATTCCGCCAAGCGATTTTAAGATAGTTCCTGAACATAATGTTCATTTATGATTGATGATTAAACTCCTACACCATTGTTTTCATGGGTTTGTTTTGGCTTTCAGTCACAATTTGACCGTCGAATAGGTTAATGACCCTGTGTGCGTAGTGCGAATCGCGATCGGAGTGAGTTACCATAACAATGGTAGTTCCTTCTTGGTTTAGCTCCGTCAATAGGTTCATCACTTCAATACCGTTTTTGGAATCCAAGTTACCTGTTGGCTCATCCGCCAAGATCAGTTTTGGATTGGTCACCACTGCACGGGCAATGGCCACCCTTTGTTGTTGCCCTCCGGAAAGTTGCTGTGGAAAGTGCTTTTCCCTATGTGCAATCTTCATGCGCTCCAATACTTTCATAACTTTTTCCTTTCTTTCAGCCTTATTCATTTTAAGGTAGATCAAGGGAAGTTCCACATTTTCAAAAACAGTAAGCTCATCAATAAGGTTAAAACTCTGGAATACAAAGCCAAGGTTACCTTTTCTAAGCTGGGTTCGTTGGCTTTCTTTTAGTCCGCCCACTTCGTGCCCTGCAAAATTGTAGCTGCCCTCCGTAGGGTTGTCCAGCATGCCAATAATATTCAGCAAAGTAGATTTTCCACATCCGGACGGACCCATGATTGCTACGAATTCACCCTCTTCAACTTTTAGGTTTACACCGTTCAAAGCCAAGGTTTCTACCTCCTCCGTTCGGAAACTTTTTTTAAGATCTGTTATCTGTATCATTTTTTCGATGGTTGTTTTATGTTTTGTTTAAAGACTACACTTTTTTGATTGATGTTACATTTCTACGAATTATTTCAACACAATCCGTTCTGCATCACCGAAACTATCATAGTTGCTGGTAATGACCTGTTCTCCTGGTTGAAGTCCTTCGAGGACTTCATAATATCTTGAATTTTGTTTTCCCAATCGCACATTGCGCTTAATGGCTTCGTTTCCATCGGGACTAATCACAAAAACCCATTGGCCGCCTGTACTTTGGAAAAAGCCGCCTTTCGGCAACAAAAGGGCATTGTTGGATTCGCCCAATTGCAATCGTATGTTGTAACTCTGCCCAGCGCGAATGGTTTCCGGTTTTTCGTCCACAAAAACCAAGTCTACGCGGAACCTGCCGTTTCGAACTTCTGGATATACCTTGCGCAAGCGCAATTTGAACTCGTTGCCATTACGTTCCAAAGTGGCGGAAAGGTCTCTTTTTACACGATCAATGTAATGCTCGTCAATATCGGCTTCAATTTTAAAGTCGGTGAGCACGTTAATCTGTCCAATACGTTGCCCCTGTGAAATATTCTGACCGATTTCGGCATCCAAAAACCCAAGCTGCCCATCAGCGGGCGCACGAACATTTAAATGGTCCAAACGTTCGTAGACCATGGATAAAGTTTTTTGCATACGCGCCAAGTCGGTGTCCAATCCTTTTAGGGAGGTTTTCCTCAATTCATCATCTTGCTCGGTCTGTAGCTTTACGATTTCGTATTGCTTTTGTGCCAATTCGTAATCTTCCTTAGATTTTAAATACGTTTCCTTGGAAATCAATTGTTCTTCATACAACTCTTTGTTCTGCTCATGGGCACGTTTTAGTCTTTGGACATCGTATTGTGCTGTTGCCAAGGATTTTTTTCCTTCAACTTGTCGTGAATCAAAAGTAAGTTTGGTAGAGCGAAGATCGTTCTGCTTTAGTGCCAGGTTACTTTCGCTGGCCAATATTTGCTCGTACAGGGCCATATTCTCTAGTTTTAGAATAATGTCCCCTTTTTTAACCATGGAACCTTCTTCAATCAACTTTTCGGATACCCTTCCACCTTCGTATGCATCCATATAAATAGTGGCAATTGGGGCCACGTTACCATTTATGGTAATATAATCATCGAACTTGCCGTCGGTAACGGAAGAAATGGACAAACGCTCCTTTTCCGTTCTAAAAGTGGACATGGAAGTGGCGAAAATAAATTTGTAGCCAACAAACAAGAGCAATATTCCCAAGGCTATATAACCATAGTGCTTGAGCTTAAGTCCTTTCTTTTTTTCTAATTGTATATCCATCGTATTTTTTAGTTGATATTAAAAATTGGTAGACCGTTATAAAAGTCAATAGTGCTTTGGTTGACTTTTAACCTTAGACTTACTTGTAGGTTTTGGTTCTGTGCAACACCGTAAAGATTCTTTGCCTGAAAAAGTTCCAGGGCATTTATCAGTCCTTTTTCGTATCTCTTTTGCGCTATGGTAAAAGCGATTTGTTGTGATTCTACTTGTTTTGCACTCTGTTCGTATTCTGCAATAAGGGCCCTATTATCTTGAACAAGTTGTTGCAACAACTGAAAAAGTTCCTGCTCCTGAATTTCCAAATTATTCTTGGCCTGCATATACGCTATCTTACGCTGCTTAACTCTGGAATGGTTGGACCATCCATTACTTATAGGAATATTCAATTGTGCCCCAACAAACTTGGACGTGTTATCACTAAACTGTGTTCTAAAAGGTATAACATTACCATTTTCATCTACATTGGTCTCAAAATAGCTGGTTCCGTAACCTGCAAAAAGTGATAAAGAAGGAAACAACCCCCCTCTTGTGGCCTGCAATTGTTTTTTTGCTGCTGTGACTCGATATTCTTGCGATTTAACTAAAGGCACAAATCCTCTAGCGGATTGGTACAGGGAATCCAAAGCAACATCTTCATTTACCATAGTTTCCTCCAAGCTTTCTTGAAGTTTTATATCCGACGCCTCTGTCAAATTCATTTCTTGAATCAATGCTAGCTTGGCATTTGTAAGTTGGTTTCTATTCTGTGTCAACAAAAGTTTATCTCCCAAAAGATTGGACTCTGCTTCATAAAGCTCGGCACCGGCCATTAGGCCAAGTTCCACTTGTTTCTTGACCAAATCATAGTTTCCTTGGGAAATTTCCAGTTGCTCCAAGGAATTGGCCACCAAACCTTCGAAAAATTTAATATCGTAATAGGCACTCATTACCCTAAAAGCCAGTAGAAATTTCTCTTGTAGAATATCTTCTTGCGTTGCCTTGTAAATAAACTTGGAGGCTCTTATGGTGTTTAATTTTTGAAATCCACGAAACAAGTCCAAGTTGGCGTTAAGGGAATAATTATTACTGAAGAACTGCGTATTCACAAAATCGTTGGTCTGCGGATCTGCAGATCTACCATATCTAATACTGTAATCGGTGGATCCGTTTATCGAAGGCAACAAATCCCTGACAGACTGTCTATAAGATTCCCGGCTAGATTCGTTGTTATACGAAGTATTCTTTACCTGAAGGTTGTGCTCAATGGCATAGTCCACACATTCTTCCAAGGTCCAAACCTCTTGGGAGACCCCAATGAATGCAGTAAATAATAATAAGGTTGTTATGTATGTTTTTAGGCTCATAATTTTATCCTGTGCCAAACTACTGTCCATTCTTGTGCCAAATTCATTATGATTTGATTATCAATTAATTACAATATTGAATATACAACAAGAGCGAATTAGATGTAAAAATTTTGTACAAAAAATGTCAAAATATTTTACACTAAATTAAAACATATCGAAGCAATTACTAGTTTTAACTCTGAAAATGAATCCAAAGCCACATGGTTGATGCCAGAATTTTAGTTGTTGACGATAATAAGAGCGTGTTAAGTGCTTTGGAAATTCTATTGCAGTTTGAATACAAAAGCGTTCAAACCATTTTTAATCCCAACCAGATTTCCTCTTTTCCGAATTTGGAAGACATTGATATCGTGCTCTTGGATATGAATTTCTCCGCTGGAGTAAACACGGGCAACGAGGGTTTGTATTGGCTCAACGAAATCAAAAAGAAGTCGCCCAACACATCGGTAATCATGATGACGGCCTACGGTGCTGTAGACCTTGCCGTTAGGGCACTTAAACAAGGAGCTTCCGATTTTGTGCTGAAACCTTGGAACAACGAGCGCTTGATGACCACCGTAAAATCGGCCTATGAGCTGAGAAGATCCAAACAGGAAATACATAACCTAAAGAAAAAAGAGAACAACCTAAAACAGGTCATAAACGAAGGACGAAATTATATCATTGGTCAGTCCAAGGCATTGACCTCTGTACTTAACCTCGTGGCCAAAGTGGCCAAAACCGACGTTAATGTGCTTATCACAGGTGAAAATGGTACAGGAAAAGAATTGATTGCAAGAGAATTGCATCGTTTGTCTTCAAGAAAGGATGAGGTTTTTATTGGGGTGGACATGGGTTCCATTGCTGAAAACTTGTTCGAAAGTGAACTTTTCGGGCACACCAAAGGTTCTTTTACCGACGCGAAAGAAGATAGGGCCGGTAAGTTTGAGGCCGCACACCAAGGCAGTCTATTTTTGGATGAAATAGGAAACCTTTCGCTACAGATGCAGGCCAAGCTATTGTCCTCCATCCAAAATAAATCCGTTGTGAGAGTGGGTTCCAATAAGCACATCAATGTAGATATTCGGCTCATTTGCGCTACCAATTGCAACTTGGAGCAAATGGTCTCGGATGGATTGTTCCGTGAGGATTTGTTGTACCGAATTAACACCATACATATAGAAGTGCCTCCATTACGGGACCGCGATGATGATGTTTTGGTACTAGCTGATTTTTACTTGAAAAAGTTTGCCCATAAATACGATAAGAGTGGATTGCGCATCAATCAATTGGCACAAGAAAGGCTAATGGAATACCCATGGCCTGGCAATATAAGAGAACTTCAGCATACCATGGAGCGTGCCGTTATTCTTGCTGATGGCAATGTTTTAAAACCCTCCGATTTTTTATTGCATGCCAAACCCATGCAATCTATCGACAACGAACCCATGACCCTCAATGAAATGGAACAGCAGATGATTTTTAGGGCTTTGGAGCAGAATGAGGGAAATTATAGTGCAGCGGCGGAACAATTGGGCATATCGCGCCAAACACTTTACAACAAGTTGAAGAAAAAGAACCACTGATGGCAAGTAGAAACTTTTACATTCAGCTTATTCTTCGGGTAACCTTTCTCACCCTAACAGCCATTGCAATGGCCTTTTCATTATCATACAAATGGTATTTTACAACAGGGCTCTGTGTTGTTCTGATGGTCGCCCAGATATTTTCTCTGATTACTTTTATAAATCGTACCAACAGAAAAATCTCGTATTTTTTTGATGCAATCAAAAATGAAGATTTTACCCTGCGTTTCCCTGAAGGGGTTACCATTGAATCTTTTAAAGAACTAAATAAAAGCCTAAACCGCGTTAACGGGCTTATTCAAGAAGTACATATGCAGCTTCAGGTGAGGGAACAGTATTACCAAGAAATTCTAAAGCAGGCCAGTATTGGCATTATGACTTATAACGAGAAAGGACACATTCTTTTTGCCAATCCTACGCTTGAGCATTTATTGGATTACACGCCGCTAAACCACATCAAACAACTAAAGCAGGTTGATGAAAATTTGTATGAAATCTTCAAAAATTTTAAACCTTTTCAGCGCAAGTTGTTTCAGCTGTCCAACGAACGTGAGCAAATACAATTGGCCTTAAAGTCAACTCCGTTGACATTGGATGGCCAGTCTTTACAATTGGTAGTGGTTCAGGATATTCATAAGGAGCTGGATGAAAAAGAAACGGAGTCTTGGGTGCGGCTTATCCGCGTGCTCACCCATGAAATTATGAATACTATCACTCCGATTGCCTCCATATCGGATTCCATTATTAAATACTACCGTAAAGGGGACAAAATCACCCCAATGGAAGAGTTGGAGGAAATCCAGATAAAAAACACATTAAAAGGGTTAGAAGTTATTAAAGATCAAGGTGGCGATCTTATGGATTTTGTACAGTCCTACCGTAGCTTGCTGCATGTCCCGGAACCGAACAAAACCCTTGTGAAAGGTAAAGATTTACTGGAAAAAATTGATGTGTTGATGTCTGCAAGGCTTATTGAGGGCGAAAGTGAGTTCGCCACACGTTGCAACCCGGAAGATTTGGAATTCTATATTGATGAAAAACAAATTTCCCAAGTGTTGATCAACTTGGCGAAAAATGGCCTGCAATCTGTGGAGTCCATCAAAGATGGGAAAGTACAAATGGTTGCGGGAGTCGATGAAAATGGCTCAAAATACATTGAAATCCGAGATAACGGACCGGGCATTCCTCCCGAGGTAATGGACGAAATCTTTGTGCCCTTTTTCACCACAAAAAGTGAGGGTACGGGTATTGGGCTCAGTCTTTCCAAAAGAGTAATGCAGCTTCATGGAGGAGGTATTCAGGTGCGCTCCATTCCTCAAAAAGAAACCGTTTTCCGACTTACCTTTGCGTAATCAAATTATGAAAAAAGCTCTTTTAGAATTTTGCTGGAAGCATGTAAACGAAAGAACCGACCGCCTCAAAAAACAGAGTGATGAACTCCAAGAATCTTTGGGTTCCGAAACCAAAAGTTCAGCTGGGGACAAGCACGAAACAGGGCGGGCCATGGTGCAGTTGGAACAGGAAAAACTGGGACAACAATTACAAGAGCTCGATACCACTCGAAGCATTCTGAATAAAATTAACATTGAAAAACCGTCGGACAAGATACGCTTGGGCTCCTTGGTAAAAACGAGTATGGCCGATTATTTTATTGCCATATCCGCAGGAGCGTTTATGTATGATCAAGGGATTGTCTACTGTATTTCTGCAAATGCTCCCATTGCCAAACTGCTTATTGGAAAAGAGAAGGGGGAAAACTTTGTTTTTAATGGAAATGCCCAATCTATCTTGGGGGTAGTTTAGAGCAGGAAACTTCTAGGAATCTTCATCCACCATTTGCATACTTGGTTTTTCGCGATGAAAGACAATAAGAAGAAAAAGTATACCGATAATAACCAAGAACACTATTTCCAAACTGGATAATAATTGGTTCATTCCGAGAGATCTTTGGGAACGTTGCGTCAATTGTCTCCCCTCTGAAAGTTGGACCTCCGAAAGTTCATCAAGATCATTGTTGATTCTAGCTAGCTTTGATGAGATTTCGTTCTTCACCTCTGCTCTGCCGAGTTCATTTTTGGCCAATAGGCTTTTCTCCATTAACTGAAGATCGACATAACTATCCCTTAAGTCCGATAAATATTCAGACTCCTTAATTGTTAATTCTGTTTTTTCGAAATCTGAAAGTATTCTTTCGATATTGGAAGATTCAGTAAGGAAACTTTCATTCAGCTCATTATTGACAAACGCCAATTCCATCTTGTGAAATAGATTGTTAAGCCTGTAAATGTATCCTTGGACTACCAAACGGTCTTCAAAAACCGAGTTTACACTTTGTTCTACTGTAGAGAAGTTTCTCTGGTTCAATCGGTTGGAGGCTAGCACCAATAAAAATGCCGCGGCTAATATGAAACCTGCATTTATCCGCTGCTTAATAGACATTTTCTTTGGCATTGTTTCCTTTATTTAAATAAATCCGCCCAGCCATTAAACAACCAGTCCGAGCAAAAACGTTGTGGGCTGAGCGGAAATCATCAATCAACTACAGTACACTTAACTCACCAGAATCAAGTGCATTTTTTAAATCTGCCTTAACAACAGGGTGACTGTTAAAAAACCTTTTACCATCGGTTTTCTTGATTTTTACTACCACCGTACCATCTTTTCTTTGTTTGAGGTCTGTTACCACAACTTTGCGGCCCACTACTCTTTTATAATTGGCTATACCTCCTTTTTTAATGATGAAGTTGGCTCTTGGAAAATCAATATGTTTGAACTGGGGAGTATCGGGACGACCAATCTCCAATACATCACCAACTTTTACATCTTGGGGATCTACGCTTTGTGCATTAATATTTGTGGTTGCGACCACGAGCAGAATTGCTAGAACTATTATTCTCATAACTATATTTATTAGGGTTTACAATCAATTTTCGCATGCCTTTTTTATACATCAAAACTGGATGATAAATGTTGGAAATGTTCCACTCCTACAATCTTGAGGGATTGAACATCCGAGGGGAATCCGAGTTGGATATGGTCATCCACTGCTAGTCCAACCAAGCTGGCTCCCATGGTACTTACCACAGAGATCATGCTTTTTTTAAGATTGTCGCGGGTTGATGGGACCAGCTGAAATGTTTGCCGTGCTCCATGGACAAATTCCACCGTAACCTTGGAGTTTAACCGAACCACATCGTCAGGCATATCAGATTCGTCTTCCACCAAAGCCTTTTCAATTCTATCGCCCAACTGTTCCAATGCATCCTTATGGGCATAATCCTCATAGAACCTATGGAAGTTCAGTATTCTTTTCAGCGTTAGGTAATCCTTTTTTTCCATGATCAGGCTTCCGTATTTCATTTCCTATTCTTAACGGAAGGGACACTAAAAAAACAGCATCCCAGCATTTTATCCATGAAAAGACAAAGCCTGTGCCATTAGAACATACCACCATCAAACAAAATTTATAAAGTGTTAATAGTCAGTATTTTAAAAATATGTTTGAATTAAATAAAAGAAAACGGATTTGGGTAATTTTTACCCGGTCGGGGCAAAATACCCCAGCGATTATTTAAGTTTTTCGCGCAGTGTTTTGCGATTGATGCCCAAAATCTCGGCAGCTTTGGTCTTGTTGCCCTGGGTGGAAAGTAGCACTTCTTGAATGTATTCTTTTTCTTTTTCCTGAAGTGTTTTAAAGCCCTCTTGTGGGAAGTCGATTTTGTACTTTAATTCATCAGGCAAGTGTTCCAGCTTAATGGTACCATCGCACATGATTACGGCACGCTGAACCACATTTTCAAGCTCGCGTATATTGCCTGGCCAAGAATATCGTTGTAAAACTTCAAGGGCGTCATCAGCAATGCGGACAAAACGGTCTTTGTACTCAATGCCGTACTTCTGCATAAACTTATCCACCAACAAAGGAATGTCGGAGGGGCGTTCCCTGAGCGGTGGTACATTAACAGTAACCACGGAAAGGCGATAAAAAAGGTCCTCCCTAAAAATCTTATTTTGAATCAGCTCTTCCAAATCACTATTGGTAGCGGCAATGACGCGAACGTCCAATTTTTCAGGTTTTTGGGAGCCAATTTTGGTTACTTCCTTCTCCTGAAGCACCCGTAACAATCTATTTTGAACGGGCAATGGGGCGTTTCCAATTTCATCCAAAAAAATGGTCCCCTTATGTGCCGCTTGGAAAAATCCGTTGCGGTTTTCGTTGGCACCCGTAAAAGCTCCTTTGGTGTACCCAAAAAGCTCTGCTTCCAATAAGTTCTCGGGAATGGCGCCACAGTTTACAGCAATAAAAGGCGCGCGTGCAAACTTTCCCGAATAATGAATTGCTCTTGCCACTAACTCCTTTCCTGTTCCACTTTCCCCGCGTACCAAAACCGTAGCCCGATTATCTTTTACGCGATCAATGATCTCCGTGACTTTTTGGAAGGCTTCTGAATTCCCAATCATATCGGAATACGCATTGTTGGCAACAGATTTTACGGGTGGTGTTTTAAAGGTCTCTTTCGCCTCTTTACTTGCCAAGGCTTTTTTAACGGCTGCTTCCAGCTCTGCCTTGGTAAAAGGTTTTGTCAAATAATCCGTTGCACCGTGTTTAATAACGCTCGACGCATCTTCTACCGATGGAAAGCCCGTCACCACCAATTTGGGCATATTGGGATAATGTTCGGCCACATATTTTATCAATTCCAACCCATCAATCTCGGGCATATTAATGTCCGTCACCAACAAATCTATCTCGGTATCCTTTAAAATATATAGGGCTTCCTTGACAGAAACGGCCTTGTAGGTGTGATAATCCATCGATTTTAAGTGCCGTTGCAGCAATTCAAGAATATCGATATCATCATCGACCAGCAATATGTTCTCCTTTTTCAACAAAACGCTTACTTTTTTGGGAATTGCAATGTAAAGATAGTGCCTGTCGGGGTATTTGGCGTAACCATGATGCTTCCTTGGTGGCTTTGCATAATGCCGTGCACTACGCTAAGTCCCAATCCTGACCCCTCACCCACAGGTTTGGTGGTAAAAAACGGGTCAAAAATGTGCGAAATCGATTCCTCTGGGATGCCTGGACCTTGATCGGCAACTTTGAGGATGACATTGTCACTTTCCACGCCAAGGGAAACGGAAATGGTGCTTTTGGGCGGCGCAAAATAGATGGCGTTTACAATTAGGTTGAAGACCACTTGGGTCAGTTGGATTTTATCAATACGAAGTTCGATGGTGTCTTCGGAGTGTTCAAATTCGCAAGAGACATCATTCTGGCGCAAGGTAGTACGCAACATATTGATGGCCTCCTTTATCACTTCCACCACATTGATAACTTCCCGAGTTTCTGGCATTTCGCAGGCAAAGAACATCAGTTTTTTAACCACTTCGCGTGAAAAAATCGTGTTGGTGATAATTTTATCCAAGTCCTTGAGGGCTTGTGGGTCATCACTGATATGTTCCTGTAAAAGCTCGGTAAACCCCAAGATGTTGGCTAAAGGTGTATTGAGCTCGTGAGCAATACCTGCCGTAATCTCTCCCAAAATGCGAAGCCTATCGGATTGTTCCACCTGTCGGCGGATATGCTCTTCCTTTTCCTTGATTTCCTTACGCTCCAACAGATTGCCCACTTTAAGGCACACATTGTCCAATAGTTGTTGCTCTTCCTCCAAAAAATCCTTGAGTTTGTACTTGGGAGACGGATAACCCACTTTTATCTCGCCCTTAGGTTTGTTGAACACGGTAATGACCGACTCCAAAAAAACATAATCCTCACCTTTTTCCTCAGTCTTTATACAATAATCTAGGGTGGAAAGAGCCACATAAGTTTCCTCATCGAACTGCCAAGCGCGCTCCAAACATTGCACAATACCTAGCAATGCAGTTTCCATGTCGTCGTAATCGCAGTTGACGATCAAGGAGGTTACCTCGTACAAACAAGTAAGTTCCTTGATGCGTTCCTTGAGCTTTTGTTCGGCGGTGAGCATGTTGTTCTCCTTTGTAGCAAATTAGTGAATTCTTGGTGTTTGGCAATTATCTTTCAAAATGCAAAAAACTGATCTATTATACCGCCATCACCAGAAAATCTCAGCTTATCAAAAAAACAGCCGCATTATAAAACATTAAAGTGTTAGGGGTTTAAATAATCGTTTTTATTGGATCCCGCGAAAAGAAAGTTTTTACATAACTTAAATCAAGGTTTTTCTGAATTTGTCTATTTAGTTAGCGGAATAATTGTTTTCAAAAGGACTGCAGGTTTGTTCAGCACGGTACAAAAGACCATTGGCCGACATACCCTCAATAATAACCTTTATCTCTTTCTGATTATTTAGAGGAACGGTGATTGAATATGGTACTTCTGAGTTGACCTTAAGTTGACCTTCCCACCAAATAGCACCATATTTTTTATATAAAAAGGAGCTATAATCAGGGTAGTTTGGTGTAAAATAGGCTTTTGTGCGGCTGAATCCTTTAGGTATGGGAACCGCTGCAAACTGCCCCTTTCTGCCATACAATTCATCGTAATCATACCTTAATGACAATGAAATAAAAGGATTTAGTCTATTCTTGCTGTAAACCATTGATTTTACAGAAGAAAGCGGCCTGGAAATAAGTTCACCTGGGCTGGCTAACATACCCTCAATTAATACAGGAACTAATTTAAGGCCCGGAGGGTCAAAAACGTAAACACTAATACCCCCTCAAAATTTGGATATATCTGAAAGCCCAACCTCCGGATATAACTTTCAAAATTGTATCGTTTTATGGCCCTTTTATCAATAATTCGTTTTTCTATGTTAGCGTTTATTTGAAATTTTGTGGCCTCCTTTGCTCTTTCCGAAACCACAACTTCGTCAAGTGATATAATCCTTTCAGATAGGTTCAGGTCTTCATCTATTTCTAAATAACCGTGCTCTAGTTCAACCTGGCTCATATTCCCTAACCATTTTATATAATCAAAAGTATCCCCATCATAATTCTTAAAATAGAGTTCGGCCTTTGGCTTTCTGAGTTTTCCTTTGTGGTCCAGAATACTGATCAAGACGGAGTCACCCTCGAATAGTGGAAGGCTCCCCTTGAAGCGCTTATTGGATGAAAGATCTAAAAGATCTACGGTACCAAATGATTGGGACATTACGGAAACCTGTTTTTCATTTTTGGTATCTGCATCTAAAATCTTACCGTTAAAGGCAATGTTTTTTTCCATTTCGAATGGATTGTTCTGGGTATCGATGGTCCTAAGGTGCCAGTTGAACTTTTCGGTTCCTTCCATGAGCAATCTGGTATCCATTTGATAATCCCTTGAACGCTTTGTCCCCTCAAAAAAATAGCTGCCATCCACAACCTGCTGCTTAAGGTAAGGCTGCACTAAAAAAGATGATTCTATAGAGTTATTTGGGAAGTATGCGCTTGATTCAACAGGCAGCACTGACATACTTAAGCTGGCCATTGGGTTTCCTTCAGGGAGTATCAAGTCTATCTGTAGGGAATCTTGATTTTTGGTCAGGCAGTAGCTAATATTTACTGAATGTACCTTTTCACCCGATGTTTGTTTGTTAAAAAAAATGCGTTGTGAGATGGGACGCATTTCTTCATCTAAAATCACCGCAGTATTGATTCCGTTGGAGATTTGATTGCGGTTAACTGAAATAGCGTTGTTGTCTCTATCGAGCTTATAATGTTGAATGAATGAAAGGTTGTTATGGTTAAAAATTGCCATTGAAAATTTTGTGCCCTCTTTTGATTTTAAGGCGGTTTTTGACAGTTTAGGGCTTAGGACAACAATATCTTTTGCAGTGTTGTCCACACTCATTCCTATTCCCTGCTTAAGGTTAATTTCTAGTTTTTTGGTTATCCAAAGACCGTTCGCATCTTTGATTTTTAGAAAGTATGATTTGGAGGGGTCGGCAAAAAATCCAAATCTACCTTGCCCTAATTCGTTTGTTTGAATGTTTGACTGAATTTGAGCGCCGTCTTCAGTAGCAAGCTGAATCCCATCGGTCTTTATTGGGTGCAGAGCCTCGTCATAAAGCATAAGGCCCACGCTATTGTATGTGTCCGCTACAATTTGCTGTCCCTCAGGGTGAATCAATACGGTCAAGCCGCCTTTTGCTTTTGTAACGGTTTTCTTGTCAGCTCCAATTATTTTAATCTTTTGAAGAAAGGGAGTGGCAACCTCAAAGTTTTTCATGTAGTTGGTCCATGCCATAACGGTATATGAATCCTCAACAAAAGTCGAATCAATCTTGAAATCGCCGTAGCAGATGCCATTGTTGACGAAAAACATTTTTTCTGCAAATGCCTTTCCTTCTTTTGAAAAAATACCAACATGTAGATTGGTGGTAGTTGAGGATGGCAAACGCTGATTCTGATCCTGAACATAGGCTTTGAACCAAAGATGCTCTCCTTTGAAAAAAGTCGTTTTGTTTAGGTGTAGATGTATATTTTCAAGCAACGGGGGGACTTCTGTGCTCATTGTTGCCGCCTCTTGTCCAAGTGCAACAATGAACAGAATCAAAAAGAAAGGGAATACAATTATGTTTTTAATACGGAACACTATGAATAAAGATAGAACATTCTCAGTGCAAATCAAGCCGGTACATAAGAAATTTCCTTCAACGATGTGGTCGTCAAACGTGACCACAAAAAATAACAAAACCCCCAATGATTGGGGGTTTTAAGTGGTCCCACCTGGGCTCGAACCAGGGACCCCCTGATTATGAGTCAGGTGCTCTAACCAGCTGAGCTATAGGACCCGCATTTTGCGGATGCAATATTAGTGTTTATTTTTCTTCAGCGCAAGGTTTTGCTACTTCTACCTTTCTTTTATTTCTTGGCAAAGCTCTACCAGCACACCATTGGTGCCCTTTGGATGCAAAAATGCAACCAGTTTGTTGTCCGCTCCTTTTTTAGGTGTTTCGTTCAAAACAACAAAGCCCTCGCCCTTTAATCGTTCTATTTCCGAAACAATATCTTCCACGGCAAAAGCTATATGATGAATGCCCTCGCCCTTTTTTTCCAAATATTTGGCAATGGGACTGTCGTGCTTTGTGGCTTCCAGCAATTCAATCTTATTCGGGCCCGATTGAAAGAACGAGGTCTTTACCCCTTCTGAGACCACTTCCTCAATTTTATAGTGCGGCACGCCCAAAAGCTTTTCAAACAAAGCATTGGACGCCTCCAGATCTTTTACCGCAATACCGATGTGTTCAATTTTATCCATAGTAGCTATAATAGGCGTTAAAATGTTCACCTTTTCCCAAAATTACGGACTGTAAATGGTTAATAGCGTGAGGTTAGTCATTTATTCGCTTATTTTTGCAGTATGGAGGAAACACAAAGACAGAAAAAAATTGCAGGAATCATTCAAAAAGACCTGGCCGATATCTTACAACGTGCCGCTACCGATGGTGGCCTTAAAGGAACTTTGATTTCCGTCTCCAAGGTTTCCGTGACCGTAGATCTCTCCTTGGCCAAAGTGTATGTGAGCATTTTTCCGAACAAAGGTGCCAAAGAGTTGTTGGAAGGTATCAAAGAGAACCAAGTGGCCATCCGCTACGAATTGGCCCAACGTACCAAACACCAGTTAAGGCGAGTGCCTGAGCTTAATTTTTATCTAGATGATTCCTTAGAATACATCGAAGGGATTGAAAAATCATTGAAAGGAGAAGAAAACCCTATCGAAAATAGAGACTTGCTCGACAAACGTAAGAAATCCTGATTTTGAACTTTCCCCTTTATATCGCAAAACGTTATTTACGGTCCAAAAGCAGCCAAAATGCGGTAAATATTATCAATTTCATCACTTTTTTAGTGATTGTGATAGGTTCAGCCGCCCTTTTTATCGTGCTTTCCGCTTTTGCCGGTTTAAAGACGTTCAGCCTTTCTTTTTCCAATACGTTTGACCCCGATTTGAAGGCTTCGCCCTCCATTGGGAAGCATTTTACCATCTCTCCAGATGAAGAATCTGAGCTTGGTCAAATTGAAGGATTGGCGAATTTCTCCAAAGAACTTGAAGAGCGGGCTTACCTTACCTATAAAGAGAAAAGCACCATCGCCTACATAAAAGGAGTGGATGAAAACTACCGCGCCGTTACAGGGGTGGACAGTACCCTGATTTTTGGAAACTGGGGCTCCGATGTGTACAACGGAGTCATTGGAATTGGCATCTATAATTTGTTGGGCGTACCAATTAACAACAGGACCGCTATGGAAGTTTTGGTGCCTAAACCCGGCGAGGGCTCTTTTTCCCAACAAGGCTTTAATTCCAAACCTTATGATGACCTTGCTTTGGTGGTAAGTGGCGTTTATGCAGTGGAGGAAAGTCTGGACAAAAAATACGTGTTTTCCCGTCTTCCATTGGTTCAAGAGCTGTTGCAAAAAGATAGTACCGAAGTCTCCGGCATCAATTTTAAATTGACGGATGGTGCCTCTCCCGATGCAGTTCGCAACTCCATTTCGGAGGTTTTGGGTGATAAGGTTTACGTTTTGACGCGCAGAGAGCAAAATACTTCGCTCTACCGTATGCTGAATACTGAAAATTTGGCAACCTATTTGATTTTCACACTCGTGTTGATCATCGCCCTATTCAATGTTGTCGGGGCCATTATCATGATGATTTTGGACAAGCAACAGAATTCCAAAACGCTTTACAGTTTGGGTACGACCATCAAAGAATTGCGTCGCATTTATTTTATCCAAGGCTTATTGGTTACCTCTTTTGGTGGATTGATAGGCGTTTTGATCGGTTCTCTGTTAATCGGTTCTCAACTAGCCTTCGGATGGCTGAAGATTACACCATCATTGGCCTATCCGGTAGAATTCGATGTCATCAACTTGTTGATTGTAATCGGAACAATTGTGGTTTTGGGCTTTATCTCTTCAAAAATTGCAAGCAGCCGTATTTCCGAAAAATTAATTTCCGCTTAAGCGAATTGAAAATCGCCAAATTTTTCCTGTACCTCATCAAAAGCAGCAAAAACATCGGCAGCCTCATCACTGGTCACCATTTTCATTCGGTATTCCTTAAAATGCGGAATACCCTTGAAGTAATTAGTGTAATGTCTTCGGGTTTCAAAAACGCCCAATTTTTCACCTTTCCAATCAATGGCCATTTGCAAATGCCTACGAGCTGCCTCTACACGCTCATGCATTGTTGGCGGAGCTAAATGCTCTCCCGTTTTAAAGTAGTGTTTTACTTCCTTAAAAAACCAAGGGTAACCTATACTGGCCCTGCCGATCATGGCACCATCAAGACCGTATTCGTCTCGCATTTTTACTGCGGCTTCGGGTGTGTCCACATCACCGTTCCCAAATACAGGAATGTGCATTCGTTGGTTATTCTTTACTTCCGCAATGGGCTTCCAATCGGCTTCCCCCTTGTACATCTGTACACGGGTACGCCCGTGAATGGAAATGGCATCAATCCCAACATCCTGCAATCGTTCTGCCACCTCAATAATTTTGATGGAACTGGTGTCCCAACCCAAACGGGTTTTTACGGTTACGGGCAACTTCGTGCGTTTTACAATTTCTTCGGTCAATTTCACCATCAACGGAATGTCGCGCAAAATACCTGCTCCTGCATTTTTGCAGACCACCTTTTTTACGGGACAGCCAAAATTGATATCGATAATGTCTGGATTGGATTTTTCAACGATATCCACCGCCTGAAGCATAGAATCCAATTCGGCACCAAAAATCTGAATGCCCACAGGGCGTTCTTTTTCGTAAATGTCCAGTTTGATGACACTTTTGGCGGCATCCCTGATCAATCCTTCGGAAGAAATAAACTCGGTATATACCACATCCGCACCTTGCTCCTTGCACAATTTACGGAAAGGTGGGTCGCTCACATCTTCCATTGGGGCTAGAAGAAGCGGAAAATCAGGGAGTTCTATGTTTCCAATTTTTGGCAAAATCCTATAGTTTTTTGGACTGCAAAAGTACAAAATAGGTGATAACCTAAAAGCTAGTCTTGAGATTGAAGTCTTTCGCGTTCTTTTTTATCAATTCCACGCTGGTTATCTTCCAATCGGAAATTTCCAAAATTATAGGTGAATCCAAAGCGGATAAATTGTGTTTCTGGCCGTCTACGATAAAAATTGTCTTGGTTGAGGTACTGTGAGCGGTAGGTAGGTACATATTTTTCCAAAAGATCCTCTGCCGTAAGGGATAAGGTAATTTTGTTATCGAACAAGGTCTTTCGCAAACCAATCGTCAAATTAAACTGCTCATCGGACACATAAGAGCCGAACAAGAACTTTGAAATATAGGTGGCGGCAATCTCTCCAGTGAAGGTTCCGTCGCCAGACAAGGTTAAATAATTACCCACATAGGCATAGACCCCGTTAACCTCGTTGGTATAAGGCACGTTTCCACTTTGCTCCGCCAAAAAAGTTTCTTCTTCATGGAAAACCGAAGTGTAGGCATACATATACCAAGGAGGTAAAATGGATTTGCTCAAGGTGAAGTCCAACCCATAAGATTTACTTTCCAACACATTCTGTTTTAGCTCCACCAAGGTTTGGTTTTGGTTATCCTGGAACACCAAATAAGCAATGTTGCTGCCATTGTCTCTGTAGTAGACATCGAAGAAATATTCGCTGTTGAGCGTATAGTTGAAATTAAAATTGTTACTGAAGCTAGGTCTCAAACTTGGATTTCCCTCTTCATAATCGTTTTCGTTATAAAAAAACCTAAAAGGATTCAGGTCATTGTACTTAGGTCGGTTAATGTTTCTTCCATAGTCAAAAGAAAAGCTATGCTTATCCGATGGCGAATAAAGCAAATAAAACGATGGGAACGGCTCAAAAAAGTCTTGGGTATTGACCTGATCTAAAGTCAAAGAACGCCCCTCGGCCTTGGTCAACTCTCCACGAACCCCCAACTTCATGGACCATTTTTCCCAATTTTTTACAAAACTCATGTAAGCTGCGTAAACATCCTCATCATAAATATATCGGTCCGATTGCGATGCATCCACCGTATTGCTGGATCCGTTAAAATTGAAAAAGTCCATGTTGTTTTCAGAGATAATCGATGACATTTTTGCTCCCGTTTCAAAAGAGGCGCTTCCGATAGGAGTTGAATAGTCCAATTGTCCCGTGAAAATCTTTATTTCTTGATCCGAGTCGGTATCAAACCCAAAATCCCTCAAAAACGCACCGTCCGCATCAAAATAATTGGATGATAGGCGCTGGAACATTTCCCGTTGAAAGTAGGTATAATGACCATTCGCCTTAATTTGGGCTCCTTCCTTCTTTAATTTGTGAACATAAGTAAGGTCGAAAGCCAAATTGGTGTTGTCCATATTGGCATTGTTTTGAGTGGTAAATGTAGAATCCAACTGTGCCTGTGCATTTCTAATTTCGTTATCCAAAAGGGTCTCCTGCTCTTGGTCTAGATTGAAAAGTAGATTTGATGTCAGGTTCAAGCTGTTTCGGGCATCAAAATCATAATCCAATATAAAGCTTGCATTCTGGGATTGTGACTTATCCGTTTGTTTGTAATCCGTGTCCCAAACCGAGAAAATAGTATTCAAATCATCCATGAAATTGATACCCTTTTTAGTTTTATTGATCTCTTTCTTGGGGTTGATGGTATAATTCGCAAACAAATTGAGCTTGTCCGTTTTGTAATAGTGGCTTGTACCAATACTGTATTTGGGGAAAACGGCTTGGGTAACCGTTCCATTGACACTTCCTTTATATCCTGGAACAATGTTTTTACTGGTAATAATATTCAAAATTGGGCCTCCTTCGGCATCATAGCTTGCGGGAGGATTTGCGATGACTTCCACAGATTTAATATTGGTCCCCGAAAGTCCCTGGAGCAAATCTTGAACTTCCTGGCCTGATAGCTGCACCTTCCTATCATTAAGATAGACCGTGGCATTTTGACCTCGAATCAATAAATCATTCTGATTTACGATAACCCCGGGTGTGCTTTTCAGGATATCCCATGAAGTTCCCTGGGAAACCACAGTGTTTTCCACCGAAAAGACCAGTCTGTCCGGTAGTCGTTGAAGCTTGGGGCGTTGTGCTGTAACTACAACCTCGTCCAATTCGTTGTTTTCCAATGGGATAATCAATGCGCCCAAAGAGACATTTGTAGCAATGTCCAAAGCTCTGGGTTCTGATCCTCTGCCTACATAACTTGCCTGTAGTAAGTATAGGTTGGGTTCCACTTCAGAAAGCTCAAAAAAGCCTTCCTCGTTTGCCGAGGTTCCTTTAACAAAAGTGGAGTCGGTTGCCTGAAGAAGCAAAATGTTGGCGTAAGGAATTATCTGATTTTGTTCGTCCACAACCTTTCCGGTAATCGTAAAGGTCTGGGCGTATGCGCCACATATTGTATAAAGCACCAATAAAACAATAGAGGTGAGGTTCTTCATTAGAGGTTTGGGTTGAACCTCAAATCTAAGAAATTATTTTTGAGCGGAATAAGAGGTTATTTTCTTATTTACAAAAAACCATTTGCGGGCATTTAAAACAATTATATTTGCAGTTGATTATGTCCCTTTTTTAGGGTATGTTATTGTTGATATGGAGAAGATCAGGAATTTTTGCATCATTGCACATATAGACCACGGCAAAAGCACCTTGGCAGACCGATTGTTGGATTTTACTGGTTCGGTTACCGAACGCGAAAAACAGGACCAGTTGTTGGACAATATGGATTTGGAACGCGAACGCGGGATTACGATAAAGAGTCATGCTATTCAAATGGACTATGTTCATAATGGCGAGAAATATGTGCTCAACCTGATTGACACCCCTGGGCACGTCGATTTTTCATATGAAGTATCCCGTTCCATAGCAGCCTGTGAGGGTGCGCTTTTGGTGGTTGATGCCGCACAGAGCATTCAGGCCCAGACCATATCCAATCTATATTTGGCCCTAGAAAACGATTTGGAAATTATTCCGGTGCTCAACAAAGTTGATTTGCCGAGTGCGAACCCCGAAGAAGTTACTGACGATATTGTTGACCTTTTGGGCTGCAAGCCCGAAGAGGTAATCCAAGCAAGTGCCAAAACAGGTATCGGAATTGAAGAGATTCTTACCGCAATTATTGAACGTGTTCCCGCCCCAAAAGGCAATCCAGACGAGTCACTCCAAGCCCTTGTTTTTGATTCTGTTTACAACCCGTTTAGAGGTGTCGAAACCTATTTTAGGGTCGTAAACGGCGAAATTACCAAAGGTCAAAAGATAAAATTTGTGGCCACAGGCAAGTCTTACTATGCTGACGAAATTGGCACTTTAAAATTGACCCAGCTCCCTAAAAACAAGATTTCTACGGGTGATGTGGGCTATTTGATCACTGGAATTAAAGATGCCCGTGAAGTAAAAGTGGGGGATACCATTACAGATTCTGCGGAACCAACCAAAAATCCCATTGGAGGTTTTGAAGATGTAAAACCTATGGTTTTTGCCGGAATTTATCCTGTAGACACCGAAGATTTTGAAGACTTACGCTCTTCCATGGAAAAGTTGCAGTTAAATGATGCTTCTTTGGTATTTACCCCAGAAAGTAGTGCGGCCCTAGGTTTTGGGTTTCGATGTGGGTTCCTGGGAATGTTGCACATGGAGATCATTCAAGAGCGTTTGGAGCGTGAATTTGACATGACCGTGATTACCACAGTGCCCAACGTGAGCTACCATGCGTATACCACCAAAGGTGATCCAGACCCTATTATAGTCAACAATCCTACCGATTTGCCGGACCCATCTACTATTGATCGGGTTGAAGAACCCTATATCAAAGCAACTATCATTACAAAGGCTGATTTTGTCGGCAACGTAATGTCTCTCTGTATTGAAAAGAGAGGACAAATTGTTAACCAGACGTATTTGACCACCGAGCGTGTTGAGCTTATTTTTGATATGCCTTTGGCGGAAATCGTTTTTGATTTTTACGATCGTTTAAAAACCGTTTCCAAAGGGTATGCTTCTTTTGATTATTCCCCAATCGGAATGCGGCCCTCAAAATTGGTTCGTGTGGACATTTTATTGAATGCACAACCTGTTGATGCCCTTTCGGCTCTTGTACACTTTGACAATGCCTATCACATTGGGAAAAAGATGTGTGAGAAATTGAAAGAGCTGATTCCAAGACAGCAATTCGATATTCCAATTCAGGCAGCCATTGGTTCGAAAATTATTTCGAGAGAGACTATAAAGGCCCTTAGAAAAGATGTTACCGCCAAATGTTACGGTGGTGATATTTCCCGTAAGCGTAAGTTATTGGAAAAACAGAAAAAAGGTAAAAAGCGGATGCGCCAAGTAGGGAATGTAGAAATTCCACAGCAAGCTTTTATGGCCGTATTAAAATTGAATGATTAATCCTCTGTTTTCATTTCTAATAATTTACCAAGGTAAACCAGTTTATAGCCCTCACCTTTGGGAGTAAAATCCTTACTGTTGGCCGGAATAATATCAATACTTCCGCTAGGTGATTTGGTAAACAGCGGAACCATGTCCTTCCCTTTTTGGGTAATGTCTATCAATCCATCGTAGTGTTCCTTGTTCTTAAGGTCTATTTCATGGATGGTAGGGTGTTTACGAACGGTGTCCATTAATTGAATAAAATCGTCTGTATGGGAGAAGAGACCTTCCTTTGGGTTGTTTTCTGGATCCTTTACCTCCTCAGTATTTACCAAACGGAACGCTCCATTTTCTCCAAATTGTTTTTGGAACTTATTGATTGCAAATTTGTTAATATCAGAGTTGCCGGTCAAAGCCATTAAATAGCCCATATCGTTAAGTTCGATATTATCCGTTAGGGTATCGGAAAAAATATTGGCCGTAATGGCTTCAAGACCCAATCTCTTTGCTTTTTCCACATTGTTTTGGTTATTGTCTATCAGAACAACGTGTCTGTTGTTCTTTTTCAAATAATTACCAATGAGTCTGGACAATTTGGATGCGCCAATAATCAAAATACCCTCGGATTTTTTCAAAAAGACCCCAACAAGTTTAGCAAACAAACGTGCCGTGGTGGCATTTAACAATACCGTGCCCAAAACGATCATAAAAACCAAAGGGGTGATGTATTCTGCCCCGGCTTCTCCTCTTATCATCAATTTTGAGCCAAAAAGAGATGCAATACCTGCGGCCACGATACCCCTTGGTCCCACCCAGCCAATAAACAGCTTTTCGTTAAGTTTTAGATTTGATCCCTGAGAACTGAGAAATACCCCAATTGGCCGGATTATAAAAACAATCACAGCAAAAAGGGCAAGTGTCCTCCAGTTATAAATTAACTCCATATCGCTAATATTTATATTAGCGGCCAAGAGTATAAATAATATGGAAATCAACAAAACACTGAGCGACTCCTTAAAATAAAGCAATTCCTTTATGTTGGGCAGCTTCATATTTCCCAACACCATTCCCATCACCACAACGGCCAATAAGCCAGATTCATGGGCAAAAAGGTCTGACTCCACATAAACCAAAAGCACGGTGGACAAGGAAACTACGTTCAATAAATAATGCGGAATAAAATCTTTTTTAATGGCAAATGCCAACGCATGAGCGAAGGTGAAACCAAAAGTGGTTCCAAACAGAATAATTTTACCGAACTCTACCAAAGCAGTTTGTGTAAATGTGTGTCCTTCACCTACACTGATGAATTCAAACACCAATACAGCAACAAGAGCTCCAATGGGATCGATCAAAATTCCTTCCCATTTTAAAACTGCTGAAACATCCTTTTTAAGTGGAATGTTTCTTAAAATAGGAGTTATCACAGTAGGCCCAGTAACAATTATCAGTGCGGAAAACAGGAAAGAAATCTGCCATGAAAGGCCAAAAATATAATGGGCCGATACACCCGCCCCAAAAAAGGTAACAATCGTACCTATGGTTATCAGCTTTGTTATTACGGGTCCTACGTTGGATATTTCTGCCCTCTTAAGGGTAAGGCCTCCTTCAAAAAGGATTACACTAATGGCAAGCGACACAAAATAATAAAGCCCTTCCCCGGGGAACAGGCCTTTTTCTCCATTCCAGATGGGTTCAATAATTTTTGATCCATCTTCCGTATACAGCGTTGCGATGGGACCCACCAGCAAACCGATCAATATCAAAGGTAAAATGGCCGGCAATTTAAACCGCCAAGCCACCCATTGAGCAATAATGCCAAGAATTATAATTCCAGCAAGTTCGAGCATGGTCTAAGTTTTGCGGAAATTTACTGTTTTTCTTTTAGATAATCGTTCTACACAGAAGCTCCAAATGTTTTTGTTCTACCTTCATACCACATATTAGCAAAAACTATGTCCGATATCTTACGCTTATCCTGTTTATGTTAAAATACGGCCAATATATTTATATTTTTTCGCCATTTGGGTAGTGCTTTTCTTATTTTGCATCCCATTTTACTTTCAGAATGACAATTTATCCCATAGAGACCGGTAATTTTAAGTTAGATGGAGGGGCCATGTTCGGTGTGGTTCCAAAATCCATTTGGAACAGAACCAACCCTGCAGATGGCAATAACATGATTGACCTGGCTGCCCGTTGCCTTTTGATTGAAGATGGTGACAGGCTTATTTTGATAGATAATGGCCTGGGCAACAAACAATCCGAAAAGTTTTTTAGCTTCTACTTTCTCTGGGGCGACCACACCTTGGACAGGTCCTTGAAAAAGGCCGGATTTCACCGTGATGATATCACTGATGTTTTTTTAACACACCTACATTTTGACCATTGTGGGGGTAGTATACAATGGAACAAGGACCGAACCGGATACGAGCCAGCTTTTAAAAATGCCCGCTTTTGGACCAACAAAGATCACTGGGATTGGGCAACACGGCCCAATGCCCGGGAAAGGGCCTCCTTTTTAAAAGAAAACCTTTTGCCCATGCAAGAAAGCGGACAACTCCATTTTGTGGACCGAGAAAACGATTCCTTTCTGGAAAAATCTGAACTTGGTTTTGGCATCCATTTTGTAGATGGACATACCGATAAACAAATGCTTCCTCATTTAAATTACAAAGGCAAAACCATGGTTTTTGTGGCCGACCTAATTCCAACGGTAGGCCATATTCCCCTGCCTTATGTAATGGGGTATGACACACGTCCTTTATTGACCCTTAAAGAGAAGCAATCATTTTTAAATAAAGCTGTAGAAAACAATTGGCTGCTATTATTTGAACACGATGCCCACAACCAAATCTGCTCACTTAAGCAGACAGAAAAAGGGGCGCGTTTAGATGAACTGTTTTCCTATGACGAACTATTCAAAGCACAATAACTTCTTATTTTTTACAAACACATTTTATGAATCGCACATATAACAAACTATCATTCCTTTCAATTACCGCCGCCCTATTTTTAATGGGTTGTGGATCAACAACATTGGTTTCAACCCCGGTTCAGAATATTGATACGGTCCCTTTAAAAGTTGCTGAGCTTACCGATGCCGAGAAAAAACATTGGGGTCATCTGGATCTTGTTGCAGACACCATTCCTGGTATGAGCGTGGACAAAGCCTACAACGAAATCATAAAGAACAAAAAGGGGAAAACCGTAGTAGTGGCCGTTTTGGATTCGGGTATGGATTTAGGGCACGAAGATTTAAAAGATGTGCTTTGGACCAATACTGACGAAGTCCCAAATAATGGCAAAGATGATGATGGCAATGGTTATGTAGATGATGTTCATGGTTATAATTTTTTGGGAGATTCCTATAATGAGCAACTCGAATATGTTCGTATGCTGCGTTTGAACATTGGTGATGCTTCCGAAAGGGCGGAGGCTAGACTTTTGTTGGACAAGGAATATCCCGAGGCCGTCCAGAACAAGCAACAGTACGAGCAAATATTTCAAGTGGTACAAGGAGCGGACCAGTTGGTTAAATCCGAATTGGGCAAAGAAGCCTATACTAAAAAAGATTTGCTTTCCATTGAACCAAAAACCGCTCAAATGGAGCAAAGTGTTGCTGTTTTATCGCAAATGTTCACCTATGGTGACAGTATCCCAGAAGTTTTGGAAGAATTGGAGGAAGGCATCAAGTATTTTTCCGAACAAGCCAATTATAACCTCAACAAAGAGTTTAACGGTCGAGCTCCTGTAGGTGACGACCCATATGATATTACCGATGTTCCTTATGGAAACGGAAACCCAAAAAACCAAGTGGATACCGAAAGCCATGGAACCCATGTTGCTGGCATTATTGCTGCAACACGAAATAATGGAATTGGGGTCGATGGTGTTGCCAATAATGTAGAAATAATGAGTATTAGGGCAGTTCCCAATGGAGATGAATACGATAAAGATATTGCTCTTGGCATTCGCTATGCTGTGGATAACGGCGCATCTATCATCAACTGTAGTTTTGGAAAGTCCTTTTCTCCTAAAGCAGAGTGGGTTTACGATGCCATAAAATATGCTGCCTCCAAAGATGTTCTTATTGTTCATGCTGCAGGTAACGATGGGGAGGACTTGGAAGATCCTAAAAACAGAAATTATCCAAACGATGATATGGATGAAGACCGAGAGTTTGTAGATAATATGATTACTGTTGGTGCGCTTTCCAGCAACTATGGTTCTGAAATGGTGGCCTCTTTTTCCAATTATGGAAATCAACGGGTTGACGTATTCGCTCCCGGTGCCGAAATTTACTCTACCATGCCGGACAATGATTATGAATTTCAAGGAGGAACTTCGATGGCTGCTCCTGCGGTCGCCGGTGTAGCCGCATTGATACGATCTTTTCATCCAGATTTATCCGCATCACAGGTGAAAAATATCATAATGCAATCTGGATTAAGAACAAAAGCATCTGTAATTGTGGCCGGTGACGAGACAAAAGCCACCACTTTCGACAAAATTTCTAAGTCTGGTAAAATGGTCAATGCATATAATGCCTTAATTTTGGCAAACAACATTTCAAACGGTAAAATGACCTTAGAAAGTAATTCAAAATAACATATGAAGCGTTTCTTTTTTTTAGCCTTTTTCGGGGCTACTCTTTTTTTAAGTGCACAAAACTCAAGTAGCTGGCAACAACATGTGGATTATACCATGGATGTACAAATGGATGTGAAAACATACCAGTACACCGGCACCCAAAAATTGGTCTATACCAATAACTCTCCCGATGATTTGAATCGGGTTTTCTATCATTTGTATTACAATGCTTTTCAGCCCGGTAGTGAAATGGATATTAGGCTCCAAAACATTAAAGATCCCGATAAAAGGATGATGGAAGACGGAAAAAGTCGAATTGCCCCTCTCTCTGAAGATGAAATGGGGTATTTGCACGCCAAAACACTTACCCAAGATGGTCAGCCCGTTACTTTTACCGAGGAGGGAACCATTCTTGTAGTAGATTTGGCCAAACCGATTCCAGCTGGTGGGAAAACTACATTGGAAATGACCTTTGAAGGACAAATTCCTTTGCAAATAAGACGTTCCGGAAGAAACAGTAAAGAAGGTGTCGCGCTTTCCATGAGCCAATGGTACCCAAAACTTTCAGAATACGATTTTGAAGGTTGGCATCCAAATCCATACATTGCCCGTGAATTCCACGGTGTTTGGGGGGATTTTGACGTAAAAATAACCTTGGACAAAGATTATACCGTAGGAGGCACTGGATATCTTCAAAACCCACAAGAAATTGGTCACGGATACGAAACCCCGGGCACTAAAGTAAAAACGAAGGGAAAAACTCTTACATGGCATTTTAAAGCGCCGCAAGTGCACGATTTTATGTGGGCGGCCGACCCAGAATACATCCACGATACTTATGAGATGGAAGATGGACCAACACTTCATTTTTTCTACAAAGACAATCCGGAATTCAATGAAAACTGGAAAAAATTACAACCTAAAACCGCCGAAGCCATGTCTTTCTTCAGCAAGAATGTAGGGAAATATCCATATGAGCAATATTCTGTTGTACAAGGTGGTGACGGTGGAATGGAATACGCCATGAGCACGTTGGTTACTGGAAATCGCGAATACGGTAGCCTGGTCGGGGTTATGGTGCACGAAATGGCCCACTCTTGGTTCCAGCATGTACTCGCCACCAACGAGTCCGAGCACGAATGGATGGATGAAGGATTCACCTCCTTTATCAGTAGCCTTTGCATGAACCAAATTATGGAACAGAACAAACAAAACCCGTTCGAAGGGTCTTACAGAAACTATTATGCATTGGTAAATTCTGGTCTGGAAATGCCACAAGCCACACATGCCGATAGATACACCACAAATTTTGCCTATGGTGTTGCCGCCTACAGTAAAGGTTCCATATTCCTTTCTCAACTTGGTTACATAATCGGACAGGACAAACTGATGGAGACTATTCAGAAATATTTTGAAGACTTCAAGTTTAAGCATCCTGTACCGAACGATATTAAAAGAACAGCGGAGAAAGTATCTGGAATGGAGCTGAATTGGTACTTGACCGATTGGACACAGACCACCAACACCATCGATTATGGGATTAAAAGTGTAGAAGCGGATGGGGACAAAACTAAAGTAAGCATGGAAAGAATTGGCGAAATGCCAATGCCTTTGGATATTTTGGTAGTAGGTAAAGATGGAACACAAGAAACCTATTATGTTCCATTGCGCATGATGTATGGTGAAAAAGAAAATCCTTACCCCAATCTAAAACGTACGGTTTTGAAAGACTGGCCTTGGGCTTACCCAACATACGAGTTTACCTTGGACATGCCTTTGGATAACGTTCAGGCCATTATGATCGACCCATCACAATTAATGGCCGATGTAGATGGTGAAAACAACGTATATCAGGCAGAGGAATAAGTGCCTCTTTCTTTGTAATGATAATTAAGGGTGGCCGATTGTGCCGCCCTTTCTTATTTTATGTAAGATTTATTTAAGTAATTTACCCTTTAAACGGAGTTGCCGGTAAAATGCTAGAAAAAAATACCAATTCAAATAAGTCAGAAACCCCACTAAAATCTCTTCAAGGGGACATTGCCTTTCCCAAAAAAGAAAAGCTGACGAACAAAAAGGTGTTCGAAGCGCTTTTTACCGAAGGCAAAAATTTACGCGAATTTCCCATTAAATTGATTTACCTCAACATCAATTCCAAAGAAGAGGCACTCGTAAAAGCCGCTGTAGTGGCGCCTAAGAAAAAGTTTAAGACTTCTGTGCAACGTAATCGGATAAAACGCCTTTTACGAGAAGCATACAGGCTAAATAAGCCCCTCATTTTTAACAACATTGAGGGAAACTTTGCGTTCATATTTTTATACCTTGGCAAGAAGACCCCAAGTTTTAACGAAGTTGATACGGCCATGAAAAAACTGTTAGAGGCCTTTGTAAAAAAAGAATTCCATGAAAAGATTGATTAAAAAGCAGGTTTTTATCCCTCTTTTGGCACTTACCGTTTTGGTCGGGGCCAGTAGTTTTAAAAGCGACTTTTTTGAGATTGCCAAACAAATAGAAATCTTTACCACCCTTTTTAAGGAACTCAACATGAACTATGTGGACGAGACCAATCCAGCAGAGTTGATGGATTCCGCCATAAAAAATATGTTGGGCGAACTTGATCCATATACCCAGTTTTTGAACGAACAGGACGTTGAATCTTACAAAATCAACAATTCGGGAGAGTATTCAGGTATTGGAGCTCTTGTTCGTTCTTATGAAAACAAGTTGGTTGTTGTAGAACCTTACCAAGGTTATGCCGCAGACAAAGCGGGCCTAAAGGCCGGAGATGAGATTATCAAGATTGGAGAAACCTTGGTTGCCGACTTCGACGATAATGCCGGAGAACTACTAAAAGGGGCCAATAACTCTTCTGTTGAGGTCACTTTTTTAAGACGGGGAACAACTAAAACGGCCACAATCACTCGCGAGGGTGTCGAGGTGGATGCTGTTCCGTTTTACGATATGATTGACGACAAAACAGGATATATTGTGTTGTCCCGATTCAATAGAAAAGCCTCTAAACAGACACAATCGGCCATACAGGATCTCAAAGGCCAAGGAGCTGAAAAATTGGTGTTGGATTTAAGAGGAAATCCCGGAGGTTTATTATCAGAGGCCATTAATGTAACCAACCTTTTTGTGCCCAAAGGAGAGTTAATCGTAACGACAAAATCCAAAGTAAAAAAGTTTAACCAAGAATATAGAACCAAGAACAAACCCGAAGATGAGGAAATTCCTTTGGTGGTTCTCGTAAACGGGAAAAGTGCTTCTGCCAGCGAAATCGTTTCTGGAGGACTGCAAGACTTAGATCGGGCTGTTATCGTAGGTGCCCGTAGTTTTGGTAAAGGGCTGGTGCAACGTCCGCTAAAACTTACATACGGAACACAATTAAAGGTAACCATTTCAAGGTATTATACCCCTTCAGGACGATGTATTCAATCCCTGGATTATTGGAACCGAGATGCGCAGGGGAACGCTGTTAGGAACACCAATTTTAAAGAGTTTACCACCCGAAATGGAAGAAAAGTATGGGATGGTGGGGGCGTAATGCCCGATGTTACGATTGAATCTTTGAAAACCAACTCACTTATTGACGCTTTGGAAGCCAATAATATTGTTTTTGATTTTGCAACGGAATATTTCTATGATCACAGTTTTGATACAGTAGAAAATTTTAATTTTTCGGATGCTGATTATGCATTGTTTAAATCATACGCCAAAGGGCAAAACTTCTCCTACCAAACCAAAACAGAAAAACTACTAGAAGAGTCTGTCAATGGTGATGATACCTTATTGGGGGCCGAGGTACAGGAAAAGTACAAAGACTTGCTTCTCGCTGTGAATAGAGGAAAAATAACCGCCTTGGATACTTTTCAAAAGGAAATTCAAAAAAATCTGGAAGACGAAATCATAACCCGATATTTTTATCGCAAAGGGCTTTACAAATACTACTTAAACCACGATGAGGCCATTCTTACGGCTAAGGAATTGTTGGCGGATAGCAACAAATATTCCAGTATTTTAAAATAGCATCAACCTAAATTGGGTTGGATGCATTAAACATCCATACGCGTGGTTTATTTTCTTGGGAGTGTTCGTACTTTCTTTTTACCAAACTGTGTTTTGGAGTCAAAAAAGAAGGAATAAATCCTATTTTTGGGCATGCAACAACTAAAGGTCTGCGAACTTTTTGCCGGAGTAGGTGGATTTCGTTTGGGTTTGGAAAACACCCATCACTACAAAGTAGTGTGGAGCAACCAATGGGAACCCTCTACTAAAATGCAACACGCTTCCTTGGTTTACGAGGCGCGGTTTGGCCCTGAAAACCATTCCAATTTTAATATTGAAACCGTAAAGACCTCTGAAATTCCTGACCACGACATACTTGTGGGCGGCTTTCCCTGCCAAGATTATTCCGTAGCCACATCTTTGAAAAATTCCAAAGGGCTCATCGGTAAAAAAGGGGTGCTTTGGTGGTCCATCTACCGGATACTTTCAGAAAAAAAGAATAAACCGAAGTATCTCTTCTTTGAAAATGTTGACCGTCTTTTAAAATCCCCATCCAATCAGCGCGGAAGAGATTTTGCCGTTATGCTCCGTAGTTTATCCGATTTGGGTTATGCCGTGGAATGGCGTGTGATAAATGCGGCCGAATATGGCATGCCACAGCGCCGAAGGCGGATTTTTTTTCTGGCATATTTAAAGGGTGCCGAGATATATCAAAAGCTCAAAAAAAACAATCCGGTCGATTGGATGTTGAAAGAGGGTGCCTTCTGTGATGCTTTTCCTGTTTCGGTATCTGCTCAAAAGCCGGTTTCTTTTGATTTGGACAAGGATTTAGTGACTTTGTCCGAAAATTTCAACAAAGAAAAGGGTCTTTCCTCGTTTTTAAACACGGGTATTTGCGTTGACGGAAAAGTAACCACGTTAAAAACCGCTCCTTCTTTCGATGGAAAAAGAACATTGCTCTCCGATATTTTAGAAAAAGATTCGATTCCATCCGAATATTATATCGATGAATCGGATTTGCCCAAATGGGAATATTTAAAGGGCTCAAAAAAAGAAATACGCAAGACCAAAGCTGGTTTTGAATACAATTACAGCGAGGGAAGCATGGTGTTTCCCGATGCTCTTGATCAACCTTCCAGAACAATAATAACCGGTGAGGGCGGTAAATCCCCATCCCGGTTTAAGCACGTGGTCCAAACCTCCAAGGGACTGCGAAGACTTTTACCTGTTGAATTGGAACGGTTGAACATGTTTCCGGATAATCATACCCAATTAAATGGCATCTCGGATGCCAAACGGGCCTTTTTTATGGGCAACGCTCTTGTGGTAGGTATTGTGGAAAAAGTAGGTGCTTCCCTGTTCCGGAAAATAACCGAATTTGAAAAGCAAGTTCAAAACTGATCTATCAAAAGAAAAACAATTAACCCCCTTACTGGATCATTATTATAGAAAACACTTGACGCATTACCGTTTTGAGCGTGTTTCCAATCTTAACAAACAATTGCAGGGCATTGATATTATCCTAAAGGACAACCGTTCAAAAAAGCAGTTTTTTGTGGATGAAAAGGCACAACTGGATTATATAAATGAAAGTTTGCCCACATTTGCCTTTGAACTTTTTTACCATAAGAATGACGCTCAAAAAAAGGGATGGCTGTTCGATATCGCGAAAAAGACGCAATTTTATGCTTTGGTCACTAGCATTTATTCGGATGAAAAAGATGTCTTTACTTCTTGTAACATCACTTTGGTAAACCGTAAAAAGCTTATTTCTCATTTGCAGCAATTGGGATTAAACCAAAATTTTTTGGAACAATTGGTCTATGTCCATAAAAAACTACACGGAAAGTTGGTGCTGAAAGAGCTTGATTCAAAGTCCGAAGGATATCTCTTCTTTTCTAAAAAAAATAAAGTGGAAAAACCTGTAAATCTAATCCTAAAACTGGATTATTTGATGCGGATTGGTGTGGCGAAAAGGTTGGTTTGAATTTATAATAGTTATCTTTCGAAATATGAAGATTTTACATTCATTTATCTTATTGGTATTGATTATTTTTTTAGTATTATTTGCTTGTAAATCCTTGAATAAAAATGGTTATGACTATGCTTTAATTCTAGATGACGATAACATTTGGGTGGAACAATTTGACAGTACGAATGTTGATGATAGTAGATATAACCACAACAACACTATTTTTAAGGAGCGTACCTCTTTTATTTATTCTTTTAAACACCTCACAAAAAATAATCAAAGGCTTTCATTTAAATATATTGATAGTCTTTCCGATTGGAAATTTCAACCTTATTCCAGTAAAAAAGATAGCCTATTTGAAAAAGTGAGGATTACGGTTATGAAGGGTTTGGGTCACTCAACAAGATTTAACTCGGATTACAACCAAACAGTTATATCTTATTTATATTTAAATCACACTAATAACATTGCTCCTTTTGGAAGTACATCGGGTGTAATTGAAAATGAGAAAAATGTTTGGATGCACCCACCCCGGGATAAATACTTTAAAATCTTGGAGTTGAACCCTTTTCCCTATATAAAAGCCCCTTATAAGATTGGAAACCATTGGGACTGGAAACTAACAATTGGTGACCCTTGGTCAGACCCTAGATGGATGTCATGGAATGGCCTTGTAGAAAACAATTATGACTATGAAATAATTGAAAAGGCCAGATTAAAAACTGCTCTAGGAAATTTAAATTGTTTCGTAATAAAGTCAAAGGCTACAAGCCGTTTGGGAGAAACAAAATTAATATCCTATTTCCATAAAAAGTATGGTTTCGTCCGTTTAGATTATCATAATATTGATGAAAGCAGAACAATTATGGAATTGGTGGAAGTTATTAATCTTAATTCAAGTTCTAAATAACAATTAATGCTTATCATTCTTGCAGTATAACATCGAAGCTTTACGCTTTTAGCATTCTCCTATGCGGAATACCATCTTCCAAATATTCTTCTCCAAACACATTAAAACCCAATTCCGTATAAAATTTTAATAAGTAGGATTGTGCGGAAATTTCGATGGGTTTATTGGGGAATCTTTCCTTAATCGCGGTTAAAGAAGCTTGCATAATCTGTTTGCCCAAACCATATTTACGTTGGTCTTGTGCAACAACCACCCGACCAATACTTACATTATCAAAATAATCGCCAGGTTTAAAAATTCGTGTGTAAGCCACTATTTCACCTTCCTTTACGCCTATAACATGAAGGGCTTTTTGGTCCTTGTTATCCACATCTTGGTATACACAGTCTTGTTCTACCACAAAAACTGCGCTACGGAGGCGCAAAATTTGGTAAAGTTCTTTAGTGATGAGTTCATCAAATGTTTTAACTGATACTTCCATTAATCTTGGACTATTACGCTTTTGGAATCGCATTTATCAAACTCTGGCTGGATATTCACATGGTTGATTCCGTGCTCGTGGTAGACATGTTCTTCAATTTCTTCCAAAATTTCATCAAACTGGGAAAGTTTTATATCATCTTTAAAATCTACATGGGCTTCCATGTGCATTTCTTCTTCATTAAGTTGCCAAATATGCACATGGTGGACGTTTTTAACCTGATCAATGGTACAAATGGAATCTACTATCTCCTGAATGACCACTGATTTTGGGGTAAAAAGCATCAAAACCTTGGTGGATTCCTTCAACAAATCATATCCCATATAAATCAGATAAATCCCAATAATCATCGTAAGTAGGGCATCTACCCAATAAATCTGGAAATATTTCATTAAAATACCACCTATCAATACTGCTACGGAGGCCATCATATCGGTAAGTAAATGCAAATAGGCAGATCTCATATTCATATTGTGGTCGGCATCTTTCTTCAACAACAACACACTAAAACCATTTCCGGCAATGGCTATCAGTGCAAGCCAAATTACTAGATTGGATTCAATTTCTTGAGGATCCATCAACCTTTCAACAGCTTCCTTCATTAGAATAATGGCTACCACAACAAGGGTTGCCGCATTTATAAATGCGGCCAAAATTTCAGCACGTTTATACCCAAAAGTTCTATGTTTACTGGCTTTCTTTTTACCCAATCTTCTCGCCCCGTAGCTTATCATTAAACTTAGTACGTCGCTAAAATTGTGGAGTGCATCAGACAATAATGCCAAACTTCCTGAAAGGAAACCTCCGATAACTTGAGCCAAGGTAATCGCTATATTCAGAAAAATTGAGATAAGAAGATTTCTCCCTTTTAAATCAGGATGTGCATGCGAGTGTCCGTGGTGATGATGGTGATGATGGCCCATGGGGTTTATCTACAAGGAATTTTTTCTATTCTTCGTTCGTGCCGACCTCCCTCAAACTCTGTATTCAAAAAAGTTTCCACCATTTCTAACGCTTGTGGAAGAGATATAAAACGAGCTGGCAAACTTAAAATATTGGCATCATTGTGTTCTCTGGCCAAATAGGTAATTTCTTTGTTCCAACAAAGGGCTCCCCTTACATTTTGGTGTTTATTTATCGTCATTGTGGCTCCATTGCCACTACCACACAATACAATACCTAAATCAACATTTCCTTCAGATACATCGGTGGCCACGGGATGGGTAAAGTCGGGATAATCCACACTATCAGTGCCATCAGTGCCATAATTTATGACTTCAATTCCTTTAGATTTTAATAGCCCAATAATGGCAAGTTTGTAATCGGTTCCGGCGTGGTCGTTTCCTATCGCAATTTTCATGGTTTTGTATTAAAATGGATGCTAAACAAAGGTACAATATCTTTTAATGTTACACTGTTCATAAAAGCGAGGAGGCTTTTTGCATTTGTTTAAAAAACAACCAATTAACAATATTGTGTTTTTGTTAACTATTTATAGAAAACTAATGGTAACCAAATTTTGTTTTTCCATAAAATCGATCAGTAGAAATAATTATTTAATGTTGGGGTGATATTCCATTAAAAATTAATCAACCGATATGAACTTTTTCTTGTGGGTAATTAACATTAAAAACATATTAACTTTTCAATAAATTGATGTTGACAACGGTTATTAATATCCGTTTATAAAAAATATAAATGCTTGATTCTTAATTTTCTTGTTGTCTGACAAGTTGTGAACAAAATGTTTTAGTCGTTCAAAGCAACTTTTTTATGAAAATTTTATTCCACATTTCAACGATCTATCATAACCATCATTTTAATTTAATTTAAAAAAGAAGAAAAAGTATAATATTGATTATTGTTGATAAAGTTGACTTTGTTTGCGATTACTCTTTCTTTCCTTATGGCTCAAGGATTATAATTCGTATTTTTCAAAAAAATAAGGACGTTAATGTCGAAGAAAAAGAAGAGAGCTGGTAGTCAGCGAAAGAGTGAGATAACGAAGGGCATTTTTACCGTACTTGAAAAAGAACCATCCAAAGCCTTCAATTACAAGCAAATAGCTTCAAAGTTAGGTATTTCCGATACTCAAGATAGAAATCTGTTAATCAAACGTTTAGGTCAGTTAAAGGCCAGCGAACGAATTGTTGAGCCAGAGAGGGGTAAGTATCAAAAGAAACCATCACTCCATACTTATTTTACTGGAAGAGTGGATCTTACCACAAGTGGGAACGCCTATATTGTGGTAGATGAGCTGGATGATGACATATTTGTACAAAACAATAATTTGAACAGGGCTTTCCATGGCGATACTGTTGAGGTTTTTATAAAACCGAGACGTAAGAGCAAGAAAATGGAAGGTGAGATTTCCAAGGTACTCGAAAGAAAAAAGACATCTTATGTAGGGATTGTTGACAAGCAGAAAAGCTTTGCTTTTGTTCGCCCAACCGATTCCAGGATGTACACCGATATTTTTATTCCACCTGAAAAATTAAAGAAAGCTAACGATGGGGACAAGGTATTGGTAAATCTTGGCGATTGGCCAGATGATACCGATTCACCATATGGAGAAATTGTGGAAGTACTGGGAAGACCAGGGGAACATAATACTGAAATCCATGCGATTTTAGCCGAATACGGTCTCCCATATGAGTTTCCATATGAAGTGGAACAGTTTGCCAAAACCTTGGATACCAGTATAAAAGAATCCGAGATTGCCAGGCGTAGGGATATGCGCGATGTACTTACTTTTACAATCGATCCCAAGGATGCCAAAGATTTTGATGATGCCCTTTCCTTTCAAAAATTGGAAAATGGAAACTATGAAATAGGGATACATATTGCTGATGTGTCGCATTACGTGCAGCCTAATACAATTTTGGAAGAGGAAGCATATGATAGAGCTACTTCGGTGTATTTGGTGGACCGCGTAGTTCCCATGTTGCCGGAAGTACTGTCCAATAAGGCATGTTCACTAAGACCCAATGAAGAAAAATATACCTTTTCCGCTGTTTTTGAAATAGACGACAACGCTCGATTGGTAAAACAGTGGTTTGGAAGAACTGCTATTAATTCCAATGAACGTTTTGCCTACGAAGAAGCGCAGCACATTATTGAGACCGAACAAAACGATATACCCAAGGAAATCTCTATTAGGGAAAAAGCTTATTCAGTGTCGGACGAAGTTGTGGAAGCGGTTTTAACATTTGATAGATTGGCCAAGATTATGCGTCAGGCCCGAATGGATGCCGGAGCTATTTCTTTTGATAAAATTGAAGTAAAGTTCCATCTATCTGAAGACAACGAACCTGTAGGTGTATATTTTAAAGAAGCCAAGGACGCCAATAAGTTGATTGAGGAATTTATGTTGTTGGCCAATAGAAAAGTGGCAGAGTATATTGGTAAACAAAAGAAAACATTTGTGTATAGGGTCCATGACAAGCCCGATGAGGATAAATTAATGGCCTTGAACGGGGTTATTTCCAGATTTGGACATAGTATCAATCTAAAGGATAGTAAGACCATTAATCAATCTCTGAATAAGTTATTGGAAGATGTAAAAGGTAAAAAAGAACAAAACCTTGTGGATACTTTGGCTATTCGAAGTATGAGCAAGGCCATTTATACTACCGAAAACATTGGACATTACGGACTGGGATTTGAATATTACACCCATTTTACTTCGCCTATTAGACGTTATCCCGATGTGATGGTGCATCGTTTGCTGCAACATTATTTGGATAAGGAGAAGACACCAAAAGCTGAACCGTTCGAGGAAAAGTGTAAACACTCATCTGATATGGAACTGTTAGCTGCCAATGCAGAACGTGATTCTATTAAGTACATGCAGATCAAGTTTATGGAAGACCATAAGGACCAAGAGTTTTTGGGCGTAATATCTGGGGTTACAGAATGGGGAATTTACGTGGAGATTGTGGAAAACAAATGTGAGGGGATGATTCGTATCCGTGATATCAAAGATGATTATTACATTTTTGATGAACGCCAATATGCTATAATAGGGGAAAGAACCAAGCGAATGTATCAGTTGGGTGACGAGGTTTATGTGATGGTAAAGAGCACGGATTTGGTCAAACGACATTTGGACTTTTCGTTGATCGGTAAAAAGAAATAATACTATTTTGGAATAAAATTTGTTATCCTATTGAGAACCAAATTTTTATAACATGAGAATAATTACGATTGTTATTTTGTTCCTGTCCCTTCAATTTATTGAAGCCCAGGATGGAGCCATAACCCAAGACCTACAAAAGTTTACCGAAATAAAAGGGTTTGATGGCATTTCTATTAATTTAATCAAGTCCAACCAAAACAAAGCGGTGATTACCGGAGCCAATACCGATAATGTCGCCATTGTTAATAATAATGGCGTATTGAAGATTAGGATGGAAATCGTTAAAATCTTTAGCGGATATAGAACGTATGTGGATTTATATCATTCTGAAGAGTTGGTAGTCATTGATGTTAACGAAGATGCAAGAATATCATCGGATGATATCTATGTGCAAGAAGTTTTGGAACTTAAAGCGCAAGAAGGTGGAGAACTGGAAATTAATTGCGAAGTGGACCAATTGTTAATAAAGGCTGTTTCCGGAGGGAAAATCTTTACCGGCGGATTTTCCAATACCCAGGATGTTATTATCAATACTGGAGGCACCTATAATGGAGGAACTTTTAAAACAAAATTCACCACTATAAGCGTTAATGCAGGTGGAAATGCCGAAATTTATGCGGCAGATTATGTAAAGGCCAATGTAAAGGCAGGAGGTGAAGTGCTAGTGTATGGCGATCCAAAAAAAATGGATGAGCACACCCTTTTTGGTGGAAAAATAAAAAGAATGTAATTAAAATGATTGAGGATATCCAAGCAGCGATCCCTTTGGGATTTTTGTTGAGCTTTATGATTGGTCCTGTTTTCTTTGTTTTATTGGAAACCAGTGCCACTAAAGGCTTTAGGGCTGGTGTATGCTTGGATATAGGTGTTATTATTGCCGATATTGTTTTCTTGTTGATAGCGTACTTCAGTAGTTTTCAGCTATTGGAGAATTTAAGCAACGAACCGGGGCTTTTTGTGTTCGGGGGAATGATTCTTTTAGTTTATGGTATTGTTCTATTTGTAAAAAAGGCCAAAAAGAAAGCCAATGTAAAGGCTTCAAAAGGAACTTATCTAGGTTTAGCGGTAAAAGGTTTTCTTTTAAACTTTATAAATATTGGTGTACTTGCTTTTTGGTTGGGGTTGATTATTGTGGTAGGTCCCAGTTTGGAGAACAATCCCAATAGGATGCTAGTTTTCTTTAGTACCGTTTTACTTGTTTATTTTGGAACTGATCTCCTCAAGATAATTTTAGCCAAACAATTGAAGCGCTATTTAACCCAGGAACGTATTGTACTAATAAAAAAGGGATTGGGTATTGTATTGATTATTTGTGGTATAGTATTGATTACCAAAGGATTTTTACCCAAGGATAAGTTTGATATTCAAGAAGAAATAGAAAAAATTGAGAAGCTGTAAACAAAAAACCCAGCACTAAGTACTGGGTTTTGAGGCATCGAGCGGATTCGAACCGCTGTACAAGCTTTTGCAGAGCTCTGCCTAGCCACTCGGCCACGATGCCAATTGGATCGCAAAGCTAAAAATATTTTATGAATATTTAGATTGAAAAATAATCTAAATGGAATTGAGTGTAATTTTTGTGATAAGTATATCTTAGAGGCATCGGGTGGACTCGAACCACCATAAAAATCCTTGCGGGACTTTGTCTATCCAATTCGACCACAATGCCGTTTAAATTGTTGTCTACAAAATTATAAAAAGATTAACAGTATCAATTAGTTGGACCTATCGGTTTATCGAGTAATTCCGAGTTTTACCGAAACACTTTCCACATCACCACCGATAGGCGGGTTTATTTTAGAAACTTCCACTTCTACTTCAGTTACTTCAGAAATTTCATCAAATATGCGATCAATGATTCTTTTGGCCACATGTTCCAGAAGATTGGAACGTACCGTCATTTCTTCTTTTATGATATTATTGAGTTGGACATAGTCCACGGTTTCGTTAAGCTGGTCGGAAATGGCAGGTTTGGAAAGATCAGTGGTAACCTCAAGATCAACTCTGTAATCGCTCCCAATGAGCATTTCTTCCTTTAAACACCCATGGTTGGAATGTATCCTAACGTTCTTTAACCTAATCTTTCCCAAAGCCCTTGTATTAAGAAAGGGCAAAAATAGGGTAAAACCTTTTAAATCCCACTAAACGGGTTTAATTCACTGATGCTCTGAATCGAAAAGAGTTGTGGTTGTTTTTGTTTGATTACTTAGAGGTTTGCCTATAAAAAAATGGCATTAGTACATACATCTACAGTTACTTATCCCTTGGAAAAGATCCATGCCCACAGTAAGTACGTGGGTACCGGTACTATAACCTAAAATTTCGTTGGTAATTACTTGATAAGAGTAACCAAAATAAAAATTGCTTTTTTTGAATCCGGCAATTGGAGCTATATACAATGGTGATCCCAATTGATCGTTCAAAAAACGATAGGTTAAACCTACGTAATAATAGTCTTCAAAATCACGAAAGCGGAATTTGGCATTCAAATCGGTCACAGAACGGCCATCACTTTCAAACCATTGAAAGAATACTGAGGGCTCTATTTCCAATTTACTGTTCTTGCTCTTGGAAAAACTATAACCAGAATACACGTAGTAGTTTCTTAGTTTATTTGGCTCAATACGAATGATATCTGTATTGAAATTGGATAAATCTTTGTTTAATACGTTACCGGCATTTAAACTAAAAAAGAATTTATCATATCTATAAAGTACACCTAAATCGAAGTTGTGGTTTGTAGTGGCCTTGTCATCTGTTGGCAACTGACCATTATTAGCTTCAAATTGTTCTACATCTATCCTAAACTGGTTAAAGTTATAGGAAATACCAAAGGAAAGGAAAATATCATCGTATCTGTCCAATGTTAAATGGTGCGCAAAAGAAACCCTGGCACCTCTTTGCCTTGTGTATCCGTTACTATCGTTATAAAGAAGCATACCTATTCCCGACCTATTGCCAATCCTAGCATCAGCGGCCAAGGTCTGGGTATCTGGAGCATCTTCAATCCCCACCCATTGTGTTAAGCCGTTTAAACGGACTTTTATATGGTCTCCTATACCTGCATAGGTTGGAGACATCAAAAATGGATTATCCGCTATGTATTGGGATAACTGGGGCACTGTCAACTCCTGTCCCCTGGCACAAAGTGCCAAGGAAACAAATAGGATAGTTGAGTATACTTTTTTTAACATGGGGCCAAAGTAGGTTAAGTGTTATTGTCGATACAGTGTAAAGTGTCCAACAAACTCTCTGTCGTCCTGTGCTCCTTGGAGTTGAACAACGTACCAGTAGTCTCCAGTTGGCAATGGTTTTCCATCATAATTTCCATCCCAACCTTGAACGTTTCGGGTCATCTCTTCCACTACTCTACCATAACGATCATAAATCTTAATTAGTACGTCAGGGAAGCCTTCAATGTTATCTGGGATCCATCGATCGTTCAATCCATCTCCATCTGGAGTAAAGAAGTTCGGGAATTCAATATCTATAAACTCCATAAATATTTCAGCAGTAGCTTCACAACCGTTCTGGTCAACCACTGTTACAATATATGTATCAGTTCTGTTGATGTAGAATACATTGTCCGTGCCATTGTCGATATCATTGAAATAGAAGGTATAATCTTCTACACCACCTTCAGCTATTGCTGTTATTTGGTTAATGTTGTTGTTCTCCAACGTCAATGTAAGTGGTTCGTATGCTTCAATACTAAAGTCATAAGTGGTCATACATCCATTGGCATGTGCAATGGTCAGATAATGATCACCTGGTGTCATATTGGTAAAGTCTGCAGTTAATTGCATATCTGCTGGATCTGTCGAATCCAAGGCATAGATAAGGTCACTTGCAATAGTTTCATCCTCCAATATAATTTCCAAGTAATTGTCTGGAATGTTACCTGTACACTCATAAATTGGTGTTACGGTAGCAGCTAGGTTCACTCCTGGCTCTATCTCAACAATTACATTGGTTTCACAACCTTGGGCATCCCTTACAAATACCACATGTGTTCCTGCGGTTAGATCTTGGAACAAGAACTGGTCTTGAACAAAGTTTGCATCGGCGCTGGAATTTAAGCTTGTTTGGTAAGGAGCGGTACCCCCGGAGATCTGTACTTCAAAAGAACCATCACCACTTTCATAACATACTTCGTCCAAAATGTTTATCGCTTCAGCCACAATAGGTTCAGGTTGGGTAATCTCAAATTGGAAAGTGATGAAACATCCATTCACATCTTGGGCGATTACATCATAGATGCCGGGTTCTAGATCAGTAAATGTGTTCGTCGTATCAAACTGATCTAGATTTGGTGAAATTGCGTAAAGAATCTCACCTGTTCCACCCGACACTTCAACAGTAATAGTACCGTCGTTCATTCCTGAACATGTAATATCTGTAAACTCTTCTCTTTCAACCACCAATGGTTCTGGGTCGACTATGGTAATCACGGGTGATACCTCAACGCAGTCTTCACTGGTTACTCTTACATAGTACTCACCGGCCATAAGACCGTTAAAGGTTCCACTGGCTTGTGGACCATCAACTAAATTGGTCAATGCTGCATCGCTGAACAATTCATAATTATAGTTGCCCAAACCACCTGTTGCCTGTGCAATAATGGTTGCGGATGATTCACCTGTACAGTTGATCAATGCTGCCGATTCGTCTATATTAAGTGTTAATTCCGGAACTTCATCTACAGTAACTTGGTTGGATATCATGGCATCACAACCATTGGCATCACGAACATAATATTGATATGGCCCTGCGCCAACATTGAATGTATGGGTATCCCCACCGTTCATGGCAAAGAAATTGACTCCATCCGCACTATAGAAGTAAGGTGCTGTTCCACCAGTTGCAGTCAACATAATCTGTGCATCATCGACACATGTCATTCCGCTTACTTGAACAAGGGAAGCCTCAACCTCAGTTGGTTCGGTAATGGTCACTTTAGGGGTTTCCACACCACAGTTCCAACCGTCGGTAACGGTAATGCTATAAGTTCCGGCACCTAGATTATCGAATCTTGGGTTTCCTTGTTCACCAGAAGTGAAAATAATATTAGCACTAGGAGTATCGTCTTCGTAAATATTCAACTGGTAGTTATAGGAACCACTACCTCCGCTAACGGAATGTGCCCAAACAGACGCACTTTCGGCACCATAGCACAATAGGTCAATTGGGGCAGCATCAATATCTGCAGTGATTGGATCTACAGGATCTAAGATCAAAGAAGTATTATCAACGACCTCACAACCTTCACTATCGGTTACCCTTACCTCATATGATCCAGCGGACAATCCAGTGAACACATAGCTATTTACATCGTTCATGGTGTACGACTGAGTTGTAGTCATATTGGTCAATACGATATCGTACGGAGCATAACCACCCGTTGGGGCAATCAGTACCTCTCCCATATCATCGGTACAGGTAACACTGGCCACTTGCTCTGGAACAACCGCCAATTCACTGCTTGGAGATATTATGGTTGCTGTACCGGAAGTAGCCGTACAGAAAGGTGCTTCGGTAGCTTCTACCTGAACATAATAATTACCACCAACCAAATCAGGATGGGTTATGGTTAATGAACCAGATGAAGTGTTTTCACTTCCTGATACGATAAGTGTACCATCCGTCCTGTATACATCATAGTCATAAGCTCCTGGAACGTTATATCCAGTAACTTCGATTGTTAAGTCGCCTGCATCATCAAAACATATTGCAGGTGATGTCGCTATGATGTCTACGTCAATTGTGTCGTATGGAACAATTGTATAGATTTCCTCTACATAGCATCCTGTGACATCGTTGGTAGCACGGAATGTATACGTACCAGCTTCGGTCAACTCAAATGTTGCTGTTGTGGTTGTTGAAGCCGTCATTGATCCATAAGGATTACCAACAGGCAATAATTCAATGGTATAGGTATCACCAGGAGTGGTTTCTGTAACGGTCAAGATTACTCTTTCGGGGTTGTTACAGGTTATGGCTAAATCCTGTGCAATATCCAAAGTAAAGGTATTCAATGGTTGTACCGTAATACTATCATGATATTCACAGCCGTTGGCATCCCTTACAATGTAGTTGATAGTCTGTACTGTACCATCGTCCACTATATCAAATGTAGCATCAGAAGTGAATCCATTACCTTCAAAACTGTACAAATAAGAATCTGGACCTATAAATGGTGTGCCTCCACTAGGAGTTACGGTAATGGTCGATTCATCCACAGAATTGCTTGGAGTACATTCAAAGGCCGTAGCCGTAGCCGTAGCACCCAGGGGATTGGGTTCATCAACGGTTTCGGTTTTGATGTCCTCACACTCCCTATCAGAAACCACACGTACCTGATAGTCTCCGGCCGGAAGATTCTCGAACAAGGGACTATCTTGAAGAGGTCTGCTTGAGGTACCAGGGCTCAACCCAACCAATGCATATCGGTATGGTGGGTTTACGGCCGTGGCAGGATTTAGTTGGGCCAAAATACTACCATCGCTACCTCCCGCACAGCTTACATCAACAATAGATGCATCCACTAATTCTGGAATAACTCTATCATCCAATGTTTGGCGTACTTCATAGATACATGGCTCGGAAGTATCCAAATCTGTGATTGTAAATACGTATTCTCCCGCTTCGGTAAGGTCTGTAAAAATACCATCAGTATTGGTTACGGTTGTTCCTGAGATAGGATAGGTAACACTGTATTCCAAATTAGAGGAACCACCAGTTACATTGATAGTGATTTGTCCACCTGGATCTACCGTACAATCAATTTGTTTTACCACGTTAGCATTGGCTGTCATGGCATCGGTCAATTCCACGATACCCGGAAGTATTACGGAACAACCCCACTGATCGGTAATTTCTACGGTGTAAGAACCTGCGCCCAATCCAGAGAAAACAGTACTGGTTTGAGGAGCTCCAAAGTTGGTTCCGTCCTTAATCAATTGGTAGCTATAGTTGCTTCCTTGACCACCGGTTGTACCCATTACTTGGATTTCGCCTTGCAAATCCACACAATTGGACTGGTTGACTTGTAGTGTGGCCGTAATTGGGTCTGGAATGGATAAGTCAACATCGGGTAATTGTAAAGCACACCCTTCTTGATCTATAATCCAAACTTCATAAGTACCTGCGGTAAGGTTCTCGAACCTAGAAGTGGGTACATAATTGGATGGATCGTTTGGATCGGGGTTTGGTGTTGTGCTTACATAGTAAGCATATCCTCCCCATCCACCTGAAGCGATTACTTCAATAATACCATCTTCTACACAGGTAATGTCCGTAACAGTTCTGGAACCGGCGATAGCTGCATTAGGTCCTGCAATGTTGAAGGCTTCCACATTGGTACATTCTGGGAATGCATCCTGTGAAATTTCAACGGTGTAGATTCCTGCAGGCAATGAAATTGGTGCAGTTGGACCTGTAGTAGCAGAAGTACCATTATTTACTGGATTTCCACCGTCATCGTAAACGGTCCAATTGAATCCACCGGTATAAGTTGCATCTATAAGTTCGAATGTTACTTCGCCAGTGGCGGTACCATAACAGATTACATCACTTACTACATTTACATCAATATCGAATGTATTAGGGTCTGTAATGGTTTGGCTTGTAGAAACTGTACAGCCAGTATCTATATGACGAACAATGAAATTATAGGTTCCGGCATCCAAACCACTGAACACATTGGAGTTTACCCAAGTAGTACCATTATCCACACTATATTCAAAGCGTGATGGGTCGGCTAAGGTCGAAGTTACCGTAATGGTAATTTCACCATCCATTCCTGGAGTACAGCTCAAAGGATTTGAAATGGCCGCTACAGCATTGGTAATTTGGTCATATGGTGCAATAACCGCAGTTGTTGTTCCCAAACAACCATTGTCATCATACACATTGATGGTATAATTTCCACCTGCTGTATCGGTTGATGTATAAACAGGATTATTTCCTGATTGAACCACAACGGAACCAGCATCGTTGATAAATTCATAAATGACATAGTTTCCGCTGCCTCCACTTATGGTAGCAGTATCTACAGTAATGGTAGCGTTGTTGGAGTTGTTACCTACTGTACAACTGAATTCCAACACATCTGCTGTTAAAGCAATTGGGTCGGGTTCTGTGATTGTTATGGTTTCAGTATCCGTACAATAATTTGCAGCGGTTACTTGAATATCATAATCAACACCTACAGCGGAACCTTCTAAACCTGTAAAGGTGGCCGTAGTGGCCGTAGTACTAGTGGGTGCAATTGGCACGCTAATAGACCCATCAGAAGCTGCAATGATTTCAAATGTATATGGTCCGATACCGTTGTCCACTGCTTGTACAGAAATGGTTCCGTCATCAGCCCCAAAGCATGTAACATCTGTGAAAGTAGATGTAAAGGATGGCTGAGGTGCCTCAGGCACATCTATCGTAATTGTTTTGGGACAGTTAGGTGGTGCAGTGCCCATATCGAACACGATTACATCGTAGCTTCCAGCTACACCGGCTCCAGTCCAAACAAATTTGTTGTCAGCATCCAGAACAAGTACCGCCCTTGTTTCATCATATGCAGTTCCCGGTCCATCTATTATATACTCATAACTTCCTGATCCTGAAATCACTTCTATTTCTAGTTCGGCATAGGCATTAGTACCAGGCTCGCAATCCAAAGCAACGGTTTGAATTACGTTGAATTCTAGTGGTGGGTGAATATCGAAGGTTTCGGTATCAATACATCCGTTTAGGTCTCTTACGGCAACAGTTTGACCCAATCCTGAACTTAATCCAGAAATCAGATATTGATTACTTCCATCAAAGGTAAAATTCTGGAATGCCGAACCATTTACACTGATTTGGAAAGGTGCCATGGCAAGGGCTGGATTATCCAAAGTTACCATTACTTCAAATAAGCCTTCATCTACACACTCATCTACAATTGCAATGGATATTTCAGGGCTTGGATCTTCATCAACCGTAATAGGTTTTTGAACGATACATCCATAGGCATCCATCACATAAACAATGTAATCCCCAGCTTCTACATTGGCACTGGTATCGCTTGTCCAACCCGCGCTTGAAGCTGTTGGTGCAGGGTCTGTGCTCAATAAATATTGATAGGTATAGGGAGCTGTACCATAACGGCCTGAAGCAGTAATTACACCCGCATCTGGGTTACAGTTATCATTTTGTGGACTGGCCACATCCAAATCCAAAGGATTGGCAGATTCACGGATGGTGAATTCCCCACCACTTACGGAACATCCTGGGTTTGAACCTCCAATTTCTGTGAGCAACAAATAATATTCACCAGGAGGCAAAGAACCAAAATTGTCAATGGTTACCGAAGTAGGAGGGTTTACGGTAGCGTTACCGGAATATCCTGTACTTGTATTGGACTGCCTGTTGAAAATTTCATATTGAACATCAGTTGCGCCACTATCAAATCCTGTGAAAGTAAAAGATATATTACCATTATCAGCACCAGTACAACTTACATTGTTTATGGCATCCAAGTTGGCCGTCATGGAAGATGGCGTATCTATAGGCGCATCTGCTTCTTCAAAATAATAACAGTTTGTTGTGGTGTCATACACTACGAAGGTGTATGTAATACCTGGCGTAAGTCCTGTAAAAGTTCGTGTATACCCTCCTACAATATCGGGTCCTACATAGTCATTTGCAGGATCATCTACATAAGGAGCTGTATATTGTTCTAGGATGGCAAACTCGTAGTTGCCACTTCCTACGGCAGCGTCCACAGTAACTATGGCCGTACCTCCCGTAACACAATCAGCGGTAAGTGTACTTACATCAATATCCAAATCATCTGGTGGAGATGAAATAATTTCTGTTGTATATGAAGCACATCCATTGGCATCCACTACATCCACTTGATAGATACCAAACTCCAATACCGTAAATGTGTGGTCTCTAGCACCAGATGTGGTAGTATATGTTTGTGGAGCAATACCATTGTTAGCTGTTAGAATATAGGTGTATTCTGCTGTACCCCCTGACACTCCTGACACCGTAATGGAACCAGGATTGGTTACTCCAAATACGTCATCACAAGTAATTGGAACATCTGAAGTGGTGTATGTTATTGGTGTTGGCTCAGAAATTACTACTGGGAATGGATCCGACACACAACCTTTGGAATCCGTAACTGTTACCTCATAATTTCCTGCAGGCAATCCTGTGGTTTGTGTTCCATAATCTGTACCACTAATTGTCTCGTATACATTAATGGTATAAGGTGGAACTCCAACGGAGGTATCAATTACAACATCCAATGCACCGGTACTTTCGCCATTACACAAGATATCTGTTGGTGTAACACTGCTTATTACGGGTTGAGTGGCCGGAGTCACTATAATACTGTTGGTGGTTATAGTACAACCTTCCGTGTCAGTTACTTGGAAGATATAGGTTCCATCGGTATTAGTATTGAACACATTTCCTGTGAATCCAGTTGAACTGTACGTAGCACCTCCATCATCGGACCATTCATAGGAATATGAACCACTACCACCACTTGCGTTAATGGTAATTGTTGCATCGTCCAAACAAGTTAAATCGCTATCAAGGAAAGCTGAAGCTGTTAAAGCGGGGTTGATTGTTGCTGTATCCTGAACTGCACAACCATATTGGTCGCGTACATCAATGGTATATGTTCCAGCAGTTAGGTTGTTGAACGTATATGTTGTTGCATTTACTGGTGAAGGAGTAATCCAAGCACCACCATTTATACTGAATTGATAGTTACCGTTTCCACTGGTAACATCCACTTGAATGCTTCCATCATTGTTTCCACTATAGCACACGGTTGGTGTTAAGTCAAACGCAATGATTTCAGTAGGATCAACGGTAATAGGTGTTGTATCCTCGCAAAGGTTTACATCCCTTGCCCTGATTACGTAGTTACCATCGGCCAATCCAGTAAACACATTGGATGATTGGTAGGCAGTTATAACTGTTCCTATAGTATCTTCCAATTGATATTCATAGGCTGGTGTACCTCCCGTAGCGGTAGCAGTAATGGTTGCTCCTCCATTGGTACATGTAAGCTCATTAGTAATAGAAGCAATAACATCCAACACATCAGGCTGTGTCAATGTTTGGTTCAATGTAACGGAACATGCAGGATCTCTAAGGTCAACAATGACAATTTCATAATCACCTGCTGCAAGACCAGAAATGGTAATTGGACTGGTTGTTTGGGTACCAGAAACGGTTCCACCGTTCACTTGATATGTAAATCCAATTCCAGAATCAAAGTTTTCAACTTCAAAAGTGATGCTTCCATCACCGGCACTGTTACAAGTTAAATCTGTATAAGATGTGATGGCACCATCAAAAGCATATCCTGGTTCAACAATTACAGTGGTTGTAACTGTACAGTCGCTTCCATAATCTACCTCAACAGTGTGTGTTCCTGGAGCAACTCCACTGAAAACATTGCTTGCTTGTGGGGCACCAGCATCTAAACTATAGGTATACGATGCATCCAAAGGAAGCACGGTAACGTCAGCTGTTCCATCACAATTGTAAGCAACGGTTGTGCTCAAGGTTGGTTCTGTGGGAAGAGGAACAATAATTTCATCTGGAAGAGTGATAAAACAATCCACTTGATTGGCATCCCGTACACGAATAGTATAAGTGCCATCTTCCAAGCCGGTAAATACGGTAGAAGTGGTCCATGCACCTCCATTTAAACTGTACTCATAACTTCCTGAACCACCTGTGGTCGGTGTAATGCTTCCTATAGTAATTTCACCCAATTGTGTACAGGTGTAATCTTGGGTAATTTCTGCCTCGGCAACAATAGGATCCGGTTCTGTAATAGTAACCTGAGTTGTAACCGGACAATTGTTGATATCGGTTACACTAATATCGTAAGTGCCAGCTGGTAGGTTAACAAAAGTATTTGACGTTTGATACGTTGCACCGTTATCAATGCTGTACATATAGGGAGCTTCTCCTCCGGTCATATTCAATACAATGCTTCCATCGGAACCTCCATTACAACTAACATCGGTGATATTTGGTGTGATGGCCAGTGGGTCATCTTGAATGATAGTAATGTCGTAAGTAGCTTCACAATATCCGGAAGCACCACCATTATCTCTTACATACACATCGTAATCACCTGCACCTGTAACCGTAATTGGGTTTGTTGCTCCAAAGTCTGAATCAATTGGCGTTACACCATCTGCAACGACGGCATACACATAATTTCCATCGCCACCGGCAGCGGTAATGGTCACGTCGGTATCTGTAGCACAGGCGGTAATATTCGGGGCAGAAGCCACAACACTAAGCTCTGGGTCAATGGTAATGGATGCAGTATCGGTACAATCGTTGCCATCCCTAACATCAATGGTATAATCCCCAGGTGCCAGACCTGTAAACACATTGCTTGTTCCGAATGGGCCTCCATTCAAACTGTATTCAAAGTTTCCGTCGCCACCAGCAGTAACATTGGCGGTCAAGGTCAAGCCTGTGGCATCATCATAGCAAACATTGTTGGGATCAATTGTCAATTCTGGAGCTACGGCCTCAATAATGGTAAAGGTGTCCGTGAATTCACATTCATTGGCATCGGTAACGGTATATGTATAGGTTCCGCCAAGGGTCAATCCTGTGAACAATCCATTGTTTTGTGGACCAAAAGTGGCTGGACCTGCTGTAATTTCGTAAGTATAACTTCCCCATCCTCCTGTAGCTACTATGTTTACTGAACCATCAACTAAACAAGTTGGTTGTACAACTGTTGGTGTTGCATCAAGGGCAGCTGTCGGCGCAGCAATAGTTACATCGGTGGTGTCCGTACAATTGGTAAGGTTGTCAGTTACTGTAATGGTGTATGTTCCTTCGGCCAATCCAGTAAGAGAAATAGTATTGTTGGTTTCGTTTGTTCCCGAAAAGTTCGCTGGACCGGTAACCGTGTAATTGTAATCTGTATTGAAGTTACCTATATTGAATTGTAATTCACCATTTGGATTAGGATCGTTAAAACAAGATATGTTGCTCACTACTTGAGCGGTAACCGAAATTTCGGTTACTGGCGCAAGGGTAAAGCTTTCCTCATAGAAACAATCACTATCATCCGTTACCCTGAAGAGATAAGTTCCTGGAGCCAAGTCGGTAAATGTGTTGTTGGTTCCATTGTTTACTGCACTTCCTGCAGGAGAAACTATTTCGTATACCAAGTCAGGCTCTCCTCCTGTTACGGTCAAGGTAACATCCGAGGTAAAGGTTGGACAAAGCGGGTCCGTAGTTGAAAAATCGATATCCGTTGGTGGATTCAACGGATCAATGGTAACTGAATCTGTGAAAGTACAACCATTGTCATCTCTTATGGTAATAGTGTATGTTCCATCAGTTAAGTTGGAAAAGTTTGGGGAACTAACAAAGTTTACCCCATCAATACTGTATTCGTAGGGAGCGGTTCCTCCCGTTACATTCTGTGCTTCTATAATTCCGCCATCTGAACAGGAGTATTCCTGAACCAAAACAGCATCGCCATCCAAAGTTGTGCCCGGTGCGGATACTGTGTGGTATTCAAAGTAATCACAAGACGCACTTCCTTTGCGTTGGTTGATTACCACAACATAATCCCCATCTGCCAAAGAAGGAAAGTTTCCTGAGGCGTTGGTTGCCAGCGCATCAGCATAATCGTAATTTTCCTCGTCAAATCCTGTGGCGTCAAAGAGATAAAAGGTTAATTGATAACCGTTACTGTTGATTAGGTTAAAGGAAATTGAACCTGTAGCATCACCGTTACACAAAACATCGGTAACCGTGGTTGGATCAAAATCCGCAGCAGGTCTAAATTCAATCGTAACTGTATTGGAAATGTCATAACAGTTGTATCTGTCGATTACTGCAAAAGTGTACTGTCCTGGATCATAAATATCAAAGATTTGACTAGTTTGAAATTCTGAAGCGGGAATATCTGTAACTGAAGGATAGGACGTCACGGTATTACCATCTTCGTCAATGTAAGACCAAATGGCATATAGGTGAGGGGTTTTACCACCTGTGGATTCCATTAATATATTACCTTCTTTACAGGTAATATGTTGGGAAACTCTGGCGGTTAGCTCCAAATCCACTAAGTCTTCAATAATAACTTGTTCTGTATAAGTACATCCGTCGTCTGTGGTAACCGTAACATCGTAAGTTCCATCGTTTAAATTTTCGAAGGTATAGTTGTTATCGATTGATGGCCCGTGAGTGTCCACAACAACTCCGCCAGAGGATATTTCATAATAGTATTGGGCTTCAACATTTAGAACAGAGATCGCTATTTCTCCCAAACCTGTACAGTTGTACAAATCTTGGGAGGTAATATCCACTTGAAAATCCCTTTCCAAAATACCAATATTGTCCAATACAAAGACACAACCGTCCGTAACACCTTGTTGTCTTATTTCCACCATGTAGGCGCCATTGTTGGCAATATCAAAACTTGGACTTGGACCATAAGGAACAAGTACATTTCCGGTAACTTGATCTACAAGCTGGAACTCATAAGTTAAGGGTACATTGGTTACGGTAATGTTACCATCTGTATCACAAATAATATCCCTAGAGGTGTATTGGGGATCTAAAGGATTTTTGTAGATATTGAAGTAGAACCTACTAAAACATCCATTTTGATAGTTGATTACCAATCTGTATTGACCTGTATTTGATGCTAAAAAGTCGTTGCCCGTGTCCACCGTGTTCCATGTACAACTGGCATTGGTATTGGCACAGCCGTCTGTGGCTGCACCGCAACTTGCTTCATCCAATTGTTCCCAAACGATGCTTGTTGCATCTGGGATGTTTATTTGGATAAGTTCGGTATCGTTAAGTCCGCACAAGAATATTTCCGGAAGCTCACTACCATCGTTGGGACATATTTCTATGGCGCCGTCAATGGTGTTGGAGGTGTCGTTGATCAATGCCGTAATCGGGTTGGATTGTACAGAACCAAACAACTCAACTATAATGATTTCCATGAAATCTTTACAGGGATCGGCCACTTGCTTGTCTACCAAATAAGTTCCTGTTTCGCTTACCAAAATAGTACTTGGGTCGTTGTCGGAATCACTGTCGGTGATTACGGTATCGGTACCAACATCGATAGTATTGTTTCCGTTTACATCCCTATACCAAATGTAGTTGTCAAAATTATCTCCGGCGTCAAGTAATACGTCATCACCGCACAATTGTACCGTTCTTGAGAAGTTACAGGCGCTAAGGTCATCTAAAAGAAAGTTAGTAGCTCCCGGAGAAGGAAATCCACAACCATCAAAATCATAAACACTGGGGTCGTCGGTTATTGAAGCAGTATTTAATTCACCGCTGTATGTAGAATAGGCCAAATTCTGAATGATATCGGTACATGCGTCGATAAAATCAAAACAGTTTTCAGCTACTTGTACCCGCATACGTATGGTTGAAGCTGGGTCATTCTCTTCTACAATACTATCTGGTATAGTGAATATAATAGTACGGGTTGCCGGGTCGAAAGTATAAGTTACACCGGCCGGCATGGTGATACTCGATTCATCAAGGGTCACATTAATAGGAAGTACGTCCCTAATGGTATAGTTTACGGCATCATCGTTACCCACATTTTCGAAAGTAAGCACATAGTCCAAATATTGACCAAGATGTACTCCTTGTCCCGTAATGTCGTTACCCGCAATATCTTCGATTGTTTTAGCTAGGTTTATCTTGGGTTCTATGATTTCTACATCCAATGAGGTAAAGAAGATATCGTACTTGTCTTGTGTAGAAGAAGCTCTAAAAGTAGCCCCAGTCTCATCATTGGGAATGACAGAATTACTGGGGTTAAGAATCGTAAAAAGATCCACATCCCATCCCAAAGTGTTGGTACTGTTTGGGTTTCTGGTTGTTATGATATTTTCCTCAATGGTAATATTACTATTGAAAAAGTTATCCGAAGGGTTCACGGTATTCGATAGTGTTGTAAAGGAAGCATTACTATCTGCCTTGATGGACAATTGATCTCCTTCTATTTTGTTATCACCCTCAAGTGTTGCAACGCCTAATTTGGCATTTACTGGAAATGGTGAAGGAAGTGTTGTAAATCCGCTGAACGGAATATCTACAGTTTGTCCCGACTTAATACCGGCATAACCATCAAAGGTCGTAATGAACTTACCTGGATACGTTGGGTTTTCATAAACCACGACCATGGTCCAACCACCGGAAACACCACCTTGGATGCTCTCTCCTGAACTGGCCCTTACATTTGCCACAAAGTATTCACCGTCAGGGTTGGCAAGTGAGGTTACCATGGACGTAACATCTTTATAGCAAGCATATGGACTATAATATCCGAAATCAGCGTCATTATAGCCATCAAACAAAATTTCGTCAGCGGTCAAATCCACATAAGAACCGCCGGGCATTCTAAATTTTACTTGATTGAAGTCACTTCGATCACTTTCATTATATACGGCAGACCAATATAGCCCGGCATATCTAATTTGAGAACAACTAGGGTCTGGTACTGATAAGGTTGCACTACTTGAACTGAAGGTAGAAGCATCTCCATCAATGTCAATATACTGCATGTTCAACCTGTCATTGTACTCCGAAGAAGAACCTGTTGCGTTATAAGGATCTTCTGGCGAATATCCGCCCTCATCCCTATTTACAATATTGTTGGCAATAAAAGTGAGATCTCCTTTGAGTTTGTTCTCGTAACGAACATCAAAGTTGTTTTTTATCTGAGATATACCTGTATATGCAAATAAGAATATACAAATTGTTGTGCCCCACCTGAGTAGTGATGTTTTCATAAGCATGGTGGTTAAATGGTTGTGTTTGATTTAATTCGCATAATCCACATATCGTCGTTATACGAAGCGTTTAGTTTGGTGTAATAAGAGGTCAAGGCATTGTTCCAGGTTTCATGTTTTTTTAAGTACACATACCTGTGTTTGTCTTGTGGACTAATAAAGTAGCTTGCGTGCAAACCTCTTGCGTTAAGTTCTTTAACAAACTCTTTTGCGCTTTTCGAGTTATCGAATACGTTGGCAATAATGTAGTATCCTTCTGGCAGTCCGTTTCCAGATTGGGTACTGATTACTACATGTTTGTTTCCTTTGTCCATGAGGTTGTTTGCCACATTTTTGGAAAGGATATTGTTGTTGTATTTTGAGTTGGATGCGATTGCCGTATTCGTATAACCGGCAATAGGTGATGCACTACCGCTTACATTCATCACCCAAGCATCTCCTTGATATTTGCCATCCATTTTGGTGTGGTAGGCCTTTAATGCATCATTTTTAGTGTTGAAATCGCCTATATAAACGTAATTAAGACCATTTTTAGGGTTTACAAAGTAGTTTGCTTCGATGCCCTGAGCGCGCAATTTTTCAATAAACGCATCTACATTGTCAGGGTTTTTGAACACATTCGCAATTAGGTAATGCCCACTTTCCACATTGGGGACTGTATGGGATTTAAACTGAGCTCTTTTGTTTTTTATGGGCCTATAGGTCTTATCTTTTTTGACCTTGGAATTGGATGCATACGTTGTTGTGGTATTGTCCTTAGCTTCGTTAATCTTAATTACTTTTTTGGTGGATGTATTGTTGGACAATCCGTGGTTGGCCAAAGGCTGTTTTCTTCTAGAAACGATATCGGCACTATCCATATTGGCAAAGTAGACCTCCTTGGCTTTTTGCTCCAGAGCAGGATTTTGACCCCTTGTTTCACGCTGAACCATTTTCATGACGGTTTCAAAGCGTCTTTCCAAGTCTTGTTTGCGGGTTGATTCTATGGAATCTTGACGCATTAACAATTCATCCAAAATAGCGTCGTTCTCGGCCAGTTTATCTTTTAATTGAGCAATTTCTATGTCTTTTTTAGTAATGTTTACGCTATCTTGTGGTACATCTTCCTCATTCGAAACCAATTCTTCACCTTCTTTTTCCAGCATTACTCGATCTTCGGTTAGGTTGGGTGTAAAGGAGTATGCCAATGAGATTTCGTGGGTTACACCAAAGTTTTCAAACTCGTTGGACAAGCCCTTTTCCACAGTATATCCCAGGGAGATGTTTTTGGTAAGGTTGAACCCTAGGCCTGCAGATGCCCCATAGAAGTCGTCGTAGCCGGCTTGAACCCAGCCTAGTTTGGGCAAGTCAAGGATAAGATTTCCGCCAAGGGTTATATTTTCCTCGCCTACCTTGCGCACTCTTGCCAAGGGCATCAAGCGAGCACTTTCCATGATTCCCCTTCCATTTTCAAACTGATGGGTATATTGTAGGTGTCCAGAATATGTTTTTTCGTTAAAATCGGTAACCGATTCACTGGTTTTTAAGTTGTAGTCAAAAAGATTTTCTGCAAATCCTCCAATATCGAATTTACCTATGGATAAGTTGAAACCAGGTTGAAAGCTTACTAGGGAACTACTCTCTAAAGTGTTTAAAAAAGGATCTACCTCAACGGAGTTTGCCCTGTCTTGATTAAAGGCACTTTGATAGTAACTAACATTTGCTCCAAAAGTGAAGGTGCTTTTTGGGCTCAACCTCACGCCATAAGCATAGTTGGCGTGTACACCAAAGTTGTTGAACAACCCTTCTCGATTGGTAAATAAGCTTATACCAACTCCACTTCTATCGCTCACTCTACCACTATAGCTCAAGAAGTAAACCTGATTGTTGTCATCAAAAGATACCGACTGGTTTCTATGAAAAAGGTTAATGTACGACTTGTCCTCCCTTACCGTGGAAAACGTTGGGTTCAATAAAAACCTGTTAAACTTTAAAAGGTTTTGTGAAGGCACATTATAAGGCACATAGTTTCCTTCTTCCTGTCCTCTCATTCCGGAGAAGGCAAGTAGCAAGATGGTAAGTAGTAGTAGAGGTTTTGTGGTCTGCATTGCTGCTTATTTAATAACAGTGATGGTTCCTTGTTTTAGACTTTTTCCACCGCGAGTGATCTTGTAATAGAAAATCATACTTTGCTTGTTAAAAGATGTGGTGGATTGTGGCCAATTGTTTTCATAGCCGGCCTGGCTAAATACCTGTTCTCCCCGCTCATTGAATATGGTGATAAGAACATTTGGATCTCTGGAATATGTGTTTGGCAATACCCATAAATCGTTGATACCGTCGCCATTGGCGGTAATAACATTAGGTATGGCGAACATATCCCTGTAGGTAACAGTAATCACCTTGCTAACGGTACACGTTCCGAAACTGGCGATCAACAGGTACTCCCCTTCTTCTGTAAAGTCGTAATAACTGCTTGAAGAAATTAGGTTGTTACCGGCATCAAACCATTCATAGGAATCTGCACCACTTGCGGTAAGAGTTTGGGTCTCTCCCTCAATAATAATGAGGTCTTTGGATTTGTCCAGCACCAATAGTGATTCATCGAAGTCGCTAATGGTTATTTCGTTGGATACCAATGGACATTCGTTGGAAGTGATAACGAGCTGATAAACACCTGTTTCGCTAATAGATAAGATTTCAGATGATGAATCAACGACTGTTCCATCTTTCTTCCATTCGAAAGATTCATTGGTTAAGTCTGTAGTGCTCTCAAGAACAATGGCTTCTCCTCCTTCACACAAAATACTACCATTGGCGGTTATTTGAAGCGATTCGTTGGATGCAAGCTTTACTTGTAGACTAATGGATGATGCCTCGAAAGCATCAATAGTACCATATAAAGCATAGTCACCATTATCTTCTTGATTGGATATCGTAATGGTTTTCGACGTTTCTCCTGAAACATCACTACCATTCAATTTCCATTGATAGTTAAAGGAGTTTTGTAAATCTGCAGTCACATCGGTTGTGGCTCCGTTGTTGCTTATCGCATTTATGGTTGTTAGGCTTAGAGTTGCATCAACACTCTCACAGGAGGAATAGTTGCCAACATAATCCACTACAAACCCAAATGAGTCTGGGGAAACAACTGTGGTTGTTGCTGAAGCTAAAGGGGCGGGGGTACATGGCCCGCCATTTTCGGTAACTTCTACATGGTACTCTCCTACCTGATTAATATTTAGGGAGCTGCTTGTGGCCTCCGCGACAACCGAACCATCCTTGAACCACTGGTATGTAGCGCTGGTTGCGGTAGTACTAACAGATAAGGTTTTGGTTTGAGAAGGAAGCAGCACTATATTTTCCGCATTGTTTAGGCTAATTTCGAAAGAGCCTGAACTTGATACGGTTACGGGTGCTGATAATTCCTTACAAATTCCTGAGCCGCTTACTTCAACTTCATAAGAGCCTTCAAATCCAGCAGTGCTTGCATCCACGGTATAGGTGCTTCCATCCACGGTTGGGCCGCTTATTATGGCTCCATCCTTATACCAAGTGTATGTCAATCCCAGACCGGTAATGCTGGCTTCCAGTTGGTAGGTTTCTCCTGGACAGACCTCAATGTTATTTTCACCATTGATGGTTAGGCCAGAGCTGGTCCCGGTAGAGATTTCTATGGTATTGGACAAGGTGTTTGCAGAACCGGAACAATCCCCATAATCCAATTCCACATAGTACATGCCTGGCTCAGATACGGTGATGCTTTCTGATTTTGTTGCCAGCAATGTTCCACTGCGGTACCAGTTATAGATATAACTTTCGGCATTTGGAATGTTGTGGGGTTTAAGGGTTACAGAACCTCCGCCACACAATTGTATTAGGCCCCCAGACGGAATTGTTCCACTTCCGTTTTCGCTGATCAATAACGGTGAATTGTAGTCGATAAAGTACATCGAGAATGCCTCGGAAGCCGGACTTGTTTTGGCAGGATTCGTACTTCGAACCCTCATTTTAAAGTTATCTCCTCTCATATCTGAGGGAAGAGCAAACTTAAATTCAAAGTCAAAGACAGTATTCTTATCGCTGACCTTTGCAAGTTCGGTGGGAGAGGCGAAATAGCCGTTAGCATCCGATAGTTCAAGGATAAATTCATTATCACTCGCCACCAATGGAGGATCCCACGTAAAGTTTACAAAATATTCGTTAAAGCCACCCGAAGCGCATACTGCGGTCCATGCGGAGTTTCCCGCAAGGTTGGGGTTATCTGCTGGCGTTGGCTGATTTAGTACTTGAGCTTGTACGCCAAAGGCGCCAAGCAGCACAAAAGCCAAGGCAAGAACCAGAATGCTATACGTTGAATTACTTTTCATCACCGTTAGTTTTTAAGAGGTTATGGGCCATATAGCCCTGTTAGTTTGTGCCCCTTAATTGTAATTCGTTCAAAAGACGTTGTTCAGGCGTCTCTTTTTCATATAGTATTCCAATAACAAATATGTCTCTAATTTCGACGAATGGAAAGATATTGTTGTAGGCTAAGGGAAAAGTGTTGTGAAATCGCCTACTTTGTATACACAGAAGCCCTAAAAATAGCTATCAACATGGGATTTTACTACATTTGCGCATCAAATAACTGGTATGTCAGAAGAAGCTAGATCGCTCAATTTTATAGAACACATTGTTGAGGAGGACCTTACAAAGGGTTACACACAGAATGACTTGAGGTTCCGTTTTCCTCCAGAACCAAATGGCTACTTGCATATTGGACACGCAAGTTCAATATGTCTCAATTTTGGTCTGGGACTCCGGTATAATGCGCCAGTTAATCTTCGTTTTGATGATACCAACCCGGCAAAAGAGGAAAAGGAGTATGTTGAGGCCATCAAAAGTGATGTTGAATGGCTTGGTTTTGAGTGGGATACGGAATGTTATGCTTCAGACTACTTTCAACAATTATATGAGTGGGCGGTAAAGCTCATAAAAAATGGCAAAGCCTATGTGGATAGCCAATCTTCAGAAGAAATAGCTAGCCAAAAAGGTACACCAACAGAACCAGGAAAGGAAAGCCCCTATAGAGGTCGCTCCATTGAGGAGAATTTAAAGCTTTTTAAAGGGATGAAAGAAGGGGAGTTTAAGGACGGGGAACATGTGTTGAGGGCCAAGATCGATATGGCTTCATCCAACATGTTGATGCGCGACCCGGTTATGTATCGAATATTGCACAAGGCACACCACAGAACAAATACCGATTGGTGTATTTATCCCATGTACGATTGGACTCATGGGGAAAGTGATTATATAGAACAAGTCTCTCACTCCTTGTGTACATTGGAGTTCTTGCCTCACAGAGAGCTTTATGATTGGTTTTTGGACCAAGTGGTATCTTCTGATAAATTACGCCCAAAACAACGTGAATTCGCTCGCAGGAACCTTAGTCATACCGTTGTGAGCAAGCGTAAATTGCTTCAATTGGTTGAAAAAAATGTGGTCGATGGTTGGGACGACCCCAGAATGCCTACAATCTCTGGATTGCGAAGAAGAGGATTTACCCCTGAATCTATCAGAAATTTTGCGGATACAATTGGAATTGCGAAACGAGAGAATGTTGTGGATGTTTCTTTATTGGATTTCCATGTTAGGGAACACCTTAATAAAATTGCACCACGTGTAATGGGCGTACTTAATCCTTTGAAGGTTGTGCTTACCAATTATGAAGAAGGAGAAGAAGAATGGCTGGAGGCAGAGAACAATCCTGAAGACCCGTCTGCAGGAAGTAGAAAGGTTCCATTTTCGCGTGAGCTTTATATCGAACAAGAAGATTTTAGAGAAGAGGCCAATAGAAAGTTCTTTAGGCTAAAACTTGGAGGCGAAGTCCGTTTGAAAAACGGGTACATCATCAAGGCAGAAAGCTGTACTAAAGATGATGAGGGGAATATTATAGAAGTGCAATGTACGTACGACCCTAAAAGTAAAAGTGGTTCGGGAACAGAGGAAAGTTTGCGAAAAGTAAAAGGAACGCTACATTGGGTTTCCATTTCACACGCCATTACCGCTGAGGTTAGATTGTACGATCGATTGTTTTCTGATCCCACTCCAGACAGTCATAAGGATAAGGAATTTATGGATTTTGTTAATCCTGATTCTCTACAAAAGGTTACTGGTTATTTAGAACCGAGCTTAAAGGATTCCAAAGTTGGTGATCGAGTACAGTTTCAACGATTGGGTTATTTTAATGTTGACAAGGATTCTACTTCCGAAAATTTTGTGTTCAACAGAACTGTGACTTTAAGGGATACTTGGGCGAAGTTAGAGCAAAAAAGCTAGCATAATATTTTCTTATTTTAATTGTTGTGACCATTGGAAAATCTTATTAAGAAAGGGTTCTTTAGGGACGCTATCCCCACACTTTTTATTCTTTGGGACCAGTTAGCCCTGTTCGACTACAAAACACCTTTTAAAGGGCTAAAACGCAATATTTGTTCAAAATTTAGCTAACGCGTCAAGGTTTAGAGCGATTGAATCGACCATTGCGTTTTCCTTCCCTTACATTGGAGTAAATCAATTAGGTTATGCAGTCGGAGCGATTAATATGTGACCTGTTTGATTTTTAACTGAAGTTTAATCAAAAGCAAAATATTATGTCAAATAACACTGGAAACGTATTAACCGCATTATTAACTGGGGCAGTTGTAGGGGCTGGAATTGGAATTCTCTACGCACCTGATAAGGGAAAGAAAACAAGAAAGAAAATTAAAAAAAGTGCCGATGCCAAAAAAGTAGAGTTTGAGGAAAAGCTTGAAGATACATTATCCAACATGAGCTACAAGGCTGAAGATTTAAGAGAAAAGAACGGCCAACTACAGAAGTAACATATGGCCTTTGAAGAAATTAAAGAACAGATATATCATGTGGAAGAAGGGGTAAGGTCCTACGTAAAAAACAGTTTGGATATTTATAAGCTCCAAAGTTTTCGATCCATGATGAAGGGCATAACCATGGCCACCAAGGTTCTTATAATTGGTGGAATTGTATCTATCACCCTACTGTTACTTTCATTAAGCGCCGCTTTTTGGTTTGGTACAATGCTGGGCAATACGGCAGAAGGCTTTTTAATTGTAGGAGGCTTTTATGTACCGATGGGTATAACACTCTTCTTGTTACGGAGCAAAATTGAAAAGCCGCTCTTAAAGAAGTTTTCTAAATTTTATTTTGATGAACTATGATTCAAGCACAATACACATCATTCAAAGAAATTGACCGCGACCTCAAAATTTTGAAATTGCAAAGACAAATTGAAGAGGAAAAGGTAAAGTTGGCGTTCCAGAATACCAAAGAGGAACTATATCCAAGCAATATTCTTGGGGGTCTGGCGCCTTTGCTTCAAAAAGTTGCTATTTCGTTAATCGCAAAAAAAATTGATTAAGAAACTGGATTAGCACACTGTTTTCAAACTAATTTAAAGTTAAAAGGCTCCTCAAAAAGGAGCCTTTTTTTTATTAATTATTGGTCTAAGCCTCAGAATCCTTTTCATTCTGTTTGCGCCTCATCGCTTCGCCAATTTGATTACTTGCCGTAAAGGAGGCTACCATATTGTTCAACATATCGCTACCAGCTTGTGGAGAGTTAGGCAGCAAAATTAGATTTGTATCAGTTTCTTCACCAATGGCTTGCAAGGTGTCATAGTGTTGAGTAACCACAATCAGGGCCGAAGCTTCTTGGGAATTAATGCCAACCTTGTTCAAAACCTCTACAGATTCTTCCAGACCACGTGCAATTTCCCTACGCTGATCTGCAATACCCTGTCCTTGTAATCTTTTGCTCTCAGCTTCGGCCTTTGCTTTTTCTACAATTAGGATTCGTTGTGCATCACCTTCGAACTGGGCCGCAATTTTTTCCCTTTCCGAAGCATTAATGCGGTTCATGGCGGCTTTTACCTGGGAGTCGGGATCAATATCCGTCACCAATGTTTTTATAATATCAAAACCATAATCTAGCATGGCATCTTGTAACTCTGCCTTAACGGCAATAGCGATGTCATCTTTCTTAACGAATACATCATCCAATTTCATTTTTGGGACTTCGGCACGGACCACATCAAAAACATAAGAGGTAATCTGATCATGCGGATATTCTAATTGGTAGAATGCTTCATAAACCTTCTCGCGAATAACCACATATTGCACAGATACTTTGAGTTTAACGAATACATCGTCCAAAGTTTTGGTCTCAACGATTACATCAAGTTGCTGAATTTTAAGACTTAATCGACCAGCGATACGATCAACAATCGGAATTTTCATTTGCAGACCGGAATTTCGAATACTGTGGAACCGACCAAAACGTTCAACCGCAACAGCCGTTTGTTGTTTTACAATAAAAAAGAACTTGAAAAGGATAACGAGTGCTATAAACGCAATCGGTATAAAAAGATAGTTGCCCATAGTGTTTAGATTTTATGTTAGAAATGGAAATTACGAAACTTGGCCATAGTATTAGTAGCCATTCGTCAAATAATGTTACACTTCTATAAATTTCTAAAGCTGGGCAATGGCGGTTTTAATGCGGTTTATACTTTCTTCTTTACCGATAAGACCCATGATATCGAATAGGTGGGGACCCTTCATATCTCCAACGATGACCAAACGGAGCGGAGGCATTACTTTTCCAAAGGAAAGTTCTTTTTCCCCAATCCACGCCTTTACCGTTTCCTCTATTTTTTCGGAGTCAAAGTCATCAATAGTTGTTAGGATTGATGCCACTTCCTCCATAATTTCGGGAGTACCTTCTTTCCATTGTTTTTTTACAGCCTTTTCGTTGTAAGTCGAAGGTGCTTGGAAAAAGTAATCGGATAAATCCCAAAAGTCTTTTACGAAAGTTGCACGTTCTTTAATGGCCGACACTACCTTTTCTATGTAATCAGGCCCTGCAGAAACCTCTTCCTTTTTGAGTTCAGCAGCAAACATTGTGGCAAGTTCGACATCGCTTTTTCTTTGAAGCCACTGCTGATTATACCAATTGTTTTTTTCTGGGTCAAAACGGGCACCGGACTTGTTTACACGTTCCAAGGTAAAGGTGTCCACCAATTCTTCCAGACTAAAAATCTCTTGTTCCGTACCTGGGTTCCACCCCAATAGTGCTAAGAAGTTCACGACGGCCTCAGGGAAAAACCCTGCTTCACGATAGCCTTCGGATTGGTTCCACGTGAGCGGAAATACGGGAAAGCCTCCTCTTTCGCCATCACGTTTGCTCAGTTTTCCTTTTCCAACAGGTTTCATTATCAATGGTAGGTGTGCAAATTCGGGCGCATCCCATCCAAATGCATCATAAAGCAATTTGTGCAAAGCTAAAGACGGTAACCATTCTTCACCACGGATAACGTGGGTAATCTGCATTTGATGGTCATCCACAATATTGGCCAGGTGGTAAGTGGGCATCCCATCACTTTTAAAGAGAACCTTGTCATCAAGAATATTGGTATCTATTTTTATTTCGCCACGGATGATGTCATTTAAAATCAACTCTTCATTTTCAGGAGATTTAAAACGAATTACGTAATCTTCGCCCGCAGCTATTTTTTCTTTGACTTCTTCGTTGGAAAGTGAGAGGGAGTTGGTCAACTTTAATCGGTTGTGCCAATTGTATATAAATGTTTTCCCTTTGGCTTCGTGATCTTTTCTATGATGGTCTAAAGTTTCTGCGGAATCAAAAGCGTAATAAGCTTTGCCTTTTTCTATAAGGTCCAGGGCGTAGGATTTGTACAATTGTTTGCGCTCACTTTGTCGGTATGGTCCAAAATCACCTTCTTTGCCAGGTCCTTCATCAAAAGGAATTCCACACCAGTTCAAGGCTTCGATAATATATTCTTCTGCACCTTCTACAAAACGGTTTTGATCCGTATCTTCAATGCGAAGTACAAAATCACCACCATTTTTCTTGGCAAACAAATAGTTGAACAGGGCGGTTCGGAGACCACCAATATGTAGGGGGCCTGTTGGGCTGGGTGCAAATCGAACACGTACTTTTTGACTCATAATAGGGTTTGATTATCTCGCAAAGATACATTGCCGCCAATGAACTGAAAAGTCTTTCTCAACTGTCTTTTGTTTAGTGGCCAATGGTAGATATATCAAGGTTTAACAAAATTTTTCTGTTGATTTCCAACGGATCAGGTAATTTGGCGGTAATTATACCCCATTTTGAGCGCATATCAGAACATAATAGAGAAACTAGAGCAATTTATCAAACGGTTTTACACCAAACAATTGATAAAGGGGATCTTTCTGTTTTTGACCATGGGAACGGTATTTTGGATGGTCATTACGTACTTTGAATATGTTTTGTGGTTGAATGAGTCTTGGAGGCTTACCCTTTTCATCCTGTTTCTTGTTGTGGAACTCTATCTCTTATATAGATATATCGCTGTTCCTTTGTTATATCTATTTAAGATTCGTGACGGAATCGATAATAGAGCTGCTTCGCAACTAATAGGTAAACATTTTCCGAATGTTGATGACAAGTTGCTTAATCTATTGGAGTTGTCCGAAAACCAAAAGAAGTCCGATTTGTTGATGGCCAGTATTGAACAACGCGCTTCTAATTTAGGACCTGTTCCTTTCGCTGAAGCGGTTAATTTTAAGGACAGTTATAGGTATGCAAAGTATGTTTTAATTCCTGTGGTCTTGTTTACCTTTATTTGGATTACTGGAGATGTTGTTTCTTTCTTCAATTCGCACCAAAGGGTGATGCATTATGACATGGCCTATGAACGACCAGCACCTTTTTCCTTCCAGGTGATGAATAAAAAACTGGAGGTTTTGGACAATCAATCGCTAACAATTCAGGTAAAAACTGTGGGGGAAGTTCGCCCCGACAATGTTCAAATGATGGTAAATGGGCAGGAATTGTTAATGCAACGAATAGGGGAGTTCTATGAGTATAAATTTGAGGCGCCGGTACCGGAAGCATCCTTTTATTTGACTGCCAATGGATGGAACTCCAGAAGCTATTCCATTAATAGCTATCGAACACCAACGTTGGTTGATTTTGCTTTGAAGTTGGAGTACCCAAAATATCTTAATTTGATACCAGAGGTGATTACTGGAACGGGCAATGCCGAAGTTCCAGAAGGCACTAAAGTGACTTGGAAGATTCAAGGTGATCACGTGGACCAAATTAAAATGATTACTGCAGATTCGACACTTTTATTTAATAAAGAAGACAATGTGTTTTCTAATTCCAAACGTTTGTTTAATGATTTTGATTATGAGCTCAGCACATCCAACGACCGGGTTCATGATTTTGAAAAGTTGGCCTATCGATTGAATGTCATTAAGGATGCGAAGGCAACCGTTCATGTAGACCAGGTGTTGGATTCATTAAATCCCAACCAATCCTATTTTGCTGGTCAAGCTGCAGATGATCATGGACTTAAGGAAATTCGCTTGGTCAGTTATCCCTCCGATGATGTCAATAATGTTCAACGAATTACACTGGAAACGCCCAACACAAATGTTTATCAGTTCTATTATACCTTTCCATCAGGCTTAAACCTTCAGCCAGGAAAGAAATATAAACTTTACTTCGAAGTGATTGATAATGATGGTGTTAAAGGGGGAAAAGTTACCAAAAGTGCTGTTTTTGACGCATCCCTGTATAATGATAATGAGTTAAATAACAAGGAGTTAGAGTTCCAAAACTCTACTTTGAACAAAATGGAGGAATCCCTCAAATACTTAAAACAGCAAGAAGAAACGCTATCTAAAATTAATAATGTTCAAAAGGAAGGTAAGTCCCTAAGTTTCGAGGATAAGAATCAGATAAAAAACTTTTTGCAACAGCAGAAGATGCAGGAGGAGCTGATGGAGAAGTTTAGTCAAGACTTGAATAAGAGCATGGATAATAATGCTGAAGGTTCAGAGATGAAGAAGATGCTTCAAGAACGTTTGGAGCGACAGGAAGCCGAGGCCAAAAAGAATGCGGAGTTGTTAGAAGAACTAAACAAAATTGCTGACAAAATAGACAAGGAAGATCTTCAAAAACGGTTGGAAGAGCTAGGTAAAAACCAAGGTAAAAATACTAGGAACCTGGAACAAATTTTGGAATTGACCAAGCGATATTATGTTACCGAAAAAGCGTCACAAATATCCAAGGAGCTGGATGAACTTGCAGAAAGACAAGAAATATTATCCGAATTAAAATTGGGCCAAGATTTTAGTGACAAAGAGCAGAAGAAATTAAATGCCCAATTTAATGAGTTGGAAAAGGATATCCGTGAATTGGAAAAGGACAATAAGGAACTTCAGAAGCCTTTGGATTTAGATACAGATAAAAATAAAACAGAAGCTGTAAAAGAAGATCAGCAGGATGCGTTGGAAGAAATCAACAAGCATCAAGGAATGGAAGAATCTTCACAATCTAAGGAGAGAGAAGAAGCCCGTAATAATGCATCCAAAAAACAAAAGTCAGCCGCACAGAAGATGAGGGAAATGACCCAATCTATGAAGTCCAGTTCAATGGGCGGTGGTGAAACCGACGCGGAAGATGCCGAGATGTTACGACAGATTCTGGATAATCTGGTTACTTTTTCCTTCCAACAGGAGAAGCTGTTTGATAATATTCAAAGTGCGGATGTAGACATCTCCCAGTTTTCTCGCACCGTTAAGGATCAACAAAACCTGAGAAGGTTATTCGAGCACGTGGATGATAGTTTGTTTTCACTTTCATTGCGGAGGGCCGAGCTTTCAGAATTTGTAAATGAACAAATTACCGAGGTCTATTATAACATTGATAAATCTTTGGAGAGTATTGCGGAGAATCAAATTTACCAAGGGGCCTCTTACCAACAATATGTTATTAATTCCACCAATGCATTGGCAGATTTCTTGGCTAATATTTTGGATAATATGCAGCAGAACATGAGTCCCGGACAAGGTCAAGGTGAGAGCCAGGATTTTCAATTGCCCGACATCATTAAGGGACAACAGGGCATTCAAGAAAAAATGAATGGCTCCGGTCAAAAGGGTAAACAATCTCAAGGTCAAGGAGAAGAACAAGGCGTTAAAGAGGGTGGTAAACAGGAGGGAGAAAAAGGAAATGAGGGGCAAGGCGAGAATGGGGAAGAAGGCAAAGATGGTGAAGGACAGGGCACCCAAGGCGGAGGTGAAGATGGAAACGGTTCTCAGTCTGGTGGGAACGGATTGGAAGAAATGGACCTTAATGAGGTGTATGAGATTTATAAGGAGCAACAGTTTTTGCGCGAGAATTTGGAGAAACAGTTGGAGGATATGATGCGGGAATCGGACCGGAATTTAGCTGAAAAACTGATTAGACAAATGGAAGATTTTGAGAATGATTTGTTGGAGAACGGAATCACTGAAGGCACGCGAGGCAAAGCCAATAACATTCAGCACCAATTGCTGAAGTTAGAAAACGCATCAATGGAACAAGGTGAGAAACAGGAGCGTGAAAGTAGTACGAACCTAAATCGGTTTAGCAATCCTATCACCACAAAACCTGAACTACTTCAAGATTACCAGAATAGCATTGAAATATTAAATAGACAAGCTTTACCTTTGCGGCAAAATTTTGAGAAAAAAGTAAAGGTTTATTTCGATAATGATTGAGTTTCATTTTAAAAGTGAATTGGTAATCCAAAACAAATCCGACTATGTCGATTGGATAAATAGGGTTATAGTTTCTGAAGGCTTTTCTACCGGACAGATAGATTATATTTTTTGCTCTGATGAATACCTTTTGGAGCTTAACAAGGAGTATTTAAATCACGATACTTTTACTGATATCATCACCTTTGATTATAGGGATGGCAACACTATTTCGGGCGATATTTTTATATCCACGGACAGGGTTGAAGATAACGCTAGAAAGTATGATGTAGAGTTCTCAAATGAATTGAGGAGAGTTATGAGTCATGGTGTTCTTCATTTGGCTGGATTTGGTGACAAGTCCAAAGAGGAGAAGAGAATAATGAGAGAAAAGGAAGAGGAGAAAATTAAAATGTTCCACGTGGAACCATAGGTATGTTTGAAAAGGAATATGATGTTATTGTTGTTGGAGGTGGACACGCTGGGGCGGAAGCAACTGCTGCTGCCGCCAACATGGGTTCCAGCACTTTGTTGGTTACAATGAATCTTCAAACTATTGGACAAATGTCTTGTAATCCTGCAATGGGCGGAATAGCAAAAGGCCAAATTGTACGTGAGATTGATGCACTTGGAGGATATAGTGGAATCGTTACCGACAAGTCTGCGATACAGTTTAAGATGTTGAACAAGTCCAAGGGGCCAGCAATGTGGAGCCCACGAGCGCAGAATGATAGAATGCGTTTTGCGGAGGAGTGGAGAATGGCTTTGGAGAATACACCGAATGCGGATTTCTATCAGGAAATGGTTAACGGTTTATTGATAGAGGGGGATAGCGTTGTAGGTGTCAAGACTAGCCTTGGTTTGGAGATCCGTGCCAAATCAGTGGTGCTTACAAATGGCACTTTTTTGAATGGGTTAATACACATTGGAGAAAAACAGTTGGGAGGAGGAAGAGCCGGGGAAAAAGCCGCGACAGGAATTACCGAGCAATTGGTCCAATTGGGTTTTGATAGTGGACGAATGAAAACGGGAACACCACCTCGGGTGGATGGTAGGTCCTTGGATTATTCTAAGATGATTGTTCAACCCGGTGATGACCACCCCGAAAAATTCTCCTATTTAAACACCCCAGTTCTTCAAACACAGCGTGATTGTCATATGACACATACGAGTGAATTGGTTCATGATTTACTCCGGGAGGGTTTCGACAGATCGCCAATGTTCAACGGAAGAATCAAAAGTATCGGACCAAGATATTGTCCTTCTATCGAAGACAAGATCAATCGTTTTGCGGACAAAGATTCCCATCAAATTTTTGTAGAACCCGAAGGGTGGGATACGGTAGAAATGTATGTTAATGGTTTTTCGACTTCCTTGCCCGAGGATGTTCAATACAAAGCTTTGAAATCTGTAAAAGGGTTTGAAAATGTGAAGTTCTTTAGACCCGGTTATGCCATCGAATACGACTATTTTCCACCAACCCAATTAAAACACACGCTCGAAACAAAATTGGTTAACAACCTATATTTTGCTGGTCAAATCAATGGAACAACTGGATATGAGGAAGCAGCTTCGCAGGGCTTGATGGCAGGCATAAACGCCCACTTAAAAATCAATGAAAAGGAGCCCTTTATTCTAAAAAGGGATGAGGCCTATATCGGTGTTTTGGTTGATGATTTAATTACCAAGGGTACAGAGGAACCATATCGAATGTTTACCTCCAGAGCAGAATACCGTACTTTATTGCGTCAGGATAATGCTGATCTACGACTTACGCCAAAGGGATATGAAATTGGTTTGGCCAAGGAAGAACGCCTCAAAAGGATGGAGGAGAAGATGAAAAAGTCGGATAGTTTTGTGCACTTCTTTAAAAAAACGAGCTTCACTACGGACGAAATCAACCCTATTTTGGAATCCTTGGATTCATCTTTGGTGAATCAATCCGATAAGTTGTTCAAGGTCTTTTCTAGACCAAAAGTAACCATGGATCACATGCTTCAATTAGATGCTGTTTCCGAATTTGTGAAAGAAAATGATTTGGATTCCGAAGTCTTGGAACAGACAGAAATTCAGGTAAAATATTCTGGATATATCGCGAAGGAAAAAACGAATGCCGATAAGCTTCAGCGATTAGAGAATGTTCGCATTCCTGATAATTTTGACTACTCCAAGCTTAAATCCTTGTCCTATGAAGCACGGGAAAAGTTGAAGTCAATTCAACCCGTAACCATATCACAGGCGTCTAGAATTAGTGGTGTTTCCCCTGCAGATATAAGTGTCCTTCTAGTTTATTTAGGCAGATAAATTTAAAACTGTTCCACGTGGAACACAGTTTTTTGTTTTGTGTAAGTGAGTGAATGGCTCAATTTTTGAAGTGATTTTGAGATAACACTACGCCAAATGAAACGAACTTTATTAGCCATTTTTGTTTTATTTTTTTTGAATTCTTGCATTCCAATTCGTATTGCTCCAAACATCAAGGATTACAAATTGACTAAGGGAAAGCGATTCAAAAGGGGACTTCCAAAAAAGACCGTTTTTGTTTTTGAGGATCCAAAGGACGCCAACGAATTTTATAGCTATATCAACACAAAATTTCAACTCAAAGATTATTATGTAGATGTAGAGGTCCCGTTTTATATTGATGATAGAGCTTTTTATTTTTCATTTTATGAGGTTGAGATTCCAACCAAGACCATTAATTTAATTCCAATGGCTTTTGATGTGATGTTAAATCAAACTGCGGATATGGATCCTATTTTGGAAGACGCATATTCCTCACGAACCGGAAATTGGTATATTGCAATGGAAGTTTTTAGCGATACCGAAAAAGATTGCTTGTCTGAAAATTCCATTTCAAGGGAAATTGTTTTAGCCTATCTTCGGGAATTGAAAAACGAATATTTGGCAACCGACAATTACAATGAAATTGTTTTTAAAAACTAAAGACTTTTCCGTTTCCGGAGAACAGTTCGAATTATATTGGGATGAGGATTTGGAAATGCTCGTGACCAAACCGGAACCCCAAAACTTAGCTCCTTATTATGAAAGTGAGGACTATATTTCCCATACAGACTCCAAATCCTCCTTTACAGACCGGCTGTATCAGTTGTTTAAGGCAAAAAATCTTAAAAATAAGATTCAAATTATTGAAAATCAGATAGATAAACCCAAAAACCTACTTGATTTGGGAGCAGGAACGGGAGATTTCTTGATTACGGCTAAAAACTCTGGTTTTAAGGTAACAGGCGTGGAACCAAATGACAAAGCTCGAACACTCGCAGGGGAAAAGGGAATACATTTGTTGTCAAGCATGGAAGATGTATCTGGACAGAAGTTTCAGGCTATTACGCTTTGGCATGTTTTGGAGCACTTACCGAATTTGGGGGAACAGATAAAAAAACTGGTAAATCTTTTGGATGATGATGGGGTTTTAATCATTGCCGTTCCCAATTTTAAATCGTTTGATGCTAAACACTATAAATCCCATTGGGCAGCTTTCGATGTGCCGAGACACCTTTGGCATTTTTCAAAAACAGCAATCACAAAACTTTTTGCACCGCATCAATTCGAGGTCATCAAAATTAAACCCATGTGGTTCGATGCTTTTTATGTTTCCATGTTATCCGAAAAATACAAGGAAAACAAATTATACTTGGTCAGCGCATTTTTTGTTGGTTTGTGGTCCAATCTTCTGGCCACCTTTACCAAAGAGCACTCTTCATTGATATACATCCTTAAAAATAAGAAATAAGCCGTTTTAAAACTGTTTGTGGACAGAAACGGACGTAAGACGAGCAATTGTGCCAAACAAAAGAGAAGGGCTCAAAAAACCCCGTTTCTAAACGCTTGCAAAATAAATTTGTTCAATGAATTTAATCAAACTTCATAAGAATTTCTTATTAAAGGTTTTTGGGGCAAATTTCACATCATAAAAACTTAATGGCTACCATTCCAAAAGCTTTTCTATTTTTGCCCATCGAAAAAAAGTAAATGATGAAAAAATTAGTAGTGCTTGCTATTGCCATCACGGCCATGGCATGTCAGCAAAACAAAATTGCTTTTGTGGACAGCGTTAGAATTATGGATGAGTATCAAGAGAAAATTGATGTGGAGGCCAGGTTCAAAACAAGAGCTGATGCCATGACCAAAAAGAGGGACAGTATTTCACAAGCTTTCCAGATGGAGTTACAACAATTCCAGAGCAAGGCGCAGAAAATGTCCCAGAAAAATGCACAAGAGGAATATGCCCAATTACAACAACGTGGTCAGTTTGTGGGTCAGCAATTGCAACAAGAAGAACAACAATTGCAACAGACCAGCCAGTCAGAAATGGACACATTGGTGAGAAAGGTCAAAAAAGAGATTAAGGAATATGGTAAAGCCAATGGATACACCTACATTCTAGGAGGTGGTGATGGAGGTTCGGTGATCTATGGTGACGATACCAAAGATGTGACCGATGCCATCCTTAAGATTTTGAACGACAAGTACGAGAATTAAACGCGACACAATAATTAGATTTTGAAGGCCCACTCTTTTAGAGTGGGTTTTTTGTTTATTGTGACGGGTTCTTTTTGTATGATAGAAAAAGAAAAATTCCGAAACCAATCTCTGTCATCGAGCCGGACAGGGCAGAGATTGCCGGACTCCCGTTAAAAAAGAACAGGGCAAATGCCGCAGCGCCCAAAACCGCCCCTAGAACCCAATACGTTTTGATGCCGTAGAGCGTGCTAAACGTTAAATATCTTCCACCGATAATCAATAACATGCCCTGAAAAAACCAAGCATGGTTCTGTAAGGAAAGAAGCAATGCCAAAGGAATGCACATAAGCATAAATATGGTCCCTTCCATAATAAGTTTGCCCAATGGATTTTGTTTGGAATGACTTCCCGGTATACCCATAAGCTTGGCCAATAAAAGACCAAACGGGTGAATGAGCATTCCACCAAAAAACAAGGTCCATATGGCTGCTTGTGAAGAAACCAAAAAAGCCACCAAAGCGGCCACCATCCAAACCGTTCCCGAAGCTAAAACCCCAAGAGCACCATCGGCATAGCCTTTGCGAAGATTTGCCTGGGCGTTTGAAAAAGATTTCACGGAGGATGATGTGTCAAGTTGTTGTAGTTGTTTGTTCATTTTTTGATTAATAAGTTATAGCTATTCTTTTGACTTTTTCTTGTTTCCAACCATAACAAAAATCATGGCCACAATCAACAGAATGTTGGAGATCATGCCCCATATGGCACTATTGCTTTTCTCTAATTCAAAAGGATTGAAAACAAATAGAACCAAGCTGATGAGGATGAGCACCAAAGGTGCAATTGCTTTTTTTCCAAACAAGATTTCAGTTACATTTTAAGTTCAATATCTAGTTGTCTGCCCTCTTCCTTGGCCTTGTTATCCATTCGTGTACCCATGGCAAGTCCTATGGACATTCCAATAGGCAAACCGATGCCCAAAAAGGCCATATTGCCCAAACTGACTCCCAATGCTGCACCAATGGGAAGGCCAAAAACTGTCATGCCAAGAACAAACCAAGTTTTTCTGAAGTAGTTTATGGGCACAATTTTTAGTTTTTGAGCAAGTAAACCAACAATTTTGGATTGCTCTTTTCGAATCTGGTTCCGCAATGTTTTGCCCATATCCTCGACCGAATTCAGTTGCGTTATATGCCTGTTGATGACAAACGCTATTTCTTCGGGCAGTTTCTTTTTCCTGATTTCAAGAATCAATCGTTCAAATTGATTGTAGGAATCTTTGGTTTTACCGGAAAGTTTTGGTCTCTGGTTTGGCTCAAGAATCATGTTAAGAATAATTTTATTGCATCAAATACAACAAGAAAACTGTGGGAATCAAATACACAACAATGGTTTGTGCCCCTGCATAGTCTTTGGCAACACGTTGTCCCAACAGCAACATTAATAAAGTAATGGCAGCGAGTATCGCCCCGTAAAAACCATAAGAACTTTCCCCATCAATGACAAATTGAAAAACACCTACACCAGAGAGAATTCCAGAGAGCATTTCAAGCACCAAAATAATACTGAGGAGCACAGGAACTGTTCCTTTAAAAATAGATTTCGCAAAATGTCCGGTCAACCATTCTAAATTGCCCTTCCAATCTAAAATCTTATCTATTCCGCTCTGTAAAAAAGTGATGGTCAAAAACACCAGTAGTAGAATTTCTATGGCATTCGTAAATAAATTGTTCATGTTAAGTTTTTATTTAAGCAGCTTTTGCATGCAGAAGCCGCGTAAGTTTAATAGAGAGGTCAGTAAAAATCAACTTGGAATTTCCGTTACGTTCCACGTGAAAAATTGCCTGCTCCAACTCCTTTACAATATCCAAAATATTGTTTTCATGTACAAAAGGGGCGAACTTCTTCAGATCAAAACCCTCCATATGTACTTTGGCGTACACAAGCTCATTTGCATTATAATTTAGCAATAGTGCTTGCCGCATCATGGTGAGACAGTAGTTCAAGAATTTTTTTTGGACTTCGCGCCCGGTTTTGGCCACCTCTTCGCTCCATAAAATCAACTCCTGTATGGCCCCTTTGTTGCCCTTGGCCTTAAAAGCGCTCCGCACCCACTGTACAAACCAACGTTCAAAGACGAGGTCCTCCGAATCTTTGTTCAATAAATCTAGGGCCTTGTTAAAATTACCGTTTGCCTCCAGGGCAATGGTGAGCGCCTCGGTCTGAGAAACACCTTTGAGCAAGAGCTCATCGGTAATGACTTGCTCCGCCAAAGGCGGAAAATTCAAAATTTGGCAGCGAGATCGAATCGTATTGATGATTTGTTCCTCATCTTCCGCCAATAAAAGCAATACGGTTTTGTTCGGGGGTTCTTCAATAAGTTTTAAGAGCTTGTTGGCAGCAGAGGTGTTCATTTTTTCGGCCATCCAAACAATTAGGATTTTATACCCCCCTTCATAAGATTTCAACGATAGCTTTTTAACCATGTCCTGGGCTTCGTCAACCCCGATTTGGCCTTGCTTTTTTTCAATGCCGATGTGTCGGTACCAATCAAACAGATTACCATAGGGCTGTTCTTTTATAAACTGCCGCCACTCTTCTAAATAATGGTCGCTCACGGCATGTGACTTCACTTTATCCGAATTGGACACCGGAAAGGCAAAATGAAGGTCTGGATGCGTCAAGGAGTTGCATTTGGTATTGCAAACAGTGTTTTCGCCATCATTTTCGCCACTGGTATTACCACAGAGCAAATATTGTGCATAGGCCAAAGCCATGGGTAGCACTCCAGAGCCTTCGGGACCCACAAACAATTGCGCATGGGCCACACGACCTGTTTCCGCAGTGGTTGCCAAATGGTTTTTGATATGCTCGAGCCCTAAAACATTTTTAAAAAGCATGCTCCAAAGATACATTTTAAGAGTTGAAGTTTTGCAGGGAACGCTCTTGCAATCACTTGTTGGTTTAACATATCAAACCGAAAAGGTTAAAAACCACAAAACTTTAAAATATTAGGCCTCTCAAACCATGGAAAAAGCAGGAAATCTTTACATTTGAGGCTCTCAAAAAAAGAGCACACTACATGAAGACGATAGACGATTTTAATTTCGAAGGAAAAAAAGCATTGATCAGAGTTGATTTCAACGTACCATTGGATGGCGATTTCAACGTTACCGACACCAGCCGTATTGATGCTGCAAAACCTAGTATACTCAAAGTTTTGGAAGATGGTGGGTCTGCCATTTTAATGAGTCATATGGGAAGACCAAAAGGAAAGGTAAATCCAGATATGTCGCTTTCCCACATCACCGAAACCGTATCCGAGATTATCGGTGTACAGGTAAAATTTGCAGAAGATTGTGTAGGAGCCAAGGCTGATGAAGCCGTTGCCGGATTGCAAAGTGGTGAGGTGCTTTTGTTGGAGAATCTTCGTTTTCACGCAGAAGAAGAAGCTGGTGATGAGTCCTTTGCCAAGGAATTGGCCAAACATGGAGATATTTACGTGAACGATGCATTTGGTACTGCTCACCGTGCACACGCCTCAACAACTATTGTGGCCAAATTTTTCCCAGAGAACAAATGTTTTGGGTATTTGTTGGCCAAAGAGATCAAGGCAATTGACAAAGTTATGGAAACAGGGGAAAAGCCCGTAACTGCAATTTTGGGTGGGGCTAAAGTATCTTCAAAAATCACCATTATCGAAAATATATTGGACAAAGTGGACAACCTGATCATAGGAGGTGGAATGACCTACACTTTTGTGAAGGCAAAAGGCGGTAAAGTAGGAGATTCCATCTGCGAGGATGATAAAATGGAGCTGGCTTTGAACATTCTTAAACAAGCCGAGGCCAAAAACGTACAAGTATATTTACCTGTAGATGTTTTGGCGGCCGATGACTTTGATAATGGTGCAAACACCCAATTTGTTGATGTGGATAAAATCCCCGACGGATGGCAAGGATTGGACGCTGGCCCAAAAACTTTGGAAATCTTCAAACAAGTGATTCTGGCATCCAAAACTATTTTGTGGAACGGTCCTGTTGGTGTTTTTGAAATGGAAAACTTTGCCAAGGGAACCATTGCCTTAGGTAATTATATTGATGAAGCCACCCAAGGCGGGGCATTCTCTTTGGTAGGTGGAGGAGATTCCGTTGCTGCGGTAAAGCAATTCGGATTCGAGGACAAAGTAAGCTACGTATCCACGGGAGGTGGTGCCATGTTGGAAAGCCTGGAAGGGAAAACCTTGCCGGGCATCGCTGCAATATTGGGCTAAGTCTCACGTTGTGAGTTATTGGGGGAAACGTTAAAAGATGGATAATTTTATCTTTGGGCTTTACTATCTCAGAAAAAAAGACCATTTTAGTTTACCCCAAAAATCAAACCTTGTCCAAATGAACCAAGAATTGAAAATAGTTGTTTGTGCGGCAATTATGTCCGTAGTTTCTCATGTAAGTGCGCAAAAAGAAGATGTTGCGCCTATTTTGGAGAAAGATTCCACTTCTGTTCAAGAAAAGGAAAAGCCGACTATTTTAGTATCCAATGTTAAAATTGATGGTCAGTTGATGGCCCTGGAAACGCCGGAGAACGGTAAGTTTAGATTGCGCGATTTGGATGAGGCATGGAAGTACGACAGCCTTTGGCTGAACGAGCTTCACAGCAATGCAGATTTGTTTAGCGATATGTTGTTGGAAATCCAGAACGGTCCTGAACAAGACTCCATTTTTGTTGTGGACTTACCAACGGACACACTTAAGGCGCGTTTGGTTCGAATGAATGAAAAGACCCCTTTCAATATCACCTATAATGCATCCTTGGAAAGTGTCATCAAATCTTTTTTAACGCGAAGAAGAGATTTGATGCAGCGTATGATTACAGCCAGCCAATTTTATTTTCCGTTGTTTGAACAGGAACTGGACAACCAAAACATTCCGTTGGAGATTAAATATTTGGCCATTGTGGAATCTGCACTAAACCCCAAAGCAAGATCTAGAGTAGGTGCTAAGGGACTATGGCAGTTTATGTACAGTACAGGTAAAATGTACGGGTTGGATGTGAGCAGTTATGTAGACGAAAGACACGACCCTATCATGGCCACTAAGGCGGCGAGTAAATATCTTTCAAAACTTTACGATATTTTTGGCGATTGGGATTTGGCTTTGGCAGCATATAATTCAGGCCCGGGAAATGTAAACAAAGCCATTCGACGCTCGGGAGGATATGAGAACTATTGGAATATTAGGCCATTTCTTCCACGTGAAACAGCAGGATATCTTCCAGCATTCTTAGCGACGATGTATATTTTTGAGTATGCAGAGGAACATGGACTCCAATACAAAAAAGCAGACCGCCCATATTTTGAAACGGATACGGTTCATGTAAAAAACCTCATCACTTTTGACCAAATTTCCAAGTTGGTAGACATTAGCACCGAGGAACTGGAAATGTTGAATCCGGCCTATAAGCTTAACATTATTCCCAAAGTAGAAGGTAAAAACTATACTTTGCGACTGCCAACATCCAAAATCGGGAAGTTCGTGTCCAATGAAGAAGAGATTTATGCATTTGTGAAAAAGGAGTTGGACTCATTGGAAAAACCTTTACCAAATATGGTAGCGGCAAAAGACCAAATTAGATATAGAGTTAGAAGCGGCGATTACTTGGGCAAGATTGCAGAGCGATATGGTGTTGGGGTAAGTCAAATAAAAAGATGGAACGGGCTTCGAAGCAACAACTTGAGAGTAGGCCAGCGCTTAACGATATTTCCAAGAAAACCCTATATAGCAAAGAATACTACAAAGAGCAGTAGTTCTAAATCTTCTGGAAGTGTGGTAAGTGGTTCCAAGATCCATACGGTCAGGTCCGGAGACTCCCTTTGGACGATTTCGAAAAAATATCCTGGAGTTTCCATTGAAAACTTACGAGAATGGAACGGTATTAGCGGGAATAACCTAAAACCAGGCACAAAACTAAAATTGTGCGATTGTTCTTCGTAAATTTAACGCAAGATGAAAAAATTAGGAACACTATTGATTGCCACGGCTTTGTTGGCATTGGGAGCTTGTAAGAATTCAGGCTCAAACGAAAAGTTTTTGCCACCTTCCACGGGAGGCATCAATTCCTTGATGGTAGTTATGGACACCGAACTTTGGAGGGGACCAGTAGGGGAAAAGATAAGGGACGAATTTGCTGCTCGGATTATTGGTTTGCCTCAAATCGAGCCCAAATTTACCATTACACAGGTACCCCCGAAGGTTTTTAAAGGGACAACCACCCATTCCAGATCTATTTTATATGTAGAACAAGATTCAACTTCTTTGGCCCATATAAAGGACGATGCATACTCAAAGCCACAAAAGGTTGCGGTGGTTACGGGGCTTACGGAGGAGGTTATGATCAAAAACTTGGATTCGTTGGCGCCGAGGGCCATAAAGGAATTCAAAGCTAACGAGATTGCCGAGGCCCAGAAGCGTTTTGAGCGCTCTTTGAGCAAGGATAAGGCTTTGGAAGAAGAGTTTGGGATACATCTTGATGTTCCATCGCTTTACAAAGTAGGAAGAAGGGAAGGCGATTTCGTTTGGATGGATATTCAGATTCCAAAGGGTACCATGAACATCGTTGCTTATGAAGTGCCATGGGACTATTTCAGTAATGACTCCACATTTGTAGAGGATATTGTTAGCATGCGAGACTCCATTGGGCAAAAATATATTCCAGGACCTTATGAGAACACCTATATGATAACCGAGAAAGCTTTTGCTCCGTATGTTTTCCCTGCGGAAATAGGAGGTAAAAAGGCAGCTGAGGTAAAAGGTGTTTGGGAAATCCATGGATACCCGATGGCGGGCCCGTTCTTAACCTATATCATCAACGATAAAGAGAACAATAGAAAGATGGTGATAGAAGGATTTACCTTTGCCCCTTCCGAAGCTAAAAGGGATTATATGTTCGAGTTAGAGGCGATATTAAAAACGGTTGATTTTGATTCCCCTACCCCTTCATCCGATTAGAGCAAATACAAGTAAATAATAACAAAAAAGCCCAGACATCTTGTTCTGGGCTTTTTTGTTAATTAAAGCATAGGATGTTAGTCAAAGGCAAAACCCGTAGCTATTCTGTACACAAAGGCATAAAGCACAATAAAGAACAGGATAAAGCTGAACCAAGCGAATATTTTAAAGTATTTTTCTAAAAGAAAGTGTCCTAGATTTCGGAACCCCTCCAAATAAATTTCTTTTACGAGTAATAGTTTTTTCATAAGTATGATTTTAAGATTCAAAGACAAGACAAAGGTTTTACTTTCTGAGGAGCAATGAAGAACCAACCTGATAAAAGACCGATAAAATGGGGTGAAAGTTATTGGTAATAACGAAATGTCCGCAAGGACACTGGTTTAATCGATAAACTGCATGTTTCTTTTTACAGTTGGTCGCTTGGAAATATCGATGAACTGCAATTTAGTGAGGAAAAGAAAGGAAAAATCCAAAAATAGGCCTAGGATTATATCTTTTATTCTGAAACAAGAATAAATTCCGACCTTCTGTTTAACCTGTGTTGGTCTGGAGCACATGGTTTTCCATCCGAACAATTGTTGAGCAATCGTTCTTCTCCAAAGCCAACAGCACTTAAAACTCTTGAAGGGTCAATGCCTTCAGAAACAATATAAGCCTTTGTTGCTTTGGCCCGTTTATCGGACAAGTATTTGTTGTAAGCTTTACTGCCAATGGCATCGGTATGGGATTCAATTCTTAAGGATAGCTCTTTATTTTCTTTTAGAACAGCAATAAGTTTGTCCAATTCTTGGGCAGAACGGGATGTAATTTTATAACTATCAAAATTAAAGTACACGTCGCTGGGCTCAAATATGTCAACAATAGCTTTTTCGTCGTCAATCCGTACTAGTTTTTTTAAGTACTGAGATACTTTTATTCCTTCGTTTTCTTTGGTTTCCAGTAATAAGGTATCGTTGGAGAACCCATCTTTCTTGGCCACTACGGTATAGCCCGTGGTTGGACTTAGGTACTTAAACGCATATTTACCGGTGCTATCGGTTAAAGCCTCATTGAGCAATTGACCATCATTGCTGATTAAAGAAATGTTTGCCCTTGCTATAGCTTCGCTTGTGGACATATTTTCGACAGTACCATCAATAGCGTTGTTGTTAAGCGTGTATTTAAAGGAATAAATATCATCGTCGCCTTTGCCGCCTTTACGGTTGGAGGCAAAATATCCTCTTTCACCCTTTGTATCTATTATATAGGAGAAATCGTCCCGATTACTGTTGATAGGTTTCCCTAAATTAATACCTACACTGAACATCTCGTCAGCACCATCCGATTTGTAGATATCCAAACCTCCAAAGCCCATAGATCTATCGGAGGAGAAATAAAGGGCATTTTCTGTGACGTATGGAAACATTTCCTTTGCGTCGGTGTTGATGGTCCTTCCTAAGTTCTTTGGCTCAGAAAACGTTTCGTTTGCGTAAATGTCAACCACATAGATGTCTGTTCCCCCGTAACCTCCCGGTCTATCGGAAACAAAGTACATTTTTTTGCCATCTGCACTGATTGTGGGGTGGCCTGTGGAATAATTTTCACTGTTAAACGGAAGCTCCACAGCTTCGGTCCACTCTCCATTTTTCCATTTAGAACGATAAATCTTTAAGTGATTTATTCCATTTTTCCCCCTTTTCAATCTTTTGCCATAATTATTTCTTGTGAAATAGATGGTTTTTTGATCTGGGGAAAATGCTAAGGAAGCTTCATGAAATTTAGTATTTATCTTTTTGGAGAATTTTTTGGACCCAAATAAATCCCCCTCTTCATTCTTGGTCTTGGCTACGTACAGGTCCAAAAAAGGTTGATTGGTCCAACGATAGCGGCGGGTGGTAAAAATTGAAGAATCTTTTGCTGATGCATAAACAATATCGGTGCCGTTATGGAACATGGGAGAAAAATCCGAATACTTGGAGTTGATTCCAAGGTTTTTGATTTTCACTGTAGTTGCCCCTTTCCAGGTATTCACCTTTAATTGCTTTAGTTCCTTCAAGGGCTCATCCCTTTTTTGTCTCAGGATTTTTGTCAATGTAGCAGCTCTTCTATATTTCCCGGTTCCTTTTAGGGTTTGGGTGTATTTAAAGAAGGTGTCCTCCTGAATTTCATCTTTGTAGCTTTGGTAAAGCTCGTTGTACCACTTGTAGGACTTTTCAAGATTACCGCTGTAGTAATGGGAGTCTCCTGCTTTAGAAAGCAATTGTAAAGTATGTTTGGCATCTGTTTTTTCAAGGACAATATCGAAAACCCGGGCAGCTTCGGCATACCACATTTTACCGAAATATTCGTTTCCTTTTTGAATAAGCTTTTCTGTAACGCCTTTTTTACTTAGATACTTATGGAGCTTTTTACTACTTAGTCCGTCAAGGTACTTTAAAAAAGCACTAGGTGTATTGTCTATGCCGCTCTGTGTTGTATTGGACGATGCAACCTCCCCTCCATAATTGGATAGGGCAAGCTCCTGGGTATATGTCCCAAACGAGCATAAAAAGAAAAAAAGCAAGATCAGTCTTTTCATTACCACTCCATCTGCTCAAATGAACTGTTTTGTTCATTTGGAGGTTAAGCATAAGGGGCTTAACAGTTTAGTTGTAACCGCTAAAGTAGAATAAGGTAAGTGGGGTGATAATTTTTTGTTGTGAAAGGGCGCATTTGCGACGTTGAACGCTGAAAAAATGTTGTCGTTGGTCGAAAAACCACTTAAAACACTATGGTTTTCAGCCCATAAAATCCGATTAGGATTTCGACTCGTTACTTCCGCCCTCCAATTTTTCGTCCTCTTTGGTTGCGTCTTTAAATTCTTTGATTCCGCTTCCAAGGCCTCTCATAAGTTCTGGAATCTTTCTTCCTCCGAAAAGCAAAACTACTACGGCAACGATTAAAACAATCTGCCAAGGGCCTAACATGCCTAGAAATATAGTTTGAGCAATCATATCATCAAAACCTTTAATTAGAAATGTAAAAGTACTAAAAAGATGTGGAAGACTATGTTCGATTAACGAAAATTAGCATTTGAATATGATTTTTAAGAACTTATCGGCTTCAGCTTTTTAAAAAGCTTAACACGCATATTAAAATCTAAGACTATCTTTGTTCATCATGGCAAAGGACAAAAAGAAAAGAAAGGAGATAAGGCGCAAGCTGTTACATAAGTATCGCTTGGTAATCTTAAACGAAAACACCTTTGAAGAAAAGATATCGTTTAAACTCAACAGACTAAACGTATTCGTTACAGGAACCATGTTTATTATTGTTTTGATAGGTGTTACCACATTGATCATTGCGTTTACCCCTCTTAGGGAATACATCCCAGGATATTCATCCACAAAATTAAAACGACAGGCCACTGACCTAACATACAAAACGGATTCTTTGGTCACGGTCCTAAATTATACCAATAGGTATTTGGATAATGTTAGAAAAGTTTTGCGGGGTGATATTGAGAACAACCAAACCAATCGTGATTCTCTTTTTGAACAATATAAATTGGATCCATCTACAGTGGACCTCACACCAATTCGACAAGATTTGCTTTTGAGGGAAGAGGTGGAGCTGGAAGACAAGTACAATCTCTTTGAAAGGGATGTGGAAAACTTGGGAACGTTGTTCTTTTCTCCCGTCAACGGAACCGTAACACAAGGATTTGACCAAAGGACAAAGCATTATGCGGTTGATTTGGTCGCCCCAAGAGAAACACCTGTAAAATCTATTGCCGATGGGACTGTTCTTTTTGCAGAATGGACCACTGAAACGGGATATGTTATCATTGTTGAGCACCAAGAAGGTATTACATCGGTATATAAACACAACGGTTCTTTGAGCAAATCTCAAGGAGATATCGTAAAAGCCGGAGAAGTAATCGCATCGATTGGAAATACGGGAGAACTTACTACAGGACCACACTTGCACTTTGAACTTTGGAGAAAGGGCAAACCGGTAGATCCCCAAAACTATATTGATTTTAACTAAATGTCCATAAAAGCGTTTGCAGCAAAAATATTTGCGAATCGAATAGCCAAAAAGACCGATAAGTGGGTGAACGAGCCTGTGCGTACCCAACAAAGGGTATTCAATCAACTGGTCGCCCAAGCTACGGATACTGTTTTCGGCAAAGACCATCAATTTGATACCATTCGTTCCCATCAAGATTTTGTGGAAAGGGTTCCGATTCGAGATTATGAAGAGTTGAAGGGTTATGTTCAGCAAATTATAAAAGGGAAGGATGACGTGCTTTGGCCTGGAAAACCAATTTATTTCGCCAAAACTTCTGGTACTACATCAGGAGCCAAGTATATTCCCATTACCGAACCGTCGATAAAAAATCAGGTTGAAGCGTCTCGTAATGCCATCCTAAACTATATTCATGAAACGGGTAATGCGGATTTCGTGGATGGAAAGATGATTTTTTTACAGGGAAGTCCCGTTTTGGAAGAAAAGAATGGAATCAAGTTAGGGAGACTTTCAGGAATATCTGCGCACTATGTGCCCAATTACCTCCAAAAAAACCGATTGCCGAGTTGGGAAACCAATTGTATTGAAGACTGGGAGACCAAAGTGGACAAAATTGTTGAGGAAACTGAAAAGGAGAACATGACCGTTATCGCGGGAATACCTTCTTGGGTGCAAATGTATTTTGAAAAGCTCAATGCCAAAACTGGAAAAAAAGTAGGCGAACTTTTCAAAGAGTTTCAACTGTTTATTTATGGTGGGGTGAATTATGAACCGTATCGTGCCAAATTTGAAAACTTGATTGGCAGAAAAGTAGACAGTATTGAACTTTTCCCCGCTAGTGAAGGCTTTTTTGCTTATCAAAACTCCCAAAAGGAAAAGGGAATGCTTTTGCTATTGGATGCCGGTATATTTTATGAGTTTGTGAAAGCAGATGAGTTTTTTGATGAAAGCCCTAAGCGATTGACCATTGCCGATGTTGAATTGGATGTGGATTATGCCATGGTTATCTCTACCAATGCCGGATTATGGGGATACAATCTAGGAGATACCATTCGGTTTATTTCTAAAGACCCCTTTAAAATTATAGTGTCGGGAAGGATAAAACACTTTATTTCTGCATTTGGGGAACACGTTATTGCCAAGGAGGTAGAGGAAGCTTTACGATTGGCTGTTGAGCGGACGGATGCCTTGGTCAATGAATTTACCGTAGCTCCCCAGACTAATCCCGAAGGCGAAGAACTTCCATATCACGAATGGTTCATCGAGTTTGAACGGGAGCCATCAGACATGGCAAAATTCGCTGCAATTATCGAGGAGAGTATGAAAAAGCAGAACAGCTACTATTTTGATTTGATCGATGGGCACATTCTTCAGCCTTTAAAAATAAGTAGCATCAAACCAAATGGTTTTCAAGATTATATGAAATCCATTGGTAAACTGGGCGGCCAGAACAAGGTGCAACGTCTTGCCAACGACCGTAAACTCGCGGATGGGCTGCAACCCTTTAAAATTAGTTGACTTATAACGGTCCAACTTTTATAGGAATTCACTTATTTTGCCAGAAGTTATGATGGCAACAGAAGTAAAACAGACAACCAGAGCACAGGAATCCACAAACGCGATTGAACGTTTATATATCACTATGCGTCATTTGCTAAACCGTGGATTTTACAAACCATCGGGTGTTTCCGGCAACGCGCTCCGAAGTGCGCTTTTACTGCTAAGGCCCGAAATATATGGGACCATTGCGGAGGACAAGGCAGAACTCAATGGATTGATTTATGTTTTGGAAAGACTACCGGAAGGAATAGAAGAATGTCGCTTCATCAATTTGACTTCCGACGAAGGCTTTGCAAAATCACATCTAAAGGCCATTGTGCCCCCAAAAAGAAGAAGAAACTGTTATCGTATAGACGATGAGCAGATGAACATTGAGATTACACGTGGCCGAAGTGATATCTATGATATTCTAACCCATCTCACTTTTTTGTTTGTTGAATCTGGTAAAATATCCAGAAGAGTTTTGGTTGATGATGGGAATGCCACCATTAGGGATTGGGACAGGCTAACAGAGTTTGTGCTTTCCGAGGAAAAGGATGATGAGGAAAGGGAAGTTGCCTTGATCCACTGTGCCAATATTTTAGGCAGAACCTTTGATGAGGTGGTGGAAATTGAAAACAAGTTGAAGACTACAGAAGACCCCGACCGCTTTTTAAACGTGATTTATTGGTTGGGCAAATTGGCCATAGAAGAGGAGACCACGGGCAATAAGAGGACGATAACATTCAGTCCACTTTTGCGGGAGCGATTAGGACACCACATTCACGGAGAAAAGTGGGCCCACAAAATCAAGAAAACCCTAAAGCAACATAATTTAATGCATAGGCCACTTCACATAATCAGTGCCAATATGCATAGTGTGATGAACTCGTTGTTTGCCAAAAAGGCATTGGCCAAAGAGTTTCCGGATAAAGAATCGTTGGACATTTATGAAGCCTTGGGTTCCGAGAAGCACAAAGCACTCAATAAAAAGGTAAAGAGCCATGCTGAAAACAACGGCATGATTTTCTTGGAGGATGAGTCTGGTGCCAATATCGATGTTCAGATTTTTGATACGGCCAAATTCGGAAAGCAGAGTTGTTGCTATTCCTTGCCGGATGATATGCTGCCGGAAGAAAAACCCGTTATATTTGTGATGGACTATGCTTTTGGGGAGCAAGCTTATGAAACCATAGATGAGTTGTTGAAACCTTTGGAAGATGACGGGGATAAAATTTTCCTAAATGTAGATTCCGTCTCCATTATGGGAAAGGCAGGAATTTTGGAAGGCGGCAAGGGAGACTTGATGATTCCTTCAGCACATATTTTTGAAGGTACAGCAGACAATTACCCCTTTAAAAACGAATTGTGCGGCTCCGATTTTGAAGGGTATGGCCTTAAGGTAATGGAGGGCACCATGGTGACTGTTTTGGGAACGTCTTTACAAAATAGGGACATCCTCCAGTTTTTCCACGAATCCACATGGAATGTGATAGGATTGGAAATGGAAGGGGTACATTATCAAAAAGCAATACAATCGGCATCCCAAATACGAAAAAGCATTAAAAAAGATGTGCAAGTGCGATATGCGTACTATGCATCGGATAATCCCTTGGAGACCGGAAGCACGTTGGCTTCAGGTGGATTGGGAACAACAGGGGTAAAACCCACATATTTGATAACGGACAGAATTTTAAAACAAATATTCAATTCATAGGTATGGCGGACCAACCAATAAATCAGAATAATTCGGATGAAATCGATTTGGGGCAATTGTTCCAAATGATAGGAAGGGGCTTTCAAAAGTTCTTCAATTTCATCGGCAGCATTTTTAAAGGGATTTTCCACATTTTAATATTGTTTCTCCTTTTTGTTCAAAAGAACATCATTTTTATTGGAGCAGCTATAATTATAGGAGGTATTGGAGGATTTGTTTTGGATCAAATTATTCCTGAGAAGTACATTTCCAAAATGGTGGTCGAACCCAATTTCAATAGCGTTCAACAGCTGTATAACAACATTGCCTTTTATAATGATTTAGCGGAGGCAGAAGACTCTGTGGCCCTAGCAACTGCATTGAACATAACAGATCACGAAGCAGCTTCCATTAAAGAAATTTTCACAGATTCGTATTCTGACGAAAATCAGAAAATTAAGCTTTTTGATCAATTTATCCGTGAATTGGACACCACTACGGTAAAGGCAATTGACTATGAGAATTACTTAAAAAACTTTAATTCTATGGATGCGAGGTTCCATCAAATTTCCTTGATCAGCACGGATAATAGAGTGGCCAAAAAAGCGCAACCAGCTATTATCAACTCAATTTCCGTGAATGAATACTTCAAGCTTCAGAAAAGAATCAATGATGAAAATGTAGCTCTCCAAGATACTATCTACAGGAACCAATTGGCAGAAATAGATTCCCTCCAAAGCTTATATAGGACTGTTTTGGTGAAAGAGGCGGACAAACCCATGCAGGGAACGAATATTAATTTGGCAGAAGGGGGGGAGTCCAAAGGGCGTGAACTTGCCCTAGTTCAGGAAAAGGACATATTAAAGGAGAAACTGGTGGAATTGAACGAAGAAAGAGCCAATAAATCGACCATCATCAATGTAATCAGCGATTTCCCAACCCGAGGAGTGGAAGTGAAGGGAATTTGGAACAGTTATAAGTTTAAACTTCCAATTTTGCTGTTGGTATTGGTGTTTGGAGTTTTGGCGTTGCTTGAAGTAAACAAGTATTTAAAGACCTATAATCGAAAATAGAGCAAATATAGAGTGTCAGCACTTCTTTGGTGATTGACAAAAAAGAATATAATGAAACGAATCTTGGTAACTGGTGCGGGTGGCCAATTAGGCCTAACATTTAAAGAACAGGCCTATGATTTTCCAGCAATTTCTTTTGATTTCAAAACATCCAAAGAACTGGATATTACCGTGCCTTCCCAACTAGAGAATGCATTTCAAAAAAAGGAGTATCATTTCTGTATCAACTGTGCAGGTTATACCAACGTTGAGGCTGCGGAGAAACACCCCGAAAAAGCTTTTGCGGTCAATGCAGAGGGGGTAAAAAACCTTGCTGAGGTCTGTAAGGAACACCAGACGACCTTAATTCATATTTCAACGGACTATGTTTTTGACGGGAAAAAGAAGGGTGCCTACACCGTTGATGATAAACCCCATCCGATAAATGCTTATGGAAAGTCCAAATTGAAGGGAGAGCGATTTATTCAGCAAATATTACCCAACCATTTCATCCTTCGTACATCTTGGTTGTACAGTAAAAAATATGGACATAATTTTTACCGTACAATTTTAAGCAAGGCACGTGCTGGGGAGAGTTTGTTTGTTACAGATGCCCAAAAAGGTTGCCCTACGAACACAGAGTCGTTGGTAAAGTTTATTTTGAATGCCATAGTATTGGGCAACAAACCTTTTGGTATTTATCATTTTACCGATGGGAAACCAATGACATGGTATGATTTTGCCAAACAGATACTGGAAGAGAATGGGCTGACGGACAAGGTCAAACTTGTTTTGGATTCGAATTATCGTACTTTCGCAAAGAGGCCAAAAAACAGTGTTCTTGCCAAATAATCACGGGACACGAAGATTTTAAGGGAGCTTATATGGAAAAGAATACCCGAAAAAGCATTTTAATTACAGGAGGGGCCGGTTTTATTGGCTCCCACGTGGTTCGGCGGTTTGTAACCAAGTACAAGAACTATAAGATTTTCAATCTCGATGCCTTGACCTATGCTGGCAATCTGGAAAACCTCAAAGACATTGAGCATGCCCCTAACTATTCTTTTGTTAAAGGAGACATTGTCGATTTAGAATTCTTAAATAATCTTTTTTCCCAACATGCTTTTGATGGTGTGATTCATTTGGCTGCGGAATCTCATGTGGATAGATCGATTACAGACCCTATATCCTTTGTTCGGACAAATGTTTTGGGCACCGTCAATTTGTTGAATGCCTCATTGAAAGTTGCCAAGGATAACCCAAACTTCTTGTTTTACCATATCAGCACTGATGAGGTTTTTGGCAGTTTGGGCAAAGATGGATTTTTCACGGAAAAAACGGCTTATGACCCAAACTCCCCTTATTCCGCATCAAAAGCCAGTTCAGATCATTTTGTGAGAGCATATGGAGAAACTTATGGTCTGCCCTATGTAGTTTCCAATTGTTCCAATAATTATGGTCCTAATCAGTTTCCAGAGAAATTGATTCCCCTCTTCATCAACAATATCATTCAAAATAAGGAGTTACCCGTTTATGGCGATGGAAACTATACCCGAGATTGGTTGTTTGTGAAAGACCATGCAGAGGCCATTGACCTTATATTCCATAAAGGGAAAAAGGGGGAAACCTATAATGTCGGGGGATTTAATGAATGGAAAAACATCGATTTGACCAAAATGTTGTGCAGGTTGATGGACAAAAAACTTGAAAGACAGCAAGGAGTTTCAGAAAAACGGATAACCTTTGTAAAAGATCGTCCAGGACACGATTTAAGGTATGCCATTGATGCGAACAAAATCAACAGGGAGTTGGATTGGAAACCTTCAGTTACTTTTGAGGAAGGTCTAGAAAAGACCATAGATTGGTATTTTGAAAACCAAGAATGGTTGGACCATGTTACCTCAGGGGATTATTTGGAATATTATAAAAAGCAATATCAAGCGTAAAACAATGAAAGGAATCATTTTGGCAGGAGGAACCGGTAGCAGGCTGCACCCACTTACCCTTTCGGTAAGCAAGCAGTTGATGCCCATTTATGACAAGCCGATGATTTACTATCCCCTTTCTACTTTGATGTATACAGGAATCCAGGAAATATTGATTATTTCCACCCCAAAGGATTTACCGTTGTTTCAGGAATTTATGGGTAACGGACAACAATACGGTTGCTCTTTTTCCTATGCAGTGCAAGAATCGCCTAATGGTTTGGCAGAAGCATTCATTATTGGAGAAGACTTTATTGGGAAGGACAAGGTGGCTCTCATTTTGGGGGACAACATTTTTTACGGGGCAGGCCTGTCCAAACTGTTGCAAGCAAACAATGATCCCGATGGAGGAATTATTTATGCCTATCGGGTAAATGACCCACAAAGATATGGTGTGGTAGAGTTTGATGAGAAAGGGAAAGCCATCAGCATAGAGGAAAAGCCCAAGAAACCGAAATCCAATTACGTAGTTCCAGGCATTTATTTTTATGACAATGAAGTCATATCAATAGCTAAAAACATCAAGCCAAGCGCACGAGGCGAATTGGAAATTACCGATGTGAACAAAGAATACTTAAAAAGAGGAAAGCTTAACGTAAGCGTACTGGATAGGGGTACTGCCTGGTTGGACACCGGAACATTTCAAGCTTTGATGCAAGCATCACAATTTGTGGAGGTCATTGAAGAGCGGCAGGGCCTGATTACGGGATCAATCGAGGTCTCCGCCTACGAAATGGGATATATTACTGAAAAGCAACTGAAAGATTTGGCGGATCCCCTGATGAAGAGCGGTTATGGAGAAAGATTGTTGGCCATATTGAACAAAGAAGCATGATAAAAGCGATAGAGACGAAACTAAAGGGGTGTTTTATTTTGGAACCCGAGATTTTTGAGGACGAACGAGGCTACTTTTTTGAGAGCTACAATCACAAGGATTTTTGTAAAGCGATTGGACAAGAAGTAAACTTTGTGCAGGATAATCAGTCCTTTTCCAAAAAAGGAGTCCTGCGGGGACTGCATTTTCAGAAAGGAGAATATGCCCAGGCAAAGTTGGTTTCGGTGTTAAAGGGAAGAATTCAGGATGTTGTAGTAGATTTGCGTAAAAAATCCCCTACTTTTGGAGAGCATTTATCAATTGAGTTAAGTAGTAATAATAAAAAGCAATTGTTTGTGCCAAGAGGATTTGCCCACGGATTTTTGACGTTGAGTGAATCCGCAAATGTGTTTTATAAGTGCGACAATTATTATAATAAAGAGGCTGAGGGGGGAATTCGATTTGATGATGTGTCATTAAATATTAAATGGGTAACGAAGAATGACTCGATTAATATATCAAGTAGGGATGCTATGTTTTCTTTTTTCATGTAGGTAAGGTAAATTTTATCACTTCGTTTTTTTAATAACATTATGATAGCGATTCTTTGACATCAAAGAAATTAGCTTTTATTTTTACTAATTCAGTTTAGTTTAACAAAAGAGAAAGGTATTTTAAAAATGACCAAAAATTTATTTGCAAATAAGAAACTATTAATTACGGGAGGTACAGGTTCCTTCGGATCAGCTGTTTTAGAGACTTTTGTCGATTCGGATTTTGAGGAAATTCGGATTTTTTCAAGAGATGAAAAGAAACAAGATGATTTAAGACGACACATTGGAAATCAAAAAGTTAAGTTTTACATTGGGGATGTTCGCGACTATAGATCTGTTGAAAATGCGGTGGTTGGCGTGGATTATATTTTTCATGCGGCTGCGCTTAAGCAGGTTCCTTCTTGTGAGTTTTTCCCTATAGAAGCCGTAAAGACAAATGTTTTGGGAACCGAGAATGTATTGGATGCCGCTATAGCTCATAACGTGAAGAATGTTGTAGTTCTTAGTACGGATAAAGCAGTTTATCCTATAAATGCAATGGGGATTTCCAAGGCCATGATGGAAAAGGTTTTCACGGCAAAATCAAGAAAATCTAATAATACTGTAATTTGTGGTACTAGATATGGAAATGTTATGGCATCCAGAGGCTCTGTTATTCCACTTTTTGTCAATCAAATAAAAAACAATGAGAACTTGACCTTGACAAACCCTGAAATGACTAGGTTTATGATGACTCTTAAAGATGCGGTTAATTTAGTTTTGTTTGCTTTTGAAAATGCCCAACCAGGTGATTTGTTCGTACAAAAAGCTCCAGCGGCTACAATTGATACTTTGGCAAAATCTTTAAAGGAGCTGTATAATTCTCATTTAGATATAAACATTATTGGAACAAGGCATGGTGAAAAGCTTTATGAGTCTTTGTTGACAAGGGAAGAAGTTATAAGAGCAGAAGACCTTGGTGGATATTACCGTATACCAGCTGATAATAGAAACTTAAATTACCAAAATTACTTTTCAAAAGGGGAAATTAGCACTGACAATATTGAGGATTATAATTCCCACAATACTGAAAGATTAGATTTGGAAGGCATGAAAAAAATGCTACTTAAATTAGATTTTATAAAAAAGGATCAGCAATACTATGGATAATAGTGATGAACCATATGAAATTATTGGAGGAACACATAAGGATCAAAGAGGTAAGATAGATTTTGTAAATGGTTTTGATTTAAGCGGAATTAAAAGGAATTACATAATTACCCATTCAAAAAGGGGTGTTGTAAGGGCTTGGCAGGCACATAAAATAGAGGCTAAATGGTTTTTTTGTCTTACAGGGAGCTTTTTGGTAAAGCTTATTAAAATTGATGATTGGCACAACCCTTCAAATAAATTAAGAGCCCTTTGTTATGAATTGAGCGAGGACAACTCTAAGACCCTTTACATCCCCCCAGGTTACGCAAATGGATTCGTTTCGTTGGAGGACAATTCAAAACTGCTCATCTTTTCGGATTATAGGTTAAATGAGCTTAAGGATGACGATTTAAGGTTCCCAATGGACAAATGGGACGAATGGGAAATTTAATTAGACAAATGAAAAAAAAGATACTGATTTTTGGTGTCTCCGGTATGGCGGGTCATGTAATTTACAATTACTTATCTGGGAAAGAGAAGTATGAAATAACAGCAACATCGTTTCGGGACAAGTATGATGAGGCCACTATGTTGTTAAATGTCACCAATTTTGATGATGTAAGCAGGTTGGTCAAAAAAATTGAGCCGGACTATATAATCAATGCCGTTGGTATTCTTATAAGCGGATCAATGGACTCAACATCAAACGCAATATTGGTCAACAGCTATTTTCCCAATTATTTGGTTGATATTACAAAAAACTCAAAAACAAAAATTATCCACATAAGTACAGACTGTGTTTTTTCAGGAAAAAATGGAGATTACACAGAGTCCTCTTTTAGGGACGGAGATGATGTCTATGCAAGGTCTAAAGCTTTGGGGGAAGTAAACAATGAAAAAGACCTTACTATAAGAACGTCTATAATCGGACCCGAAATAAAATCAAAAGGGGAAGGTCTTTTTCATTGGTTTATGAACCAGTCAGGCAAAATCAAAGGCTTTAGTAATGTCTATTGGAGCGGTGTTACGACACTTGAGTTGGCGAAAGCGATTGATGTCATTATTTCAGAAAAGGACCTTAAAGGAATTTTTCACCTTACCAACAATAAGAAGGTTTCCAAATATGAGTTGTTGTGCCTTTTTAAACAAATATGGAACCGTGGCGATATTGAGATAGAAAAGTATAGTGGAGATAAAAAGGACAAGAGCTTCAAGAACACCGAAAACACATCATTGACTGTTAGAAATTCGTATTTGGAAATGCTATCTGAAATGAAGGAATTTATGGAAGTCAATAAGTCGTTTTATTCTTATTAAGAGTTTATGAAAAAAATAAAAGTAATAGTAGTAATTGGGACTAGGCCAGAAATTATAAGATTGGCTTGCGTAATCCAGGCATTGGACAATAATGCGGCCATTGAACAGGTGATTATTCATACTGGTCAAAACTATGATTATGAGCTCAATGAAATATTCTTCAATGACTTGGGAATTAGAAAACCAGATTATTTTTTAGAAGCCTCTGGCAAGAATGCTACAGAAACGATTGGCAAAATATTAATCAGTATAGATCCGATTTTAGAAAAGGAAGCACCGGAGGCATTTTTGGTTTTAGGGGACACTAACTCCTCTTTGTGTGCAATACCTGCAAAAAAAAGAAAGATACCCATCTTTCATATGGAGGCGGGTAACAGATGCTTCGACCAAAGAGTCCCTGAAGAGACGAATAGAAAGATTGTAGACCACATATCCGACATAAACCTTACCTATAGCTCTTTGGCCAGGGAGTGTTTACTTAGGGAAGGGCTGCCATCAGACAGGATTATTAAAACGGGAAGCCCAATTTATGAGGTGTTGAACAAGTTTAAGGGAAATATTGAAACATCCGATATTCTTGAAAGACTTAATCTAGAGAAGCAAAATTTTTTTGTGGTATCTTCCCATAGGGAAGAAAACATCAATAACCCTAAAAATTTCAGTAACTTACTTGAGACGTTGAATAGAATTGCTGAAGAATACGATTTTCCCGTTGTGGTCTCAACACACCCAAGAACACGCAATATGTTGACAAGCACCGAGCTAAAAATGAACGGTAATATCACCTTTTTGAAACCATTGGGATTTTTTGACTACAATGCTCTTCAACTAAATTCATACGTTGTTTTATCAGATTCTGGAACAATTTCTGAGGAAAGCGCAATATTGAATTTTAGAGCATTGAACATTAGAGAAACCCATGAACGGTTAGAAGCTATGGAAGAAGCGTCCGTTATGATGGTAGGCCTTAATCCAGAGAGGATTTTGCAGGGGATAACAGCATTGGAAGTACAAAAAAGAAACCCAGTAAGAAATTTTAGGGAGGTCTATGATTATTCAATGCCAAACGTTAGCGAAAAGGTGGTCAGAATAATTATTTCCTATATAGATTATGTCAATAGGGTTGTTTGGTCTAAGGAATGAGTATACACATTATCACAGAGTATAAATACCCTGATATTGGTGGTTCTGGAATAAGAATAGCATCATGGGTTAAAGGTTTGGAAGAAGAAAAGGTACAGCAGAAGGTCAATGTGATCGTTGTGGCTTATCATAACCACAAAATACCCAAAGCCATAACACTGCCAATATCCATACTATATAAAATAGTCGCAATCTTTCCACTTTTGTTACGATTGAAAAAAGGAGACTTAGCCTATTTTTATGGAAGTTTTGAGTTGTTTTGGATTCCTTTTATTTTAAAACTCAAAGGGATTGAAATTGCTTTTGAAAACAACGAGTTTCCTAGATATTTGGCCCACAAAAAATCCTTATATTTTTTATTTAGGTACCTTTTTTCAATATTTAGCATGAAGTCAGGAAAATATCTGGTCACCTGTTCAAAGGCACTAAAAGAATTTTATACTAGTAAAACAGGTATAGAAAAAGTTTTTATTATGCCACTGATATTGGACTCTTCGATTTTCAAATACCCGAAAGTGGAGAGAGCGAACGTCATCACCTATTGTGGTTTTATGGGGCACAATAAAGACGGGGTACTGGACCTAATCGAAGCCTTTTCTATTGTGCATAAGAAATATCCTAAATGGAAGTTGAAATTGGTAGGGAATGCAGATAAAAGTACATTCAAAGAAATGGATGACTTAATTACTTCATTAAGTCTAAAAGAAGCCATTACATTGACCGGCAAAGTTCCGCATATTGAAGTGATTAAATACCTGAACGAATCTTCAGTTTTGGTATTGGCCAGACCAAATAATAAACAGGCCCAAGGCGGATTTCCCTCCAAAGTGGGAGAATATTTATCAACTGGCAGGCCTATCGTAGTAACCAGGGTCGGAGAAATTGCAGATTATATAATTGACAATGTGAACGGGTTTCTGGTGGAGCCCGATGCCCCAGAAAGGTTTGCCGAAAGGTTGATGTTTGTTATAGAAAACTATACCACTGCACAAAAGGTTGGCGAAAAAGGAAGGGAACTTAGCAAAAGCTTCGAGTCAAAGAACCAGGTAAAAAAATTGATTCGCTTTTTAGAATATGCTTAGTCTAATTTGATAAAATGAGAATCTTCCAAAATAAGAAATTCAAACAAGCCTCTGCGCTTTATATTGCGTCTATTGGGGCTATGTTTCTTGGTTTTGTCATAAGCGTTTTGAACACAAGGTACTTGGGAAAAGATGTATATGGGGACTATAAATTTATAGAGGTTCTATTTTCTTTTACTTTGTTGTTCAGTACAATGGGTTTTTTTAATACGGGGACCTATTTGGTGGCAAACGAAAAATCAGACTTTGTTCAAAAAAAAATCATTGGCTCCAGTTTGATTTTGGTTTTGTTCTCTTCGATTGTACTGGCGTTAATTTTACTAGGTTACGTCTTCTTTTTTTATGAGGGAAACCTCAGAGAGTATATACTACCCTTGATACTCTTTGCGCCAGCCATCGTCCTTAATCATAATCTTGAAAATTTACTCCAAGGGTTAAACAAAATATATTGGCTATCCGTTTTAAAGATTGGACCCAAAATATTGTTTATCCTATCTTTAATTTTTTTGATGTACAATAGTTTCAGCCTTATGTATGTCTTGATTCTTTTTTATGGCTCAATTGCTGTGATTACAGTGTACATAACTTTTAAAATAAAATTCAAGTTTGACCTCGAAACCACAAAACAGCTTTTACACCATAACAGAGACGTTGGATTTCCAATTTTTATAGGGGCATTGTTCGGCGTGGCGAGTGGTCACTTGAGTTCTTTGTTGGTTAGTCATTTTAACAATAACACAGATTTTGGATTCTTTGTGCTAAGTTTAACGATTTCAGCACCAATAGGAGTAATGCCAACAATAATCGGCTCCACGATGATGAAGGATTTTGTGGTCTTAAATAAAATACCTGCAAAGGTGGTTAAGTCTGCTACTGCACTTTCCATTGGAGCATTGGTAGGTTTTTTATTGATTCTTGAGCCTTTTGTATATTTTTTCTATACAGAGCAATATGAACCCGTAATCCCATTGGCGTATATTACAGCTTTTGGTTTTTTAATGCATGGTTTTGGAGATTTGTTCATAAAGTTTTTATATGCAAAAGGACAAGGTAAAAATATGAGAATCTCTACCATGGGTGTCGGAATAATAACACTTATTGCTTCTATGGCTTTAATACCGTCTTTTGGTGCAATTGGAGCCAGTATAGCCAAGGTGGTCAGTTCAACCTCGTACTTTGCCCTGGTATATTTTTTTTATGCAAGATCTATTAAATACCAAGACCGGTGTTAATACGCATAATTTTTTTGTATGGAACCTAAAAATCTATGAAGAAGGTATATTTTATAATGCCAACACTGGGTAGTGGGGGAGCCGAAAGAGTGGCTTCCATACTTCTTAATAACTTAGACCGTGGTCGCTTCAGTTTACATTTGATTATTTTGTTTGGGAACAGGTCTGATGATTATATAAAAACACTCAAGGAGGATGTAAAACTTCACTTTTTTGAAATCAAAAAGAACAGGCATTATTCTTTGATAAACTGGGTCTTTAAATTGATAAGATTCACCTATAAAGAAAAGCCTGATGTTTTGTTTTTTGGCTTTGGAGCCTATAATGTTTTGGTTTCAAGGTTTATATTTTTGTTCCCCAAAGGCATAAGATTTGTTGCCAGAGAGACCAACATACCTACAAAACATGAAAAAAGAACAATCATAAAATGGCTGTATAAATGTAGTTACAAGAATTTTGATAGGATTATAGTTCAATCGGATGAAATGTATTTAGATTTGAACGAGAATTATAATATCCCGCGAAATAAGCTTTTTAAAATCAATAATCCTGTAGACTTCAACTATATTCAAAATCAGTGCAGAGAGGAATTGGCAGATGAGTTAGAGGGAACGGCGCACAATTTTATTTCGGTGGGCCGCTTAAATCATCAAAAAGGATACGACCTGTTGTTCAATGAATTATCAAAGTTAAAGAACGGTAACTTTAGGCTTTTGCTTTTAGGGAACGGGCCAGACCGGGAAGATTTGTGGCAAATGGCAATTGAATTAGGCCTGGAAGACAAGGTAGAATTTGTAGGGTTTGTTGCCAATCCTTACAAATTTATGGCAAAGGCAGATGTTTTTATTTTGAGCTCTAGGTATGAGGGGTACCCTAACGCGGTTCTCGAAGCCCTATCATGTGGCACACCGGTGATGGCAAACAATTGTTTGGAAGATTTAAACCAAATCATAAGACCAGGGTTGAATGGGGATATTTTTTCCTTTAAATTGAGTGATTTTAGTGAAAAGCTGGAAAATCTTCTAAATAGTGGAGTTGACAGGAACAGAATAAAGGATGATGCCAGAGAGAGATTCTCAATAGAATACAATATTGACAAATTCAACGAAATACTTGAATTTTAACACAAATCGCCATCTTATTCAGGTCAGGAAATCGGCAAGAAATTCCTCATCTCGACGGTCTAGTAGCAACAATATGCATTAATGGGAAAGAAAATCTTATTGTGGTCTTTGTATGCAACAATTTTTATTGCCCTGCTTACCTATTCCTATGTAACGTTCAATGTCTATTTTGAGTTTTTTGTATTTTATTTATTTGTTATTTCTTTACAAAAACCCTCTATAAATAAAGAAATACTTCAACTTCTCCTTCTTGCCCTCTTCTATCTAATTTTTAGTGCCATTTATTCCGTTGTCCTAAAAAAGGAAAATGTTTTCGATTTTATAATGGTCTATAAAATCTTTATATACTTTCTTTTTCTTTCACTAATTTTAGGTAAGAAAATACTGGACATAAAGTCATTTAGAAAAGTGTTCAAAGTATTGTTATACGCTTTCTTAATTAAATATGTTATAAGCATATTGATTTTCAATAATTACCGACCTATTCTATTTAATGAGAACAACTATGAACTAATGTTTTTATCCTTGCTTTTTTACCTATACTATGTCATCTATGGCAAGGTTGAAAGTATGTATCAAGTCCTCATCTCAATAGTTTTTTTATTGTCAGGATCCAAATCAGGACTGCTGATTTTGCTTTTTATCCTTTTTTTGGTAAACATCAAAATATTAGTATCTCGAATCTATATTATTATTCCCTCTGCCATAGCATTGGTAATATTGGTTTTTTTGATATTTAAGAGCAGAATGGGCGGAAAGTTTGATATAGAAAAAATTGACCGGTTCAAATTTCTGATGGTTTTTTTGGAGGAAACGAAGGATTGGACGGTTATGGATTTTCTGTTTGGTGCAGAAAGAATTACCGCATTGAGTTTGGAGTCGTGCAAAAAATTGTCTTTCTATAAAGAACTATTTAGCTATGAAAATGATGGTTCATGTTACTCTGTGATTTTTCACTCCTATATTCTGAGGGTCATTTATGACCATGGAATACTCATATTCCTGTTTATGTTGTTGTTTGTTCACAAGTTGATAGCCCTATCTGGATTTAGTCGTAAAAATTCTTTCGCCGTAATAGGAATAGCATTAATTAACGGGTTATCCGTGTCTTCCTTTAATAGTGTATACTTCATCGCAGGACTTTCATTTTTCTTAATTATGGACCGTAAAATAAAGGAAAAAAATAAACATATGACTATTTAACATTGTACAATAGCTTTTCTTAATTAGGATTATTAAGGGCAATTGAAAAAACAAAATCAAATAATAAATAGCCAGCACCAAAGTACATAAAGATCATAAACATATTATGGCAATGAAACCTTTACCTATCAATTTAACTTTATCGCTTTTTGCTTTTTTAATGACCTTTGACCCCGATTGGAGTAGCAAGGCTCTTATTTTTTTGGTTTTGGTGACATTTGCGAACAGCGACATAAATAAATTTAATTTTAAATGGAACGGAGATTTAAAAATAATGGCCATACTGATATTTTATTCAATCGTAAATTGCACATTCTTAGAGGGGACATTTTCTTCAGATACTTTTGTGGTAGTCGGATTGTGCTTGGTGTTTTATTTTATTATTGACCATATAAATAATAGAATCAAGATAAATATCAATCTCATTTTGAAATCATTTTTGATGGGTGTACTAACAGTAGGAGCTATAAACTTATTGGTGTTTTTCTATAATATTGGTATTAGGCCGGAGCAACTGTTTAACGCTTGGGAGGAAAATACAGTGATTGATATCCAAAAAATATACTATGGGATGTACCTAAACATGGCACAGCTTATACTAATTAAGTTTTTAACGGAAAGAAAAATCCAATTAAAGCTGTTCATCGCCTTCAACATTGCTGTTTTTACTCTTATATATTTCACAGGGGCTTTGAGTGGCCTTTTGCTGTTTATTTTAATTAATATTTTTCATTTGGTCTATCATTATTATGAAAGGTTTTATAAACCAATAATAACTATGTTTTTGATTTTACCACTTGTATTTCTTTTTGTTCTTATGCACAATGGTTTTCAAGATGTTTTTCAACAAATAGATGGTGACGGGTCAAGGATAAGGAACTATAATGTCAACAAGGAAATTGTATTGAAAAGACCTCTCTTCGGGTATGGGATTGGAAATGAGTTTACTTCAATGCAGAAGCACAGATTGCCGGCATCTTGGGAGTATAAGAACAAATACAATGCGCATAATCAATATTTCCAATTTTTAATAGGTGGAGGCATTACATTTCTGGTCCTGTTTTTACTGTTCATATTCCATTTTTTGTACTACGGTAATTTTATGAGCCTTGCCTTTGGAACAATTTTACTGAATACTTTTTTTGTTGAGTCCATACTTCAAAGACACCACGGGCAAATTTTCTTTTCTTTTTTTCTTGTTCTAATATTTTTTAGTCATAAAATTGCTAATTCTAAACAACATATTTGAGATGTATTTATTAAAAGAAAAGATATACTCTGATGACCTTGATGAAAATGGTATAGCTACGTTCTTAAATCCATATAGTTATCTGTTTTTTAGAACCCAAAAGGAAGCTTTTAAGTCGTTTGACAAAATTTATATAGATGGAATTTTGTTGGTTCTTTTGTTAAGAATGTGGGGGATAAGAACAAAAAGAGCCAGCTTTGACATGACTTCAATGGCTCCCTCGGTTTTTGGTTCGTCTGTTGAAAAGAAGAAAAATATATATTTTATTGGGTCAACCGAGGAGAACCTTACTGGTTTTTTGGCCGTTGTCCGTGCAAATTTCCCCGAACTTAAAATAAGTGGATATAGGAATGGGTACTTCAAGAATAAGGAGGAGCGGCAAAAAGTGCTGTCGTCTATTCTTGAACTTAAACCAGACAAGGTGGTTGTGGGGATGGGCACACCCAACCAAGAGAATTTTCTATGTGAGCTAAAAAACATGGGATGGAAAGGTGTTGGATATACCTGTGGAGGATTTATTCATCAGACAGCAAAAGGGATGAATTATTATCCTAAATTTTACAATGAATATAACCTTAGATGGCTTTATCGAATTTTTGATGAGCCAAAGCTATTCAAGAGGTATTCTTTCTATTATCCGCTTTCTGTTTGTTTGTTTACTTTTGATGCAATTAGATATAAGTTCAATCATTAGTCCATATGTTTTTTAAACATCACAGGTATTCTAATTTAATAACACCTATTTCTTACATGCTCGATTTAGGTGTCTTAAATATGTTCCTTTATATTTTGCCTATAAATTTCCAAACGCCGATTTTGATCCATTTTTATATTTCATTGGCATGGGTTGTCATCTCAATAAAAAATGAATTTTACACCATTTACAGGTTTTCAAAGGTCACTTATATTATAAGGTTGATATTTGTACAGTTTGTCTTTTTTTTCTTGACACTTTATGCCTTTATTGGCTTCTTCAAACAACCAATAATAAGTAGGCTTGCCCTTGGCGAATATTTTGTACTTGTTTTTGCCATAATATCAACCATAAAGCTTTTGAGCTATTTCTTGTTGATGGAATACCGGGAAAAGGTAAAAGGAAACTTGAGAAATGTGGTGATTATTGGAAAAAATAAGAAAACCGATCAGCTCAGAAAGGTTTTCCAAGAAAGAAGAGAGTTCGGGTATAATTTTCTTAAACAGTTTTCCCCAAAATCAGAGAGTTTTGTTCTAGAGACTTGCTTTAATTATGTTATTGGCAACAATATTGATGAAATCTATTGTTCAATTTCAGAACTTAAAAATGAAGAGATTGCCAAGTTCATAAGCTTTGCGGACAACAACTTAAAAACCCTCAAGTTTATACCGGATAACAAAAATATTTTTTCCAAAAAATTAAAATTTGAGTACTACGATTACATACCGGTGCTTTCTTTGAGGGATATTCCGTTGGACAGTCCGATAAACGCTTTTATAAAAAGAAGTTTTGACGTCCTATTTTCCTTAGTTGTTATTGTTGGTTTACTCTCATGGTTAACACCAATTTTGGCTTTATTAATTACCCTTGAATCTAAGGGCCCCGTTTTTTTTCGACAAACCAGAAATGGAATCGACAATAGGGAGTTCTATTGTTATAAGTTCCGATCTATGGCTCCCAATAAAAATGCAGATGATATTCAAGCCACCAAAAACGACATGAGAATTACAAAAATCGGTAAGTTTATACGCAGAACCAGCATCGACGAGCTTCCTCAATTCTATAACGTACTTTTTGGCACCATGTCCGTTGTAGGCCCCCGTCCCCACATGGTAAAACACACCAACGAGTATGCGACTAGTGTGGACAAGTATATGGTCAGGCATTTTGTTAAACCTGGAATTACCGGTTTGGCACAAGTGCGTGGGTATCGAGGTGAAATTGAGCAGGAAGCAGATATTCAAAACCGAATAAAGTTCGATATTTTTTATATTGAGAACTGGTCTTTATTCCTCGATTTAAAAATTATACTCCAAACTGTGCTAAATGCATTTAAAGGGGAGGCCAAAGCGTATTAAAATCATATGAAAAAAACACTCATTACCGGAGCAGCAGGTTTTTTAGGATCACACCTCTGTGACCGGTTCATTGCCGAAGGTCACCATGTCATCGGCATGGACAACCTCATTACAGGGGACATTAAAAACATAGAGCACCTGTTCCATCTAAAACGGTTTGAGTTTTTCCATCACGATGTAACCAAGTTTGTCCATGTACCCGGTAAAATGGACTATATCCTTCATTTTGCCTCACCGGCAAGTCCAATTGATTATTTAAAAATTCCGATAGAAACACTAAAGGTGGGTTCTTTAGGAACACTCAACTTGTTGGGATTGGCCAGAGATCACGGAGCTCGTATTCTAGTGGCTTCCACTTCTGAGGTGTATGGAGACCCTTTAGTGCATCCCCAAAGCGAAGACTATTTTGGTAACGTTAGTCCTATTGGTCCTCGAGGGGTCTACGATGAGGCCAAGCGTTTTATGGAATCCATAACCATGGCCTACAATAGGCATCACGGATTGGATACCCGCATCGTACGGATATTCAACACTTACGGTTCTCGTATGCGCCTAAACGATGGCCGTGTGGTCCCTGCATTTATGGGTCAGGCACTTCGTGGAGAAGACCTTACCGTTTTTGGAGATGGTTCACAATCGCGATCTTTTACTTATATAGATGATCAAATCGAGGGAATCTATCGTTTGTTGATGAGCGATTATGTGGAACCTGTCAATATCGGCAACCCAGATGAAACCACCATTCTGGAATTTGCAGAAGAAATCATCAAGTTAACAGGAACTGACCAAAAAATAGTTTTCAAGCCGTTGCCACAAGATGACCCAATGCAACGACAGCCAGATATTTCCCGTGCCAAGGAAATTTTGAATTGGGAACCCAAAGTGCATCGTTCCGAAGGACTCAAAAAGGTATTTGAATACTTTAAATCACTTTCTCACGATCAGTTGTGGGAAGCGCATAGAGATTTCTCACCAAATGGCTAGACAAGTTCCCGTCAAAACGTATTTTTGCCAAAACGTTGAATCATGAACATCTTGGTCTTGGGTTCTGGCGGCCGTGAGCATGCCATCTCCCTTAAAATCTCTCAAAGTCCCAAAACATCTAAATTATTTGTAGCTCCCGGTAATGCGGGAACTGCTCAAATAGCCACAAACGTTGAGGTGGGAGTAAATGACTTTGAAGCCATTAAACAATTGGTGCTTAAAGAAAACATCAATTTGGTAGTGGTTGGACCAGAAGATCCGTTGGTAAATGGAGTGCACGATTTTTTCTTGAATGATGCAGCCCTAAAATCCGTTCCCGTAATCGGGCCGGAAAAAGCAGCTGCAGAACTGGAAGGAAGCAAAGAATTTGCCAAAGAGTTTATGATGAGGCACAACATTCCAACCGCAGCCTATCAAAGTTTTACAAGTGAAACATTGGAAGAAGGTTATACCTTTTTGGAAACGCTTGACCCTCCATATGTTTTAAAAGCAGATGGACTTGCGGCCGGGAAAGGTGTATTGATCCTTCAAGATTTACAAGAGGCCAAGGATGAGCTCAAATCCATGTTGGTCGATTCCAAATTTGGAAATGCAAGTGCAACGGTGGTCATAGAAGAATTCTTGGACGGTATAGAACTGAGCTGTTTTGTGCTTAATGACGGCACCAACTATAAAATTTTACCAACGGCCAAAGACTACAAAAGAATAGGTGAAGGCGATACCGGTCTTAATACAGGGGGTATGGGGGCCATTTCCCCGGTTCCTTTTGCAGATGCCGCCTTCATGGATAAGATTGAGCGTCAAATTGTGAAACCTACCGTAGACGGCCTTAAAAAGGATAATTTGCCTTATGTCGGCTTTATCTTTATCGGATTGATAAAAGTTGGGGAGGAACCCAAAGTGATTGAGTACAATGTTCGCATGGGAGATCCCGAGACGGAAGTAGTCATACCAAGACTCAAAAGTGATTTGGTCGAGGTGCTTTTGGCCATGGCCAATGGAACTCTAGACCAAGTGGACCTTCAAATTGACGAAAGAGCAGCAACCACGGTTATGGCAGTATCTGGCGGTTACCCCGAAGCCTATGAAAAAGGCAAGGAGATTACAGGAACGGAAAACATTCAAGATTCCATCGTTTTCCATGCAGGAACAAAGTTGTCCAATGACAAAGTATTGACCAATGGAGGACGTGTAATAGCAATTACTTCCTTTGGTAAAGACTTTAAGGAAGCGCTGAAAACATCCTATCAAAATATGGGAAAGCTCCATTTTGATGGCATGTATTACCGAAAAGATTTAGGGTTTGATCTATAGGTAAGAGTGAGAGCTAATGCTCTTGTCTTCCTCACCGCTATCGTTGAAAATTTTCAACTGGCCCATCCAGTAGACCGCTGCGATTAAACCAATAACAAAGAAAATCCAGTTAATCGTATTGGAACCCCACCAGCTGTGCATAAAGCGGAAAAAATCCAATGGTGCGAAAAGGTAGTTTACAAATAAGTCTTCTATACCGTAAAAAAACTTGCTCATGTTGGCTATATTTACTTTACAAAAGTAGCAAAAGATAGGATGATTTCAAGCTTTTTCGGAAAAACAAAACCCATAAATTACATTGTCCTAGCAATTTTTTTGTTTCTTTTTTACTTCACCAATGTTTTTTTCCAGATGGGAGAACAAAGAATCAATGAGGCTATTCCCTTGGAAATCTTACTGTTTACGGGTCTGTTGTTGTCCGTTTTTATCATCAATTTAATTGTTAGGTCAGAAAAGGCAACGGAAGCAAACTCATACGCCATGGTCTTTTTTGTGTTCTTGATTGTGGCTTTCTCAGATGAATTGGTCCTTCAAAACGTGATTTTTGCCAACTTTTTTTTGCTATTGGCTTTTTCGAGGCTATTGTCCATCAAATCCATAAAAAATGTGAAGCACAAGATTTTTGATGCATCACTTTTAATTGCCATTTCAAGTTTGTTCTACGATTGGGCTATCGCGTTTATGCTTCTGGTTTTTTTTGTAATCGGAGTATATGACCGGAAAACATTCAAGAATTGGTTGGTTCCCTTCTTGGGCATGACCACGATTTTTGTTCTCACTTTCACTGTGCTCAAATTAAAGGGGTCTTTAAACTTTTTTGAAGACCATTATCAATTCTCCTTGGGACTTTTTACGACGAAATCATTCTTTCAAGTGTTGAACATTAAGACCTTGATTTATCTTATTTTGACCATAATCGTTTCTATTTTGGTGTTTGTTCGATTGCGAAATGTAAGTGGGGGCAAATTACTTTTGTTACGAATAGTTTTCTTGATTTTTGTATTGAGTACCGGTATCATTCTATTTACACCAGCAGATGCTTCCCCTGTATTGATCACGTTTTTCCCTGCATCCGTTTTTTTTACCAATTATTTCGAGGGTATTAAAAGGCGGAAACTTCAGGAAGTGGTTTTGATAGGTTTTATGGTATTGGCCTGTTCCCTTTTTGTCATCCATCTTAACTAGATTGGGCATAAAGCAATATCTTTGAACAAATTTAAGCTATGTTCAGCGATTTTGCCTTCAAGATATTTCAGGAAAGTATAGATACCTATCACATTAAAGACGACGTGTACCAAGATTTTTTAAATCCTTATCCAAAGGATAAAGTAGAGCATTTGCTTTACAGAAAAAACTGGATAGATACCGTACAATGGCATTACGAGGATATTATTCGGGATCCGGAAATTGACCCTGTGGACGCATTGGATCTCAAACGTAAAATTGATGCCAGCAACCAAGACCGTACAGATTTGGTAGAGTATATTGATGGGTATTTCCTAGACAAATACCAATCGGTACAAGTTAAAAATGATGCGACAATCAATACCGAAAGTCCAGCGTGGGCAATAGACCGACTTTCCATTTTAGCACTGAAGATTTACCATATGCAGGAAGAGGTAAACCGCAGGGATGCCTCTCCGGAGCATATCCAAAAGTGTAGCGATAAACTGTCTGTGCTTCTAGAGCAAAAAAAGGACCTTTCTACAGCTATTGACCAATTGTTGGCTGATATTGAGGCTGGAGATAAGTACATGAAAGTCTACAAACAGATGAAAATGTACAACGATGACGAATTAAATCCTGTGCTTCGTGGACAAAAGGGGTAAACAGACCCATATTTTACTTATTCGGTTGTCTGCCATGGGAGATGTGGCGATGACCGTGCCCATTATCAGTGCACTTACCGAAGAATATCCACAGCTACAACTTACTGTTCTCACCAAAAAACCATTCATGCCCATTTTTGATGGGTTGAAGAATGTACAGGTAAAAGAGGCCGATGTTAAAAGACGGCATAAAGGACTTATTGGCCTTTGGCGATTGTATCAAGAACTAAAACCGTTAAAGTTCGATGCTGTGGCGGATTTGCATAATGTATTGCGGAGTCGCATTCTTAAAAAGTATTTTGCGCTAGAGCGGGTGCCTTTTGCTCAAATTGATAAGGGCCGAAAAGACAAAAAAGCACTTACCCGTCCCAAGAACAAAGTTTTTCAGCAATTAAAAAGTACTCATCAGCGATACGCAGATGTTTTTGCCGAACTCGGTTATCCCATTAATTTATCCAAGGCCAGACCTTTGGAAAGAGTTCAACTCTCAGCGAAGGTCCTTGAGTTGGTACAACAAGACGCCAAAAAATGGGTAGGGATAGCACCTTTTGCTGCTCATGAAGGCAAAATGTATCCGTTGGAATCCACAGAAGAGGTAATCAAATCGCTAAATGATACCGATAAGTATAAAATATTATTGTTTGGTGGTGGCGCTAAAGAAGTTGAAGTGTTGGAACAACTTGCTAACGCTTACGATAATGCCTTGTGCATGGCGGGTAAGCTAAATCTTTCTGAAGAATTGCAACTCATTTCCAATTTAGATGCGATGTTGTCCATGGATAGTGGCAATGCTCACATGGCTGCTAATTATGGTATTCCCGTGGTGACTCTTTGGGGGGTTACCCACCCTTTTGCTGGTTTTTATCCGTTTGGTCAGTCCATGGAAAACGCACTTTTAGCTGACCGCGAAGCTTATCCTTTAGTTCCTACCTCGGTTTACGGCAACAAAGTACCCGAAGGGTATGAGAAAGCCATGAAAACCATCAAACCACAAGAGGTTTTGGAGAAATTGATGGAACTTCTGGAGAGTTGAGCAACCCATTATAGGATGTTGCATCATTTTTATAACTTTCAATGTCCGTTTTGGACTTTGACCCAAGTCACATAAAGAACAAACTATGAAAAAAACAAACTTGATTTTTTCCGTATTGATGGGAATTTCTATGCTATCCTGTTCTGTTGACCAATCAACAGGGACTCCGGTTGAGGAAGCTGCCCGATTGAACATTACTTTTATAATGGATGCCGATGCGGAACGCTTGGACAATTTGGGCAATCCTGTAACGGTCCCGGAAGGAAATGCAGCACAAAACCCTGACTTTGAGATTTTGGGACTTCATTTTATAGGACTGTATCCGGATAAATTTACACCGTACGATGAGGGGGTTACCATTACTTCTACCGCAACCACGGGAAGTGGGGGAGCATTGGCCATTGACTTTGACAGCGAGGTGTTTTTTAACGAAGAAATCAATACGCTAAGTGTTCCGCTGAGCTATGTTGCAGCAGGAAGTTATGAGTATATTCGGGCCTCGATAGGATATCAGAAATATACAATTGTATATAATTTGGAAGGAGCGGAAACAGAGATTCCCGATTGGCCGGAAGGAGTAGACGATAATATTGATGTAGACGGTATTGTTGCTTCCTTTTTAGGGTACAACACTTACATTGGCAGCTACGTAATCAAAGACCAAACTGTTACGGTGAACGGTAACAAGGCACAAGGGTATTTTGGATTGGAAACCAAGGGAAATATTGAAGGATTTGTATTTACACAAGTAACCCAAGGCGATGCCCCCCAGACCACAGTGCCCAATCCCATTAACGATACTTCGCCGGTTCCGGAAGGCTCATGTGTAGTGACGGGACAATTTCCATCGGCTTTGGTGATACCCGCGAATGCAACCAAGGATATCAATATTGAAGTGGTCGTATCCATTAACAACAGTTTTGAATGGGAAGATGCTAATGGCAACGGCAAATATGAACCTTTATTGGGCGAAAATGTCGTGGACATGGGTACACGTGGAGTGTTCCCTTCCGTAGTGGATTAAGCCACCGTCCCTTGGCAACTACTTCCTGCCCCAGCCGTACAGCCGTAGCAATGCTGTGATATAATAATATCCCTGTTGCTCAAAACGTCATCATTAAAATCCTTAATGTGTTTTACCTTGCTCGCGACTTTAAGGTCCAGCATCTGGTTAAAATCACAATCATAGAGCCAACCGTCCCAGCTTACGGAAATGGTGTTGGTGCACATTACACTTTCCACCGCGGCAGGGTTATAGACTTCTACCAAGGAGTACATATAATCTTCATAATTGTCAGAAGCGATGAGGTAGTCCAAAAACCGTGAAATCGGCAAATTGGTTATGGCAAATAAGTTGTGGAAATCAATATCAAAATCCTCCTTTAAAGCTTTTTTGAAATCGTGCTCCATCGCAGCTTGGTCGGCGGGTAAAAACGCCCCCGAAGGATTGTACACCAAATCTAAACGTAAATCACTCTCCGGCATACCGTATCCCACCTCGTTGAGCATTTGCAAGGCTTTAATGGATTTATCAAAGACACCATCGCCACGTTGCTTGTCCGTTTTACCGCGGGTGTAATGTGGCATGGACGACACCACATGCACATTGTGCTTTTTAAAGAATTCAGGCAGGTCGTGGTATTTTTTATTGGCCAAAATAATGGTCAAGTTGGAACGTACGATAAAATCTTTAATGCCCGCTTTGGAGGCTTCTTCCACGAACCAACGAAAATCAGGATTCATTTCAGGTGCACCACCAGTAAGGTCCAACGTGTGGGCCCCTGTGTTTTTGATTACATCCAAACATTGTTGCATGGTTTCCCGTGTCATGATTTCCTTGCGGTCGGGCCCCGCATCCACATGGCAATGCCCACAAACCTGATTGCACATGTACCCTACATTGATTTGAAGTACTTCCAGTGTTTTAGGACGTAAAGGAAACTGATTTGTTTCTGCAATCTTATCCTTAAAATAAGGCAGCTCTCCGTCTTCAAAAAGTTCACCATTCAAGATTTCCAATTGCATTTGGGCATTGGACAGCGCATCTTTCTGTGCTTTTAACGATTTCTTCGCCGCTTTTTTTATGTCTGTGAGTATGCTTTGCGCCATTGATCAAAAATAAGTTTACATGGAAAGTTTGTCGTACTTGTTCATCATCTGTACACCATGAACCAAAGTTGCCCCACTTTCTATGGCGGCCCCAGCATGTACAGCTTCCATCATTTCTTCTTTGGTGATTCCGCGTTGCAGCCCATCTTTGGTGTAGGCATCAATACAATAGGGACATTTTACAACGTGCGATACGGCCAAGGCGATCAAGGATTTTTCTCTAGCACTCAGCGCGCCCTCCTCAAAAACCTTTCCGTAGTAATCAAAAAACTTATTGCCCAGTTCTTCGCTCCATTCGGTAATCTTACCAAATTTTCTCAAATCTGCAGGATCATAATATGATTTGGCCATTTTTCTTTATTTAATGTTCTTCCTAAACATACAACAAATATCACTATTCATTTTGGTCGCAGATCTATCTTATAGATTACAATTTCTTATAATAAAGAATGCATTCATCACTAAAGTTGTGCCTAGTTTTGAAAATCAAATGTTTATGTCATTGAGCAAAGTTGGCAAAAATAGAGTTGAATCAACTAACATGAAAAAAGAAATCAATCAATAGGTTACATTTGCCATCAATAACAAGAACAGTAAAAATGCTTGAAAACAAATCCATAGGCCTTGTACTTTCCGGTGGAGGTGTTCGGGGAATGGCGCACATTGGGCTGATCAAAGCCATGCGAGAACACAACATTGAAGCCAACGTAGTAGCGGGCACAAGTATTGGAGCATTGGTAGGTGCCCTTTACGCCAACAACAATACGGTGGAAGAAATGCTCGATTTTTTTAAAAAGGTGCCATTGTTCCAGTACAGTTTTTTTACAATAAATAAACCTGGATTTATTGATACAGAGCGTTATGCAAGTATTTTCCAGAAATTTTTCCCAAAAAATACTTTTGAAAGTTTGGAAAGACCTTTGTACGTAGTCGCCACCGATTTGCTGAGTGGCAAGGAAAAAGTCTTTAATAATGGCCAACTTATTAAACCTTTGCTGGCATCGGCGGCTCTACCCCCTGTGTTCAGTCCAGTGGATATTGATGATATTCTTTATGCAGACGGGGGTATCATGAACAATTTTCCAAAGGAATATGTCGAGGATAAAACGGAATTTATCATTGGAAGTAATGTATCCGCCACTGTACCATTGCAAAAGAAGGATTTACGGAACTCCTTTCAACTTACAGGACGAGTGACCAGTTTAATGATCCATGCATCCAACGATGAGAAGTTACGCGAATGTAACCTTTTTATTGAACCCAAAGAATTAGATCAAATCGGGGTGTTGGATAAAAAAGGTATCGAAAATGCGTTCAATATTGGATACGAACACGGTAGTAGGGCCTTGGAAGAGATGCTATCTACACTATAACCGTTCATTTTGATATATTTTACGTTTAGAGAATGTCGGTTCTAGTTTTTTCCTCGTAAAGAGTATCGAGAACAAGGTTTTACGTAACTAAATTCTGATTCTCGATACAATTTTTATTTGCATTCACTCTAAAAATCACTCGAATTGACGAATTTCAATTCAAACAAATTGAAAGATTACACATTATCGTAGTCCACCGTAATTTCGGAGGTAAGCGGATGTGATTGACAAGTCAACACAAAACCTTCCTCAATCTCGCCATCGGTAAGGATTTGGTTCTTTACCATTTCGGCCTTCCCTTCGGTAAGGCGGGCAATGCAACTACTGCAAACACCACCTTGGCAAGAATAAGGAGCATCGATGTCCTGTTTTAAAACCGCATCGAGCACCAATTCTTTTTTATCCATAACAAAAGTAAAGGTCTCATCATCCAAGATTACCTTTACTTGGGTTTTACCTTCCAATTCTTCGGCAAGATTATCTTTGGTGTCCTCGCTGGTAAAAAGTTCAAAATGAATTTTATCTTCTGCAACACCATTCTCTTTTAGAGTATCGGTCACCTGATGGATCATTTCTTCCGGTCCACATAGGTAGAAACCATCGAACGCTGTTTCCTTAAACTTGTTTTTTAGTACAAAATTTACCGTTGATTTTTCAATCCTTCCAAACAAGGCCTCGTCTACATTGGACCTGCTGTACACAAATTGTACAAAAAAGCGCTCACCATATTTTTCCTTTATGGCTTGAATTTCCTTAAAGTACATGGTTTCTTCTGGGGATTGGTTTCCAAATACCAGCACAAAGGTATTTTCCGGACTGCTTTCCAAAACGGTTTGAGCTATGCTCATAATTGGGGTAATGCCACTTCCGGCAGCAAATGCAGCAATTTTTTGTGGAGAGGTAGTTTCAAAAACAAAACGGCCTTCTGGAGGCATAACCTCTACAGTGTCACCGGCTTTTAAACTCTCGTTGGCGTACACAGAAAACGTACCGCCCTCCATTTTTTTGATGCCCACTGTTAATTTTCCTGAAGATGGCGGAGAAGAAATAGAGTATGCTCTGCGTAGCTCCTTTCCGTCCAATTCATGTTTAAGGGTAATGTATTGCCCTGCTTTGAAACTATAAGTTTCTTTAAGGTTTTCTGGAATATCAAAAGTAAGGGCCACGGCATTTGGGGTTAGTTTGTCTACCGCGGCTATTTTTAAAGCATGGGATTCGCTCATGTAATCAATTTTGCTGCAAAATTAAGCATTACACTCCTTTTGAGCATCTATTTTAAGAAAAAGCATGGGTTTTGTAACAAATCCAATAAATTAGACACCAACTAAAAAAAAGCCAACCATGCTCAAACATTTTATTGGACTCCAATGGAAGTCATTTTTTAGGTCCGCAAGTTTTAAAACAGAAATCTGGTTTAAAATATTGATGGCCCTGGGGGCACTTTACTTTATTGTGGTTTTCTTGGGAATGGGTGTCGGAGCCTACTTTCTTATTGAAGATATGGGACTTGGCGACCCTCTTCGTGTGGTCAATCAGTTTATGATCTATTACCTGGCCTTCGACCTTGTATTTAGGTACATGTTGCAAAAAATGCCCGTCACAAACATTAAACCTTTGTTGTATTTGCCCATGAGCAAAACCAAAGTGGTCAACTTTTCGTTGGGGAAAACAGTAATTTCATTCTTTAACTTTGCCCATGCATTCTTTTTTATTCCTTTTAGTATTGTGTTGCTCGTGGAAGGATATCCACCGGTACAGGTTATTGGATGGCACTTGGCTTTGATGGCTCTTTTTTACTGTAACAACTTCCTTAATGTTATGGTAAACAACCAGAATATCATCTTTTATGTGTTTGCCGCTTTATTTATCGTGGCAGGAGCCTCACAATATTATCAATGGTTTGATATTACCATTTACACCCAACCCTTTTTCGACTTTTTCTATGACATGCCATGGACGGCCGTAATCCCATGGATTATTTTGGCGGGAATGTATTATGGAGCCTTCTCTTACTTTAAAAGGCACATGTATCTGGATGGTGGCTTGGCCAAAAAACAGACCGAAGCCAAAACAGAGAACTTGGAATGGTTAGATCGCTTCGGCAATTTGGGAACTTTTTTAAAAAACGACATCAAACTTATCAAAAGAAACAAAAGATCTCGAACGGCCGTAATTATGGGCTTCTTCTTTATTTTTTATGGATTGCTATTTTTTACGGGCGCTCTGGAAGTTTACGATGGTCCTTTTTGGAAAATCTTTGCCGGAATTTTTGTTACCGGGGGGTTCTTGTTCAGCTTTGGACAATACGTACCCAGTTGGGACAGTAGTTATTACCCCCTCATGATGAGTCAGAACATCAAATATCGTGAATACTTGTCGTCCAAATGGTACTTGGTCATTATTGCAACTATCATTTCCACCATTTTGGCCACTTTTTATCTCTATTTTGGATGGGAAGCCTACGCCGCAGTGTTGGTCGGTGGCATTTATAATATTGGCATTAATAGTTACTTGGTGCTTTGGGGAGGTGCCTATGTAAAAACTCCGATTGAGCTTACCTCTAATAAAAAAGCATTTGGCGACAAGCAGGCCTTTAATGCCAAAACACTACTGCTCACGCTGCCCAAATTGGTATTGCCCATTATAATTTATGCCATTGGTCACTTTTTGATCAGCCCTACCGCGGGATACATTTTTGTGGCTGTGTTCGGATTACTTGGATTTGCCTTCAAGGAAAAGGTATTTACCATGATCGAGGGCATCTACAAAAAAGAAAAGTACAAAACACTACAAGCTTACAAACAGAAATAACACACCATTAATAAAAAATACATGATCACAGTTCATAATTTAACCAAGACTTACGGCGAACAAACCGTTTTGAACATTGACCAACTCGAAATTCCAAAGGGACAAAGTTTTGGTCTTGTGGGAAACAACGGGGCAGGAAAAACCACCCTTTTTAGTCTATTGTTGGATTTGATTCAACCTTCATCGGGGCACGTTATAAACAATGATGTGCAGGTGGATCAGAGTGAAGCTTGGAAACCATTCACTTCTGCCTTTATTGACGAAACCTTTTTGATAGGATACCTTACTCCAGAAGAGTATTTCTACTTTATCGGAGAACTCCGCGGTAGAAACAAGGCCGATGTGGACACCCTACTGTCCAATTTTAATGATTTTTTCCACGATGAGATATTGGGGCAGAAAAAGTATTTGCGGGACCTTTCCAAAGGAAACCAAAAGAAAGTGGGCATTGTGGCCAGCTTTATAGGCAACCCCGAAGTAGTGATTTTGGATGAACCCTTTGCCAATTTGGACCCGACCACCCAAATTCGACTAAAAGGAATCATTAAAGATTTGGCAGCCAAAGAAGGCGTAACGGTGCTTGTTTCCAGTCACGATTTGATACATGTTACCGAAGTCTGCGAACGCATCGTAGTGCTCAACAAAGGTGAAATCGTGAAGGATATCCACACCTCTGCAGAAACTATGAAGGAACTCGAAACTTTCTTTGCGAGTTGAGGTTTGAAAATCGGTCAAGAAAAATTCTTGCATTTTATCGATAAGCCTTATAATAATCCGCTCTTTTTTGAGTTTAAGGTTACACAAGATTATCGATAATTTTGAAACTTCATCATACATTTTTAGGGGCCATTGTTTTGGGAGGACTAGCATTTAATGCATGTTCCACCCAAAAAGACAAGTTTGTCAACCGAAATTGGCACGCACTCAACACCAAGTACAACACTTTGTACAATGGGAATCTTGCCTTTCAACAAGGGCTGGAAGAAATCAATGCCAATTATCGCGATGATTATTGGGAAATTCTTCCAGTGGAACGACTCAAGGTCATCGATGAGATAAAACTCGATTCAGAAGATAACAACCCAAACTTCATCATTGCCGAGGAAAAGGCTACCAAGGCCATCCAAAAGCACAGTATGGACATCAAAGATGAGGAACGCAACCCGCAAACGGATGAAGCGTTTTTGTTGCTAGGAAAAGCACGTTATTTCGATCAGCGCTATATTCCAGCTTTGGAATCCTTCAACTATATCCTTCGGAAATATGTGGAGAGCGATAAGCTGAACGAAGCCACCATTTGGAGGGAAAAAACCAACATGCGTTTGGACAACCCCGAAGTGGCGATAAAAAACCTGAAGCGTTTGTTCAAATACGAATCGCTCAAAGATCAAGAATATGCCGATGCCAATGCCGTTTTAGCACAGTGCTACATCAACCTGAATGTACCGGATACGGCCATCCAAAAATTAAAAATATCCCAAGCCTACACCAAAAAGAACCCAGAAAAGGGGAGGTACCTTTTCATAATCGGGCAATTGTACGATCAATTGGGGCATAAAGATAGCGCCAACTATGCCTACAACAAGGTCATTGCCCTCAACCGTAAATCACCCAGGGTGTACATGATCAACGCACACCTTAGGAAAATCCAGAACACCGAACTTACGGAAACCAACAAGGAAGAAATGTTGGAGTACCTGACCGATTTGGAGGAAAACAGGGAAAACAGACCCTTTTTGGACAAAATTTATAGGCAAGTCGCTCAATATCACATGGCCTACGAATCGGATAGCTTGGCTCTGGCCTATTACAATAAATCGTTACAGGCCACACAAGGGGAGCGTAAACTGAACGCCCTGAATTATCAGAGCTTGGCGGATTACTATTTTGATGAGGATGAATACAGAATTGCAGGTGCATATTATGACAGTACCTTGACCAATCTCAATGAAAATACAAGGAAGCACCGCAACATTAAAAAGAGGCTGGATAACCTAGAGGATGTTATTAAGTATGAAGACATCGTGCAGCATGCCGATAGCGTAATCGCTTTATATCAAATGCCAATCGCAGAACGTAAAGCCTATTTTGAAGACTTCATCGCCGAAATGAAGCGTAAAGAGGAAGCAGCGGCTGAAAAGGAATTGGAACGAACCACTGCTGGTTTCGCAACTTTTGCTAATAGCAAAGGGGGCAAAGAGAACCAAGGCAAATTCTATTTCTATAACATTACCAGTTTAGGGTATGGTAAAAACGATTTCAAGACCCGTTGGGGCAATAGAAGTTTGGAGGATGATTGGCGCTGGAGCAATAAATCCAAAACGTTGATTTCTGAGGCAACTGGAGAAGAAATTGCAGCTAATGATGAAGTATTGACCGAGGACCAAAAGTATTCAGTGGATTACTATTTGGAAAAGGTTCCGACCGATGTTGTGGAAATAGATAGCTTAAAAACCGAAAGAAACTTTGCCAATTATCAACTAGGCTTAATCTATAAAGAAAAGTTCAAGGACAACATGCTGGCCGCGGCAAAATTGGAACGCGTATTGTCATCTAATCCAGAGGAAAGGTTGATACTTCCATCAAAATATAATCTCTACAAAATTTATGAGGAATCAGGAAGTCCGTTGGCGCTTAACATGAAGCAAGACATTATTACCAACCATCCAGATACACGCTATTCCGAGATTTTGTTAAACCCGCAGGCAGTGCTCGATGGAAATTCGGACAGCCCGGATGCCAGATATGCGGCTTTGTTCAAACAATACCAACAGCAGGAATTTTTAAGGGTAATTACCCAGTCGGAAGAGTATATCAACAAGTTTACTGGAGATCCGATTGTGCCTAAGTTTGAAATGTTGAAAGCCAATGCCATTGGTCGTTTACAAGGGTTTGAACCCTTTAAGGAAGCATTGAATTATGTAGCACTTACCTATCCGAACAATCCAGAAGGGAAGAAAGCGGAGCAAATGGTTGAAGAACAACTGCCCAAATTGGAGAAGAAGGAATTCTCGCCGGAAACAGGCTCCTCCGGAACAGGAAACTGGAAAGTAGTATTTCCTTTTAAAATTAAAAACGACGAAAAGGCCACGAAACTTAAAGCGCGTTTGGTAGAGGTAATCAGCGAATTGAACTATGACAACATCGTTTCCAAAGACATATATAATTTGGAAAATGAATTTGTGGTGGTGCACGGCTTTCCTTCCCAAGACTTCGCTTTGGGCTTTGCCGAGCTTATAAAAAACAACAGGGACTACCTTATTAAAGATGAGAATTTTGTAGTTTTATCCGATAATTATAAAATAATACAGGTCCATAAGAATTTAGAATCATACAAAGCACAATTTTAATCCCCAAAAACCTAGAACCCAATGTTTTCTGACAACAAAAAACCCCGACCTATGAATGAATTTGGCGGACAGCCAAATAGAATAGAAAAAAACACCAAAATAAAGGGTGATATCACTTCCGAAGCCGACTTTAGAATAGACGGTAAATTGGAAGGCAATGTTACCACTTCCGGTAAAGTGGTCATAGGAAAGGATGGCTATATCAACGGGAAGGTAGAATGTGTGAATGCAGATATAGAAGGAAGGTTTAACGGAGAACTTATGGTTAAGGATTTACTTTCCCTTAAATCGTCCGCAACCATTGAAGGTACCGTAAGCGTGGCCAAATTGGCCGTGGAGCCTGGGGCTACTTTCAATGCTGCCTGTACCATGGGAAAAGGAGCTGTGTCCGCCCCTAAAATGCAGCCCACAAAGAAAGATGAGCCAGCAAAAGCCTCCTAAGAAATACAAAAAAACGATTAATACAGCCGCCCGTTTGTCTGGTTCCGCCATTCAAATGGGCATTGTTATTTATTTAGGTGTGTGGGGAGGCAAATGGCTCGATGGCCATTTTGAGACCGAGAAAGTGTTCTTGCCCATTTGTACAATCTTGGCCGTTGCGATTTCCATATATTTGGTGATGCAACAACTGAAAAAAATCAACGATTGAAAATCAGTTATTACCCGATTCTTTTTGTCTCTATCCTGTTTACGGGATTACTACTGCTGTTTTTTTCCCAGTCCTGGCTTTTGGAGAACAAAGGACATGACCTTTCTTCTCTTCAGTTGACAAAAAGTTATGTGCTCAATGCAATAATGGCCTTGATTGTTTTTTTTGCCATTTATGTTTACAGGGATAAATACCGGGATTTATTAGGCTTCTTTTTTTTGGGTGGCAGCCTTTTAAAATTTACTCTTTTCTTCATTTTTTTATATCCGGACTTTAATCAAGATGGTGTATTGGAGCGGTTGGAGTTTCTTGTGTTTTTTGTTCCCTACGGATTTGCACTTGTTCTGGAAACCTTCTTTTTGGTGAAACTGCTTAATACTGTGTGATAAAGCCCTCAAATCATCCAAAAAAAACAAAGAAAAAAATAATACTCAAAAAAGCTTTTTTCTTTTGACCGAGGAATGTATTTTTGCACCAATTTTTGAGGACCCATAGTTGGATCATATGCGAAATTCTTTTTTTAGTAAAAAATTAGTTGCCGTAATTTTTTTGATTGCGGGATTTGTATCAGCCCAAAACCATGAGGGAGAAGAAGTTGAAACAGGCACCCACAATCTAAAGACCCAAATTAAGGAATACATCGATCATCACCTTTTGGACTCACATGATTTCAACCTGTATTCTTATACTACAGACGAAGGTGAACATAAATATATAGGATTCCCACTTCCAGTAATTCTTTGGGACAATGGATTAAAAGTTTTTTCTTCTTCCCAGTTGGAACATGGAGAAGGTGTTGCTGAAGCAGGCGGAAACTATTACGTGCTTTATCACAATAAAATATACAAAACAGATGCTGAAGGGACCATCGATTTTGGTGGGCATCATGGAAATGAAACCCATGAAGAAGATGCGTTTGGGGAGGACTTGGTGGTGAGTGATGCACATCCGACCAACAAAAAACCTTTGGATTTCTCCATTACTAAAAACGTTGTTTTTATTATGGCCGTTGCGCTTTTGATGTTTTTGGTGTTTCGTTCTATGGCCAAACGATACCAAAAAAGTATTATGCCAAGAGGTCTGGGTAGATTCTTGGAACCTTTGGTGCTTTTTGTTCGCGATGAGATCGCCGTACCGAACATTGGAGAGCACAAGTACAAGAAGTATATGAGCTATTTGCTTACGGTGTTCTTTTTTGTGTGGGTGATTAACCTTTTGGGGTTGACGCCACTTGGGGTTAATGTAACCAACAACATTGCTGTTACTTTTGCCTTGGCAATAATTACATATCTGATTACAACATTTACTGGGAATAAAAACTACTGGAAGCACATCTTTTGGATGCCAGGTGTGCCGGTTCCCATGAAAATTATATTGGCGCCCATAGAATTGTTGGGAACATTCATCAAGCCATTTTCATTGATGATTCGTTTGTATGCCAACATTACTGCGGGTCACATAGTATTAATGAGTATTGTCGGGCTGATGTTCATATTTAAAAACTGGATAGGAAGCCCATTGTCTTTCTTGTTGGCATTCGCACTTTCTTTATTGGAATTGTTGGTGGCTGCATTGCAGGCATATATTTTCACCATGTTGTCCGCCCTTTATTTTGGTATGGCGGTAGAAGAGGATCATCATTAATTAAGACAGAACGTTTAATTTTTAAATTCATATATCATGACAGGTTTAAATTTCGTAGGTGCTGGTTTGATCGTAATCGGAGCAGGATTGGGTATCGGTAGAATCGGTGGACAGGCAATGGAAGCCATTGCTCGTCAACCTGAAGCTTCTGGTAAGATTCAAACTGCTATGCTGATTGCAGCAGCCCTTATTGAAGGTATCGGTTTCGCCGCTCTTTTTGCAGCCTAATAACCGTAACAGTATTAATGAAGGCCATAGCGGTTGGCTATGGCTCTTCATTGATTTAAAATGATATAGTTTAAAAGAATTAATATTTTAAGATAAATGGAAAAGTTAATCGAACAGTTTTCCTTAGGGTTATTTTTCTGGCAATTGTTGCTTTTTGTGGCTCTTTTGTTATTGTTGAGGAAATATGCGTGGAAACCAATTCTTGGTGCTGTTGAGAAGCGCGAAGAAGGTATTAAAGATGCCCTTGAAGCTGCAGAGGCTGCAAAAAAGGAAATGCAGAATGTTACTGCGGACAGCGAAAAGCTTCTGCAAGAAGCCAGAATGGAAAGGGATGCTTTGTTGAAAGAGGCCAGAGAGATAAAAGACAGTATTGTTTCGGAAGCCAAAGAGCAAGCTCAGGTAGAAGGTGATAAGATAATCAAGCAGGCCCAAGCCACAATAGAAAGCGAAAAGAAAGCTGCCGTTGCCGATATTAAGGCACAAGTGGCTAATTTGTCTCTAGAGATTGCTGAAAAAGTGATCAAAGAGGAGCTTTCCCAGAAAGGCAAACAACAAAAGTTGGTTGAGGATATGTTGGGCGATATTAAACTGAACTAAGGGGAAATGAACCAAAACAGGGCAGCCATACGATACGCAAAAGCAACCTTGGATTTCGCAGTCGAAAAGAAGGCGGCAGAAGCCGTTGAAAAAGATATGCGAGAGATAGCTGCGACCATTTCTGAGAATGTAGAGCTTCAACATATGTTGGAGAGTCCTATAATAAAATCAGAAGTGAAGAAGAACAGTTTGTTGGAAATCTTCAAGGGCGCCAACGAAATCACAAAAGGTCTTCTACAAACATTGCTAAGCAACAAGAGAATTGCCATGTTGCAGGAAGTGGCCTTCAAATACATCATTCTTCATGAAAAATTGAAGGGTGAGGAGGTAGCTTACGTGACCACCGCATTTCCATTGACCGCAGCGTTGGAGAAGAAAATTCTGGACACGGTGACCAAGGCAACCGGCAATAAGGTTACCCTTGAGAATAAAATCGATGAGAGCATCATCGGAGGATTTGTGCTAAGGGTGGGGGACACCCAATACGATGCAAGCATCGCAAACAAATTGAACGGATTAAAAAGAGAATTTACAAATAGTCTATAAAAATGGCAGGAGTAAAAGCCGCTGAGGTATCAGCAATTTTGAAAAAACAGTTATCAGGTTACGAAGCATCCGCTTCTTTGGATGAAGTAGGTACCGTATTACAAGTAGGTGATGGTATTGCCCGTGTGTATGGACTTGCCAATGCCCAGTACGGGGAGTTGGTGGAGTTCGATGGTGGCATGCAAGGTATCGTTCTTAACTTGGAGGAAGACAACGTTGGTGTTGTATTGTTGGGCCCATCCAAAGAAATCGTGGAAGGCGCTACTGTTAAGAGAACCGAGCGTATTGCTTCCATCAATGTTGGTGAAGGAATTGTTGGCCGTGTGGTGGACACCTTGGGTAAACCTATCGATGGTAAAGGACCTATTTCCGGGGAGACCTACGAAATGCCCTTGGAACGTAAAGCTCCTGGTGTAATTTTTAGACAGCCCGTTGATGAACCCATGCAGACAGGAATCAAGGCAATCGATGCGATGATTCCCGTTGGTCGTGGACAAAGGGAGTTGGTAATTGGTGATAAACAAACTGGTAAAACCACGGTTTGTATTGATACCATTCTTAATCAAAAAGAATTTTACGATGCCGGTGAACCTGTTTACTGTATCTATGTTGCCATAGGTCAAAAAGCGTCTACGGTTGCCGCCATCGCCAAGACTTTGGAAGAAAAAGGTGCACTGGCCTATACAACCATTGTTGCCGCCAACGCTTCAGACCCTGCTCCAATGCAGGTATATGCCCCATTTGCTGGTGCAGCTATCGGTGAGTTCTTTAGAGATACAGGACGTCCTGCCTTGATCATCTATGATGATTTGTCAAAACAAGCGGTGGCTTACCGTGAGGTATCCTTGCTATTGAGAAGACCTCCAGGACGTGAAGCATACCCTGGTGACGTTTTCTTCTTGCACTCAAGATTGTTGGAGCGTGCTGCCAAGGTTATTGCCGATGACGATATTGCAAAGACGATGAACGACCTTCCAGAGGTCTTGAAACCAATGGTGAAAGGTGGTGGTTCGTTGACAGCTCTTCCTATTATTGAAACTCAAGCAGGTGACGTTTCCGCGTATATCCCGACCAACGTAATTTCCATTACCGATGGTCAGATATTCTTGGAGCAAGACTTATTCAACCAAGGGGTTCGTCCTGCAATTAACGTAGGTATATCCGTATCACGTGTTGGAGGTAATGCCCAGATCAAATCCATGAAGAAAGTAGCAGGTACTTTGAAATTGGATCAAGCCCAGTTCCGTGAATTGGAAGCTTTTGCCAAGTTCGGTTCCGATTTGGATGCCGCTACTTTGAACGTCATTGAAAAAGGGCGTAGAAACGTTGAGATTTTGAAACAAGGCCAGAACGATCCATTTACCGTAGAAGATCAGGTGGCCATCATCTTTGCAGGCTCCAAGAACTTGTTGAGGGATGTTCCTGTGAACAAAATAAAAGAATTTGAAAAAGATTACTTGGAGTTCTTGAACGCCAAGCATAGAGATGTTTTGGATACCCTTAAAGCAGGTAAATTGACCGACGAGGTTACCGAAACTTTGACTGCGGTTTGTAAAGACCTATCAAGCAAGTACAAAGCATAACAATTGTCATTCCTGAAGGACCCTGAGCGTAGTCGAAGGGCACTGCAGGAATCCATAACCAAAAAGATTCCGCATCAAGTGCGGAATGACAAAGAAGCATATGGCGAATCTAAAGGAAATACGTAACAGGATATCATCCATCTCATCAACAATGCAGATAACAAGTGCCATGAAAATGGTTTCTGCTGCAAAGTTGAAAAAGGCACAGGATGCTATTACGGCAATGCGCCCTTATTCGGACAAGCTGACCGAGCTCTTGCAAGGGCTTAGTGCTAGCTTGGAAGGTGACGGTGGTAGTGAATATGCTGATAATAGACCTGTAAACAAAGTTTTGGTAGTATCCATTACTTCCAATCGTGGTCTTTGTGGTGGATTCAACTCCAATATCATCAAGCAGAGCAATAACTTGGTGTCCAACAAGTACCCAGGAAAGCAAGTTGATTTTTATACCATTGGTAAGAAAGGAAACGATATCCTTCGTAAAAAACACACGATTTTGGGTGACCAAAGCAAGGTGTACGATGATTTGACCTTTGAGAATGTTGCCGAAATCGCTGAACTTTTGATGCGTTTGTTCACCAAAGGTGATTACGACAAAATCGAATTGGTGTACAACAAGTTCAAGAATGCAGCTACTCAAATTGTTATGACCGAACAATTTCTGCCAATCGTAGGTGATGAAGGTGATAATGCAATTGCTGCAGATTACATTTTTGAACCATCAAAAGAGGAAATCGTTAAGGAATTGATACCTAAATCTTTGAAAACACAGTTGTTCAAGGCTATCAGGGATTCTTTTGCGAGTGAGCACGGAGCTCGTATGACAGCGATGCACAAAGCAACCGATAATGCCGCCGAACTTAGAGATGAATTAAAATTGACCTATAACAAAGCACGTCAAGCAGCGATTACCAATGAAATTCTTGAGATTGTTGGTGGTGCAGAAGCATTGAACAATTAAGGGTCCATAATAATACTATCAAAAGGCCACCCATTCGGTGGCCTTTTTGTTTTTCTTGGGACAATAAGGTTTAGGTAATAATGGCTTTTGCGTAACTTGTAGCCACTAATCAAGTTTTTAAAGAAGCAACACCTATTGAATCCACTTAAAAGGCTTTTTAAACAGACGTTTATCTACGGTTTGGCCACGGTATTGCCGAGGGTCATTTCTTTTTTCTTGCTTCCATTGTATACGACTGTTTTTGAAAATGCTTCGGGCTATGGACAGTATACCAACATATACGCTTGGATAGCTATTTTTAATGTCTTTTTGGCCTATGGAATGGAAACCGCCTTCTTTCGTTTTTATCATAAAAGCGAGAACAAAGCTAAAGTAATTTCTACATCGTTGATATCCTTGTTGGGTACGTCATTGTTGTTTTTAATTTTAGCCCTTTCTCTTAAAGAATGGCTTTCCGGAGTTACTAACATAAATCCTGATTACCTAAAATTCACCACCTATATTTTGGTGTTGGATGCCGTGGTAATCATCCCGTTTGCATTGCTCAGGGCCAACGAAAAGCCCATGCGATATGCAGTGCTCAAAACCGTTAATGTCGCCATTAACTTGGCTTTCAATGTGTTTTTTCTACTTATATTGCCAAAAATGGCCCAAGAAAACGATACAGGCTTTTTAGTCTCTTTTTATAAGCCGAATTGGGAAATCCATTACGTTTTGATTTCTAATGTGATCGCAAGCGGTGTAACGCTTTTAATTTTGCTTCCGACTTACATCAAGGCGTCCTATAAGTTCGATTTTGATGTCTGGAAACAAATGATGAAATATGCGGGACCCATTCTAGTGGCAGGAATAGCTTTTACGATAAACGAAGTATTGGATAAGATTTTGCTCACCGAACTGCTTCCGTCCGATATTGCTGAGAGCGAAGTGGGTAAATATGGAGCCTGTTATAAATTGGCCTTGTTTATGACCTTGTTCGGTACTGCTTTTAGAATGGGAGTTGAACCCTTTTTCTTTAGTCATGCCAAAAGCGAAAAACCACAAAAAACCTATGCGCAGATAACCAATTACTTCGTAATTCTGGGTAGCATCATTCTTTTGGGCGTTATTGTATTTATCGATGTATTGGGTAAACTGCTCCTTAACAATCCAGTATATTGGGAAGCCTTGGACGTAGTTCCAATTATACTTTTGGCGAGCTTCTGTTTGGGCATCTACCATAATCTATCCGTATGGTACAAGGTAACGGACCGAACCAAGTTTGGAGCCTATATCTCATCCGTAGGAGCCATTATTACCTTGGTCATCAATATAAGTCTTATTCCAAAAATTGGATATATGGCATCGGCTTGGGCCACTTTAGCTGCCTATGGCAGCATGATGTTCTTGTCCTATTACTTCGGTAAAAAATACTATCCCGTTCCTTACAATATGCGAAAGATAATCTTCTACCTTTCCGTATCGCTCGTGTTTTCAATACTTTCATTCTATGTTTTTAATAGAAATTTAATAGCGGGCAGCATACTACTTTTGTTATTTTTGGGGTTAGTGTATAAAATGGAAGGAGATAAATTACGAAGCATATTAATAAGACGTGAAAATTAAGATCATAAACAAATCAGGACATAAGTTGCCACATTACGAAACCCTTGCCTCCGCAGGGATGGATTTAAGGGCGGATATAGAATCGCCCATCACTTTAAAACCTTTGGAAAGGGCCATTGTCCCAACAGGACTTTTTATGGAACTACCTGTAGGTTATGAAGCGCAAGTAAGACCACGCAGTGGATTGGCGGCCAAAAAGGGCATAACAGTTTTAAATGCTCCAGGTACCATTGATGCCGATTACCGCGGGAATGTAGGGGTCATCTTGGTGAACCTGTCCAATGAAGACTTTACCATCGAAAATGGTGAGCGTATTGCTCAAATGGTGATTGCCAAACACGAACGTGCCGAGTGGGAAGAAGTAGAATCCCTTTCGGATACCGATAGGGGTGCAGGCGGATTTGGAAGTACGGGTACCAAGTAAAAAGAAGTAATGTCAGGTTCGAGCATAGTCGAGACCTTTATTAAATAGAGTAAAACCTTAAAAAAACACCCGACTTCGCGGGTATATGTATGAAAATAATCGTTCCAATGGCGGGAAGAGGATCCCGTTTAAGGCCACACACATTAACAGTTCCAAAACCATTGATTCCGGTTGCAGGAAAACCTATTGTTCACAGATTAGTGAGCGATATTGCCAAGGTGTTGAGAGAACCCATTGACGAAGTTGCCTTTATTTTGGGCGACCCTGCCTTTTTTGGCGAAGATGTGGTGCAAAGCTTAATGGAACTGGCTGGTGAATTAGGAGCCAAAGGATCGATTTACCGTCAAGACAAACCGCTTGGCACAGGGCATGCCATTATGAGCGCCAAAGAATCGTTGAATGGTCCAGCAGTTATTGCTTATGCCGACACATTGATTCGTGCCGACTTTGATTTGGACAAATCTGCAGATAGCGTTATATGGGTGAAACAAGTGGAGCACCCAGAGGCTTACGGAGTGGTAAAACTTAATGATTCCAATGAAATTGTTGAGTTGGTTGAAAAACCACAAGAATTCGTTTCTGACCTGGCTGTAATCGGTATTTACTATTTCAAAGATGTTGGAGTCCTTAAAAATGAACTTCAGCATGTGCTTGATAATGATATAACCCATGGTGGTGAATATCAGATTAATGATGGCATTAAACGAATGATGCAAAAGGGCATGAAATTTGTACCAGGTAAGGTAGATGAGTGGATGGATTGTGGCAATAAAAATGTTACAGTGGAGACTAATCAGCGCATGTTGAGCTTTTTGGAGAAAGAAGGTGAAAGTATGATTGCCAACTCTGTACAACAGGAAAATGCGAATATTGTGGAACCCTGTTTCATCGGAGAGAACGTGGTACTCAAAAACACTACTGTTGGGCCTTTCGTTTCGGTCGGCGCAAATACGGTTATAGAAAATTCAACAATAAAAAATAGTCTGATCCAGAGCGACAGTAAAATAAGCAATGCTAATTTGGACAATGCAATGATTGGTAACCATGTTGTTTATAATGGTAATTTTGAGACCATTAGTATTGGAGATTATTCCATTTTGGAATAACTTTAGAATAGATTTTTTAGTTTGATGGGGACTTAGGATGTTATGAAAAAAGAACTTCTTGTTTGGTTGGCTTTGGGAGTGTCGATAATGATGCATTACGGTACCTATGCCCAAGAAGAACAGGAAAGTGCCGATGTCTACCTAGAAGAATATACCGATGAGTTTCAAGAGAACTTCTTTGAGGCCTTAAAACAAAAAGGCATCCAGAACTACGACAGGGCTGTGGATTTGTTCCTGAAATGCAAACAATTGGAGCCCGATAATAGTGTGGTTAACTACGAATTGGCCAAAGCCTATATGTTGGATAAAAAATATGTACAGGCCCAAGATTATGCCATAGAAGCATTACTATCTGAACCGACCGATTATTGGTATTTGGACAATTTAATGACCATTTTAGACAAACAAGGAAGTCCGATGGAGACCGTAAAGCAGCGAATACCTTACGAGAACAAAAAGCTTCAGCAAAATATGGCCGTCGCTTTTTTCAAAATGAAGAAATACGAGGATGCACAAAAAGTATTAAGCGGGTTAGAAGATTCCCAATTGAAATCGGACTTGAATCGGAAAATATACGATTCCCTCGAAAAAGGGAAGCATGAACAAATTGCTCCAATAGCTCAGAAAAAAAGGGAAGATGTAGATGATGACCCTTTGACACAGTTAAAGGCACAGATGGAGCAATTGATAGCAGCTTCTGACTTTAAAAAACTGTTGAGTGAGTCTCAGGAAGCACTGGATTCTTATCCTTTGCAACCCTATTTTTATTACGCTTATGGCACTGCTTTGAACAATACAGGGAATCTCAATAAGGGAATAGAGGTCTTGGAAAGCGGACTTGATTACCTATTGGATGATGAAAATTTGAAGAACAAGATCTATAAGCAGCTTTCCGACGGGTATTCCAAAATTGGGAACACCCAAAAGGCGAACGAATATTTGAACAAGATTAATTCAGGATTATAATGCACCTATATAAAAACATATCTAGAATTTCCATATTAATGGTTTTCCTTTTCACCTTCGGGTCTTGTAAGAGTACCAAGTCTATTTCGGGCGGAGAGGTTAATGCAAAAATGTCGGCCAAAAATATTATCAATGCGCATTATTCCAATCAGCCAAAATTTAAAACATTAAGAGGTAGGGTTAAGATTGATTATGCCAATGGCGACGATTCGCAAGGCGTAAATGTGAGTCTTCGCATGGAAAAGGATAAGGTAATTTGGATGAGTGCACCTCTTGGTGTGGTCAAAGTCCACATTACTCCAAACAGGGTATCTTTTTATAACAAACTACAAAACGAGTATTTTGATGGAGATTTTAGTTATTTAAGCAATTTGCTAGGAACGGAACTCGATTTTGAAAAGGTACAGAACCTATTGCTTGGAAATGCTGTTTTGGACTTGAGAAAAGAGAAGTTCAACTCAGAAGTGTATAATGGGAATTACCAATTGAAACCGAAAAAGGCCAGAGAACTTTTTAAAATATTGTTTCAACTGGAGCCAAAGAATTTTAAAATTGCCGAACAAGAAATATCGCAACCGGAAAACGCAAGACAGCTAATGGCTAAATATACCTATCAGGATATTTCTGGAAACGTATTGCCCGACGAAGTAAAGATTATAGCCGAAGAAGCGGGTGATTTAACCACCATAGATTTGAGTTTTCGTAATTTAGAACTTAATAAACCTATGAATTTTCCCTATAAAGTGCCAAAGGGATATGATAAAATTACATTAAAGTAATATGAAAGGTAAAATTTCATATTTTATTTATTGTCTATTAGTTACGCTTTTTATTTCAACAACCTCGTATGCTCAAACGAGTGAACAAAAAGTGCTGGAGGCAAAACGGGAACGTTTGCAAAAAGAAATCAAAGAAATCAATAGATTGCTTTTTGCGGAAAGGAAAGAAAAAGGTTCTGTCTTGGATCAAATGGAGGCTTTGGACAATAAAATCAATGTTCGTCAAGAGCTAATTCGAGTTACTAATCAACAGTCAAATCTTCTCAATAGACAAATTAATGTCAACATTAGGAATATTAGTAAGCTCAGGGAGGATCTAAAAATCCTAAAGGATGATTACGCCAACCTGATTCAAAAAACCTATCAGAACAAATCCCAAAGTAATAGATTGATGTTTTTGTTGTCTGCCGAAAACTTTTTTCAGGCTTTTAAAAGACTTCAATATATGCAGCAGTATGCAAAGCATAGAAAAAAACAAGGTGAAGGAATCGTCAAAAAAACCGATGAACTCACACAACTGAATCAGGATTTAGTTCGTCAACGTAAAGAAAAGGAACAGCTCCTAGCTGAAAACCAAAGAGCCAAGGCTGAACTTTCGAAGGAAATAGAGAGCCAAAAGAACCTTTTGACGAGCATCAAACAAAATGAGGCTAAATACACCACGGCAATTGCAAATAAGCAAGCAGAGGCGCGTAAAATTGATCGGGAGATTGAAAGATTGATCAAAAGTGCCATCGCCAGTTCCAATAAGAGTTCCGGAAAATCTACAACCAGTGCAACTTTTGCCTTAACGCCGGAGGCAAAATTGTTGGCGGACAATTTTTCGTCCAACAAAGGAAGATTGATCTGGCCAGTGGAAAAAGGGGTAAAAAGCCAAGGATATGGGGTATATGCGGATAAACTTTATCCTGGAATAAAGCACCGAAACAACGGGGTGACCATAACTACGGACAAAGGTAGCAAGGCCAGGGCCATTTTTGAAGGAGAGGTTATCGCCATTTTATCAGTTCCCGGTGGCAGTAAAGGGGTTCAGATAAAGCACGGCAACTATATCAGTACGTATTATAATTTATCCAACCTGTACGTTAAAAAAGGCGACAGGGTTGCCGTTAAAGAGGTTTTGGGCGAAATAAATACCAATCGGTTTGACGGTACTACTAAATTGAAGTTTTATCTATATAAAGACTCCAATCGGTTAAATCCCGAAGATTGGATCTACCAACTCTAGCATTATGAAGAAAATAACAGATTTACAAGGCTCCTTTGAATTGCACAATGGGGTCCAGATGCCCTATTTTGGATTGGGCGTTTATCTTTCCAAAGATGGAAGTGAAGTCATTAATGCAGTAAAGGAGGCTTTGAATCATGGTTACAGGCATATCGATACAGCATCCGTTTATGATAATGAAGAAGGGGTAGGTAAAGGAATCCAAGAAAGTAATGTGGATCGAAAGGATGTTTTTTTGGTGAGCAAGGTTTGGAACACCGACCAAGGATATGATACCACACTAAAAGCATTTGATGCCAGTTTAGAGCGATTGGGAACCGATTATTTAGATTTGTATTTGATACATTGGCCCAAAGGAGAACTGTCCAAAGAAACTTGGAAAGCACTCGAAAAACTGTACAGGGAAAAACGAGTTCGCGCCATAGGCGTGAGCAACTTTTTGCAGCATCATTTAGAAGATTTATTGACTTCGGCGGAGATTGTGCCCATGGTGAACCAAATGGAATTTCATCCCTATTTGGTACAACAGGATTTGATAGATTTCTGTAATTCCAAAGGAATTCAATATGAAGCATGGTCCCCCATGATGCAGGGCAACATCTTTGATTTGGATATAATGAAGGATTTGGCTGCAAAATACAACAAGACCATTGCACAGATAGTTTTGCGATGGGACCTTCAAAAAGGGGTGGTCACGATTCCAAAATCATCCAAAAAAGAGCGAATTATAGCCAATTCCGACCTTTTCGATTTTGAACTTTCCGAAGAAGATGTGCAACTGTTGGATGGATTGGACAAAGGCAAACGATTTGGCCCAGATCCCGACAATTTTGATTTTTAAAGTTATTTAATGTAACTTTCATCACCCCAGATTTTTACCGACATATCTTTAGCTGAATGAATAGAAACCTACTTCTTTTCTTGATGGGCATGGCAATATCTTCATGCGAACTAACTTATGAAGATAATACGCGCCTTTTAATTGTCGGTCAAATTATTTCCTTTGAGAATGAAGATTTGCCCCAGCTACCAGTTGATGGTTATGCTTCTGGTGAATTTATAAGTTCATTTATACCACTTCCTTTATTTCCTCTCACACAAGAAGATATTGATTTGATAGGTTCAACTAGATTAATGGCTGATGGAAATTATAAAATCACTACAATTTCACCTAAAAACAATAGTTACCTTTCATTGGTTATTAATGCAGAAGGAGAGGATGGATATGACAGTGGTTGGCCCACTTTGGTAATAAATGGAATCAAATCTTTGCCACTGGAAACTTTCAAATATCAAATTCCTGAGGTTGAAATAGGAAGAGTAGTAAACTCTAGACTGCAAATAAATAGAATATCAAATATACAAGACACCCTTGCATATTTAATACAATATAACGCTTCCGTTAAAGAAATTAATATTGACCACGACATGTTTGAGGTCAATATATGGCAAATGAAAGAATATGGAGAGCTATATCCTTCAGAGCTTACTAAAGAAATCCCTCTGAGAGTTTCAAGGGGAGATTCCATTCAAGTTAGCTATTCTTTGATTAACAACGGCATTGTTAAACAGGATGATTCCAAAGTGCACTACAACAAAGAAATCAATGGGTACGAGTTTGATTTTTAAAAGAGTTATAATATTCTTTATACTATGTCTGACGCATTCGTTTTTGTTTGCACAAGAAGTGAAAAAAGAGTTGGAAAGCGAAGTGACAGGTGAACTAGGTGTAGCTTATGGTCAGCCCTTCAGTTTCGGCCATAACTTTCTTGCAGAGGGATATGATATTGGAAATGGGTTTAATTTGGACGCAAAAATTTTGGTATCATCCAAATGGTTAATTGGAACCCAATGGAGTCATTATAAAGGTGACGTTGTGAATATAAGTAAGGTTGGCGGAATAGATAACACAAGTGTAAGCCATTTACTTGCAACCGGAAATTATTCTCTTTTGGAGAAAAACAAAAGTATGAGCATAAGAGCAGGGCTAGGAACTGGATATGTACTATACAGGCATAGCCAAAGCACCACCAAGTTCAAAGACGATGGTTTTTCCATTGTCGCTAATTTTGACATAGCCTATAAATTGAGTAATTCCTTTGGAATCTATCTGAAAATAGATCACTACTGGGATTTTTTAAGTGTATATACAGCGCCAGAATTGGAAAATTTTTTTAGAAGGACCCAAACATTGTCACCCTTTATCGGGATAAGACTATATTTTTTCTAGTTATCCAAGAAAAGAGCCTTTAGCTCTGTGGCATCCCCAGGCTTCATTTTACCGGCAAGTACCAAACTCAGCTGTTTTCTTCGAAGTGCTGCGGCAAAGCGTTCTTTCTCCAAGTCCGTTTCTGGTTCCAAAGCGGGAACTTCGGTAGGTTTTCCTGTATCATCAACGGCTACGAAGGTATAAATCGCTTCGTTGGCCTTTGTACGCTCCTGCGTAAAGCGGTCCTCGATCCATACATCGATAAAAATTTCCATGGAAGTTTTAAAAGCTCGTGAAACAGCAGCTTCTACGGTTACAACACTACCCAGCGGTACGGCGCGATTAAAAGCTACGTGGTTTACCGAAGCGGTCACCGTAATCCTACGGCTGTGTCTACGGGCAGCAATACTGGCAGCTCGATCCATACGAGCCAATAATTCCCCACCAAAAAGATTGTTGAGCGGGTTGGTTTCACTGGGCAATACCAAATCGGTCATTACCGTACGGGATTCACTAGGAGTTTTAGCGCGCATACCTTTAAATTTTGCGCAAAGATATTGAAGTGTGGAGTGGTTTTAAAGGAAAGCAGGATTATTTCTCGGAAAGCATCCAAGCATCCCTTGAATCTTCAATCTTTACCTTTCTCAAAAAGACAAGAGCTTCTTTCGGGTCTTCAAAGCTATCATAAGCTACTTGGTGAAGCCCATATTTGTTCACGCCCAAATAAAATGCATTGTATCCCTTTTCCTTGAGTTGGTTTACCCTTTTCTCGGCATTTTGTTCTTCACGGAAAGCTCCTGCAATCACGTGGTGTTTGCCTAACTGTTTTTTGGTCACGTTAATGTTGATGGCAGGCAATTCCAACGGAGCACTTTCAAAAAAAGTAGCTTCTTGAATCAAACGGGATACTTCTTGTTGAGCATCTTGCTGAGCGGCCACTTCTTTTTGTTGAAGGTCACCATAGGTGCGATAAGAAGTTACCCCTAAGGAAACAGCCAATAAAAAGACGGCGGCATACTTTAACCAAGGTCTAAAGGAAGTTTGCTGTCTTTTTTCCGGCGTGATGATAAATGGAATACGTTCTTCCAACTCCACTATCTCTTCTTTGATGATTTCACGCTGAATGGGTGTGGCAGCAAAGGAGGATAAACCAAAAGAAGATGTCAAAAAGTTGATTTTTTCCTCAGGCTGGAACTGAATACGTTGTTCGCTGTTATGCCAAAGTTTACCGATGCCAAAAAGCTCAATGCTTTCACCCTGAGCTAATTTATGGTTCCAATCTTTGGAAATGTTCTCCACTTCCTGAAGCATATCTTCGTATCCCAAATTCTTTTCTTTGGATATATGGGAAACCAACAATCCATCATTTTTGGAAAGTTGGGCATTAAAGGAAATGGTCTTGCTTGGTGGCACCAAAGTATTGGTGGCCGAATCAATTTCTGCGGATTTACCATGTGCCAAAAAAGCGCCGAAACCCGGTACTACAACACAATTATAGTCGAACAATAGTTTTTCTATGTATGAATCAATCCGCATAGGCACAAATATTGCAAAAAAAGGGACAGTACAAAATATGCTGGATAACTTTTTATTAACATTTGAAAATCTGTATTTTGTGAACAACTTTGACTCCCAAATCAAATGACTGAACCTGAAATTATTGCGGCTTTGCGGCTGCAAAGTATTCCCAATATCGGGGATGTTACTGCCAAAAAATTAATTGCCCACTGCGGAAGCCCAAAAGCCGTTTTTGAGGATAAACCGCATCATCTTTTTAAAATTGACGGCATTGGCAAGATGACCTTGAAAGGGCTACACGATTCAATCCATCTTGAAGAAGCCCAAAAAGAGTTTGAATTTTTGACCAAAGAGGACATTGTCACTTCCTATTTTATGGATGATGACTATCCCATTCGTTTGAAGCACTGCGTAGATGGGCCCATTTTGTTGTTCCAACGTGGCAATATCGATTTGAAGCATCAAAAAGTCATTAGTGTGGTCGGTACCAGGAACATAACCAACTATGGAGCCTCGTTTTGTAATCAATTTATTGAGGAGATTGCCCCATTGAACCCTGTTATTGTGAGCGGATTGGCCTATGGGGTGGATATAGCCGTTCAAAAAGCGGCCATGGACCAAGGGTTACAAACTATTGCCTGTATGGCGCATGGACTTAATCAGATTTATCCCAAGGTGCATTCCAAATACAAATCCAAAATTGAAGCGAATGGCGGTTTTATGACTGAATTTTGGAGCAACAGTCGGCCCAACAGGGAAAATTTCCTCAAACGCAACCGAATTATTGCCGGATTAAGTGAAGCGACCGTTGTCATCGAATCTGCTGAAAAAGGAGGCAGCTTGGTCACGGCGGATTTGGCCTACGGATACCACAGAGAGGTATTTGCCGTTCCCGGAAGGGCAACCGATAAATGGAGCAAAGGCTGTAATGATCTTATTAAATACCAAAAAGCGCATTTATTTACCTCCGCTGCCGAGCTGATTTACCTATTGGGATGGGAAATTGGGGAGGAAGAGCGGAAAAAAACGGTACAAAAACAGCTTTTCATCGAGTTGGATGAAACAGAACAGTCAATCTACTCTTATTTGCAGTTGAACGGGAAACAGATGCTCGATACCGTGGCTTTGGAATGTAATCTCCCCATTTTTAAAGTTTCGTCCACTTTGCTGAACATGGAAATGAAGGGTGTGATCCGACCATTGCCCGGTAAAATGTTTGAGGCGGTCTAAGCCTACTATTTTTAGGTTTAAGGGGTGAAAATTTTCAAATAGAAGGTATTGACCTGCCAACTATTAAAATTGAAAAAAAGCGAGGTAATTGACCGAAAAATCTAAGCAGTTGAGCTTGAATTCAGCCAGTATTAACTGTGAAATCATCCTGAAGATAACCGTTTATTGTATTGAATGATAACAGAACAGTCACTCTGTTTTTGGGTGTAGTTTAACGGGAACTTACCGCAAAAAATCGAGAGTTTTGTGCAAAAAGCACTTAAAACGAGTGCTTTGAGCAACTTTTAAATAAATCAAAAGGGAAGGTAACAAGCTTAATGTTCGACAAAAAACTAATATCCCAACTTTTCACGAACGCGCCCCAAAACCTCATTGGCCACTTTTCGCGCTTTTTCTGCACCAAAAGCTAAAGCTTCGTCTATTTCACTTTTGTGGTTCATGTAATATTCGAACTTTTCCCGAGGTTCTTCAAACCTTTTCAATATGAGTTCGTACAAAGCCTGTTTGGCATGTCCGTAACCGTAATTTCCTGCCAAGTAGTTGGCACTCATTTCCTCAATCTGTTCAGGAGAAGCCAAAAGCTTGTACAAGGCAAACACATTGTCTTTACTTGGGTCTTTAGGGTCTTCCATGGGCGTGCTGTCCGTAACAATGCCCATAATCTGTTTGCGCAGCTTTTTATCCGTTTGGAACAAATTAATGAGGTTGCCCCGGCTTTTGCTCATTTTTTCACCATCCGTTCCTGGCACATACATGGTCTGCTCGTGCACCTTGGCTTCTGGCATCACAAAAGTTTCGCCCATTTGGTTGTGAAAGCGTGAGGCGACATCACGTGTCATTTCCAAATGCTGGAGTTGGTCTTTCCCTACCGGAACAATGTCTGCATCATACAACAAAATATCAGCCGCCATAAGCATTGGGTAGCTGAACAAGCCAGCGTTTACATCTTCCAGCCTATCCGCTTTGTCCTTAAAGGAGTGGGCCAATGTTAATCTTTGATAGGGAAAAAAGCAGCTAAGGTACCAAGCCAGTTCTGCGGTTTGTGGAATATCGCTCTGCCTGTAGAAAACAGTCTTTTCAATGTCAAGCCCAAAGGCGAGCCAAGCGGCTGCAATGGCGTAAGTATTATTTCTCAGCAGTTCCCCATCTTTAATCTGGGTCAGGGAGTGCATATCAGCTATAAAGAGGAACGAATCGTTCTTGGGATCTTCCGCCATTTCAATGGCAGGTGCAATGGCACCCAATATATTCCCCAAGTGCGGTGTTCCTGTACTTTGTATTCCTGTCAGAATTCGGGCCATGCTTAATTTTTGCCCGTAAAAGTAAGCATCCCGTACATATAAAAAAAGCGGATATGAACGCTAAAATGTTTTATGGGCACAAAGTTATTTTTTGAAAAGCCCTGCTATAAAAAGAATTGCCACGGCACCAATTACTCCAGTGATTAAATCGCCAAGAATACCTGAACTTATATGAATCCCCAAAGCTCCAAATAACCAGTTGCCAACTGCGCCCCCAACAATTCCTAAAATAATGTTCAATAGGGCACCAAATCCGCCACCTTTCATAATTTTACCGGCAAGCCAGCCTGCGAGCCCCCCGATTAACAATGCATATAAAATACCCATGCTATAAGATTTTATGGTTAGTCCTATAAAGATATTCAAAAATTCTACTTTTGGCCCATGGTTGGAATAATCAGAAACGTTGGTTATGTGTTGTACAGGGTATGGTTCTATGTGCTGGTTACTGTTCCCATTCTATTGTTTTTCCCTTTTTTGCTCATCTTTACTATTTCGGAAAAGACCTACCCCCAATTTTTTTGGTTGGCCCGCAATTTATGGGCAAGGCCCATTTTGTATGGTATGGGTTGCTTTCCCAAAATTGTACGCGAACAAAAAATGAAAAGAGGAAAGAGTTATATGTTGGTCGCAAACCATACCAGTATGCTCGATATTATGTTGATGCTTCATGTTAGTAGAAATCCTTTTGTTTTTGTGGGCAAAAAGGAATTGGTGAATATTCCCATTTTTGGATTTTTCTACAAAAGAGTGTGTATTTTGGTAGATAGGGAAAATGTTCGCAGCAGAACTGGAGTTTATCGGCGTGCTCAAAAAAGATTAGATCAAGGATTGAGCATTTGTATATTTCCCGAAGGAGGGGTGCCGAAAGAGGAGGTTATTCTGGATAAATTCAAAGACGGAGCTTTTAAAATGGCCATTGCACATAAAATTCCAGTGGTGCCCATGACTTTTATGGATAATAAAAAACGGTTTTCATTCACTTTTTATAGCGGTGGACCCGGACAAATCAGGGCAATTATCCACCCATTTTTTGAAACAGGCATTCTGAGTGCGGAAGATACTTCGACTTTGAGGGAAGAGGTAAGGGGGGTAATTCTAAAGGAATTAACCTGACCTTTTGGGTGTACGTTACACAAGATTGGGAAGCTGTAACATTATATTTCTATTATGAATGCCATCATTAAAAGAACTGGAAGTTTTATGTGAGATATCATAACCCTTAACAGTATTCAGCAATTCAACCTGATCCTCCCATTTAACAATATCTTCCCTATAATCGTGTTTTTCCATAATATCAGGTTCTAAACCTTTACACTGATATTGAATTTCTATTTCCACAACAGTCTTTAAAGCTTTTATGTTAATGTTGAAGTGTTGATTGGTTACGTTGTATATATTGGATTGTTCAACAATATTTTCAAAAAGCATTGGGATTACAAATGATGGTATAACAGCCTCCTTTAAATCATTGTTTTCCTTTTCAATGGATATGGTGTAGTCAAAGGAACCGTCATATCTAAGCTTTTGAAGCTTAAGATACCAATGTAACATGTCAATTTCGTTGTAAAGGGAAGCCGAGTCCTTTCCAAGTTGTTTCAAAAAAAAGCGCACAAGCCTACTGAAAGTAGAAAAATAATCCAATGCGAATTTTGTGTTCTGTGTAGTAATGAAATATTGAATTGCATTCAAAGAATTGAAAACAAAATGAGGATTTAGTTGCGAGTTGAATGCCCTTAACTTAAGCTCCAACATCTCTTCTTTTATGGACATTAGTTTTTCCTGTTTGTCGATAAGTTCTTTAGTTGCCCTAACACTCCTGATCTTTATGGCACAAATTGAAGCGATTGCCAAAAGTAATTTAAGATGACGATCTGTAAAAAAACCTTTTTCTGGGTGCTCACAGTCAATCACTCCATAGAGGATATCTTCGTAAATGATGGGGACACATATTTCCGAGAGCCTATTGTCATCATCTTCTATGTAACGTGGATCTTTCGATGTATCGAGAACCAATTCTGCTTTTCCTGTTTTTGCAACACTTCCAGTAATTCCTTCTCCAACAGTTATTTTTACTGGATTATAAAGTGTCCGGTCCTTTGGGCTTTTTGGGCCGTACGCAGCTTTTTGTACGAGTATATTTTCATTATCGTCCACCAAATAAATTACACAATCCACAAAGCCTAACTTGGAAATGCAATTTTTGGCCACGTCCCAAAGAATATCTTCTTCATTTTCCTTTCCCATGAGTGATTTGGAAAAATATATTAGGACGTCTTCAAACTGCTGATGTTTCACAGTGTCAATAGGTTGGTTAATGTTTAGGCATTGAATGTAAGAAAAATATACGTATGTTTTTTGATATAAAAAAAGCGCCCCATTTTAGTAGAGCGCCCAATTGATTGCATTAAGGAGCAATCTTCCTAACCAACTTCTTTATTTCTAGAACCTGAAACTAAATCCGCTATAAACCCCAATGGAATAAGGTTGAAAATTACCTGATACATTGGAAAATGTGTTTAGTTGATACTTAAATACAGGTTCCACATTGATTCTGATTTTTGGTGAAAATTGATAATTGAGTCCCATGCCCACATTGGCACTAAAATTCAACGAATTAATATTATTGGCCTTTCCAATTTCAGTCACCAGTTCGTTGGACTCCAACAAAACTGAATTGTCCACCAGAAAAAGGGAGCTTACTCCTCCAATTAGGTCAACACCAAATTTTTTGTCAAGAAGGGCATAGTTTAGTTCCAAAGGAACCTCGATATAGCCCAGCTGCTGAACCATTTTTCCATCTAGGGCAGGTACCTCGCTCAAGGCAATCTCTTTGGAATTGATAGCGGGTGTGTTTTTGGCGTTGTCTTTGCTCTGAACCACTATTGTGGAAGAGTTTTTGCTATAATCAATATTGGCTATTTTATCCGTGGAGGCAGCGCGCAAGGTAGAGGAGAAAACCACGTCGTTGGTACTGTAACCGTAATCTACACGGTGCACTCCCGAACGTATTTTTAGTTTTTTGCCGACTTCATAAGCAACTGTAAGACCGTAACTTAAATTAAGTTTTCCCGATTTTGAGTTAGAAGTAAAATCTGAACCTACGGGGGAACCATCTCCGGAAGCATCAAAATATACAGGGGCCAAAGAAGGGCCAACGGACCATTTTCCTGATTTGTTTTCCGCAACCGTTTCTTCTACTTCTTTTTGCTCCTCAATGGCATCATAAAGGGATTTTTTTTCAACATCACCTTTTTTTACCGTGTTCTGGGCAATCTCATTATTGTTCTCATCAGCTTCTGTGATCGACTGCTTCTGGTGGATGGAGCTAGTATCAATCTTATTCATCGCGATAGCATCATTGTTTTCGGAGTCATTACCTTTTTCAGTGAGAATGGTTTTGGATTGGACCAAATTGCTATTTACTGATTGCTGTTTTTCTGTAGAACCATTTCTTTCTGAATTGGATGTCGTGTTGACTGCAACTGCCGTTTCATCACCAATATGGAAGTCAGTCTTTGAGGTTTGAGTGGCTTTTTGTACCAAGCTTTCCTGTTCGGAAGTTTTAGCCAACCCCTTTTGTTCTTCAGCAGTAATGTCGGAACTATTAAAACCTTTACTGTCCTTTTCTTCTGAAATGTCCGATTCGTTGGGAGTGGCAGTGTTTTCCCTTTCCGTAACAGTTTGTTCTTGAGCGGATTCTTCCGCAAACGGGTTTATGAGCAACAGTAGAATTACCACGGCAGCGGCTACACCCCCAAGGCTCCACCAAATAGGAATGCCTCTCTTTTTTTGTTTCTTGTCCAAAGAGGCTTCAATAGAGCTCCAGACTTTTGCATCTGGAACTTCTTGAAAGTCCTGAAAGCGTTCTTTGAACAATTGCTCTAAGTTCTTTTTCCCCATCATTAATCTATTTAAGCAATGTTTATTTTAGTTTTTTCTATTTTATCCCTCAAAATGGCTTTGGCCCGTGCCAAGTTTGATTTTGAGGTTCCAGTGGATGTCCCCAACATCTCACCGATTTCTTTATGACTATAACCGTCCAGTACATAGAGGTTAAATGTTAGTCTGTATTTATGTGGAAGTTCTTGAATGTATCCCAATAAAGTAGATAGACTTATATCGGCATCCTCAGTATCTACCTCCTCTTCCTCTTCTTCGGTGTTTTCCGAAACTAGGTTAAGGTATTGGTCCTTCCTGTATTTCTGTAGTACCGTGTTTACGGTAATCCTTTTGATCCAACCCTCAAAAGACCCCTTAAAACTGAACTGATCGACCTTATCGAATATGGTCATAAAACTGTCGTGGAGGTTGTCTTCGGCCTCCGTTTTGTTGCGAGAGTACTTCAGGCACATTCCGAAAAGGATACCGGAATATCTCTGGTATAGCTCAGATTGCGCCTGTCGGTTTCCCTTTTGACAGTTATGTATCAGTTCTTCAAGATCCAAATGTTGGTCAATTTTGGATTATTGATTTCTAATTTGATGATACCCCTTCGGTTATTGGCACGGTATATTCCAAATATGTGGCGTTGCCATCGGCATCATCCCCAGCATAAAACCTAAAGATATAATCATCGGTGTAAATTACTTTGAACTTAAGAGTGGCAACCACTTCCTCAACAGCTTGGGTGCAAACTCTGTTTTCATCTGTAAGCACTGAGCCTATGACCACTACGTCACGGCTGGTTTCCGCTGTTTGTACCACATCAAAACCTTCAAAAAAGGTACAACCATTTGGTCTTAAGAAGGTTACTTCAATATCGTAAGTTTCACCAAATTCAAATGATTCGGGTACTTCGGCCTCAATCGTATTTAAGGCAGTAAAGTAAAAGTTGGGGGAATCATCATCCACCTCGCAAGAGATAAACCATGAGCATGCCACAATCAAAATAAAGGGCATTAGCACTTTTTTCATATTAATCCTTTTACCCTTTAGATGTGCGGCACAAACAAGGGTTGCGTGGGATTTTCGTAACCAAAAGTTAATCTACCCAAAAAATCGGTAAAAGGATCATTCCCTCACGGCAGCAATGGCTTCCTTGATTTTTCCTTCCAATTCTTCGGATAGTTCTGGGTTGTCCATAAGCAGTGATTTTACGGCATCTCTTCCTTGTCCCAATTTGGTATCTCCATAACTGAACCAAGAACCACTTTTCTTAACAATTTCATAAGCAACTCCCAAATCGAGTATTTCTCCGATTTTGGATATTCCTTCTCCATACATAATATCGAATTCTGCAGTTCTAAATGGTGGAGCAACCTTGTTCTTTACAACTTTTACACGTGTTTTGTTACCTTGAACATCTCCGTCTGTATTTTTGATCTGGGTAGACCTTCTAATATCCAATCTTACCGAAGCGTAAAATTTTAGGGCGTTACCACCGGTGGTGGTTTCCGGATTCCCGAACATTACACCGATTTTTTCCCTTAATTGGTTAATGAAGATTACGGTACATTTGGTTTTGCTTATAGTGGAGGTCAACTTTCTCAATGCCTGGGACATCAAACGGGCATGTAACCCCATCTTGGAGTCTCCCATTTCACCTTCAATTTCACTTTTGGGTGTAAGAGCAGCTACGGAATCCACGATTACAATATCAATGGCACCGGAACGTATCAAGTTTTCTGTAATTTCCAACGCTTGTTCCCCATGGTCGGGTTGGGATATAATCAAATTATCGATATCAACACCCAATTTTTTGGCATAAAAACGGTCAAAGGCATGTTCTGCATCAATAAAAGCTGCTATCCCACCGGCTTTTTGAGCTTCCGCAATGGCATGTAAGGTCAAAGTGGTTTTACCAGAAGATTCTGGACCGTAGATTTCAACCACCCGACCTCTGGGGTAACCTCCAACGCCCAGGGCAATATCCAATCCCAATGAGCCAGAAGGAATTACCTCAACATCTTCAACAACACTGTCCCCCATTTTCATGACAGCACCTTTGCCATAGGTTTTGTCCAACTTGTCCAATGTAAGTTTAAGGGCTTTTAATTTTGCTTCTTTCTCTTTGCTCATGGTAAAAATTATTAGGAAGGCTAAAATACCATTTCTTTCAACATGCTACAAAGGCCACGCAACCTTTTTAATAACATTACATCTTAGGTGTACTAACTCATATATATAGAGCTATTTATAGCTCACAATTGCTAGGAGGAAGAAAATTCAGCTATGAGAAAGAAGTAAAGGATTAGGAGGGCCTGTTCAAAGGCCCTTTTGATTTTACTTTCCCTTTAATTTCTATCTTTGTCGCAAATTAAAAAGAACCATTCTTTAACTTAATCAAGTATAGCATGCAACTGTACAATACATTAAGTGCAAAAGAAAGGGAAGCCCTTATTGAGGAAGCTGGAAAAGAACGGCTTACCATCTCTTTCTATAAATATGCACATATAGGTAATCCTCATGTTTTGAGGAACCATCTCTTCTTGGCTTGGAACGATATGGATGTTCTCGGTCGAATTTACGTAGCCCACGAAGGGATAAATGCGCAACTTTCGGTTCCCGCTGAAAACTTTAATGTTTTTAAAGAACATTTGGACACCATTACATTTTTAGAAAATGTAAGATTGAATATCGCCATTGAACAGGATAATAAATCATTTTTGAAATTAAAAGTGAAGGTCCGTAAAAAGATTGTGGCCGATGGGTTGAACGACGCCACTTTTGATGTTACAAACAAAGGAATCCACGTAGATGCCGAGAAGTTCAACGAACTTATCGAAGATGAAAACACTGTTTTGGTGGATATGCGAAACCATTACGAAAGTGAGATAGGCCATTTTAAAAATGCCGTTACCCCCGATGTTGATACCTTCCGTGATTCTCTCGATATTATTGAAAAAGATCTTGCCGAGCATAAGGATGATAAAAAATTGGTAATGTATTGCACCGGTGGTATCCGTTGCGAAAAGGCAAGTGCCTATTACAAACACAAAGGTTTCAAAAATGTTTATCAGCTGGAAGGCGGGATTATTGAATACACCCGACAAGTAAGGGAAAAGCAATTGGAAAATAAATTCTTGGGGAAAAACTTTGTTTTTGACCACAGAAGGGGGGAACGTATTTCTGATGAGGTGATAGCACATTGTCATCAATGTGGCAAACCTTGCGATACACATGTAAATTGTGCGAATGAAGCCTGTCATTTACTCTTTATCCAGTGTGAAGAATGCGCAGATACCATGAACAATTGTTGCTCGGTGGATTGCATGGAAGTTCATGCATTGCCGTTTGAGGAGCAAAAACGTTTGCGAAAAGGTAAGGGAGCCAGTAATAAAATATTCAAAAAAGGACGCTCACCTGTGTTGAAATACAAAAATTAGCATTTCACTGCTGCAACAAATTGTAGTATATTTACCATTAGTAATTTTTATGAACCCTTTTTAGGGAGGTGCTTTTAAACTTCCTTAAATCAAGATATTAAATATGGCGTGTAGCAGTTGTTCAACCGGCAAGGATGGACAACCGCGTGGTTGCAAGAACAATGGAACTTGTGGCACTGATGGTTGTAATAAGCTGACAGTCTTTGACTGGCTTTCCAATATGTCGTTGCCCAACGGTCAAAAACCTTTTGATTGCGTTGAGGTACGTTTCAAGAATAGTAGAAAGGAATTTTTCAAGAATACGGAGAATCTCACATTGTCCATTGGGGATGTTGTGGCCACTCAGGCCAAATCCGGACATGATGTTGGGGTGGTGACTCTTACAGGTGAACTCGTGCGGATTCAAATGAAACGCAAAAAAGTATCTCCAGAAGATAAAACCATTCCTAAAATCTATAGAAAAGCTTCCCAAAGGGATATTGACATTTGGCAAAAATGTAGGGATAGGGAAGAGGAAATAAAAAAACGCTCCAGAGAAATAGCTATCTCGTTAAAACTTCAAATGAAGTTGAGCGATGTGGAGTTTCAAGGAGACGGCTCCAAAGCCACATTTTACTACACAGCGGAAGACCGCGTGGACTTTAGGCAGTTGATCAAGGATATGGCCAAAGCCTTTGGTATTCGAATTGAAATGCGCCAAATCGGCTACAGACAAGAAGCCCAGCGTTTGGGAGGTATCGGTTCTTGCGGTCGGGAACTTTGTTGCTCTACGTGGCTAACCGATTTTAGATCGGTCAGTACTGCATCTGCCCGCTACCAGCAATTGGCCTTGAACCCTCAAAAGTTGGCAGGTCAATGTGGAAAACTAAAATGCTGCCTCAACTACGAGTTGGATATGTACTTGGAGGCGCTCAAAAACTTTCCTCCATCCGATTGTAAGCTAAAAACACAAAAAGGATTGGCCTTTTGCCAAAAAGCGGATATTTTTAAGGAAACGCTTTGGTTTTCTTATAAAGATGAACCTGCAACATGGCATACCTTGTCCAAGGATCAAGTATTGGAAATTCTGGAAATCAACAAGAAAAATGAAAAAGTTGCCAGTTTAGAGGAATATGCCGCGGACAATGTGGAGGAAGAAAAAACAACTTTTGAAAATGTTGTAGGTCAAGACAGTCTTACTCGCTTTGATAGACCCAAGAATAAAAAGCGAAGAAAGAAAAAACGCAGAAAACCAAAATCTAAAGCATCCTCCAATGCGAAATAAATTTTTGTTTCTTCTTATTACAGTTCTTGCATTATCATCCTGTAATGAGTTACTGGTTTATTCCGAGTATGAACCAATTAAAGAAGGGAAATGGGAGATAGGTCAAAGGGTAGACTTTCAATTTTCCGAACTGGATTCTACGGAAACATACAATATGTTCATCAACATAAGAAACGATGATACTTTTGCCTTCAGCAATTTATTTTTGATTACTGAGTTAGAATATCCGAGCGGCAATACCGTTAAGGACACGTTGGAATATAGAATGGCCGAACCCACTGGGGAATGGCTCGGAAAAGGAATGGGCGGTGTCAAGGAAAACAAACTTTGGTACAAGGAAAACATCGATTTTCCGAATTCTGGCGTATATAAAGTGAATATCTCCCATGCCATGCGCAAAAATGGCGATGTGGAAGGCCTTCATATTTTAGAAGGCGTAACAGATGTTGGTTTGGAAATAGAAAAAGCACCCAAATTATAATGGCAAAGAAGCGTCAAAAAAAACAACAGCAGAATTTTTTTCCTTTCATTAAATGGTTTTGGATTTTATTTGGAGCAGGAGTACTTTCCATTGTTCTGATTTTTCTATTGGCTTCTTGGGGAGTCTTTGGGGAGATGCCCACCTTTGAACGTTTGGAAAATCCCGAGACCAATTTGGCAACAGAGTTTATCTCATCAGATGGGGAGACCTTGGGAAAACTCTATTTGGACGATAACAGAACATGGGTAGATTATGAAACCCTTCCGCAAAATTTGGTAAACGCCCTTGTGGCTACCGAAGATGCTCGATATTATGATCACTCCGGAATTGATGCTCGGGGATTTGTAAGAGCTTTGGCTTATTTAGGAACCAAAGGAGGGGCTAGTACCATTTCGCAACAATTGGCACGTCAACTTTTTGTAGGGGTAAGATCAAGAAACCTGTTTGAGGCAGTAACCCAAAAAATCAAGGAGTGGGTTATCGCTACACGCTTGGAACGTAACTATACCAAGCAAGAAATTATAGCCATGTACCTTAATATTTATGACTTTGGGTACAATGCAGATGGTATTCGTTCCGCTGCCAGAATTTATTTTGGAAAGGAACCTGCTGAGCTGAAAACGGAAGAATCTGCCGTTTTGGTTGGGATGCTTAAAAATTCATCGCTCTACAATCCCATACGCCGTGAAGAATTGGTGTTCAACAGACGTAATACGGTTCTTGGGCAAATGGCCAAGTATGGCTATTTAACAGAAAAAGAAAAGGATTCGCTCCAAAGTTTGGAGATGAATATCAATTTTAATCCAGAATCGCACAGAGAAGGGTTGGCCACATATTTTAGAATGTATATGCAGCGCTTTTTGAAAAGATGGGTGGAGGAGAACCCGAAACCAAATGGCGAAAAGTACAACATCTACCTTGATGGTTTAAAAGTATATACCACCGTAGACTCTAGAATGCAGCGTAATGCAGAAGAAGCGGTTCAAGAACACATGAAGAATTTGCAGGCTGAGTTCTTCCACCAAAATACTCCCGACCGTAACCCAACTGCACCTTTTTTAGATTTGACAAGAGGGGCAATAGACACTATTATGGAACGGGCTATGAAAAGCTCGCCAAGATGGAGGGTCTTAAAACGGGAAGGACTTTCCGAAAAAGATATCGAAGCGACCTTCCACAAGAAAACCGAAATGACAGTTTTTGATTGGAATAGTGATTCCTACGAGAAAGACACCATTATGACCCCGATGGACTCCATTAGGTATTATAAAACATTCTTGCGTACCGCTATGATGTCCATGGAACCACAAACTGGTCACGTAAAAGCTTGGGTGGGTGGAATAGATTACAAACATTTTCAATATGACAATGTAATCCAAGGAGGACGGCAGGCGGGTTCTTTATTCAAGCCTTTTGTATACGCAGCTGCTATTGATCAATTGCGTTACTCGCCATGTTTTACTTTGCCAGACAATCGATATTGTATTGAACCGGGAAAGCATGGGAACATGGAAATGTGGTGCCCTGATAACTCTGATGGGACCTATTCTGGAGAGAACATGACATTAAAAAGCGCCTTGGCCAATTCGGTAAATTCGGTAACAGCGCAGTTAATTGATAGGGTAGGGCCAGCTTCTGTAGCTTCCATAGCCAAAAGTATGGGGGTAACAAAGGAAATTCCTGAAGTGCCATCCATCGCATTGGGTACACCCGATGTAAGTGTATATGAAATGGTCGGGGCATTTGGAACCTATGCTAATCAAGGGGTATATGTGAAGCCTGTAATGGTTACCCGTATCGAAGATAAAAACGGCACCGTACTTTATGAATATACTCCTGAAACAAGGGATGTACTAAGTAAGGATGTGGCCTATGCCATGGTAAATCTATTGGAAGGGGTAACACAATATGGTTCCGGGGGAAGATTAAGGCACACCTTTGGAAAGAATCAAACGGTTTACAAAGAAATTATAACTGGCTATCCGTATGAGTTGACCAACCCGATTGCCGGTAAAACAGGAACTACTCAAAACCAAAGTGATGGTTGGTTTATGGGTATGGTTCCCAATTTGGTAACAGGAGTTTGGGTAGGTGGTGATAATAGGGCGATTCATTTTAACCGCCTATTGTATGGGCAAGGTGCCGCTATGGCATTGCCGATTTGGGCTTTGTATATGAAGAAGAATTATGCCAATGAGGAAATAGGTGTATCCCAAGATGCATTCGAGGAACCAGAGGAAATGTCCATCAATATAGATTGTTCTAAAGAACAGGAAGACGAAGAGGAGAAAAAAATTGATATTGAAGACGATTTGGACGATTTGGATTTCTAGCCAAACCCATTTTGATAAAATAAAGCCCCAAGCATATCTTAATTTGCTTGGGGCTTTTTTATTTAAATCGTAATTTCAGGCAATATAAATACGAATTATATGATCAATAAAACAGTTGCCAATGTTACGGAGGCTTTAAGGGGTGTCGAAGACGGCATGACCTTTATGCTGGGTGGGTTTGGCCTATGTGGAATACCGGAAAATGCAATTGCCGAATTGGTTCGGTTGGGCATTAAGGACATCACCTGTATATCCAATAACGCCGGTGTAGATGATTTTGGCCTCGGGCTGCTTTTGCAGAAGCATCAAATCAAAAAAATGATATCCTCTTACGTGGGTGAAAACGATGAGTTCGAACGACAAATGTTAAGTGGTGAATTGGAGGTCGAATTAACGCCGCAAGGAACACTGGCTGAAAAATGTAGGGCGGCACAGTCCGGTTTCCCAGCTTTCTATACACCAGCAGGTTATGGAACTGAAGTGGCGGAAGGAAAAGAAACTCGGGAATTTGATGGAAAAATGTATGTGCTGGAACCTGCTTTTAAAGCAGACTTTTCTTTTGTAAAGGCATGGAAGGGAGATGAGGCCGGGAATTTAATATTCAAGGGAACGGCACGAAACTTTAATCCTTGTATGTGTGGTGCTGCTACCATTACTGTAGCTGAGGTGGAGGAATTGCTTCCAGCAGGAAGTTTAGATCCAAACGAAATCCATATCCCGGGAATATTTGTACAGCGTATTTTCCAAGGAGAATCATTTGAGAAAAGGATAGAGCAGCGAACAGTTAGACAGAAAAGTTAATTATGTTAGATAAAAACGGAATAGCAAAAAGGATAGCAAAAGAGGTCAAGGATGGATATTATGTAAACCTTGGCATTGGGATACCTACTCTGGTAGCCAATTTTGTTAGAGACGATATAAGTGTTGAATTCCAGAGCGAGAATGGAGTGTTGGGCATGGGACCTTTTCCTTTTGAAGGGGCGGAGGATGCGGATATTATAAATGCAGGTAAACAGACTATTACCACCTTGCCGGGAGCATCATTTTTTGACTCGGCCATGAGTTTTGGAATGATACGGGGCAAACATGTTGATTTGACCATTTTGGGAGCCATGGAAGTTGCTGAAAACGGGGACATTGCCAACTGGAAGATTCCTGGAAAGATGGTGAAAGGAATGGGCGGCGCTATGGATTTGGTGGCATCAGCTGAAAATATAATTGTGGCTATGATGCACACGAACCGAGCAGGAAAATCTAAATTATTAAAGCAATGTACCTTACCATTGACCGGGGTTGGCTGCGTAACCAAAATTGTGACCAACCTTGCTGTTTTGGAGGTGACATCTGAAGGATTCAAATTATTGGAAAGAGCACCTGGAGTTTCTGTGAAAGAAATCGAGGAAGCGACGGAAGGAAATTTGGTGGTTGACGGAGACATTCCCGAAATGAACATTTGATAAATACCCGAGGCTTTTTTACAACAAAAACAAGGGATTACACAACAATAGTTTTAAATTGCCATTCATCGAGTATATATTTGGTTATATCGAATTTTTTACCCAAATTAACACCGTTAAAACCTATATACCATGGCCCTAAAATCAAAAACTACGATGGACGAGAATGTACAAGTTTACAGAAATGATTTTTTCACAGGTTTTATGCTTTTGATCAAGAAGCTTTTTATGCTATAGATCAGTATTTATCCCCCCTGAAAAATATGGAGCCAACATCTTGTTAGGCTCTTTTTTTTGCGATAATTTTAGACAAAACTTCTTCTGATGCCATTACACCTTCGGGAATGTGTTAGTACCGATTTGGACACCTTGGTCAAAATTTCAAAGGAGACCTTTGCCGCTGCTTTTGAAAAGGACAATGACCCAAAAGACTTTATGGTCTATATTGAAAAAGCTTTTTCTCCGAAAACATTGGCTGCAGAATTGGCGAACAAAGACTGCCTTTTTCATTTTGTTTTTGAAGATAGGGAGTTAGTAGGTTATTTTAAACTTAATGTAGCGTCTGCACAGACCGATGTTCATGATCCTAACGCTTTGGAAATAGAACGTATTTATGTGGTTGAAGCCCATCAAGGCAAAAAAATAGGGGCGTGGATGCTTCAAGAAATCATTATGAAGGCCAGGACATTGGAGATGGAATACATTTGGCTTGGAGTATGGGAACATAACCCCAAGGCCATTCGTTTTTATCAAAGACATGGTTTCAACAAATTTGCTGAGCATCCCTACTACATTGGAACGGACAAGCAGACCGACTGGCTCTTGCGTTTAGAGCTTCAATAAGTTTCCCAAATATAGAATATCACCTTCAGCTTGTAATTTGTAGGCAAAGGAGTTTTCAAAAGCAGCATGCGCCAATAAAGAAATGGCATTGGCGTTCAGCTTGGTCAAGCTATTGGTACGATACACCACATCCCTTATGGTCGAAAAGCTCACATTGCTCTGAATGGCAATATTGGCAAAATCGTTTTTGGTGGCGTTTCTTCGAAGTACTTCAGACAGTCTTTCGCTAATTGGTTTTCCATAATCTTCCTCTCCAAAGATTAATTCGCTTTTTAAAAGTGGTCCAAGACCTTTAATAGAGCCCATATATAATTCCTGTTTAAATAATTATATGTCGGGGTCAAATCCTATTTTCTATATTTGGCCTGTAACCCAATTACAGAAAACTAGATAAATTGCTGCGATAAGTGCGTATTGCGTAACAATATTACACAATATAGAAAATAATGTATATAATTAAGCAATTAAGACGAAAAAATAATATCAGCCAATCACAATTGGGCAAAGAAATTGGAGTTAGTTTGCGTACCATTCAGCTCTATGAAAGGAAGGATGCCAATATTCCCATAAAAAATCTCACTAAAATTGCGGAGTACTTTGGGCTCACCATAGCCGAGCTTTATATGCATGAGGTGAACGATATGGGTGAGGCTTACACCAAACGACAACCTTTTACCAAACATGGCAGCGTTTTTTATCCTCTGGAACATGGAAAATACTTGGTGATGTCACCATTGGTTTTGGTAGAATGGCATCAGAAGTATATTGAGAGTTTACGGAAAGATAATCTCAGTAATCCTTTTCAAGGTGGGTTTATTATTGATTTTTTAAGTGATGAACCCCATCGCATATTTGAGGTGTCCGGTGATTCCATGAACGATTCCAGCGTAGAGGCGGTTCCGAATAAGGCATATGTACTAGGGTTGGAAATAAAGAAAGCGTCTTTTGTGCGTGCTAGTGATACCTTTTGGAACCAATCGTATATATTGGTTTGTGCGAATAGGATTATCTGTAAACAGCTTACAGGGTATAATAAGAAAAGCAAAGCGGTTTTGTGCCATAATTTGAATACATCACCCGAATTTCAGGACTTTGAGTTGCCTTTGGATGATGTGTTGCAAGTCTTCAAGATTGTGAAAAAGCAGCTTTGACCTTATTTAAATGGGTTAGCACTTCCTCTAAACATTCATCTAGGTTTTTTTTCACCTCGGTTTCCCAAAAGCGGAAGACTTTGTATCCTTTTTCTTTTAAAGCTTGATTTACCTCTGTATCCCGTTGCATGTTACGTTCAATTTTTGGGATCCAGAACTCTCGGTTGGTCTTGATTTTTTCTTTTCGTTCTTCCCAATTATAGCCATGCCAATATTCACCATCTATAAATATGACCGTCTTGTACTTTTTTAAGGCGATATCCGGCTTTCCTATGAGCTTTTTGTAGTCGATACGATATCGATAGCCCGATTGCCACAACGCTTTTCTAAAGGCGAGTTCTGGCTTGGTGTTTTTGCCGCGAATCTTTCCCATAATCTTGGAACGTTCCGGCGTGGTGTAAAAACCGGATTCCTCATTAAATCGAGGTACTTTAATCCGTTCTTTCGGGTATTCTTTGGGCATACCGTAAGATAACAAAAAACCCAAACTCCTATGGGAATTTGGGTTTTGTAAATTGAAATGTTATTGCATTTATCCCTCTAACGTAGCGGATAAGTATTCACGGTTCATACGGGCAATGTTGGTCAATGAAATACCTTTAGGGCATTCCACCTCACATGCTCCGGTGTTGGTACAGTTTCCAAAACCTTCCAGGTCCATTTGGCGAACCATATTTTGTACACGCTCTGTGGCTTCAACTTGTCCTTGTGGCAACAAGGCAAATTGAGAAACTTTGGCAGAGGTGAACAACATGGCACTTGCATTTTTACAAGCAGCCACACAGGCCCCGCAACCAATGCAGGTAGCAGCGTCCATTGCTTCGTCCGCGTCGTATTTGTTAATTGGAATGGTATTGGCATCAATCGTGTTACCGGATGTGTTCACAGAGATATAGCCCCCAGCTTGTTGGATTCGGTCAAATGAGCTTCGGTCAACAATCAAATCCTTGATTACAGGGAATGCTTTGGCACGGAAAGGTTCAATTACAATGGTGTCCCCATCGTTGAACTTACGCATGTGTAATTGGCAAGTGGTAACCAATCTATCCGGCCCGTGTGGTTCACCATTGATTTGTAGGGAACAGGTTCCGCAGATACCCTCCCTACAATCGTGGTCAAACTCTACTGGTTCTTCTCCTTTGGAGACCAATTCTTCATTTAGGATATCCAACATCTCCAAGAAAGACATATCACCTTCTACACCGTCAAGGGTATAATCAACTATTTTTCCTGGTGTGGACGCGTCTTTCTGACGCCATATTTTTAGATATAATTTCATAGTTTCTTATTTGTAGGATCGTGTCTTCAGTTCAATGTTTTCGTATACCAAATCTTCTTTGTGCAATTCCGCATCCTTTGGCTCTCCTTTATATTCCCAAGCGGCTACATATTTAAAGTTTTTGTCATCACGGAGTGCCTCGCCTTCTTCGGTTTGGTACTCTTCACGGAAGTGTCCACCACAAGATTCGTTTCTGTGCAATGCATCTTTAGCGAAAAGCTCACCCAATTCCAAGAAATCGGCAACACGTCCTGCTTTTTCGAGCTCTTGGTTTTTGGAGTCTATAGTTCCAGTTATTTTTACGTTTTCCCAGAAGTCCTTTCTAAGCTCAGAAATTTCCTTGATGGCTTCCTTCAACTCTTTCTCATTACGGGCCATACCACATTTGTTCCACATGATCTTACCCAGTTTCTTGTGATAGTAATCCACGGAATGGATTCCAGAACCGCTCATCAACTTCTCCATCCTATCACGAACCTGTTGTTCAGCTTCGTCAAACTCCTTAGAGTCTGTTGGAATGGCACCTGTTCTAATGTCATCGGACAAGTAATCACCAATGGTGTATGGCAAAACAAAGTATCCATCTGCCAAACCTTGCATTAAAGCGGAAGCTCCCAAACGGTTGGCACCGTGATCGCTAAAGTTGGCCTCTCCAGCTGCATAACATCCAGGGATTGTGGTCTGTAAGTTGTAATCTACCCAAAGACCTCCCATGGTATAGTGTACTGCAGGATAGATCATCATTGGGGTTTTATATGGATTTTGATCCACGATTTTTTCGTACATCTGGAACAGGTTACCATACTTGGCTTCTACAACCTCTTCACCCAATTTGGTAATGGTTGCTTTATCCGGATTCTTGATGCCAGAGGTCAAAGCCTTCTCTTTTCCATAGCGTTCAATAGCGGACGCAAAATCCAAAAATACCGCTTCTCCAGTTTTGTTTACTCCAAAACCGGCATCGCAACGTTCCTTGGCAGCTCTAGATGCCACATCACGGGGCACAAGGTTACCAAAAGCGGGGTACCTTCTTTCCAAGTAATAGTCCCTATCTTCTTCAGAAAGTTCTGTAGGTTTCAATTTGCCTTCACGGATAGCGATGGCATCTTCTTTTTTCTTTGGCACCCAAATACGTCCGTCGTTTCTAAGTGATTCGGACATCAATGTCAACTTGGATTGATGGTCACCTGAAACTGGGATACAAGTTGGGTGAATTTGAGTAAAGCAAGGGTTGGCAAAGAAAGCTCCTTTACGGTGTGCTCTCCAAGCGGCCATTACATTACTTCCCATGGCATTGGTAGAAAGGAAGAACACGTTTCCGTAGCCACCCGTGGCCAAAACAACGGCGTGGGCACTGTGTCTTTCAATTTCTCCACTTACCAAGTCTCTGGCAATGATCCCTCTTGCTTTGCCATCTACCAATACCAAATCCATCATCTCATGACGGTTGTAAGCTTGAATCTTACCACGGTTGATTTGACGGTTCATAGCAGAATAGGCACCTAGCAACAATTGCTGTCCCGTTTGTCCCTTGGCATAAAAGGTTCTCGATACAAGTACGCCACCAAAAGAACGGTTGTCCAACATACCGCCATACTCACGGGCAAAGGGAACACCTTGTGCCACACATTGGTCGATAATATTTCCGGAGACCTCTGCCAAACGGTAAACGTTGCCTTCTCTGGAGCGGTAATCCCCACCTTTTATGGTGTCGTAGAAGAGACGGTAATTGCTATCACCATCTCCCTGATAGTTCTTTGCCGCGTTGATTCCCCCTTGGGCAGCAATGGAGTGCGCCCTACGTGGAGAATCTTGGTAGCAGAATGTTTTTACATTGTAACCCAACTCGGCCAACGTGGCTGCTGCGGCACCGCCTGCAAGTCCTGTACCTACAACAATGATATCGATGTTCCTTTTGTTGGCAGGGTTAACTAGATTGATGTCGTTTTTATGCTTGGTCCATTTGTCGGCCAATGGCCCAGATGGAATTTTAGAATCCAATATGCCCATACTTAATGTGTTATTGGGTTAAGGTGGTGGTATAAGGCGATAAATGCAAACGCCAAGGGTACCACTACCGCGAATATTTTTGCAAATTTTTTGAATCCAGCAGTGTATTTGTTGTTTACACCCATGGATTGGAACGAAGAGGCAAAGCCGTGCCACAAGTGCAAGCTTAGCAACACAAAGGAAATCACGTAAAGAACGGTTCTCCAGAAAGGAGCAAATTTCTCTACAGTTTCGTGGTAGTAACGTGTTGGGTCTTCTGGTGTGGCCTCGACATATTTGTAGGCCATTTCGTGTATCCAAAAATCGTAGAAGTGCAATGCCAAGAAAGCAAGGATAACCAGACCTGAGTAAATCATGTTTCTGGAAACCCAAGGCGCGTTTGCACTGCCTTTGTACTTAACATAGCTTACATCTCGTGCTTTTTTGTTCTGGATTTCCAAAACAAAGCCCATAACAAAGTGTACTACAATACCTATGATCAAAATAGGTTGCATCAAAAATTGGACAATCGGATTGTAGCCCATAAAATGGGATGCTTCATTAAAAAAATCGGGGGAAAATACCGAGGCCAAATTGATGGTTACGTGAAGAATCAAAAATGTGACCAAAAAAAGACCCGATAGGGCCATGACATATTTTCGGGCCAGCGAAGATTTTATCAAACTCATTAGAAGTTAGTTTTTTAACAAATTTACGGTACGGATGAGTTTTTAACAAGCTTTCAACATTGTAAAAACACTTATTTAGACTCATTATAAGCTATTGGTATTTGGCTTATCTAGATTCTATTATGGGAATTTTGACCGATATTACGATTGATTTTCAAAACAATTCAAAAAATCATGGACATTGCCATTCTTTCGGTGAGCCTCAATGTATATTCTACGGCTAGGATTGCAGATGAATTTGAAAAGGCAGGACATTACGTTGAACACATTGACCATACAAAGTGTTCGGTACAGTTAGGAGGAAGCAAGCCTCGGATTTTTTTTGGAACGGATAATATTACCGATGAATTTGATGCCATTGTACCAAGAATTGGCACCACGGTAACCCGGCACGGAGCTGCAATTGTAAAGCAGTTTGAGATGAACCATGTCTTCAGTACAGCCAAATCATTGGGAATTGTTCGGGCAAGAAATAAGGTGGCTACCTTGCAAATGATGTCTAAAAAAGGAATACCTGTGCCAAAAACCGTTTTTTCCATCAACCCAAACAATGTGGATGCTCAAATAGAGCTTTTGGGGGGAGCTCCGGTCATCATTAAATTACAAGAAGGTACCCAAGGCAAAGGGGTTATTTTGGCGGAAAGTAAAAAGTCGGCAAAATCTGTGATAGATACATTATATAATATGAATACCAGCATTTTGTTGCAAGAGTATATTGAGGAGGCTAATGGAGAAGATCTTAGAATAGTAGTGGTGGGCAACAAAATTGTGGCCAGCATGAAAAGGACGAGTGGACTGGATGATTTTAGATCCAATGTTCACCGGGGAGCGGCAACCCAGAAGGTGCAATTGACACCAAGAGAAAAATTTATAGCCATTAATGCAACCCAACATTTGGGCCTTGGCGTGGCTGGCGTGGATTTGATCCGTTCCAATAACGGTCCTCTTTTGATCGAGGTGAACGCCTCTCCCGGATTAAAGGGCATCGAGGAGGCCACGGGGGTAAATGTGGCGAAGTGTATTGTTCAGTATGTGGAAAGACATGGAAAAAGAACCAGAAAGTAGTTGAAGCCACTATTGTTTATGCGGGCAGTCCCATTGTTTTTTTGTTGACTTTTTCCAAACTCCATTTTATGGCATCTTCCAGATTGGAGAACTGACGTATTTTATTCCTGAAAAACATTTTTTCCAAAACCAGACTGGCCAATCCACCTTGATTGTAAGCCACAACAGAATAAAATTCCAATTGGTGACGATGTTTGTAGAATTTCAACCAATCTGTTGGTACAACGGAGTAATTATTGATGCGGTTACTGATATAGGCGATTGGCTTGTCCTTGCCCAACACTTCATAAGCTACATCAATAATTTTTTCAGCAATCGACCAATCAAAAACCTCACCCTCCTTCATTTCGGAAATCACTAATCCATCAAAGAAATAGAAAATTCCAAACTTGTATTCTCTGATTTCCCTTATGGTCTTGAAAAACTCTAAATCCATTACGCGCCGCATATCACCATTCATTTTGATGTGTCGTTGTTATCATCAAAAGTAGATTTAAGCAAAGGTTATATTTGAGCTGATTTCACCAATGCCCCATACGGATTGGTATATGGAGTTTTTCAATTGATGGCGTATAATCCGAATTTTATTTGGACAAGAAGTATTCCTACGTAAATTGTGTTATTAACTGATTATTTCTCCATGCTCTTTAGTTGAATTCCCAGAGCTTTTGTAGAAAGCTGTACTTCCAATAGCGATAACACCAACGAAATCACTAAAAAAACCAAGCTAAATCCAAAAATCACATTGGCCCATACGTTCTTTTCTACATAGATCATGAACATGGTTATCGCGGCCAATAAAAAACTAATAATGGCAGAAGCCTGCATGTTTTTAATAATTCCCAAACGGGTACGCAATTGGTTGATTTGTTGTTTTAAGGGTTGGGCCGAGGTTTCTTCGAACTGTTTGTGCAATTGCCTGATTAATGTCGCAATGGCCAAATACCTAGCATTGTAGGCTAGCATTGTCAAAGAAATAGCAGGAAAAAGAAGAGCGGGAATACTTAGGTTGAGTTGCATGGTTTCAATTTGATATTGAAGGTAAGAATTTGTCTTCGATAACGCAATTGGCTACATTTGGACAAATCAATGATTAGATATGAAATACGCTCAAATAGACAGCAATCTTTTTGTAAAGAATCGTAAGAAATTTATGGCTCAAATGAGACCCAAAAGTATTGCGGTATTCAATTCCAACGATATTTATCCCATTGGTGCAGATAGTACCTTGCCTTTTGAACAGGACCGTGATATTTTTTACTTGAGTGGAGCAGATCAAGAGGAGACCATTTTATTGATGTTCCCCGATGCCATGGACCCAAAACACAGGGAAATCCTTTTTGTGAGAGAAACCAACGAGCATATTGCAGTTTGGGAAGGCGCCAAGCTTACGAAGGAAAAAGCGACTGAAGTTTCAGGTATAAAAACGATTTATTGGCTAACTGATTTTGATAAGGTTTTCTTTGATCTCATGACCGAGGCCGACACGATTTACTTTAATACTAATGAGCATTATCGTCAAGCCGTGGAAACCCAGACCCGTGAGGATCGTTTCATAGAAAAATGTAAAAAGGAATATCCAGCACATCAATGGGCGAAAAGCAACCCAATTTTGCAAAATATCCGTGGCGTAAAGGAACCGGAAGAAATTGAGTTAATGCAAACTGCCTGCGATATTACCGAAAAAGGGTTTAGAAGAATATTGGAGTTTGTAGAGCCTGGTGTTTGGGAGTACGAGATGGAAGCCGAATTTTTGCACGAATTTATCCGAAACCGTTCCAAAGGCTTTGCATATAGTCCGATTATTGCATCTGGAAATAACGCCAATGTGCTCCATTATTTGGAAAACAATCAGCAAGTAAAAGACGGTGATATGATTTTGCTGGACCTTGCTGCCGAGTACGCCAATTATTCCAGTGATATGACTCGTACAATTCCGGCAAACGGGAAATTTACTGCAAGACAGAAAGAAGTGTACAGCTCAGTTCTTCGTGTAAAGAACGAAGCCACTAAAATGTTGGTGCCCGGGACTATTTGGGCGGAGTACCACAAAGAAGTTGGTAAGTTGATGACTTCAGAGTTGATTGGTTTGGGATTGCTGGACAAAGCAGATGTTCAAAACGAAAATCCGGATTGGCCAGCGTACAAGAAATATTTTATGCACGGCACCAGTCACCACATCGGATTAAACACACACGATTATGGTGAATTGAAAAAACCAATGAAAGCCAATATGGTATTTACCGTGGAACCTGGAATTTATATTCCAGCAGAGGGAATGGGCATCCGTTTAGAGGATGATGTTGTCATTCAGGAAAAAGGAGAGCCTTTTAACTTAATGCGTAACATTCCTATCGAGATTGAAGAGATAGAGGAGTTGATGAACAAATAGACTAAATGAAGCTTTTACTATTATTGGTACAACAGACCGATATTGAAAAAAAGATGCAGGAAGCTCCCGACAGTGCTTACGAAATAGGCGTTGTCATCGGGAGTTATCTCCCTTTTGTTGTGTTGGCAGGCATTGCTTATGCCATTTATCGATATAATAAGAAAAAACGCGGCTCGGAATAAACTATTTACAGACATCAGGTATGGCCTTTCCAAATAAAACACTAAACTTCATCAAAGCATAATCATATAACTTTGGAAAAGCAGGACAAACTTTACCGAACTGCATTTGCTCTGGCAATGTTTACCATCTTTTATAACATTGTGGAAGGGCTTGTTTCCACCTATTTGGGTTTTGAAGATGAAAGTTTGGCCCTGTTTGGGTTTGGTAGCGATAGTTTTATTGAGGTGATTTCAGGATTGGGCATTGCCCATATGATATTGCGTATTCAAAAGAATCCGGACAGTAATCGAGATAATTTTGAAAGAACCGCACTTCGGATTACTGGAGTGGCTTTTTACCTATTGGTCGCGGGATTGGTTGTTTCCAGTGTTTACAATATTTGGACGGGGCACAAACCGGTGACCACTTTTTGGGGAGTCATTATTTCGGCAATATCCATACTCATCATGTGGATTTTGGTTTGGTGGAAACGAAAGGTAGGTCGTCAACTCAATTCCGCCCCTATTTTGGCCGATGCCAATTGCACACTGGTCTGTGTGTATATGTCAATAATCCTATTGGTTAGCAGCGGAGTATATGAGATTTTTAAAATCCCTTATATAGATAGTATAGGTACGTTAGGGTTGGCATATTTTGCATTTTCAGAAGGAAAGGAATGTTTTGAGAAAGCCCGCACCAATAAACACTGTGGTTGTACAGAATAGGATTAAATATGGATCAGGATAGAAAAAATCATTGGGAAACCGTTTATAAAACCAAGAATCCGGATGAGGTAAGTTGGACACAGAATGTTCCACAGACTTCGTTGGATTTTATTCATTCTTTTGGATTGGACAAAACTTCCAAAGTTATTGATGTTGGTGGTGGCGATAGCAAACTCGTTGATTTTTTGCTCGATGAAGGATTTGAGAATATTACTGTCCTTGATATTTCCGGCAAGGCCATAGAAAGAACGAAAGAAAGATTAGGTGACAGGGCCCAAAATGTTGAATGGATTGAATGCGACATTGTTGAATTTGAGCCGAAAGAAATGTATGATGTTTGGCACGATAGGGCGGCATTTCACTTTCTGACATCATCAGACCAGATTGAAAAATATAAAGCTTTGACCAAGAAAGCGGTCAAGAGTTATATGGTCTTGGGAACTTTCTCAGAAAATGGACCAAAAAAATGTAGCGGTCTCGACATCAAACAGTACAATGAAAAGCAAATGGAAGCCACATTTAAAGGTTTCGCTAAAATCGAATGCAAGATGGAAGACCATACCACTCCATTTGGAACCACGCAGAATTTCATCTTTTGCAGTTTTAAAAGAAAGTTGGATTAATTAGTAGAGCGTAGTTCTTTACTGTTGCTGATGTTGGAAATAATAAAAGCAATCAAAGCTGGAAGAACCCATCCCATTTGATGCTGGTTCAATGGAATCCAATTAACATAAGGTGAAATAGGTTCGCCAAACCCAATGCTTCCCAAAAAATCGGGAATACTAAACAAGATGGTTGTCCAAACAACATGTTTAAACACCTTTGGTGAACCCCATTTTTCCGGGACGACATTCAGTAAAATCAAAACAATAGTGATGGGATAAATGAACATTAGGGAGGGAACGGCTACGGTAATGATATATCCTACATCAAATTGACCTACCAATACACCAAGCAAGCAACCCAAAAACGAGGTAATTCGATAGGCAAAAATAGAATTGCCGAACCGCCCTTTTATAAAGTCCGAAGTTCCGGTTACAATCCCTACCGCTGTGGTAAAACAGGCCAAACTCACCAAAATACTGAGCAAAATATTGGCAGTTTGCCCTAAAGTTTTGGTACTAATGCCTCTTAAAAGAGCGGTTCTGGAAATCTCTGAATCAAAAAACCCACCAAATAAGGAACCCGTTAATATTAGGCCTCCATACACCAAAAACAAGCCTATTCCAGCCCAAAGACCGGCTCTTCCGATCAATCTCTTTTTTTCTTCAAATGAAGCTGATTTTTCCTTTATGTTGATGGAAATAATGATTACGGCTCCAACGACCACGGCCCCAATCGCATCAAAAGTCTGATAACCTTCTAAAATTCCAGAGCTAAATGGTTGAACCATTTCTGACGGTACAAAGTTAAAGTCCAAGGTGAAGACAGCAGTTGCTATCATGATTAATAGGATAATAAGAATGCCTGGAGTCAACAACTTTCCTAAAAGGTCCAAAACCTTGGAACGATTGATGGCAAAGATAAATACCAGCATGAAATAGATAAGGCTGGTAAGTAATGATGATGAATCCCAAAAGGGTTGGATGGCCATTTCATGTGTCACCGATGCGGTTCGAGGTGAAGGTAATGCTATGGCAATTGCATAAATCAAATAACAGTAAACCACACTAAATAATGGGGATACTTTTTTGGCAAAATCGAATAGGGTACCCTGTAATTTTGCATGTGCCATAATCCCTAAAATGGGAATAAGCACACCTGAAACACAAAACCCGAACGTGACCAGCCACCACAAATCACCTGATTTGAAACCTAATAAAGGAGGTAAAACAAGATTTCCTGCTCCAAAAAAGAGAGAAAAAAGGGCGAAAGCAGTTACTGTTAAGGATTTTTTCTTCAAGGGTTGTTGATAATTTGTTTTCAATGTGGTATATTTCAAAAGTGTTTTTTGACGGAAAAAGATGACTTTTTGTCGATTTTACGGTATTTCATCGAAAAAAAAGTTTTATCGGGACAATCACAAAATAAAAAGTTATCAACATTCGTTCCTTTAAAAAAGACAAACTTTAAAACATTTTTGTTATATCAAAAAATTACAATTAACCAATTTAAGCATTTTTCGAAGCCCCAATTCGTGAACTATAGCTTTTCTTCAAACATTACCAGCTTATGAAAACAACTACTACTCAGCATGGCAACAAATTCTCTTCTTTCTTTTGCAGTCTGTTTGGGCACCATTACGCAGTTTCCAAAAAAGTAACGCAGCACATTAAAGAATACAAATGTATTCACTGCCAAAAAGAGGTCACCACGGATGTTAGCGGAAAACTATCCGCTTTGACTCCCCAAATGCAAGAAATAAACAGTACATTGGAAGACATGTACAGAAAACGAAAAAGTAGGGTAGTGCACCAAGTGGCATAGCCCTTTTTTATTTTTTAAAAGGCCCAAATCTTATCCCGGAAACTTAAGTAATTGCCTACTGCTAATGGTTGCGTGCCCCAATGCCATGATGTAGGGATGCCCTTGATTTTCGGGATTTTTTATTCTTTGAACGAATTCCATCCCTGAGCCGTAATCGGAATTTTGGTTTCGGCCCTTGTGATCAAATGAATCCCTTCGCTCTTCTCCGTCATATGGCCGATTACCGTTAAGTTCGGGTTCCCTTTTATTTTAGGAAAATCAGCTTGGTCAATCGTGAACAAAAGCTCATAATCTTCACCGCCACTTAAGGCAATCATGGTACTGTCCATTTTAAATTCCTCAGAAGCGGAAATCACTGTGGGATCTAAAGGAATCTTATCCTCAAAAACGTTGCAGCCCACTTCGCTATGTTTGCACAAATGCATGACTTCTGAGGAAAGTCCATCACTAATATCGATCATGGAAGTAGGCTTTACCTCCATTTTTTTTAGTAGATCGATAATATCCTTTCTGGCTTCTGGCTTTAGCTGTCGTTCCACGATATAGGAATAAGGCTCAAGGTCGGGTTGACTGTTCGGATTAACCTTAAAGACCTCTTTTTCGCGTTCCAGTACTTGCAGTCCTAAATAAGCGCCACCTAAATCACCGGTTACCACCAATAAGTCGTTAGACTTGGCGCCTTTTCGGCAAACAATTTCGGTCTCGTCCGCGGCTCCAATGGCCGTTACGCTAACGATCATTCCTCTGGTGGAAGAAGTAGTATCGCCTCCGACCAAATCAACATTGTACAATTTGCAAGCTAGGGCAACGCCTTCATAAAATTCTTCAAGCGCCTCTAATGGAAACCTATTGGAAATGGCCAAAGAAACCGTGACCTGGGTGGCCATGGCATTCATGGCATAAATGTCTGAAAGATTTACCATTACCGATTTGTACCCTAAATGCTTTAGGGGCATATAGCTTAAATCAAAATGAACTCCCTCTACCAACATATCGGTTGAAACAACGGTTTTTTTTCCATTATAATCCATTATGGCTGCATCATCGCCTACGCCAATTATGGACGATGGTTGATTGAGTTCAAAGTCTTTTGTAAGATGATCAATTAGGCCAAATTCGCCCAATTTTTCCAATGAGGTACGTTCTTGATTCTTGTCTTCTAGCATTTTGCAAAAATAATGAGGATAATCGTAAATTCTGGTGTCGGACAGGACATAAAATTTTTTTCGGAGAAGCAGAACCAAAAACCGGGGCAAATTCATGCTAATACACGCTTGATAAGCCTTATGGCCAAATTGACCGGAATGTTCATAGGTAACACCTATGGAATCATTCGTTATATTAATGTTAGTTACTATGGTAAAACCCTACTTATACAGTATATTTGTGGGCTATTTAGATTAAATACAAGTAAGATGATTAAGGTTTCAGAATCAGCAAGGCACAAAGTAGTGTCCCTCATGACCGAAGAAGGTTTTGATGTGACTACGGATTTTGTACGTGTTGGCGTAAAGAGTGGAGGGTGCAGCGGATTGTCTTATGAATTGACTTTTGACAATTCTGCAGGAGATACAGATAAGGTTTTTGAGGATAACAATGTGAGAATCATTGTGGACAAAAAGAGCTTTTTGTATTTGGTAGGTACCACATTGGAATATTCTGGAGGTTTAAACGGTAAAGGTTTTGTTTTTAACAATCCCAATGCCCAAAGAACCTGTGGATGCGGAGAAAGTTTTTCATTATAAATTTTGACATAAGGCCTGTAATTGGCTAACTTAAAGATATATGGCTTATACAGAGGAAGAATTAAAAAAAGAGCTGGAAACCAAGGAGTACGAGTATGGTTTCTACACGGATATTGAATCGGATACCCTTCCCAAAGGGTTGAACGAAGACATTGTTATTGCCATTTCCAAAAAGAAGGAGGAGCCGGATTGGATGACGCAGTGGCGATTGGAAGCTTTTCGTGCTTGGAAACAAATGGAAGAGCCAGAATGGGCCAACGTAACGTATCAAAAACCCGACTTCCAAAATATTTCCTATTACTCTGCTCCAAATAAAAAGCCTAAGTACGATAGCTTGGATGAAGTAGACCCGGAATTGCTGGATACTTTTAAAAAGTTGGGTATTTCTGTGGATGAGCAGAAAAAATTGGCAGGTGTCGCGGTGGACATTGTTATGGATTCCGTTTCTGTGGCAACTACATTTAAAAAGACATTGGCGGAGAAAGGGATTATTTTCTGTTCCATTTCCGAAGCTATTAAGGAGCATCCTGAATTGGTAAAGAAATACTTGGGAAGTGTAGTCCCACAAAAAGATAACTTTTATGCGGCATTGAATTCCGCAGTTTTCTCTGATGGATCATTCTGTTATATTCCAAAAGGAGTAAGATGTCCAATGGAACTTTCTACCTACTTCCGAATCAACCAAGCGGGAACCGGCCAGTTCGAAAGAACTTTGGTAATCGCCGAAGAAGGGAGTTACGTAAGTTATTTGGAAGGGTGTACCGCTCCATCTAGAGACGAGAACCAATTGCACGCAGCCGTTGTGGAGTTAATTGCTTTGGACAATGCAGAAATCAAATACTCCACGGTTCAGAACTGGTACCCAGGGAACAATGAAGGAAAAGGTGGTGTTTACAATTTTGTAACCAAACGTGGACTTTGTGAGAATCATGCCAAAATTTCTTGGACACAAGTGGAGACAGGTTCTGCGGTAACATGGAAATATCCATCTTGTATCTTAAAAGGAGATTACTCTATCGGTGAGTTCTATTCCATTGCGGTAACCAACAATTTCCAACAAGCAGATACTGGAACAAAAATGATTCACCTAGGTAAAAACACCAGGAGCACCATTATTTCCAAAGGTATTTCTGCAGGTCAATCCCAAAACAGCTATAGAGGCTTGGTACAGGTGAACAGCAGGGCAGAAAACGCAAGGAACTTCTCGCAATGTGACTCCCTGTTGATGGGTAACCGTTGTGGAGCCCACACGTTCCCTTATATTGAAGTAAAAAACAAAACAGCACAGATAGAACATGAGGCAACCACCAGTAAAATTGGTGAGGACCAAATTTTCTATTGTAACCAAAGGGGAATCGATACCGAGAAAGCCATTGCCTTGATTGTAAATGGTTTTAGTAAAGAAGTGTTGAACAAACTACCGATGGAATTTGCCGTTGAGGCCCAAAAACTATTGGAAATCAGTTTGGAAGGTTCTGTAGGATAAAAGAATGGATAAATGAAAAAAATACTTTTATCACTTTTGATTGTTAGTGCCTTTGCTTGTAAGCAGGCCAAAAAAGAGACTGCTAAAACGGAAGAAGCCGCGGAGGAATCCATGGCCCCCGAAATAAAGTTTTATGCATTCAACGGAGGCACAGTGAGTGCTAATATGTTGGAATTATTTTCTCAGGATACTACGTACACTGGCCAATCCAAAATATTTGCCGATGCTTTTTATGTAATCGTTCATCCAAAGGGAATCTTGATGTGGGACGGAGGATTACCCGAAAGTTTAGTGGGCATGGAAGAACCTTATACCTCTCCCGATGGAGCTTTTACAGTTTCAAGAAAGGATTCCGTGGCCAATCAATTGGCAACTATAGGGATGACCCCCGAAGACATTGATTACTTGGCTCTTTCGCATACTCATTTCGATCATGTCGGTCATGCCAATGCCTTTACTGAATCAACTTGGTTGGTGCAGGAAAAGGAATATGACTTCGTGACCAGTGAGGAGAACCAAAAGAGCAATCCAGACATATATGCCGCAATCAAGGACCTGACCAACATCAAAAAAATTGCCAACACAGATTATGATGTTTTTGGCGATGGAACGGTTGTCATGAAATTTATGCCGGGTCATACGCCAGGCCATCAAGTACTTTTCGTGGACTTGGCAGAGTACGGTCCACTTTTGCTGTCTGGTGATATGTACCACTTTTATGAGAACCGGGAATTTAGAAGAGTTCCTATTTTCAATTTTGATGTGGCCCAGACCAAAGAAAGTATGGCAGCTTTTGAGAAGTTTGCCGAAGAAAAAGGGGCAGAAGTATATTTACAGCACTCCAAACAAGATTTTGAAAAATTGCCAAAGGCACCCAACTATTTAAAATAATATTTGAAGAAGAATAGCATGCTAGAAATCAAAAATTTACACGCAAGCGTAGAAGATAAACAAATCCTTAAGGGAATCGACCTAAAGGTGAACGCAGGAGAGGTACATGCCATTATGGGACCCAATGGTTCAGGTAAAAGTACCTTGGCAGAGGTAATCGCCGGTCAAGAAGAATTTGAAGTAGGGGAAGGAAGTATCCTGTTGGAAGGAGAGGATTTGGAAGAACTTTCTCCAGAGGAAAGAGCTCACAAAGGTGTGTTTTTATCGTTCCAATATCCTGTCGAAATCCCAGGGGTGTCCGTAACCAACTTTATGAAGACTGCCATCAATGAATCTAGGAAAGCACAAGGTCTGGAGGATATGCCAGCCAACGAAATGCTAAAAAAGATTCGTGAGAAGTCCGAGATGTTGGAAATTGACAGAAAATTTCTTTCTCGTTCTTTGAATGAAGGCTTCTCTGGAGGTGAAAAGAAGCGTAACGAAATCTTCCAAATGGCAATGATGGAACCTAAATTGGCCATTTTGGATGAAACCGATTCCGGATTGGATATCGATGCCCTTCGAATTGTTGCCAATGGTGTAAACAAATTGCGTAGCAAGGACAACGCCATCATCGTGATTACGCACTACCAAAGATTGTTGGAATACATTGTCCCCGATTTTGTACATGTACTCTACAACGGTAAAATCGTGAAATCGGGAACCAAGGATTTAGCCTTGGAACTGGAAGAAAAAGGATACGACTGGTTAAAAGAAGAAGCAGCGGTTTAAAAAAAAAGAAATTTAAGACTTCGGAGATCAGGTTTTAGAAAACTTATAGCTGAAAACTGACGACTGAAAACTGAAGAAATATGGATTTAAAGGAAAAATTAGTCTCCTCTTTTATGGCTTTTGAAGATGGCCTGGATTTGGACCATCCGGTACACGAAGAACGTAACACTGCCATTAAGAACTTTGAGACAAAAGGCTTTCCCACCAAAAAGGATGAAGCTTGGAAATATACCTCCTTGAGAGGCCTGCAAAAGGTAGATTTCAGCATCTTTCCAAAGCAAGAGACCACTTTGGAATACAAAGATGTCAAGAAGTACTTCCTTCACGAGATAGATACCTACAAAATTGTGTTTGTAGACGGAGTATACAGTTCGTATCTATCAGAAACCACACACGATGGAGTTGATGTTTGCCTAATGAGTTCTGCGTTCAGCAAGCCCATGTTCCAACAGGTGATAGAAGTATATTTCAACAAAGTAGCATCCAAGGATGAGTCTTTGACCTCTTTGAATACCGCATTTTGTAAGGAAGGAGCATACATTTATATTCCAAAGAACAAAATGCCGAAAAAGCCTATCCAAATCTTGCATTTGGCCACTGGCAATGAGGCAGCTTTGATGCTACAACCGCGTAACCTGATTGTTGCAGAGGACAACGCTGAGGTTCAAATTATAGAGCGTCACCAGAGCTTAACAAGCAACGAAGTGTTTACCAATTCTGTAACGGAAATTTTTGCGGGCAAGGATGCTAACGTGGATTATTATAAAGTTCAGAATGACGAGCCTACTGCCTCTTTGGTGGACAACACCTATATTTCACAAAAAGACAACAGTGTTGTAAGGGTACACACCTTCTCTTTGGGAGGAAAATTGATTCGAAACAACCTGAACTTTTATCAAAACGGTGAACGCATCGATTCTACTTTGAAAGGAGTCACTATTTTGGGCGGCAAACAGCACGTGGACCATCACACTTTGGTGCATCACGCGCAGCCGAACTGTGAGAGCCATCAAGATTACAAAGGAATATTTGGCGACAGTTCCACAGGAGTGTTCAATGGGAAGATTATAGTTGACAAGATTGCCCAAAAAACGGATGCCTTCCAGCAGAACAACAATATTTTGTTGAGCGATAAATCGACCATCAACTCAAAACCCCAATTGGAGATTTTTGCGGACGATGTAAAATGTTCGCATGGATGTACCATTGGTCAGTTGGATGAAGAAGCCCTATTTTACCTAAGATCAAGGGGAATTCCTAAAAAAGAAGCCAAGGCTTTGTTGATGTACGCTTTTGCCAACAACGTGTTGGAAAGTGTTCGTATTCCAGAACTAAAGTCACGAATCAACAAGATTATCGCTGACAAGTTAGGTGTACGTATGGGATTCGACCTATAATTTGAAATATTTCACAGTAACGTTTGAATGATAGAGACCACTTTGGACATACAGGCCATTAGAAAGGACTTTCCCATCCTCCAAAGAGAGATCAATGGGAAGCGCTTGGTATATTTGGACAATGCAGCTACCTCGCAAACACCTCAGCAGGTAATCGATTGTATTGTTGATTACTATCAAAATTATAATGCCAATATCCACCGTGGGGTACATACCTTGTCACAAGAAGCTACCGATGCATACGAAATCGCGCGTCAAAAAATCCAAAAGCACTTTAATATTGCCCATCCCTATGAGGTGATTTTTACTTCGGGAACAACTCACAGTATCAATATGGTGGCAACGGGTTTCACGTCCTTTCTAAAGGAAGGAGATGAAATTATGGTGTCAGCCATGGAGCATCATTCCAATATTGTGCCATGGCAAATGTTGTGTGAGCGAACAGGGGCGGTATTGAAGGTGATTCCAATGAATTTGGATGGAGAATTGGTGATGGAGGAATACCACAAGTTGTTGTCCGAAAAGACCAAGTTGGTATTTTGTAACCACGTTTCCAATGCATTGGGAACCATCAATCCAATAAAAGAAATTATCGATGCTGCGCACAAAGTGGGAGCAGCCGTTTTAATTGATGGGGCACAGGCAGCAGCCCATATCAAAGCGGACCTGCAAGCGCTTGACGTTGATTTTTATACCGTTTCTGCCCATAAAATGTGTGGACCCACTGGGGTTGGAATGTTGTACGGAAAAGAAGAATGGCTTAAAAAACTACCACCCTATCAGGGAGGTGGCGAAATGATTGCCGAGGTTACTTTTGAAAAGACCACCTACGCTGACCTGCCCCATAAGTTTGAAGCAGGGACTCCAAACATCTGTGGAGGAATAGCTTTTGGTGCCGCATTGGATTATATGAACAGTATCGGTTTTGATGCCATTGCCCAATACGAAGATGAGTTGGTGGAGTATGCCACAGAACAATTGCTCACCATTGATGGGTTAAAAATTTACGGAACCGCAGCACACAAAACTTCGGTGATATCCTTTAATATTGAGGGAGTTCACCCTTACGATATAGGTACCATTGTGGATAAATTGGGCATCGCCGTTCGTACTGGGCACCATTGCGCACAACCCATTATGGATTTTTACAAGATTCCAGGAACGGTACGAGCCAGTTTCAGTTTTTACAATACCAAGGAAGAGGTGGACAAGTTGGTAGAAGGGGTCGAACGGGCCAAGAACATGCTTTTATAACCAAAGGTTATGTTTAAAGCCTCGATTTGACGCACAACATTTCACTTTGTACTTTTGAACAAAACAGCGACATGAGCATACAAGATATACAGGAAGAAATAGTTGATGAATTTTCCATGTTCGACGACTGGATGCAGCGTTACGAATATATGATCGAACTTGGAAAGTCGCTTCCATTGATAGAGGAACAATACAAGACCGATGACAACCTCATCAAAGGATGTCAGAGCAAGGTTTGGGTACATGCCGAACTGGATGGAGATAAATTGGTTTTTACCGCCGATAGCGACGCTATTATCACCAAAGGCATCATTGCCATATTGGTTAGGGCTTTCAGCAATCAAAAACCACAGGATATCATGGATGCCGATACGCAATTTATAGATGAAATTGGCCTTAAAGAACATTTGTCACCAACCAGGGCAAACGGATTGGTCAGTATGATCAAGCAATTGAAATTGTATGCGGTTGCCTATCAAACACAGTTAAAATAAAATCAGGATGAGCGAAGAAACTACTATAGATACACAAGAACTAGGCGAAAAAATCGTAAAAGTCCTAAAAACCATTTACGATCCGGAAATTCCTGTGGATATTTATGAATTGGGATTGATCTACGATGTGTTCGTGAACGAGGAGTACGAAGTAAAAATATTGATGACCCTTACCTCGCCCAATTGCCCCGTGGCCGAAACCCTGCCCGTGGAGGTAGAGGAGAAGGTAAAATCTATAGATGTGTTGAAAGATGTGGAAGTGGAAATCACTTTTGATCCTCCTTGGACCCAAGAGCTGATGAGCGAGGAGGCGAAGTTGGAATTGGGTTTACTTTAGGAGGATATCAGATGTAAGATATCAGAAATTCTGATGAACTTTGAATAGATTGTTTCTTGGAAACAAGGCCAGGAAGCTGAACAAGGAGATTTACAAAATCACTTGTCATGGTGAATTCAAAAGGGATTTTGCGCTGCGAGACCAAATACGGAGAGCATCCATTTCTATTTCTTCGAATATTGCCGAAGGATACGGAAGAAAAACCAACAATGGGTTCATTTATTTTTTGAATGTGGCCAAAGCTTCCTGTTATGAGGTTAAATCACAATTATATTTGGCCATGGATATTAAATATGTTGATAATGAAGTATTTAGAAGTACTTATGCTCTTTGTGATGAAATTTCCAAAACTACTCATGGATTGATAAAACATTTAGAGAGTACATACTGAAGCATTAAGTCTAATTGCTGAAATCTGAAATCTTATGTCTGAAATAGTAAATAGGGTAGCCCAAAGCCAATTGATGACCTTTGACCTTGAGGATTATTATCTCGAAGGGGAGCGAAAGGTGCTCGACATTAAAGATTGGTTGTACGAAGGCTTTATTTTACGAGAAAAGGAATTTCGAACCCACGTGGAAGAGCACGATTGGACTGCCTACCAAGATGCTTATGTAGCGCTACAATGCTCTACTGATGCCATAGTTCCGGGTTGGGCTTTTATGTTGATTGCCTCCCGACTGCAGCCTTATGCCAAAAAAGTAGTTCAAGGAAGCTTGGAGAACCTTGATACCGCTCTCTACCAAACTATTTTGGAAAACCTGGATGTTTCCGAATTCACTGATAAACCGGTAATCATAAAAGGGTGCTCCAATAAACCAGTACCTAAAAATGCCTATCTCATGGCAGTGGCCAAAATCCAAGAAGTGGCCAAAAGCGTAATGTATGGAGAAGCTTGTTCTTCAGTGCCCTTGTTTAAAAGAAAGAAGTAATTCTTTATTCCGCAGAAGCCAGAGTTCTGGTGGTTAAACCTGAAAGTTTTAGGCTTGGCTCTTCACATAGTCAACTACAAGCATTATTTACTGTCATTTGATGATTGATCATTGTTAATTAAAAAGAAATGACATTTCTTATTTTTACGGTTCTAAACATTAAACTCCATACTATGAAAAAATTGCTAATGGCCTCCTTGACTATTTTTGTGGTGTCGTTTGCCACCGCACAGACCGCAGAAGAAATCAAAGCTGAAATGGGACCTAAAAAAGACTCCATTGCCGCTATACAAAAAAGGGTAGATGCCCTTCAAGCCAAATTGGATGCGCTGCCAGGCTGGAAAGTAGGTGCTTTTGGAACTATCGGCGGAAGTATTTCAGAATTCAACAACTGGTTCGCACAAGGAATCCCTAACAACTCATCTGGGAATATTGGATTTACCATCAATGCTTTTGCCAACCTTCAAGAAGAAAAGTTTTTTTGGAGAAATGCCGCTAACGTAAATCTGTCTTGGGTAAAGTTGGATGACAAAGACGACCCAACCGATAATGATAGCTTTCGTGAAGCTACCGATGTGTTCAATATTTCATCTTTATATGGCAGAAAACTGAGCGAGAAATTTGCCATTTCTGCACTGGCAGAGTATAGGACCACAATTTTGAGCAATTTCAATAATCCAGGTTATCTTGATTTGGGTGTGGGTGCTACTTGGACCCCAATCCCGGACTTGGTTGTTGTGATGCATCCACTCAACTACAATTTTGTGTTCAGTAGTGAGGACACCATTTTTGAATCGTCCATGGGTGCCAAAATAGTGGCGGATTATACCAAAAAAATAGGCGCGATAAACTTTAAAAGTAATTTGTCGATGTTCCAAAGCTATAAGAGCAGCGATTTAAGTAACTGGACGTGGACGAACTCTTTCTCTTACACGCTTTGGAAAATGATTGGTGTCGGGTTCGATTTTGGGTTGAGAAACAACAAACAGGAAACCTTGAATTATATCGTAAACAATGCGCCTACACCAGACCCTGATGCTACCTTCGATACTATTGACAATGAACTACAGACCTATTGGACCTTGGGACTTAGCTACAAGTTTTAAAAGCATTGAACATACAAACAAAAAAAGCCCTCTTTACCGAGGGCTTTTTTGTGGGGTGAAAAATGTTTTTCGTGTTTTTAAGACCATGGTCAAAGTAGGTTAAGATCTGTAAAATCTGTGCATGACACTAAAATGACTTAAAAACAATGTGAATGTAGTTCTATTGTGGCGACACCCTAAATTTTTGTTGTGAATTGGCCAGAAAATGTTGTGAAGCATCCAGCGCGTGCAGTTCGTCGAAATAAGCTGGCCCTTGGCCTAAAAAGAATCAATACTCGTCTAAATGCTCAGGATACAAAAAGTTGTTGTACGGAAAACGGGTTACATGGATATCCCGAACCGCGTCGTATACACGTTTTCTGAATTCGTCCATATTCTCTTTGTTCAATGCAGATATAAACAAGGCCTTGTCACCAAGTTTGTTGAAATACGTATTTTTCCATTCCTCAAGAGTAAAATGGGCAGTGGTTCGTTCTGTCACCAAATCATCCTCATCAATTGTTTCCGGAGTGTACTGGTCTATTTTATTAAAAACCATGATACAGGGCTTACCGGAACTATCAATTTCATCCAAAATTTGGTTTACCGAGGCAATGTGCTCTTCAAAATTAGGATGGGAAATATCCACAACATGAAGCAAAAGGTCAGCTTCACGAACTTCGTCCAAGGTGCTTTTAAAACTTTCCACCAATTGGGTGGGCAATTTTCTAATAAACCCTACTGTATCGCTCAACAAAAAAGGAAGGTTCCCCAGCACCACTTTTCTAACCGTGGTATCCAGCGTGGCAAAAAGTTTGTTCTCGGCAAATACTTCGCTCTTGCTGATCACGTTCATTAAAGTGGATTTGCCAACATTGGTGTATCCTACCAAAGCAACGCGAACCAATGAGCCTCGGTTACCCCGTTGGGTCTCCATTTGGCGGTCTATTTTGGCAAGTTTCTTTTTAAGCAATGCAATTCGGTCACGAACAATACGTCTATCCGTTTCAATTTCCGTTTCACCTGGACCACGCATACCAATACCACCACGTTGTCTTTCCAAGTGGGTCCAAAGACCGGTCAATCGAGGTAAAAGATATTCGTATTGAGCCAATTCAACTTGGGTCCGAGCATAGCTGGTCTTGGCTCTTTGGGCAAATATGTCCAGAATCAAACTGGTTCTATCCAGAACTTTACAGCGTAGGAGCTTTTCAATATTGTTCTGTTGTGCGGGTGACAACTCATCATCAAAGATTACGGAGCCTATTTCATTTTCCTTTACGAATTGGCGCACTTCCTCCATTTTCCCACTTCCAATGTATGTTTTGGGATTGGGCACATCAATACGTTGCACAAATCTTTGTTCAACTTCGCCACCTGCAGTGTACGTCAAAAATTCAAGCTCATCCAAGTACTCCTTTACCTTTTCTTCATTCTGGTGTTGATTCATTACACCAATAAGTACCGCCTTTTCATACTCTATTGACTTCTTTTCTAGCATCAAATGGATTTAGAATGCAAATCTACACAATGTTTTGGAAGCTGTTTTGTGCTTTTCGCCTTTTAAGGGCTGATGAACAGGGGAAAAGTCTATTATTTAATTGTATTGTTCGCTATCTTAACGCCTTAAACCAACCTAACACTACACAATGTTTAAAATTCAAGCTCCCCCCAACTCAAAACAGAACGCTTTTTCAAGCTATTTCAGTGGTTTTTTATTGATGACAATCTTGATGTCATTTGGACTCAAGGCACAAGATTCATCCATTCCGGATCCCGATGATGTAATCGGTTTTGAAGTAGGTTCCGATTTTCATTTGGCTACCTATGAGCAATCCATCGAGTATTTTAAAAAGTTGGATGCCGCAAGTGATTTGGTAGAAATGCGGGAAACTGGAAAAACTTCTGAAGGTAGAACATGGTACTACGTTTTGATTTCCTCCAAAGAAAATTTGGCCAAGATCGACCATTATAAAGAAATCTCCCAAAAATTGGCCCATCCTAAAGGGATGTCGCGTGAAGAGGCCCAAAAATTGGCAGAGGAAGGCAAGGCCATTGTGGATTTAAGTGGGGGGTTGCACGCTTCGGAAGTGGCAGGGGCACAACACATTATTACATTGGCGCATCAAATTGTAAGCGAAGCCGAAACCAAAAAGTTTAAACCCATTTTGGATAATGTCATTTTGGTTTTATGGCCATCGTTAAACCCGGACGGGCAAGATATCATTGCCAACTGGTACATGTCCAACGTGGGAACACCTTACGAAACAGCAAGAACTCCTTGGCTCTATCAAAAATATGTGGGTCACGACAATAATCGGGATGCGTATATGCTCAATATGTTGGAATCTCGAGTTGTAGGCAGAACTTGGAGAGAATGGGAACCCAATGTTATTCATGTTCACCATCAATCCTCTCCATTTCCCACCCGAATTTGGCTGCCACCTTTTGCCGAGCCTATTGCACCGCAAACACCACCCATAGTTGCACGCGAGGTAAACATGATCGGGATGGCCATGGCACAGGAGCTGGAAACCGAAGGCTTGCCAGGAGCCGTACATATGGGAAAAGGTTTTGATGCGTGGTACCCAGGTTATATTGATTACTTGCCTGTTATGCAGAATATTCCCTCTTTTTGGACAGAAACGGCATTGTACCGATACGCTACGCCATATTTTTATACCATTCGGGATTTTCCTGAACACAGAAAAGATTTGCGAGTCGAATCTTTGTACAACAGCCCTTGGAAAGGCGGTTGGTGGCGCTTGAGCGATGCCATGCAATATATGCAAACAGCTTCCATCGCGGTGTTGGATTATTCTGCCAAATACAAGGAAACGCTTCTTTTTAATAAGTATCAAGCCGCGATGACAACCATCGAAAAATATAAGAATGAGCCGCCCTATGCTTACATCATACCACAAAAACAAAGAGACCCGTCCCGTCCGGTAGAATTGTTGAAACGCTTGGCTTTTAATGGAATCAAAATATTGCAATTGAATAAACCGATGGAGTATTCTGGCGTGAAGTATCCGAAGGGAACTTGGGTAATACCGATGGACCAAGAGTTTGCGGAAATGGCACGACAGGTTTTGGATGTGCAAGTGTATCCAGATTTGAGGGAGTCTCCGGACGGACCTCTAGAACAACCGTATGACGCCGCGGGATGGACACTCCCTTTTCAAATGGAGGTCGATGTTGTTACGGGAACAGTTCCTTTGTCGGATGCTTTTAGAGAAGCATTGACCCCTGTAGAAGGCACTCCACTGGAAACCACCGATAATGTAGAACAAGACTTTAATAAAACAGATTTTGCTCCTGGTGTCGGATTTGATACCGATAAAGTAGCGGCTGGAATTAGGCCATTGCCGGGTACCCTTCGTGGCAGTGGAAGTACACTATGGTTAGATCCAACAGAGAACAATATTTTCCGTGTATTGGCAGAGGCCATGAAAGATGGTTTAGCCATTAGCTATGATGCTGACGCCAGAAAATATGGTGTTAGAGGTGCCTCTCGGAGTAAAATTGATCAATGGATTAGGGATTACGCAATTAACGGGAAAATGGGGTCGGGCTCAGGTAATGCCAATGTAAAAGCTAGAATAGGAGTGTACCGTCCATGGACGGCAAGTATGGATATGGGATGGACCCGATGGTTGCTTGATAATTTCGGGTTTCCCTATGCATCTGTTCGAAATGCGGATTTTATGTCCAACAACTTAAAAGACCGTTTTGATGTTATTGTGATGGCCTCCGAGTGGCCGGGCTCCATTGAAAACGGATTGGAACCTGGTTCCGCTCCACCACAATATGCCGGAGGATTGGGCGAATTGGGAATACGCAACCTGAATGCTTTTGTGGAACAAGGAGGAACCTTGATTACCTTGAACAGGAGCTCCAATTTTGCAATTAATGCTTTGCATCTCCCTGTTAAAAATGTAATCGATAAGGTTGATAGGGCCAAATTCTTTACAGGTGGGTCCATTATGCAAGTAGAAACAAATCCACAACACCCTGTGATGGCAGGAATGCAGGAAAAGGCAAATGTATTTGTCTATAATAGCCCCATATTTAACACTCTTGAAGGCTTTAACGGTGAGGTATTAGCTAAATATCAGGAAAATGGTTCTCCATTAATGTCCGGATTCTTGGTAGGTGAAAAATATATGAATGGAAATGCCGCCGCTTTGGATGTGAAACATGGCAAGGGGCATGTGCTCCTTTTTGGATATCAACCTCAATGGCGTGGCCAGCCTATGGGTACGTACAGAACACTTTTTAATGCATTGTTGTATGCCAATAAATTATCGGGTGTAGTGCGTGATGTACCTGAAGAATGGCAAACATTGACAAGTACGTCAACACCGGAAAAAGAAAATAGTCAAGATTAGATAAACCATATAAGAAAGAGAAGAATTGCAGAAACAGAAGAACAGGTATACTATTGCATTTTATAATCTCGAGAATTTTTTTGACACTAAGGACGACCCCTATTTGCTCGATGATGATTTTACTCCAAAAGGGTTTAGGCGATGGAACAAGTCAAAATTTAGGAAGAAGGTAAAGAAGATTTCCAAGGCTATTTCCAAAATTGGATTGGATGAAAGTGATTATCCTCCGGTTTTGCTCGGTATGGCAGAAGTGGAAAATAAAGGGGTTATCCAAACCATGTTGCAATCCAAAAGACTTAGGGATATTGATTATGACGTCATTCACTTTGATTCACCTGATGAACGGGGCATCGATACGGCACTTATTTATGATAAAAAGCACTTTGAGGTGCTGGATACTGAGACTATTCCTTTGATAGTACAAAATACCAATGGTGATCGAGACTTTACCCGGGACATTTTGTACGTACAAGGTAAATTGCATCAAGAAGAGATACATGTTTTTGTAAACCATTGGCCATCCCGAAGGGAAGGAGCTAAAGAAACTAGTTATAAGCGTATCAAGGCAGCGGAAACCATTCTGCAAAAAATTGAAGGCATACAAGATGACCATCCGAACATTATTACTATGGGTGATTTTAACGATGATCCGAATTCAGAAAGTTTACAAACCCTAATGCGTACTGGAATGTTCATCAACCCCATGAAGAAACTGCTTTCCCCTTTTGAGGGAAGTGCCAACTATAAGGGTAAATGGAGTTTGTTCGATCAAATATTGTTAACCCATAGTTTTTTAAATTATGAGATAGATACCCACAGTTTTATAAAGGCGAAGATATTTTCACCTCGATTTTTAAAAGAATGGAATGGTAGATACAAGGGAAACCCGTTCCGAACCTTTGCTGGAAAGAAATATTTAGGTGGATATAGTGATCATTTTCCGGTTTATATCGTTTTGAATGAAAATAAAATTAATTGTAAGAAAAGAGATACACCACATAAAAGTTAATTTTCACAACATAAAGAAGTAATTCACTATGTATTTCGTCGAATAAAGTAGGAACTTTATCGATGAATAGAACATCTCATAATATATTCGTAGTCCAAGTCTTACCTAAACTTAATTATGGACTACAGATTTCCTTTAGGGGCCAAGGGAGTGATCTTCTCCATTTTATTCTCGCTTTTAAGCGGGTTTTCCCTACTTGCCCAATCAAACAATGCCAAAGAGCAAATTCGTTTTTCCTACGACCAAGGGGAAATTTCCTCTTTTATTTCCGAATTGGAAATAGAGCACCAAACGAAACTTAAAAAAATAGGTGATTTAGTAAAGTCCAAAGGCCTTAAAGCTTCAGATAAAAAAAATAACGGTATCCAAATAGCACTTAAAGATATCGGTACCGATGGCACTCCATTATATTATACTACACTCAACGATCCAGCTACCCAAACCTCTAGAGCGCATACACTTTACGATAAAGGGCTTTTGAATTTAGGTTTGACTGGAGCCAATATGGAAGTAGGTGTTTGGGATTCAGGGGTAGCATTGACTTCGCACCAAGAGTTTGATACTCGTGCAAAGAATGCCGATGATGCCGATGAGATTAGCCTGCATGCCACTTTGGTAACAGGAAATCTTATCTCTGCTGGTATGGAACCCAATGCCAAAGGTGTTGCCTACGGTGCAAAGGCGTTGACCCACGATTGGAGCAGAGACAAAATTGAAGTAGCGGAAGCAGCGGCGAATGGACTTTTGTTGAGTAATCATTCCTATGGAATTTTGTCGGACAGAGTACCTGATTGGTATTTTGGCGCTTACATTAAAGTTGCTCAAGATTGGGATAGGATAATGTATAATGCTCCTTATTATTTGATGGTGACCGCTGCGGGCAATGCGCAAAACTCCTACGATAACGAAGCTCCAAATTATGGTAAAACAGCTGATGGTTTTGACCTTTTGTTAGGCTTTACCACAACTAAAAATGGACTCACCATTGCAGGTGCCAACACGGAAATTGATAGTAACGGAGAATTGAAAAAAGCTTCAGTTGCCGGATATAGCAGCTTTGGACCTGTGGATGATGGCCGTGTAAAACCGGATTTGGCGGGCGATGGAGGAAATATACTTTCCACGAGCTCTGCTACCAATAGCAGTTATCAGGTTTCTTCTGGAACTTCAATGGCTGCACCAGGGGTAACAGGGTCCCTTTTGTTATTGCAGCAGTATCACGAAGAACTTTTTGGTTCTTATATGAAAGCAGCAACCCTAAAAGGACTTGCACTTCACACTGCCGATGATGTGGACGCCAAAGGACCCGACTATAAAATGGGTTGGGGTATAATGAATGCCAAATCTGCGGCCGAAGTGCTTCAAAATAGAGAATACACTTCATTGGTAAATGAAGAAACCCTGTTAGATGGCGAGACATTTACATTAACTGTAACAGCAACTGATGGTGAAGACTTAATTGCTTCCATTTCTTGGACAGACCCAGAGGCAGAAACTGTGAACAGAGGAGAACTTAATAGTACAACTGCGGCTTTGGTAAACGATTTGGACATTAGAATCACCAAAGATGGCGAAACCTATTTTCCTTGGAAATTAAACCCGGCCAAAGCGAACGATAATGCTGCCAAAGGTGACAACAAAGTTGATCCCTTTGAACGTGTTGAGGTAGAAAATGGGAGTGGTACCTATACGATTACCATTTCTCACAAAGGAGGTTTAAAAAATGGACAACAGGATTTTTCCTTGATTGTTTCGGGCGCACAAGTTTCTAATTGTTCCATTGAGACCCCTTCAGATGTTGATTTAGGAAAATCCACAAGCACAAGCACTACCATTTCTTGGAGCGAAGCTGAGGAAACCTTGTTTGAAGTGCAGTATAAGAGTATCGATTCGGACGTATGGGAAAGTGAACTGATTTGGGAAAACAGTTTTGAGCTTACGGCTTTGGAAGAAGGGAAAGTGTACGAAACCCGTGTGCGTTCCATTTGTACTGAAAATGTGGTGTCGGAGTTTTCTGAAACCATCGAGTTTGAATTCCAAGGTGAAGAAACAACCTTAATAAAAAATACACCTTTATTTATCCCACAAGAACTGAATGTCTCTGTGTTTCCGAACCCCGCCGTAGACTATTTGAACGTGAACGCTGAATTGTCCAAGGATGCAGAATTCTCCATTGTGACTACTTCTGGGAATGTTATTAAAAAAGGTAAGACCGAAGGTTCCATTAACGTGTCTTCGCTATCTTCTGGTTTATATGTTTTGGTAGTTCAGGATTACTCAGGAATCAAGAGTACTAAGTTTTATAAAAACTAGTCGCAGGCTCAATTTACAGTGTCCAATAATCAATTCACAATAGATTCTTCACTACGTTCAGAATGGCATTGATCATTGAAATGTTTTAATGCTTAATTGAATATGAATGTCAGTTCAAACGCAGTCGAGAATTTTTTCGTCCTTTTCTTTTGCATTTGACCTGGTACCCTTTATCCAATAAAACATCAAACTTTTTTAATCTCATCATCGTTCAAGAGCTCTTCATTTCGTAATCGTAAGAAGACCTGAGCGGTGGTCACCACATCCAATTCGCAATAGGTTACAATTCTGTCCAAGTCATTTTCTTTATAGAATACATCTTTCACCATACTACCATCCATATCTTCTTTGGGAGAGGGAATACCGAGTACGTAGGCCAACAGTTTTAAGGAAGTGTAATGCTTGTAGTCACCAAACTTCCAAAGCTCCATGGTGTCCAAATGAGGCACCTCCCACGGTTTTTTTCCAAACAAATCCAGTTTGTAGGGCAAGTTGATGCCGTTTATAACCATTCTACGAGCGATATAGGGAAAATCGAACTCCTTGCCATTATGCGCACACAAAAGGTGTTTAACTTGGCTAAAATGCTCTTTGAGCAGCAGTTTAAATTCTTTTAAAAGTTTGATTTCGTCACCATAAAAAGAAGTGACCCTAAAATTTCGATTCTCTCCTTTGTGGGCAAAATATCCAACCGAAATACAGACGATTTTACCAAATTCGGCCCAAATCCCGGCACGTTCATAGAATTCCTCGGCAGTAAACTCATCTTTGCGTTGGTATTGCGTTTTTTGCTCCCATAATAGCTGGACGGTTTCATCCAAGTCGCTAAAATGTTGTTGTTGGGGTACGGTCTCTATATCCAAAAAGAGGATATGTTCCAGGTTAAGTTTATAAAGCATGGTAAAAAATTAAAAGAGAGTGGTCTGCTTTGCAGGGCTCTCGTGTTCCAATAACCATTTTTTTCTATACAGTCCTCCTGCATAGCCTGTGAGGTTTCCGTTGGTTCCTATCACACGATGACAAGGAACCACAATCCAAAGTGGATTTTTGCCATTGGCCGAGGCTACTGCACGAATGGCCTTTGCGTCACCGAGTTGTTTGGAAAGTTCCAAATAAGAAATGGTTTTTCCAAAAGGAATTTTTAAAAGGGCATCCCAAACCCTCTTCTGAAAATCAGTCCCCGATGGATTCAGTTTAAGGTCAAATACCGTTCGGTTTCCGTTAAAATATTCTTGAAATTGCTCAACAGCATCCTTTAAAACTTCAGGAAATGTACCTATTGGTTTTTTATCATCCAAAACAGTGACGGAAGCAAGACCATTTTTATCGCCTTTTAACTCTGCTGTTCCAATAGGAGTCTGTATATAAGCAATTTCCATTACTCTATTTCATCTTCATCTTCAATAATTCCTAAACGCTTGGCTCTGGCGTGCCAATTCTTTCTGGCAAGCTTTTGAAGGTCTTCTACGTTGTCGCTTTCATCCATAATCTCGAATCCGAGCAAGGTTTCGATCACATCTTCCATAGTGACCAATCCACTTACCGAACCATACTCATCCACCACCAATGAAATATGCTCTCTCTTTTGCACAAATTTTTTAAAAAGTTGGTTAATGGACTTGCTTCGGTTGGTGACCAGTAATTCTCTTCTTAAGGTAGCCAAAGTTTCATTTCCTTTGTTATTGATGATAGCTTCCAACAATTCATCTTTTAAAAAGAAACCTGTAATGTTATCCATGCGGTCTTTGTACAATGGAATTCTTGAAAAGCGCAAGGGTCTATTTTTTTCAAAAAACTCTTTTATCGGAGTGTCCTCAGATGCCACCTTCATCACGGTTCGCGGTGTCATTACATCTCGTGCCAGTATTTCATCAAAATAAAGTAGGTTTTTGATCATTTTGGATTCCGATTCCTTGAATACCCCTTCTTCGTGTGCTATTTCCGTCATGGCACTAAAATCTTCGCGGCTCAATACACTACCTCCATGCTCTCCTTTGGCACCGACCAGCTTGGTAAAGAGTTGCAACAACCACAATAGCCCTGTCCATTTTAAGACGAAAACCATTGCTTTCAATGCTTTTGACGTAAAGTTGGCCAGTTGTTTCCAAAAAGTGGCTCCAATTGTTTTCGGGATGATCTCTGAGGCTACCAAAATCAATATCGTCATAAGGGTCGATACGATCCCGACCATAAGATCTTCGGTAAGTGAGAACCCAAAAATGGTACGCTCCGTACTTCCGTACATTTCTGCATAGGCGACTTTGGCTTGTACACCGACCAGAATGGCCCCTACCGTATGTGCTATGGTGTTTAGGGTGAGGATGGCAATGAGTGGTTTGTCCACGTCCTTTTTAAGGATTTCCAATGTGGCCGCATACTCTTTTCCCTCTTGCTTTTTTACATTAATGAAAGTAGGTGTTATGCTCAACAACACTGCTTCCAAAATGGAGCAGAGGAACGAAAAGAAGATGGAAATAAGGGCGTAAAATAATAGTAGTCCCATGAATCAAAGTATAGATTCAAAAGTAGCTAAAATTCTATTGAGCTAGAGGTTTGGCGCCCTTCATTTTATCAATGAATCATTTTATGTCTAAGAAAACCCCAATTGAGAAGGATGGATCGGCGTAAATGATGCGTCCATCCAAAGCGCCCCCATAATTGGCCGACACCCCTAATTTTTGGGTGATGTAATAGGAGACTTCAGCACCGAGGCCAACAAACTCGACATTGTTGGCAAAGATACTTCCTTGGTTGTTTTGGGCACTCAGGCTACCATTTTGGAGAGATTGGATTATATCCAACTTACCTGCTACCCAGAAGCTATTAAAAAATTGCATCCCCATTTCGGCACCAAATCTGAGTTCATCCGAAAAATTCTGGGTGCGATTGTTATAACCAGCATAAGCTTTGCCATAAGCCGGTAATTTGGCAATGGCAAAGGGCGTGCCCATAGCAACGCGTAGCATTTGGTTAAACTCCCCATCTCCGTTTTGGTAACTGCCATCGCTCCCTCCGGAATCATTTCCAGTTGGAAGACCGAACAACAGGGTCGCTGATATGGCCAATTTTTCTTTTTGGACCAATCCATAGGTAACACCCAAATCAATATCTCCAATCGAATTTACGGATTCACCTTCGGTAATGAGCTCATTGGTAGTCCGGGAAAAGATATCGTTTTGATAGGTGCGCGCGAAAAAAGGAATATAACCCACCACGTTCCACTTATTGGTCAAGCCATATTCAGCATAAAGATTTATATTGAATTGGCCACGGGTGGCATTGGGCTCAATGGCACCGGTATCGGTATAATGTTCATCCGCCTCCAGATACCAAGCAGACAGTTTGTAATAGCCATTACCCTTTTCGCGTGTCCATTGTCCGTAGAATAAATGAGATAGCGCAAAGAACCCAATAAGAAGTAGCTGCTGTTTTTTCATGATTTGATTTGGTGTTGTGTTTAATTGATTTGACCCACGCCGACTTTCACACTAAAGGGTTTGCACCAGTACAAAAGATATTGGTAGTCGTTGATTCCTGCATTTTTAATAATATAGGAATGGGCACCTTGAAAAACCGTGACAGGGCCAACCTCCAAAGCTCCATTGATCGAGTTGGGATTGTTGGTGAGATATAGATAAAGTCCCGGCAAGCTGGATGTTGCTGAATAATCATCGTCTATGGACAGGATGAGGTTATTTCCACTTGCTTCCAAGGTAAAACTTCCTTCCAAAGCATACCCACTGGTGGAAGTAATGGTCCCGCTTTTATTGGATTCTTCATTGTTTTCCATCTCATTGGAGGAGATAGTGATTGTATCCTCATCGGTAATGCTATTGCCATCTACCGTGACGGAAACGCGAATAGTGACCTCGCCTTCGGCAACTGCTGTAGCCAAACCTTGTTCGTTAATGGTAACAATGGATTCGTTGGAACTTGACCACATGATGTTGGCGTCCTCGGGTTGACCAATATTATTCAGATATGTGGCCATGTAGGAATGCATAGCTGAAATCTGTAGCCCTGTTATGGGATTATTGATTCGGATGGTAGGCTCTACAAAATCGTCAATATAATCCTCTCCAATGCAGCCAAGGCAGAGAAAAAGCATCACAACCCAAACTAAATGGGTTTTCACAGGAATAGAAGGCATTTTTTGCTTTTTTTTTGAAGGAATTATCTTCCTATTAGTTATCCCTCTGATTGAAAGCTTACAAAACTTCTTTAAAAAAGATAAAATTGTTATTGATTTACCAATTGTGCGCTATAAAAAACATCCTGAAGCGTGGTTCGTATGTTAAGTTCGTACAAGTTTCGGTGTTCTCTGGACGGATACACCCGATTGGAAAGAAAAATGAATGTCAATTTATTTTCTGGGTCTGCCCATACAAACGTTCCCGTAAAACCAGAATGCCCAAAGCTTTTGGGGCTCGTCAAAGGTGAGGGGTAAGCTTCTTCCAAAGAAAGTTCGGCGTTATCAAGCAAAGGTTTGTCAAAGCCCAATCCTCTTCGATTTTCGTTTTCGGGATACTGCACTTCTGTAAACTCTTTTACGGTTTTCGTTGAAATGAACTGCTTGCCATCCACTTCACCATAATTTTGATAAAAGAGCATCAATTTGGCCAAATCATCTGCTGTGCCAAACAAACCTGCATTACCCGAAACACCACCTTTGAGCGATGCATTTTCGTCGTGCACCCAACCTTTTACCAAAGATTTTCGGAAAAGCGAATCCACTTCGGTAGGAACAATTGCGTTCACGTAGTTATTTTCTTTGGGCAGATATCCCAAGGTATGACACCCCAAAGGTTGATAGAAATTTTCATCCAAATAAGTTTGATAGTCCATTCCTGTGATTTGCTCTATCAAACTTGGAAAAACAAGAAAAGTAAGCCCGGAATATTTGTATTTCTTTTCATCCGAAACTTTGGACCGATTGATGATACGATTCATTTTTCGCTCGAACCGATTGTTGACGTAGCGCCCATCGTACACTTGCCCTTGAAATTTTTTACCGGATGAACGGTGTACAAACCTTTTTTTTATTTGGCCATTTTTCCGAAGCACCTTCTGTAGAAAGACAATGTAGGGAACCAAACCTGACTGATGCGCCAAAATCTCACGAAGCGTGAGGTGTTTTTTGTCTTTTCGGTGCTGCCAGGGTTTCCAATACGTGCTAAAGGGTTTGTTCAAATCGAGCTTTTTTTCGTCCACTAATTTCATCAAAGCGGGCAAGGGACCCGAAATTTTGGTAACCGAAGCTAGGTCGTACAAATCGTTTAAAGCCACGGGCTGAATGCTATCGTAGGTATGGAAACCGTATGCTTTGTGAAAAATAACAGTATCGTTCTTGGCGACCAATAGTTGCGCTCCCGGAAAAGCCAGGCTATCGATGCCCATTTTCATAATGGAATCCACCTTTTGATTGATGAAAGCTTTATCGAACCCTAATTTGGAAGGTAAAGCGTGGATAAGTTCGCGTTGGGCAAATGCAAAGGGCATCACTAAAGTGATGAAAAGGAACGAAACCGCCAGTTTTTTCATTTGGTCGAGGTTTAGCCCAAAGTTCGGATAAAATCCTTTGCAAAATAACTGGCAATAATATCCGCACCGGCTCTTTTTATGGCTGTCAGCTGTTCCAACATTACAGCATCGTGGTCCAACCAGCCTTTTTCGGCAGCGGCTTTTACCATGGCATATTCTCCAGAAACTTGGTATACGGCAACAGGTACCTCTACCTCATTTTTGATTCCCCGAACAATGTCCAAATAGCACAATCCAGGTTTTACCATGACGATATCTGCCCCTTCCTCAATGTCCATTTGGGTTTCCTTGATTGCTTCATGCCGATTGGCATAATCCATTTGATAGGTCTTTTTGTCCTTGGGCACATCGGCGATATCCACGGGAGCGGAATCTAGGGCATCCCGGAACGGGCCATAAAAGGCACTGGCATATTTGGCGGAATAGGCCATAATGCCCGTATTGGTATAGCCTTCGTCTTCCAACGCCTCACGGATGGTCAATATTCTACCGTCCATCATATCGCTTGGTGCTACAAAATCCGCCCCGGCCTTGGCATGTGATACACTCATTTCTGCTAAAATTTCTGCAGATTCATCATTCAGGATTTGTCCTTCGGCCACAATACCATCGTGGCCATAAGAGGAGAAGGGGTCCATTGCCACATCGGTCATGACCAACATCTGTGGGCAGGCATTTTTAATCGTTTTTATGGCACGTTGCATCAAACCGTTTGGATTTAACGCTTCTGTACCTTTGTTGTCCTTTAGGTGATCTTCCACTTTGGCAAAAAGCAAAACGGAGCAAAGACCCATTTTCCATAATTCCTTCACTTCTTTTTCCAGATGGTCCAAACTAAGATTATAATAGTTGGGCATGGAAGGGATTTCCTTTTTAATGCCTTTTCCTTCAGTCACAAATAGGGGCACCAAAAAATCGTCCGGGGTCAATGTGGTTTCCCGAACCAATCTTCTAACGGATTCGGATGCGCGAAGTCTTCTGTTTCGTATAAGTGGATACATAATTTAGTTTTAAGCTGTAAGCCATAAGCTTCAAGCTGTTTTGTTTAAGTTTTTAGCGATGTTTTTATTTATATATCAATTTCCCCTGTTAAATAAAGCACGGCCTTGCCTGAAATTTTAACGCGCTCGCCCAAATATTCGCAGACCAAGTCACCTCCTCGTTTGGAAAGCTGTTTGGCCGTCATTTTAGTTTTGTCGAATACTTTAGTCCAATATGGGGTCAACGATGTATGGGCCGAACCGGTCACAGGGTCTTCGGGAATGCCACAGGAGGGAGCAAAAAAACGTGAAACAAAATCAACTTCGTTCCCTGGGGCAGTTACTATTACTCCTCTTGCATCCACTTGATCCAAAAGGAAAAAGTTGGGATCAAGTTCCTCGATTTCTTTTTGGGATTTATAAATCAACATATAATCGGTTTTTCCCTTATATGTTTTTATGGGCGCTTTTCCCAAAGCATTGTCAATTTCATCAATATTTTTGATGGCAATAAGGGTGTCCGACGGAAAATCCATGGTCAACCAACCATTGTCCGCCTTGTTCACCGTAAGTTCACCACTTCGACTGGAATAAAACTGAATGGTATCTTTTTCCAGCTCATAAAAATGAAAGAGTACAAAGGCTGTTGCCAAGGTCGCGTGCCCACAAAGATCCACTTCTATTTCTGGGGTAAACCATCGAATTTCGTAAAGCTCATCCCTTTTGACGGCAAATGCAGTTTCTGCCAAGTTGTTCTCTTCAGCTATTTTTTGCATCAATTCTGGACTCAACCACGAATCTAAAATGCAGACCGCAGCGGGGTTTCCACCAAAAGTCTGATTGGAAAATGCATCTATTTGGTAAATCTTCTGTCTCATAGGCTTGGTTTCAAGTCAAAACTACGGATTAAACCCAATCTTTTGGGCTTTGCAGTACTTCTATCAACTTCTCTTCTTCACTTCCTTTTTCGGGATGATGGTCGTATCGCCATTGAACGTGAGGCGGTAAGCTCATCAATATACTTTCAATACGTCCATTCGTTTTTAGGCCAAAAAGGGTGCCTTTGTCGTGTACCAAATTGAACTCCACATAACGTCCCCGTCTAATTTCCTGCCAATCGCGATGTTCCTGCGAGTAGGGTAAGTCTTTCCTTTTTTCAACTATGGGAGCGTAAGCCTCCAAAAAACTATCCCCGACCTCGGTCACAAAATTGTACCAGTCCTCCATGCTTGTTTTTTCGGTTGCTTTGCAATAATCGAAGAACAATCCACCTACCCCACGAGCTTCATTTCGATGGGAATTCCGGAAATAATCGTCGCATTTCTTTTTATAAGCTGGATAAAATTCAGGATTGTGGGCATCGCAGGCTCTTTTGCAAATCGCGTGAAAATGAGTAGCATCTTCATCGAACAAATAATACGGGGTAAGGTCCTGTCCGCCACCAAACCATTGATCTACGATGTTGCCCTCCTTGTCGTACATCTCAAAATAACGCCAGTTGGCGTGTACGGTGGGAACCATCGGACTTTTCGGATGAATCACTAAACTAAGTCCGCAGGCAAAAAAATCTACATCGTCGACTCCGAAATAGTTTTGCATGCTTTTTGGCAATGGGCCATGTACTTTAGAAATATTTACCCCGCCTTTTTCAAAAACAGTTCCGTTCTCGATAACACGGGTTCTACCACCACCACCTTCTTCGCGTTCCCAAAGGTCTTGCTGAAACTTAGCGGTTCCGTCCAGTTCTTCCAATTTTGAAGTAATACTGTCCTGCAGATGTTGAATGTAATCGTAAAACTTATTTTTCATAATGTAATTCGTAAAGTTCCATATCCAAGGGAGCCTCATTTGGAGGTTGATATGATTTGGACATTGTTTTTACCCAAAGAAAACCTGTTTTTTCAGCAACTCTGATACTTGGCAAGTTGCTTTTATGTGCAAATATCTTTAATGTTTTAAGTCCTAGCTTTTTAAAAGCAATGTCAGAGACATATTTTACACTTTGTGAAACAATTCCTTTTCCTTGTTGATGTTTATCTATGCAATAGGCCAACTCTCCTTCTCCTGAACCCCAATGGATATCCTTTAGGATTACAAGCCCAACAACCTCATTGCTTTCGTCTCTTATCGCAAAGGTAAACTCCACTTTCTGATCTATTTCCTTCTTTTTTTTGGAAATATATAGTCGAGAACTTTCAATGGATTGGTTTAGGGATAGCGTTTTAGTGAAAAAGCGTTTAAAAATAGCAGCATTCGAAGTCATTAGAAAACATAAGCTTTCTGCATCGCTTTCATTCAAATAATTTATTTCGAACGCCTTGGACATTTTTTGGATTTAAAGGATATGAACCATTCGATTTTTATATTCGGAAAGGACTGAACTTTCATCAATTTTAATTGACTCCAAAGCCATTTGCTTTAATAATTCAATAATTTCCTTTTCGGTGTTTTCCATGTTTTGCTCAAAAATGAAGCGCCCCACTTCGTTATTATGCAAATCCATTCGTTTTGGCAATTTTTTATTGGGGAATGAATCCTCATGCCAATCGGTTACTTTTTTTGCCCACGCCAAAACGGTTTTCTCATTTTGCTGCCATTTATAGCATTGTTTGGCAATCAAATAATTCCAAAAAGCATGTCTAAACGCATTGGCAGGCCCATTTTTATGGTGGAGCTTACCGTAGTTTTTGGTCGAGATGGCTATGCAATCCTTGGTAGCTTTAATAGTTGGCAATATAAAGTGAGGACGGCTCAAACCTATAAAAATAACTTTCAGTATATTTTTAAAATCAACTCGTTTTAGTACTGCAAAAAGGTTCACTCTTGGTACTCTTTTACCGCATCAATGAATGCTTTTGCGTTTTCCACTGGAATGTTTGGCAAAATACCGTGACCTAGGTTTACGATATACTTGTCCTTGCCAAAATCACGAATCATTTGTGTGACCATTTCCTTAATTTTATCGGGCGGCGAAAGTAATCGGGCTGGATCAAAATTACCTTGAAGGGTCACATTTCCTCCCGTTAAGTATCTTGCATTTTGGGGAGAACAGGTCCAATCGACCCCAACGGCCGAAGCTCCTGAGTTTGCCATTTCCTTTAAAGCGAACCAGCATCCTTTTCCAAAAACGATTACAGGGGCCTCATCTTTTAATGCATCCACGATTTGCTGAATGTATTTCCAGGAAAATTCTTGATAATCTTGAGGAGATAACATGCCTCCCCACGAATCAAATACTTGAACGGCATTTACGCCAGCTTTAACCTTGGCCTTTAAGTAGGCAATAGTGGTATCCGTTATTTTTTGAAGTAATTCGTGCGCAGCCTCGGGCTGCGTGAAGCAAAACCCTCTGGCCTTGTCAAAACTTTTGCTGCCTTGGCCTTCCACGCAGTAACAAAGAAGTGTCCACGGAGAACCTGCAAATCCAATCAATGGAACTTCATCATCCAATTTTTCCTTGGTCATGTTTATGGCATCCATCACATATCCCAAAGTGTCCTGAATATCGGGAACGATTACTTTATCCAAATCGGCTTGCGAGCGGATAGGGTTGGGTAAATAAGGTCCAAAATTGGGTTTCATCTGCACCTCGATGTCCATTGCTTGTGGAATTACCAAAATATCACTGAACAAAATGGCGGCATCCATTCCGTATCGGCGAATGGGCTGCACGGTAATTTCGGAGGCCAATTCTGGAGTCTGGCATCGGGTAAAGAAATCGTATTTTTTACGGAGTTCCATAAACTCGGGCAAATAGCGCCCCGCTTGTCGCATCATCCACACGGGTGGACGTTCAACAGTTTCACCTTTTAAAGCTTTTAGGAACAAATCGTTTTTTATCATAAGTATCTGAAATGATTTATGGCCTGAACCAACACATTTTCCACTGTTGGTTTGTTAGCTATAATTATATTTTTTGAATGTTTTTGAGCTTCAGCAGCTGTGGTCTCACCGATACAGAACAAGGTGCTATTTTCTATGGTGTTTTCCAAAAGATAACTTCGGATGCCACTTGGGCTAAAAAAAAGAATACCGTCAAAATCCCTTTGAAACCTCTTTGGATTTAGATTCGTACGATATACCTCTAACTCTTTATACTGAACGTTATTTTTTGTTAGCATATCGGGGAGTTCATCCCTTCTTTTGTTGCCGCATAGAAATAAAAAAAACTCATTTTGATGGTTTTTCACAAGAATTTCAGCCAATTCTGATGCATTTTGAGTCATTTCAACCACATTTACTCCATTTTCCTCCAAAAGAGCTTTCGTCTTTTCACCAACACAAAAGGGATTAAATTTAGATTTATCCAAGTGTTTAGTTTGATTCAAAAAAGCCTTTACAGTATTCTTACTGGTAAAAATGTAGTTAGTGAAGTCCAAAGGAATTTTTACATTCAGGAATTCTATTTTTAGGGCATCGTACTCCACCAATCCCAAACCGGAATTTAGAAAAAGCTCCTTTTGGGACAAGCTCAACATTTTAGTGGACAGTACTGTTTTCATTTCTGATTTCCTGCATCAATTTATCGCCTCCTTTTTGCAAGACTTCTTCGGCAGAAGTTTTACCAAGATCTTTGGCATCAGACAATTTTACTTCTTTTTTGATGTCAATTTTCTGTTTCCCATCCAAAGAGAAAACAACGCCTTCAAAATAAACTGTTTGGCCTTTTATTTGAGTCAAAGCGCCTATTGGAGCGGTACAACCACCTTCCAACGTACGTAAAAAGTCTCGTTCAATGGTAGTTGCTACCTCGGTTTCGGAATGATTCAATTTTGCCAATGCTTCTTTGGTAAAATCATCCTCTTCTTTGGCCACTACCAACATAGCTCCTTGGGCTGGTGCTGGAATCATCCAGTCCAATTGAACTGCATCTTTTGGCAAAAGCTTAATACGCTCCAACCCTGCCTGAGCAAAAATGGCCCCTTGCCAATCGTTTTCAATCAGTTTTATAAGTCGTGTATTCACATTTCCTCTTAAATCCACCACTTTATGGTTAGGGTATTTGTTCAGCCATTGAGCTTTTCTTCGCAAACTACCTGTGGCGATGGTTGCAGGTGTGTCGGATTCCAGAAACCCAGAACCTTTGTGCACTAAAATATCGTGGGTAATAGCGCGCTCCAAAACAGCCACTTGTACAATTCCTTTTGGTAATTGCGTGGGCACATCTTTCATGGAGTGTACCGCAATGTCTATTTGGCCTTTTAGCAGGGCAACATCCAAGGTTTTGGTAAAAATCCCGGTTACGCCAAGTTCATACAATGGTTTGTCCAAAACTTGATCGCCCATGGATTTGGTGGGAACCAAAATGGTATCGTAGCCTAACTCTTCCAATTTTTGTTGCACGGTGGTTGCTTGCCACAGTGCGAGTTCGCTGTCGCGGGTACCAATTCTGATTATTTTGCTCATTTGGAATGTAGTTCTAGCTGAAACACTTTTTGGATAAGCTCTAGACTATCTTCAGTATCGACCTCATTGCTTTTTAGGTGGTTGGCAAACTGTTTGGTAATCTTCTGAATGATTCTATCTGAGATGATTTCCGCCTGAATTTGGTCAAATCCTTCGATTTTTTTGGTTTGAAAATCGATTTCTTCGGCCTTCATGGTGTTCAGTTTATCCTTGAGCGCATTGATCACTGGGGCGAACTTTCGGGTTTCCAACCATTTTAGAAAATCCTTTTTCACCTTTTCAATGATAGCTTCTGCTTTGGGAACGTATCCTTTTCTTTTTACCAAGGTCTCATCCGTAATCTGTGAGAGTTGGTCTAAATGCACCAAAGTCACATTGTCCAATTCTTTTACATCGTCCGACACATTTTTGGGAACGGACAGGTCCAAAACCAACAAAGGCTTTTTCGGATAGATCAATGCTTTGGAAACGGTAGGTAATTGTGCTCCCGTAGCTACTACAAGAATATCGGTCTTTCGAATTTCAGTTTGCAGATCACCATAATCCTTTACGGTCAACTGAAACTTGCCTGCAATATCTTCCGCCTTTTCCCGAGTTCGATTAATCAAGGTAATATGGGAATTGTTGGAATGCTTTACTAGGTTTTCGCAGGTGTTTCTTCCAATTTTTCCCGTTCCGAACAATAAGATGTTCTTGTTGGCAATGTCGTCGACATTGTCCAAAATATATTTTACCGAGGCAAACGCTACCGATGTAGCACCCGATGATAATTCCGTTTCGTTTTTGATGCGCTTGCTGGCCTGAATCACAGAATTGCACAAACGTTCCAGGAACGGATTGGCCATTTCTTGCTTTTTGGAGCGATAAAAACCTTGTTTGATTTGGCTGATAATTTCAAAATCCCCTAAAATCTGACTATCTAAACCAGTTCCTACCTTGAACATGTGGGAGATGGCATCGTGATTTTTGTACACATAGGCCACCTCTTGAAATTCTTCGACCGTTCCATTCGTTTGGTCGCATAGTAACTTGATAAGTTGATACGGATGTTGCGCAAAACCGTAAAGTTCGGTTCGGTTACAGGTGGAAATGGCCAAAAGGCCATCAATTCCAATTTCCTTGGCCTTGCCCAAAATATGGTCAATGGCAGGAACATCCAGACTGAACTTTCCTCTAACCTCTGCATCCGCCTTCTTGTAACTCAAACCAATGGCATAGAAGGAATTATGTTTTGAAATATGGTAGTTCCTCATAAAGGATATAAATCGCAAGACAAAAGTAATAGGGTTATAGGTCAAAAAATAACGCTAGCGGAACTATAAATTACAGCTAGTACTATTTTATCTTTTATTTTCTATGATAATGGTTGAAAGCATTGTTATTATTGATATATTTGATAATACAAAACACAATTTAGAGTGATTCTAAATTAACTTAAGGACAAAACTCGATTGAAAAATAACATGAAAAATATCGCTAGCGGTTCCTATGATGAAATTTTGGTCGAAGACGGGATTTTCATACTAAAAATTCAAAATGATGCCAAAGAACCAAAACTCATTGAACGTGATATCGACAGCTCATACATTCAATTCCACTTTTGTTTAAAAGGAAAATCCAAGTTTAATTTTAACGAGGGGAACTATTATTTGGAGGTTAATGAGGAAAACTCATTACTCTTATACAATACCCAAAAGGATTTGCCATTAGATCTTGTTGTTTCGCCAGGTTCTTGGTTGGTATCAGTAGTAATGACTATCAGGAAGTTTCATTCCCTGTTTTCAGATGAAGCTGATTATATACCTTTTTTAAGTGATGATAACAAGGAAAAAAAATATTACTCACAGGAAATGGTGTCACCGGCAACTGCCGTGGTGTTGAGTCAGGTAATGAATTTCAATCTTCATCCATCCATCAAAAAATTGTATTTGAAAGGGAAGGTATACGAACTGATTTCCCTCTACTTCAACAAGACAGAAGATGCCGATTTGGAACAATGCCCTTACTTGGCAGATGAAGATAATGTGCGGCGAATTCGTATGGCCAAGGAAATCATGATTTCACGCATGGCCGAGCCGCCCACTTTGGCCGAACTTTCCAAGGAAGTTGGATTAAGTCTTAAAAAGTTGAAAGAAGGCTTCAAACAGATCTACGGGGATTCCGTATTTGGATTTTTGTTCGACTATAAAATGGAATATGCCAGAAAAATGTTGGAAACCGGCAAACACAATGTAAATGAAGTAGGGTTAAAAGTGGGCTATAGTACTGCAAGTCATTTTATAGCTTCCTTTAAAAAGAAGTTTGGTACCACTCCCAAAAAATATTTAACTTCAAACGTTTAAACAAACAACTATGAAATTATTTGCACTGTCCCTGCTCGTTTTTTGTTTTACCTTTCAAATAACAGCACAAGATGGGCCTACAACTGAAGATGAAACTCAAAAAATGCCCGAATTGGTACTAGTATTTACCAAAACTGAGGGTTGGAGACATAAATCCATTGAAAAAGGCGTGCAAACCCTCAGAGAATTGGGTCGACAAAATGGCTTTATTGCATTACAAACAGAATCGGGGGAAGATTTTACTGCTCAGAACCTGAAGAACTACAAACTGGTTGTGTTTTTAAATACCACACTCGATGTATTGGACAATGCGCAACAAACTGCCTTTGAAGGTTATATTAAAGCGGGTGGAAGTTTTCTCGGTATTCATTCCGCATGTGACACCGAATATGATTGGCCTTGGTATGGAAAATTGGTAGGAGGATATTTTAACGGACATCCCAATGACCCGAATGTTCGAAAGGCTAAAATAGATGTGGTAAGCAAAGCTCATCCATCTACAGAGCATTTGCAAAATTCGTGGACAAGGACAGATGAGTGGTATAACTATAAAAACCTAAACCCGAACACCACTGTTTTACTCAACTTGGATGAGAGCAGCTACGAAGGCGGTACCAATGGGTCCAACCATCCTATTGCGTGGTATCACGAATTTGACGGAGGGCGGTCTTTTTACACAGGAGGAGGCCATACAGAGGACGCTTATGACGAACCTATGTTCCGAAAGCATCTTTTGGGAGCAATCGAATGGTGCTTAAAGCGAAAGTAGGGTTGGTCTCGCTACAATAATCCCAATATTGCTCTTGATGTTTTTCAAATAATCTGCCAAAGGCAGTTCGGAAATTTCAACTTCGCCATTTTTGCTGGAGGCGTGCAATAAATGTAACCTTCCATCCGGTTGATGGATGGCAATTCCCGTGTGGGTTACATCCAATCCTTTTATAGAAGTGGCCAAAGCAAGAATGTCACCTGATTTGATAAGATGTTCCTTACTTTCAATTTGGTCTTGCGGTAAATAACAGAGCTTTTCTTTGGCAAGTTCTTTTTCGACCTTCAACATGGCTTCAAAGTTCTCGTTGCTGGCCAAAAATGGATAAAGATTGCGGTGCGTTCCCATAAAATTAATGGGTTTTTCCAGTTCAACACCACCCAATTCTCTAGTTATGTCCTTGACCAACCCTTTTTTCTCGTTGTTCCGAATCCATTCTGTAAAATAATGTAAACGAGAGGAGTACCCTTGCAAATTCCCATTTCTATACCGAACGGTTTCTAAATTATCGGTAAAATTCTCAAAAGCTGTCTGCTGATTTTGGAGCATAAGGCTAAAAGCCAATACATTTTCCACAAAGGTGGTGCAATCCAGCCCTCCAAAATTCACGACCAAGGTTTCCGTATCGCCAACTTCCAAAGTTTTTTCGACATAGGGTGTTCCCATAAACGATTGCCCTACCAAAGCTATGGTATCACCTAAGCTTGATGCTTTTGTTTGCTCCAAATCGGACATCTTAACCTCGAAAAGAGATTTGTCTTCTGGGGAACAAGTGATTTGTTGGGCCGAAGTTTTAGATAAAAGCCCTAGAAAGAAAAGCAGACATAAAATGTGGCCTGCCTTAATGTTTAAATTTAAAATATTCATGAGGCTTGTAATATGTTTTTAATTCTGGAGTGATAAATTCCACCTGAATCAAGTCAGTATAATTGATGAAATCTAAATGTAAGGATGTTGAGGTCAAATTTAGGTCTTCAATTTTTAAATTTGAATATGCTTCTTGAATTTCTGTGGGTATTTCCCCAATTGTTCCTGAAAAGCTAGGGGCGGAAAAGATGTTCCAAGTTGTTTGAACCAAATCGACATATCTTTCACCTTCTGTAACCTCCCATAAAACATCTTTCATTTGAAAATCTAAGTTCGTCTCAAATTGATAGTTGTAAATGGACTCGTTTAAAATAGTGATTGATTTGTTCTCTGGAATTATAATTTCATCAGGTCTATCGCCGAATTTTGTGTAAGCATATAAAAACTCATCACTATTATAACTTATAATACTTAAATATTTAGAGTAAGTATCCAAGTAACCAAGTTTGAGTGGACTGGGAGGCTCCGCATCTGCGAAAAAATATGATGTGAATTTTCCGCCACTCAAGTTCATTGATTGATCATCTTCAAAAACAGCTGAAATGGATGATAGTTTATATGTTGAAGTTGTGTTGGGCAACTCAACCTCCAAATAGCTATCAAAAGACTTAAAGTCCGAATAGTCCAAGGTAATATCATCTCCGTCACTCACATTTTCTATTGAGTAGTATTTTAAATTATTGCTTGAGTCATATATCGTAAAAAAGAAATCAGGGTTATCATAAATTGGAATGTTTTCATGGGTATAATTGCCGGTAAATCCTGGAAGGTCTGGCCCACCAGTCGCTACAAGAATCCCATTTCTGTCAGAAATCCATCGGTATTTTGGTGATACATTCTTAATTGTTATATTGAAGCTACCCGTGGAAGAATCTCTAGCAGAATCGTTGTTTGCCCCAGCATTTGATGTATATTTCCAATGAGATTCCGCCGATATATTTGGATACGATTTGAAGGTATGCAACATTTCACCTTCAACTGAATTTTTGTAGTTGAATAGTGTAATGGTGAAATTATCGGGATGGGGTTCTTCTTTTAAAACCTGAAATTCAAAATTGTCTCCAAACTCGAAAGATTTAAAGTCTAACAAAACGCCATTTTCATCATGAATGATGACCCAATCATCTGTATCACCGGTGTTGGTTAAAGCCTCAAAAGTAAAATAGGTCACCATTTCCGGCTCTTGTTCTTCAGGGTTTTCCGTTGTTGGTTCTTCTCCTTCTGTAGGATTGGGATTGGGTGGTTGTGATTCATCTTTGGAACATCCATAACAAATAAAAAGGATCCCCAACAACATTGGAAATAGATTTTTCATGTGCATAGTTTAGTTGCACTAAAGATAAGTATCTCAATAAAATACCGTAGAAAATTCTGTCCAATAGTAAAAAACGAAGTTGAACTTATGAGTTTGTTTGGCCTTCATTCTTTTGTTCAACCGTCAATCGGGTGGTTCTTGCAATGCTTTCAGGATAATTGTCCTGCAAAAACCCAATAAGTTTCTCGCGAACAAGCACCCGTAGATCCCAAGCAGTAGGTGAATCTTTGGCACTCATAAGACATCTTATCTCAACATAATTGGGTTTGGTGTCGGTAACTTGAAGCACATCCACCTTGCCATCCCACAGGTCGGTATTCTTTAGAATACGGGTTTGTTCTTCACGCAGTTTATCAAAAGGCACATTATAATCCACATACAAAAAAACGGTTCCCAAAAGGTCGGAGGAAGTTTTGGTCCAGTTTTGAAAAGGTTGATTTATAAAATAGGGTGTAGGTACAATTAGGCGTCTTTTGTCCCAAATGCCCACCACTACGTATGTCAAGGTAATCTCTTCGATTCGTCCCCATTCACCTTCCACGATTACCACATCATCCAGTTTTATGGGTTGGGCAATGGCAATTTGGACACCTGCTAAAATAGTTCCGATAAACTGCTGTGCAGAAAAACCGATGATAATTCCAGCGACCCCTGCGGAGGCAAAAATACTGATGCCCACTTCTCTGATTTCCTCAAAACTCATTAAGGCAAACCCGGTTGCCAACAGAATTATGATGAAAATAAAAATACGTTCCAGAATGGTGAACTGCGTATATACCTTTCGTGCCTTTAGGTTGTCCGCCACTCCAATGTCATAATTTTGTATGACTACCTTTTTTATGATTTTGAGCAAAGCGATCATTAGCCAGGCCATTGCAAAAATGAAGAGAATTGTACTTGCTTTTTTAAACCAGAACCCGGCATCTTCCAAATTTAAAAGGTCACGCAAAGCCTTCAACCGGAGCAGAACCGAAACAAAGATCAACACCAAAGGTGTTGCCAATCTTTTGAAGGCACTTTTAGGCAACAAGTATTTTGGGTTTTTACCCAAACGTTTCATTAGTATGGAAGTGCTCCAATAAAGGATGATGAGTACAACGAGGGCCACACCCAAATAGATAAGAGATTCTTTGGAAACATTGTCGTAAAAGGACTCCATATTCCAAAAATAAGGTAGAAAAGTCTTCGTAAGACATTAAGCTCAAACAAAATCGAGAATCATTATTTCATCATAAGAAAGTATTTGAATACGGAAAAGGTGAAGTCCTCTTCGTGTTGTATTTTAGCGGCCTAAACAGAAAAGCCGTGAAAAAAGGAGTTTTATTGGTTAATTTGGGCTCGCCAGATAACCCAACCGCCAAGGATGTTAAGCCATATTTGGATGAATTTTTGATGGACGAACGTGTTATCGATGTAAACCCTATCCTTAGAAACATAATAGTTCGAGGGATTATTTTGAACACACGTCCCAAAAAATCAGCCGAAGCCTATTCCAAAATTTGGTGGGATGAAGGTTCTCCTTTAATTGTTATTTCTGAACGGTTTATGGAAAAGGTTAAGCAGAAAACGGACCTTCCAATTGCTTTGGGAATGCGATACGGTTCCATGTCCATAAAAAAGGGATTACATGAATTGAAAGACAAAGGGGTAGATGAAGTATTCTTAGTTCCGCTGTATCCGCATTACGCTATGTCCTCGTACGAAACAGTGGTGGTAAAAGCACTTGAGGTGCAACAAGAGGATTTTCCCGAAATGCACTTGACCACCTTGCCCGCTTTTTACAGCAATCAGGATTACATCAAAATATTATCAAAAAGCATCGCCGAAGGCCTAAAGGGTTTTGATTACGATCATGTATTGTTCTCTTATCACGGGATTCCAGAGCGGCACATTAAAAAATCAGACCCAACAAAATTCCATTGCCAACTGAATGGGGAGTGCTGTAAAACAAATTCTGTTGCACACCATACATGTTATAGACACCAATGTTACGATACCACCGAATTGGTAAAAAAAGAATTGGACCTGCCCGAAGATAAGGTGAGCACTTCGTTCCAATCACGATTGGGCAGCGACCCATGGCTACAGCCATTTACAGATAAGGAGTTTGAACGATTCGGCAAAGAAGGAATTAAAAATTTAGCGGTGATTACCCCAGCATTTGTTAGCGATTGTCTGGAGACCTTAGAAGAAATAGCTATGGAAGGAAAAGAACAATTCCAAGAAGCAGGCGGTAGGGAATACATTCACGTTCCATGCTTGAACGATCGTGATGATTGGGCCGAACTTATGGCTAAATGGATAAAGGAATGGGAAGAAAAAGATGCCCTGCCAGAAACCAACATCCGATAAACTCCTTAAAAAGAAGAGAAAAATATCACTATGAAGATTGAAAACCTGGAGCAGGAGCTTCACCCTTTTCGGGAGCAACTCAAAAATCACGAGCTATACGCACAACTAGAGTCTGTGGATGATATTAAAATCTTTATGGAGAGCCATGTGTATGCCGTTTGGGATTTTATGTCGCTCTTAAAAGCCCTTCAGCAACATTTGACCTGTGTGGGATTACCTTGGCATCCAGCTATCGATACTTCGGTGACACGATTCATCAATGAGATTGTTTTGGAAGAAGAAAGCGATTTCAACGAAAAGGGAGAAGCCAAAAGTCATTTTGAGATGTACTTGGATGCGATGCAAGAAGTCAATGCCGATACCCAAAAAGTTCAAAGGGTTATTTCATCCTTCACGGATCTGGAAGTAATATCAAACCAAATTGAAAAAGCTGGACTTAATGAAGCAGAAAATAATTTTCTACAGTTCACTTTTGATGTCATTAAAAGCCATCAACCGCACATTATCGCAGCTGCCTTTACGTTTGGTCGCGAAGATTTGATTCCAGACATGTTCTTGGGAATCATCGAAAATAGTGGAGAAGATGGTCCGCGTAAGTATAAAAAACTCGAATACTATCTCAAAAGGCATATTGAGTTGGATGGAGACGAACATGGTCCTTTGGCATTGCGTATGATCAATGCCCTATGTGGTTCCGATGAGCAAAAATGGAACGATGTGAGCGAGTTCAGTAAAAAAGCCCTTCAGTTAAGAATAGAACTATGGGACAGTATTGCCAAAAAACTAACCGAGAACAAAGGTAGTTTGGTGGATGCGTCGTAGATTTGAAGGGATAGACTATTCACTTTATTTTTTACCCAAAGAATTTCTCTGGCATGGCCAAAATAACCTCTAACGATCTCGGTGAAGAACCCATAGGAAAATTACTGATCAAACAGGCAGTGCCCGCTTCAATCGGCATACTGGTAATGTCCTTGAACGTTTTGGTAGATTCCATTTTTGTTGGGAATTGGATTGGCTCCATTGCCATTGCCGCCATAAATGTAGTGTTGCCAGTTTCCTTCTTTATTGCGGCCTTGGGAATGGCTATTGGTATAGGGGGTTCCAGTATTATTTCCCGGGCGCTCGGTGCCAACAATAAAGAAAAGGCACTTAAAACATTTGGAAACCAAATCACATTGACCTTAGTGGTTACCATAACCATGGTGGCACTGGGACTTTATTATGTGGACGACCTGATTCCGACCTTTGGAGGTAAAGGCTCCATTTTTGATCCAGCAAAAATATATTACACGATCATTTTGTACGGGGTTCCCTTTTTGGCCCTTTGTATGATGGGAAATACGGTAATAAGAGCGGAAGGGAAACCCAAGTTTGCAATGATTGCCATGATCATACCCTCCATTGGAAACCTGCTCATGGACTACATTTTTATTTATGTTTTTGATTGGGGTATGCATGGTGCTGCATGGGCAACCACGGTAGGCTATTTGCTTTGTTTCTTCTATGTGTTTTATTTTTTTCTATCGGATAATTCAGAATTAAAAATTAATATCTCTCATTTCGGATTAGATCGTCCCATTTTAAAAGAGATCGGTTCATTGGGCTTTGTTACTTTGGCCAGACAGGCAGTAACCAGTATCACCTATTTGTTGATGAACAATATATTGTTCAACTTGGGAGGTGAGGCCATGGTGGCGGTTTATGCCATTATCGGTAGAATGTTGATGTTTGCTCTCTTCCCTGTTTTTGGGGTTACCCAAGGTTTTTTGCCCATCGCAGGCTATAATTATGGTGCGGTCAAGTACGATAGGGTAAAAGAGTCCATTTATACAGCGATTAAATATGCCGCATTGATGGCAACTATTGTTTTTGTGGTGCTGATGGTTTTCCCTGCAGAAATTGCCTCATTGTTTTTGAGTAATCGGGCCGAATTATCCGCGGAAGAAATAGAAGCCAACAATTTTGTACTGCAGCATACACCCTTGGCCATGCGTTTGGTGTTCGCCGCAACCCCAATTATTGCCATACAGTTGATAGGGGCCGCCTATTTTCAAGCCATTGGAAAAGCGATTCCAGCTTTATTGTTGACGTTAACACGACAAGGATTCTTTTTTATCCCTTTGATCTTGGTGCTTCCTAATTTTATGGGAGAAATAGGGGTATGGTTATCTTTCTGTATAGCAGATGTACTTTCTACCATTGTCACGGGCTTCTTTCTTCAAAAGGAAATCAAATCCGAACTATCCTAGATATCGATTCTTTCATATAGAATGTTTAATTTGGATGGCCATAACCAAGCATCCATGAAAAAAATTATTCTGGCAGGGCTTATTGCTATTTTGACAATCGCCTGCAACGAAAAACCTGAAGAAAAACCCATGTATACCCTATTTGTTGGAACCTATACCGATGGTGATAGTGAAGGCATCTACACCTATACTTTTGATACAAACACAGGTGAGCTTTCCAACGAAAAACTGGCGGCAAAGCTGGCAAACCCATCCTATTTGGCCATTTCAAATGACAAGAAGAACCTCTACGCCGTCCAGGAAACAGCTGATTTTGACAGTTTGGGTGGCGGTGTTACGGCCTTTAGTTTGAACAATGACATATTGGAACTTCAAAACAGCATGGGCACCCAAGGGGCACATCCATGCCATGTTTCCCTTTCTGGAGATGGAAAATTGGCCGTAGCCAATTACACAGGGGGTAATGTCTCTTTATTTTCATTGAATACAGATGGTTCTCTTGGAAACGACCCGCAAGTAATTGACCACAAAGTCTTGGACACGGTTAAAACCTCCCATGCGCACATGGCCCAATTCGATGCTTATGGACTTATGGTGACAGATTTGGGATTGGATGCCATCAAAAGATATGTGCAAAAAGATGGAACTTTTGTGCCTGCAGAACAAGCTTCCATACCATTTGAGGATGGAGCTGGCCCAAGACACTTTACCTATGGTAAAAATGGAAAAATACTCTACGTCATAAATGAGTTGAACAGTTCAATTTCCGTTTTTGAAAATGTTGAGAATGGAAATTATATAGAAATTCAAGTGGTTCCGACCTTGGATGCTAATTTTGATGGGGAAAGCTTTTGTGCGGACATTCATTTATCGCCCGATGGAAAGTTTTTATATGGTTCCAATCGTGGGGAGAATACCATCGTTGTTTTTGCTGTTGATGACTCTACCGGTGAATTGGAATTGGTAGGCAGGGAATCGGTTCATGGGGATTGGCCTAGAAACTTTTCTATGGACCCAACAGGGGAATTTTTGTTGGTCGCCAATAAAAAGACCAGCAATATTACTGTCTTTAAAAGAGATGTGGAAAAAGGGACACTTACTTTTTTGAATGAGACCGGACACCCCAATCCGGTTTGTTTGGTGTTTTTGAAATAAATGTTTGTTTTAAGAGACTTCTTTTAATCAATCGGTAGGCTTCAAGTTTTGTAGAATCAATAATTTTATTTGCGCTGTCATTTAACAAGTCCATTTGAGAGTCAGAGACAAAATACATATGGTCATCAAAAATGGCAAAGGTGGTTGGAATGTCTGTGGGGCTTTCAAATGCCATTAGTTTGGAGGGGCCAATAATTTCAGAACCTTTTGGATTCAATTTATATTGAAATACTCCGTTTTTTTCGGGTTCTTTTCTTGCATTAACGATAGCGATTAAATTTTTTTTGTAAAATTTCAATCCATCAATGCCTTTAAACTTATTGGGTCGGTTGATTAATTTTTTTGAGGCGATGTCCAAAACGCGCAGTCCACTCTCCATAGAAGCTATATAAAGGAATTTGCCATTTGGAGAAATCGCGATTCCATTTGAATGGGCTATATTTTCATCTGAAAAAAATGTTTCCAAATGTCCAGTTTCCCTATTTTGGGAATAAATATCTGAACTTTCGGAGTCGGTTATGAAAAATTTACCGTTGGTGTCCACAGCAATGTCGTTGAGGTAAGTTTTACCCAAACTTTTTAAGGTGTATTTTTTGATCAATTCCCCGGTAGAAACCTTTAACAATAACAAAATAGATTGGTTGCTTGGTGTGGTATGGCTGTTGCCCAAAGCATAAAGCGTGTCTCTCTTAACGGTCATTCCAAAACCTGGTAAATAACCAAATTGATTTTTTTGTATGAAATCCTGAGGGTGTCTTCCATCCAAATCAAACCGCACAATTTTGTTTTTATAAAGACTGTTCAAAAATACTTTTTCTGAAACGGGGTCAATGGCTATGCCTTCTGGAATCAAATCCTTTTCAATATACAAAAGTGTAGATGATGGATTTTTAGCACAGGATATGAAGTTAATTAACAACCCTAAACAAATTGTTTTAATTATGTTGGGGCACATAATTTTCTTGAAATTATCTTCCATGTGGTTCCATATTGGGAAGTGGGCTTTTATCCCTAACATATCGGTCAAAGTGATTTTTTATCGCATGGAACTTATCTTCCCGATACTCTCGAATACCGTGGTCGGCTCCTTCAAAAAGGATAAACCGCGTTGGATGTTTGTACTTGTACAATTGATTCACCAGGTGCAGCGATTCTTCTGGGGAAACCCTCCAATCAGCACTCCCATGCATGATTAAAAGTGGGGTGCTTTTGCACATCTCATCGGCCCATTGCACAGCGGAACGTTGGTCCAATTGGTTTTCCTTGTCCGTAATGTAATTGGGAACAAGTTCTGAATACACATGTTCTTCCATTTCCGGTCGCTTTAATATGTTGAGATGCGAATCCGCCACTCCGGCAATTACTGCTGCTGCCTTGAATGTACAGGATTTTCTTAATGCCAAATAGGTCATCATTCCACCGCGACTACCTCCTTCTATCCCAATTCGAGTCGTATCCGCCTTCGGCAGTTGACTCAAGACAGGCACTAAATTCAAAACATCGTTCACATCATCGCCACCAAACTGTTCCAATCCTTCACCACCATCGTTACCCCGATATTGACTGGCGACCACTACATATCCCCAGCTGGCCATTTTACCCATAAAAAAACCAATGCTCAAAGGTGTCCACTCCCCAAAATCTCTATTGCCGCCACGATTCGATATGATACAGGGATAAATACCTTGTTTTTTTGGCTCGGCAATGTATCCGGTAACCTTTAGGCCGTCCGATAAATAGGTTATTCTAGAGAATTGAATGGAATCAAGATGGGGCACTCTTTTGGCCAATCGTATTTTTATGGAGTCGGAAAGGACAAGAGATTCTTTTGATATAATTTTTCCGTCTTGGGCGCAAGAAGCAATAGGAATGAGAAGTAAAAGTAATAGAATCTTTTTCATTGTTTATTTTTTTGAAAGGAACACAATAACACCAATAACCGCCAACACAGCCAGCACGGTAAAGAAGATTTTCCAAAAGCTGTAGGGTCGTGTGCCCGATATCCGTCCATTTTCCCCATTAATAAAAAAGTTGTACTCCTTACCGTTGAATCGATAAGCACTCACATAAACGGGCAACAAAATGTGTTTAAAGGTCTCCTCGGATAATTCCATGTCCATAGAGAGCACACGTTGGGTATCTCCACCAATATCATGCCTGCACCATGTATCGGCGATATCTTTTGCTACTTCTTTCGAATGCAGATGACCGTCTTTTAGAGGAATGGTATATTTTTCGGTGACAAATCCGGACAGAAATCCACTATCGAAAGGTTGAAGCTTTTTTAAATCCCACGAGGCAATTTTATCTGGGATTCTCCCGGTTTTCTGGTGCGAAGCTTTGATCAAAGTATCGTCTACAAATCCGGAAACTTGACCAGATGCTGGGTACCATCTTGTTTTCCTGACCCTTTGGGTCACCATCTTTCCATTGGCGTTACGAACCCTTTTGGTTTCGTAATAATATTCGCCCCGTTGACCGGTGTAGGAGGCGTAGAGTTGTGCGTCAAAAGTCCAATAGGGTAAATAAAGACCTTTTGTGAACTGAGGGTCTAACGATGCTTTTTTTAAGTTGTTCGGTGCAAACCATAAGCGTTTTACCCATTTTTTAAAAATGGTGAAAGATTGTTTTTTATCAATTTGAAAGGGTAACACTGCACCGGGCAAAATCCAGTTTTCTTTGTAGGCGTCTTCTATTACCAAAGGCTGACCACAATACACACAATGGAGCGATTTGTAGTTTTCTTCCACATGTTGGTCGGCACCGCAATTTTTGCAATGCAGCATGGAAATTTCCTCACTGTGCTTTTGCGCGCCCATTTCCTTTAGGAAAGGGTCAAGTTCCAATTCCTTAAACCCATTTTTATCTACAGCGATGGTCTCCTCATGTCCACAATATTCACAACTGATACTTGTGGTACCGGGCTTGTATTTGAGCTCTGCTCCGCAATTAGTGCAGGCTTTTTTGAGTTCGGATTTTTGGATTTTTTGATCTTCCATATCTTCATTCCCGCGGAGGCGGGAATCTTGATGATTTTTTTGGATTCCAGTTTTCACTGGAATGACAGGGTAATTGACTTTTTGGTTGTTATTTCGAAGGAGTCTGCGACTGAGAAATCTAAATCAGAAAGTTGAGATTTCTCAATCGTTGCTAAGCAACTCATTTCGAAATAACATTGAATAATAAACTATTCCGTTGGTAAAGGTGGCGGTGTATTGCCTCCCAAGAATGATTTTAGATCGTCCACCTCTTTTAAGGCCATCCAAGCGGACATTCCCTGTTTCCATACCAAACTATCGCGGTTAATGGTTCGCGAAGCAAATAGGGATTGCATTTGCTCAAAGCTTACAGGGCCGTGTTGTACTCCGTTTGCTGCGTAGTAATACATGGTTTGTGTTGGCATTGGTGGGGGCACGGCTCCAGGCAATGGTTGTGTAGCTCCCTGAGGATTGGCATGCATGGTTCCGCCCATCATACCGCCCATTTGCTGTGCAAGCACAAATCCCATACCCATGCCCATACCGGCACCTGCGGTGCCACCTTCGTTTTGGGCAGCGGCCTCGATGGCTTTGGCTGTTTTGAATTTAGTCAACTTATCAAGGTCGAGCTTGTCAATTCGGCTATACTCGAAGATTTCTTTTTTGAGGTCTTCGGGCATGGAGACATTTTCGATATAGAATTTTTCCAAAGAAATACCTACTGTTTGAAATTCCGGGGCCATTACCTCACGGCACGTATCGGACAATTCGGAAGTATTGGCAGCGTAAAGTTCAATTGGAAGGTTGGCTTCGCCAACGGTATCTGTAAATCGTGTTGCAATCAAACTTTTTAAGTGCTCGTTAATTTCAAAATTGGTGAAGTTACTGTCCGTCCCAACAATGTCCTTAATAAATTTTCCAGCATCCGCAATTTTAAAAGCATAGGTTCCAAAAGCTCTTATTTCAACCAGACCAAATCGGTCATCGCTTAAAGTGATAGGACTTTTGGTCCCCCATTTTTCATCGGTAAAAAGGTGGGTGTTCACAAAGTACACCTCCGCTTTAAAAGGAGAATTAAAACCATATTTCCAACCTTTCAAAGTGGCAAGTATGGGCAAGTTTTTTGTGGTAAGGTCGTAGGTGCCCGGTTCAAAGACATCGGCCAGTTGTCCTTCGTTAATAAAAACAGCGGTCTGCCCTTCACGGACAATTAGTTTGGCACCGTTCTTTATTTCGTTCTGGTAGCGCTCAAATCTGTAAGCGATAGTGTCATCGGTATAATCGAGCCACTCGATAATGTCGATAAACTCATTACTGAGTTTTTCCTTGATTTTTCCAAAAATATCCATGGTAGTGTTTTTAGTTTATTCGATGCTTAATTTATAAAAAAAGAAGATTGCTTCCGTTAGATTAGTGTGAAATCGGTCGGAAATGTTACGGGGCATGTGGAAAAACTAAATTTCGGTCTCTTCTTGGGATTTTGTTTCCAACTGAAGTAAAAGATTCTCCTTTTTAGAAATTGCCTTGATCATAAAGATGGCCAATAAGGATAGTGGAATGTCGACTACTATACCAATCATGTCGGCCTGTGTACTAGTCATGAGTTCTTGAAGGGTCTCTGCTTTTAGACTGGATTTAAAAATGTAACGCCCTAAAATGCCTGCAATAATCCAAAAGGTCCACCAAAACCCTATTATATCTGAGCTTTTGGCAATAGGTTGTTGATTATATTTTTGAATTAATAAACAAGTCTCGTCATCAATTTCCTTCATGATCTGGTAAGGTCTAAATAAATTTATTATTGGCACGAACCAACTGCCTGCAGCCCAACCTTCATCATACCTTGTATCGGTTCTGTTATTTAAATTATAGTAGGCCCTCCGAAACCATCTAATGAATAAAACAGCTGAGGTAATATACAGCACCACAGTAATGATTCCTATGACTCCTTCCCTTAGGTCATTGTTCGTTAATTCATGTTCGGATACATAGAATCCTTCTTGGACTTTTAACAATAGGTCATATTGAAGATAGGAGGATATTAAGGACAATAAACTGAATCCTAGTATGGCCCAAATAAGATATTGCGCCCATTGTGCTCTTTTCGTATTGGGTCGAATTGCCTCTTTAGGTTTTTTGATGTAAGTGTTTGATGCATCTTGTTCAAAGTCTGGACATTTCCCTTCAAAATCAGCCTCTTTACCAGTAAGATTGCATAGTAGTCCCTTGTTGAAGTCTAAGTGGCGGTTTTTGCATTGTTTGCAAGAAACCAATCGTTCAGCTCTTGTCATTGTATTTGGTTAGTCGTTTAAATTGAAACGGGGTTGGTTTTAGGATATTGTTTTAGCAAGAGTTACTACTTCATTTTCCCAGCTTCCTTCAGCATTTTCAATACTTTTTCCTTGGGAAGTGCTTCAATTTTGTGCCCATCTCGCCCAATAATGGTTTCCCCTGCAAAAAGGGAATTGAGGATGGCTTCTTCTGTAGCTTCAATAGTGGCTAAAAAAAGAGGGGTCATGGCTTCATTACGTAAAGTCGGCACAGTTTGAATGGGATTTTCACTTTGATAAGGAATTCTGCATTCCTCTGCCGTGGAAACAGCAATCACATAATCGCCGCTTCCATTACTGGCAATGCCCCCTGTTTTTGAAAGACCCATCATGGCCCTTTTGGCCAAGCGTTCCAAATTCCTAGAATCCAAAGGAGCGTTGGTGAGAACCACCATCATACAGGAACCATCTGGCGAATATTTAAAACTATTGGAATAATGTCCCAACTTCTTGCCAACTTCAACACCAGCCACTTGCAAGACCCCTCCAAAGTTGGTTTGTACCAAAACACCCACCGTATAACCCCCGGATTTTTTCGGTAATATTCTGGAAGATGTTCCAATACCGCCTTTAAATCCAAAACAGATAGTTCCGGTTCCCGCACCTATATTACCTTCGGTGACAGGTCCCGATTTTGCATTTTCTATGGCTTTTAGTACATGCTCTTCTGTAACATGACGACCTCTAATATCGTTGAGGTAGCCATCATTGGTTTCACCAACAATAGCATTCACCGAACGGACATTTTCGTTTTTGGGCTGATGGAGCGTATACCCAATAACGGCATTCATGGCTGTGGGAACACTCAAGGTATTGGTCAAAATAATCGGGGTTTCCAGATTGCCCAGTTCCTTTACTTGGGTATAACCTGCGAGTTTACCGAATCCGTTGCCCACATAGATAGCTGCGGGCACCTTTTCCTGAAAAATATTACCGGAATGGGGCAAAATGGATGTGACTCCAGTTCTAATATCTTCCCCTTGAATTATGGTGGTATGGCCAACCTGAACGCCTGGTACATCTGTAATGGCATTCAAAGTCCCCGGTTGTAGTACCCCAATTTCAATCCCATGGTCCCGAAGCCGATTTTGTGAAAGCATTACTATTGGAAATATGAATAACAAAAAACAAAGACTTCGGTTTTGCATGGTGATATCCGCAAGATTAATCTTTTAGGGTGCTTACCGTCACCAGCAATTGACCCACATGTCGTTGGCTATGTTCAGCTGCATGAAAAAGCAAACCGATTACCGTTGATGGCAGTTTTTGCCTTCCCACAAACCTTTCTTCGGAGAGCATGGTATCAGGAATGGTTTTAAGGTGGTTCAACGCTTCCGTGACCTTCTCTTCAAAATTGTCAATCAGATGTTTTGATGATGGAGCGTCCTGTCCGTCCCCTTCTTTTTTTAGGTATTCCAGTTGTTCGGTAGTCAACAATTTCCCTTTCGAATAGGTGAGCAATCGATCTAAAACCCCTGTCAAATGTTTTAAATGAAACCCCACGGAAGCCCTGCCAAACGGTTTTTCCCAAAGCTTTTCTTCAGGGAAATCAAGTAAATAGGTTTTTACTTCTCGAACCGATTGCAACAATGCATGTGCAGCTGGTTGCAAAAGCGGGGATATTTCAGGTATGGGACCGCTCAACCAATACTCCTCGGGAGGTGATATCGAACTTTGTTTATTCATGGTTAAAAATTTCGATAATCTCCTGCCAAATATTTATTGGCTTTTTCTTCTTTGAATCGGGCGGTTTCTGCGTCCCAATGTAATGTCTCACCAGGGAATCGACCTGCAATCGTGCCTAATAAAATAGTTTCGGTCAACCTGGCCGCATAATCAAAAGGAGCAGTGGTGGTATCCTTGCCCAAACAGGCATCCACAAACTGATGGTAGTGCTTAGGTCCTTCAGTACCATAGTTTCGGATAGGTTCACCCAAATTGTGTTCTTCAGAGACCTTGGCAATTTCTTTGGAGATATCCACGTATTTCCCTTTTCGTATTTTCTTTGGTAACTGCATAAAGTGGGGTAGCAACAAACGTCCTTTGGTTCCGACAAACATGGCACCCTGTTCCGGCAATTCGTTTTCAGCGGCTATACCGGCATCCAACGAAATTTTATTCTCATCACCATCATCTTTGGATTTTTCGTCCTTTTTCATTTCCATTCCTGGTAACATAAGATCTTCGTGCATTTCTGGAGCGCCGGGGCCATCGTACCAAATCCATTTCAAGGATTTGCCAGTATATTCGGTACCGGGGAACTCATAGGTAACGGTATTGTTTTCTGGGAAACCAAATCCGTTGGTGGGTCGGCACTGGGTCATAATGGTTCTTGGAACATCCAGCTCCAATGCGTTGTATGGCGTATCAAAAATGTGAACCCCCATATCACCCAAGGTACCGCAGCCATAATCCATCAATTTTCTCCAATTTCCAGGGTGGTACATTCCATCTTTATACGGTCTTTCTTTTGAGGTGCCTAACCAAAGGTTCCAATCCAATTGGTCTGGAACGGAATCTTCTCCTTTAGGTAAAGGACCATCGTACCCCCAGTTTTTTGGAGACCATGCATGCACGGTATGTACTTTTCCAATAATTCCAGATTGAATCAAAAGTGTGGCCAGTTTGTAATCGTAAAATGAATGCACCTGAATACCCATTTGGGTTACCAATCCTTTTTCTGCGGCAACTTTTTTCATTTCTCTGGATTCGGACACATAGTGCGTCAGCGGTTTTTGACAGTATACGGGCTTGTCCATATTCATCGCCATCAAAGCTGCTGGCGCATGCGTATGATCGGGCGTGGAAACGATAACGGCATCAATTTCGTCTCTCATTTCTTCCAACATGGTGCGGTAATCAAAAAAGATACGAGCTCCCGGATGCATTTTATGTGCTGCCGAGAGATTAATGGCATCTACATCGCAGAGTGCAATTACCTCAACTGCTTTATGGGATGAAACCGCCTTTAAATCCTCCATTCCCATATTACCGACCCCAATGTGGGCCGTTCTAAGTTTATCTTTTGGAAATCCTGCTTTTAAAATGGAAGGAGCAAGCATAATTCCTAGTGCTCCCACACTACTTTTCTTGATAAATTCTCTTTTGTTCATGGTCTGGAGGTTATAGTTTTTTAATTTTTATGTTTCTGAACCAAATTGGGCTCGCATGATCTTGAAGGGCAATGTAGCCTGTTTTAAATTTTCCATAATCGGGGGCATTGTCCCATTTTCCCGAATTCTTTTTGGCTTGCCAATCTTCTGACCATGGCGTAAATTCCAATAACTTTTTGCCATTGAGCCAGTGTTCCACCTTTTCCGGAGTGAACACAATTTTTGATGAATTCCATTCCCCTACAGGATTCAGTTGTTTTTGTGATTCGTCCGCTGTATGCATGGCATAATCGGCTCCCGTTTTTTGCCAGTCTTGAAGTAGTTCTGGGTGCTCGGCACCAAATTGCGAATTGTATCCTACCAAATCGTGGATGCTGGCATAGTTTTCATCGTCGATTAACTGATATTCTGGGGCTACTACTGGAGGGCCATCATATCCTTCTTTTACATGATAAAAGATTCCACTATTGGCTCCTTCGGGTATTTTCCATTCCAAGTAGAGTTCAAAATTATCGAACTCTTCAGTACCATAAATAATATCTTTCCCGCCAGTATAATCTTGTTCCAGTCCCAGTTCGGTGTCAAAAGTGAGGACACTGTCTTTTATCGTCCATCCGGGAGGAAGGGAGTCCATGTTGTAGCCGCGCCAGCCTTCCAAATTGGTACCATCAAAAAGGTAGGTCCATTCAGATTTTTTGTCGTCGGATTGGGTTGTTGTTTGTTCTTTTTTGTTTGATCGGTTTTTACAAGATGCAACTATCAAAAGTAAAATTGCGAACTTAAAAAATTTGAGCATGGTTTAGTTTTTGATTTTTATCTGCGAGGTTAAAGTACAAAATATTGAATAACTTTTTTTGCGCCTTTTTCACTACTTTTAAGGCTGACTAACTCAACACTTTAAAAATGAAGACTTGCTTTTTTAAATTCGGTATGCTCTTGCTTACCGCTACATTGTTTATTACTCCAATGCATTCCCAACGTAGGAACAAAAAACAAAGTGCACCGGAGTATCCCGAAGAACTTTACTCAAGCTTGGAATACCGATTGATCGGGCCATTCCGTGGAGGTCGTTCCGGTACAGTTACAGGAGTACCCGGAGAACCTAATTTGTTTTATTTTGGAGCCACAGGTGGTGGTGTATGGAGAACTACAGATGGAGGTCGTTCCTGGGAAAATATTTCCGACGGTTATTTTGGTGGTAGTATAGGTGCCGTTGAAGTATCCCAAAGCGACCACAATGTGATTTATGTAGGTGGAGGAGAACAAACGGTCAGAGGTAACGTTTCATCGGGATATGGTGTTTGGAAAACTGAAGATGCGGGAAAAACCTGGAAATCTTTGGGCTTGGATAAAAGTAGACATATTTCACGTATGCGAATCCACCCAAAAGATCATAATATTGTGTACGCCGCTGTGATGGGCAATTTATACAAGCCCACCGAAGAAAGGGGCGTTTATAAAAGTACAGATGGAGGAGAGACGTGGAAAAAAGTGCTTTATGCAAATAATATGGCGGGAGCGGTTGATTTGACTTTTGACCCGAACAACCCACGAATTTTATATGCATCAACATGGAGAATTCAACGTACCCCATATAGTTTAAATAGTGGGGGCGAAGGCTCTGCACTTTGGAAAAGTACCGATAGCGGAGAAACTTGGACAGAGATTTCTAAAAACGAAGGTTTTGCAACCGATACTTTGGGAATAATTGGTGTTACCGTATCACCCCAAAACAGTAATAGGGTTTGGGCCATGGTAGAAAATAAGGATAAGGGAGGTTTGTACCGTTCAGATGATGGAGGTGAAAAATGGACCCTTATCAATAGTGAGCGTAAACTAAGACAACGTGCTTGGTACTACACAAGGGTGTATGCCGACACAAATGATGAAGATATGGTTTATGTACTCAACGTTCAATACCACAAAAGTACGGATGGAGGGAAAACCTTTGAAACCTCCAATGCTCCGCATGGTGATCACCACGATCTTTGGATTGCCCCAGAGGATTCCAACCGTATGATCATGGCCGATGACGGTGGAGCCCAAGTAAGTTACGATGGTGGCGAAACCTGGAGTACCTATCATAACCAGCCTACGGCCCAGTTTTATAGGGTTACTACGGATAATGCTTTTCCATATCGCATATACGTAGCTCAACAAGATAACTCTACGGTTAGAATCAATTATAGAAGCGACGATGGTTCCATTGGAGAGGATGATTGGGAATCAACAGCAGGGGGCGAGTCAGCCCATATTGCCGTAGACCCAACTAACGATGATATTGTATACGGAGGTAGTTATGGAGGATTTCTTACCCGCATTAACCATGCTAAAAATACCAGAAGAGCGATAAATGTTTGGCCAGACAACCCTATGGGCTATGGCGCAGAAGGAATGAAGTATCGTTTTCAGTGGAACTACCCTATCATGTTCAGTAAGCACGATCCTAAAAAATTATACACTTTCTCTAACCACGTGCACATGTCTACCAATGAAGGTCAAAGTTGGGAATTGTTGAGTGATGATCTTACTCGTAACGATCCCACAAAATTGGTTTCCAGTGGTGGGCCGATTACACAAGATAATACTAGTGTGGAATATTACTGTACTATTTTTGCAGCTAACGAAAGTCCATTAAAGGAAGGTTTGCTTTGGGTAGGTAGTGATGATGGTTTAATTCATGTAACCAAAGATGGGGGTCAAACCTGGGAAAATGTTACCCCACCTAACATGCCAGAGTGGAACATGATCAATAGTATTGAACCTTCTGCTTTTGATGAAGGTACTTGTTATGTAGCTGCTACACGATACAAACTGGGAGACTTTACACCTTACTTGTACAAAACTACCGATTACGGAAAAACTTGGACAACAACTACCAACGGAATAGAGGACGAGCACTTTACCCGTGTGGTAAGAGAAGATCCAAAAAGAAAAGGGTTGTTGTATGCAGGAACCGAAACAGGTATGTATATTTCTTTTAATGATGGAACAAACTGGGAAAAATTTCAAATGAACTTACCCATTGTTCCCATTACGGATTTGACCATTAAAGACGACAACTTGATTGTAGCCACCCAAGGAAGAAGTGTTTGGGTGATAGATGATCTTACCGTATTACACCAATTGGATGATGCCAAGAAATCGGCAGATGCCATTTTGTACAAACCAAGAAATAGTTACAGAACCAAGGGTAGAGCAGCAAGTAGACCATCCAAGACAGAAGGGCAAAACTTGGCCAATGGTGTAATTACTCATTTTTACCTTAAGGACTTTTCAGAAAAAGACAGCATTGCACTGACCTACACCCAAATGAACGGAGATACTTTGGCTACTTACAGTACATACGCCAAGGAGAAGGATAAAAAACTGGAGGCAAAAAAAGGAGGTAACACCTACGTTTGGAATACCCGTGGCAAAGGAGCCGAAATGTTGAAGGGTATGATTCTTTGGGGGGCCAATTTAAGAGGACCAAAAGCCGTTCCTGGAACATACAAGGTCAGTTTAAATGTAAACGGAGCTGATCAAACAGAGGAATTTACCATTCTTCCCGACCCTAGGGCCGAGGTTACGGTAGCTGACATGCAAAAGCAATACAGTTTTATCACCGAAGTCAACGAAACTGTGGACAGGGCACATCAATCTATCAAGAAAATTAGAGCAATCAATGGCAAGTTGGATGAATTCATCAAAAAGTATAAAGATGATGAAGCAACCAAAGCTTTGGTAGAGAAAGCCAAAAAGATGAAGGAAGAATTCGGGTCTATCGAGAAAGAACTATATCAAACCAAAAACAGAAGCGGTCAAGATCCATTGAACTTTCCCATCAGACTGACCAACAAATTGGCACATTTGAATAGTTTGGTTTCCTTCGATGATTTCCCGCCAACGGAGCAGGATATCGCTGTTAAAAATGAAATGTCAGGGAAGATAAATGCGCAATTGAACGCTTTTGATGCCTTGGTAGATAAGGAAATCTCGGCTTTCAATGCAGAGTTCAATCAACTTAAATTAGATTATTTAAGCATCGAAGAATAAATGGATAAAGCCCTTATGTTTTTGCATAAGGGCTTTTTTTTTACAATACATTCCAGCATTATAAACCAACCTTAACCATGAAAAAAGGATTACTTCTACTATTGATTATATTATTGGGCACCTCTGCCTTTGCCCAGACTGCCAACGAGTATTTTGAACCCATGAAATTTAGGAACATCGGCCCGTTTAGGGGAGGACGCTCCGTAACAGCCAGTGGTGTAGTGGGCGACCCGCTTACCTATTACATGGGAACAACGGGAGGAGGTCTTTGGAAAACCGCTAATGCAGGAGGTCAGTGGGAAAACATTTCGGATGGATTTTTTGAAATGGGTTCCGTGGGTGCTGTTTCCGTATCGCAGTCCAATCCAAACATCGTTTATTGTGGTATGGGTGAGCATGCCCCTAGAGGAGTTATGACGTCATATGGAGATGGTGTTTACAAATCCAACGATGCTGGAAAAACCTGGATTAAGTTAGGGTTGGAAAGAACGCAGCATATTTCCAGAATCATTATTCACCCGACCAATCCAGATATTGTTTACGTAGCCGCTCAGGGAGCCTTGTATGCTCCAAACGAAGAGCGAGGGGTATATCGTTCCATGGATGGAGGGAAAAGTTGGGAGAAGATTCTATACGTGGACGAAGGTACTGGAGCAGTAGAGCTTTCTATGGACGTAAATAATCCTTTGGTTTTGTATGCGGCGATGTGGGAGCATCAGCGTAAACCCAACAAAGTTATTAGTGGTGGACCTGGAAGTGGATTGTACAAAAGTACGGATGGGGGTAATACTTGGAAAGAAATGACCAAAGGTCTTCCTGAGGAAAAAGGAAAAATGGCCATTTCCGTAAGCCCTGCAAATTCGGATAAGGTATATGCTTTAATTGAAAGTGATTCCAACCAAGACAAAGGTGGTTTGTTCGTATCCAACGATGCTGGAGATAGCTGGCACATGGTAAGCGGAGATAACCGATTGGTGCAACGTGCTTGGTACTATATTGAAGTATTTACGGATCCTAATGACGAAGACACCGTTTATGTATTGAGTGCTTCCATGTTCCGTTCAGAGGATGGAGGGAAAACATGGGAGACCATTTCCGTACCCCATGGCGATACACACGATTTGTGGATCAATCCGGACAATTCCAAAAATATTTTGTTGGCAGATGATGGTGGAGCAACCATCTCTTTTGATTACGGAAAACATTGGACGCTTCAAGATAACATGCCAACGGCCCAGTTTTATCGCATCAATACGGACAATCTTTTTCCGTACAATATTTATGGTGGCCAACAGGATAACACTTCGGTTAAAATTTCGAGTCTTTCCGTAGGTCGATGGAGCATCAGCCAAGAGGATTGGCACTACTCCGCAGGGGGTGAGAGTGCCTTTTTGGCTTTTGACCCGGAAAATCCTCGCTATGTAATGGGAGGAAGCTATCTGGGAACTATTGAACTCTTGGATATGGAATCCAAAATGTCCAGCAATGTGATGGCTGCGCCTATTCAATATTTAGGAAGAGATGCGCGCGACATGAAATACCTTTACAACTGGAATGCACCGGTAATTTGGTCCAAGCACGAGCCGGGAACTTTTTATCATGGTGCGCAATTGGTTTTGCGTACTAGGGACAATGGTGTTACGTGGGAAGAAGTTTCCCCTGACCTCACAAGAGATCAAGATGAACTGCAAGGTAAGGGTGGTGGCCCCTACACCAACGAGGCTGTAGGTGCTGAAAACTACGGAACTTTAGCCTATCTTATTGAATCGCCGCATGAAAAAGGAGTTTTAATTTCGGGTAGTGATGATGGCTTGGTGCATATTACCAAAAATGGAGGGCAATCTTGGGAGAATATAACCCCAAAGGGATTAAAAGAGTGTTTGGTGAACGCCATTGAAGTATCACCGCATGACCCAGGCACTATTTATATTGCCACTACAAGATACAAGTTCAACGATTATACCCCAGGTTTGTACAAGAGTACCGATTACGGAAAAAGTTGGACGAACAATAGCGAAGGGATTCCTTACGGAGCCTTTACGCGAGTAGTGCGTGAAGACGAAGATCAAAAAGGATTATTGTATGCTGGTACCGAAAAAGGACTTTATGTTTCATGGAACGATGGAAAAAAATGGGAACCGTTGCAATTAAATCTGCCTAAAACTCCGATTACTGATTTAAAGGTGCATCAAGGAGATTTGATCGTGGCAACATCGGGAAGGTCTTTCTGGATTTTGGACAATATCACTACACTCTCTCAGTACAAAGGAAATGGTAAAGAATTGCGAATTTACAAGCCTGAAGTAGCCATTCACGGTAATTGGGGAAGTCAACTGAACAGTACATCCAAAAGCGTTACGGGAACCAGTTCTTTTGAAGGGGTAAACCCGGCCAATGGCATGGTGATTTACTATAACCTTCCAGAAAAAATGGATTCTACCGAGGTAACCATGGAGATTTTGAACAGTCAAGGTAAGGTAGTCAGAAGTTTTACATCTAAAAAAGATGAAGATTATATTCCACATAATGGGGGGGGCGCTCCACCAGCTCCTGTTTTAGGAACCGATAAAGGATTGAACCGTTTTGTTTGGGATTTAAAAACTCCGATAGTGCCGGGCATTCCAGGCGTATATATTGAAGCCAATTTTACAGGCCACAAAGTACCACCAGGAGATTACACTATCAACATAAAAGCAGGAGGGGAGACTGTTTCTTCTCAGGGAGCCATTGTTCCGACACCGGATACAAATGTAACTCCGGAACGTTTTACTGAATATGATGCCATCATGAACGATTTCGAGGCCAAGCTAACCGAGATGCACAATAAAGTGAATAAATTGAAAGAAGTGCAAGGTCAATTGGAGAAATTACTAAAGGATTTGGATGATGATGACCTCAAAAAAGAAGGTCAGGCACTGTTGGATAAATTAAAAACATGGGATGGAGAAATGGTACAGCGTAAATCGCAGGCTTATGACGATGTGGAGAACTTCCCCAATAAATTTACTGCGGAATACCTGTTCGTAATGAACCACAGTAATAGTGGTTTGCCTCAAATCAATCAACCATCAAAAGATAGAAAGGCAGAACTGGATGCGCAATGGGTTGGATTAAAACAGCGCGCAGAAGTTATAATGAATACAGAAATACCTAATTTTAATGCCAAACTATGGGAGAATGGCATTGGCGCTATTCGGATGTAAAACATAAAAACTGAGCAATTGCTATATCCATATATAAAATCGTTGCACCTCATTTTTGTGGTAACCTGGTTTGCAGGTTTGTTCTACATACCCAGGCTCTTTATCTATCATATTGAAGCTTGGCAAAAACCATCACCGGACAAGGAAATCCTTTCCGATCAACTAAAGTTGATGACGAAACGATTGTGGTATATCATCACTTGGCCGTCAGCTATTTTATGTACGCTTACGGCCATTTGGCTGTTGGTTTTGATGCCTGCATGGTTGCAACAACCTTGGATGCATGTGAAGCTGGCATTTGTGGTATTGCTTTTCGGGTATCATTTTAAATGCCATCAAATTTTTAAGCAATTACAGCGGAATGAGGTGAAATACACGTCCAAATTTATGCGGATGTGGAACGAAGTGGCTACCATTATTCTTTTTGCTGTCGTGTTTTTGGTCATTTTAAAAGATGCTTTCAATTGGGTCTATGGCATTGTGGGCATGTTTGTCCTAATGATACTTTTGATGTTGGGCATTCGATGGTATAAAAAGGTAAGGGACCGAAACCCCAACGCTTAGCTGAAAAACTACTCGAAAGAAATCACGGCTTGGCTCGATAATTGCTTAAATTTAACATCAAATCAAGCGAGCTTGTTAAGAAAACTTTCCTTACGGTCACGCATATTCTTTGCCATGATTACATTGGTGGTGGTCGCTTCTATCTTGATTGCCGGGGTAACGGTCTATCAGTACAAAGAGCAGGGAAACGATTACCACACGGAAAGATTGGAGCGAAAGGAGGAACAGTTGATCAAAAGCATCAACTATACCTTAAAGGAGACTACCTACCCCGTAACCACAGAAAATCTACATCTTATTTTCAGTGAAGACATTTATAAGATAGCCAACATTCAAAATGTAAACTTCAATATTTACGACCTAGAGGGTAATTTGATCAAAAACTCAAGACCCAGTTTTGATTCGAACACAATTGCGACCTGTCTTGATGCAGAAGTGCTCAATTTTTTGAGAGAAAGTAGCGAAGCCCGATTTATTGAGGAAAAAAGGGCCGCAGGAGATAACTATCAGTCAACCTATACCTATATCTACGACCTCAAGTTTAAGCCTATCGGTATATTGCACCTGCCCTATTTTGAAGATAATACCTTCAATTATATGGAGTTGAAAGAATTCCTTTTCAGATTGGGATTGGTATATGTTCTAATGCTTATCGTTGCCATTATCCTGGCATATTTCATTTCAAAATATATTACAAGATCCCTTCAGACCATATCGGATAAGATGAATCGGACAAACCTGACCCGGGAGAATGAAAAAATTTATTTGGAAAGCCCAGGTGAGGAAATCGGCAAACTGGTGGATTCGTATAACCGAATGATTGATGAGTTGGAGGAAAGTGCGGTAAAATTGGCCAGAAGTGAACGGGAACAAGCTTGGCGGGAAATGGCCAAACAGGTGGCGCACGAAATAAAAAACCCTTTAACGCCCTTGCGTCTTACGGTGCAGAGTTTTGAACGTAAGTTTGACCCAGAAGACCCTGATATACAGAAAAAGGTCAAGGAGTTTTCCAAAACCTTGATTCAGCAGATAGACACCATGAGCAATATTGCCACTGCATTCTCCAGCTTTGCGGATATGCCTGCCCAGCAAAACGAGACCTTGAATGTGGTGAAAGTGGTACGATTGGCCCTGGAGATTTTTAATGAGGATTATATTCATTTTATAACCGATGAAGAAGAAATTATTGCCAAACTAGATCGCACCCAGCTGATACGGGTAATCACCAATCTGGTAAAGAACGCAATACAAGCAGTGCCCAGTGTGGATTCTCCACGCATATTGGTCACTGTTGCTTCAGATGGACCGGAGGTTAAGATTTCGGTGGCTGACAACGGGGTTGGAATATCGGATGAGTTTAAACATCGCGTTTTTGAACCCAAGTTCACCACCAAATCTAGCGGTACAGGTTTGGGACTTGGTATGGTAAAGAACATTGTGGAAAACTATGGAGGAACCATTACCTTTACCTCAAAAGAGGGGAAAGGAACTGTTTTTTGCATTAAATTTCCGAAAGAATAAAAATAATAATGGCGGACATTTTATAGGCCGTTTCAAACATCAGTATATATGGATTTCGAAAACATCTACATTGAAGAAGAAAACAATTTGGCCACTATAACTATAAACAGACCCAAAAAGCTCAATGCCCTTAACAAAAGAACTATTGAAGAGCTACACGTAGCCTTTAAAGAATTGGATGAGGATAATGAGGTTAAGGTAATTATTATTACCGGTAGCGGGGGGAAAGCTTTTGTGGCAGGCGCTGATATTTCGGAATTTGCCAACTTCTCGGTTAAAGAGGGTCGCCAATTAGCTGCTACAGGACAGAACAATCTTTTTGATTTTGTGGAAAATCTATCCACTCCTGTTATTGCAGCTATCAATGGCTTTGCCCTTGGTGGAGGTTTGGAATTGGCCATGGCATGCCATTTTAGGGTAGCAAGCAGCAATGCCAGAATGGGCTTGCCGGAAGTCTCTTTGGGTGTTATCCCCGGGTATGGAGGTACCCAGCGTTTACCGCAATTGGTTGGCAAGGGTAGGGCCATGGAAATGATCATGACCGCTGGAATGATCGATTCTGATAAAGCCTTTGGCTATGGATTGGTCAACCATGTGGTATCTTCCGAAGAATTGTTACCGTTTTGTATGAAAATTGCAAGCAGGATATCGAATAATTCTACTGTGGCCATAAAACACGCAATAAAAGCAATAAATGCAGGTTTTAAGTATGACGCTGATGGCTATTCGGTGGAAATAGATGCCTTTGGCAATTGCTTTGGAACGGAGGACTTTAAAGAAGGGACCTCGGCGTTCTTGGAAAAACGTAAAGCAGATTTCCCCGGATCATGACCATTGGCTTAACCAAGCCAGATCATGAAAAAAAACCTATTTGTTATTGTTTGTCTTGTGCTCACCACATTGGTCAAAGCGCAAAAAATGCCCGTTTCCTACGATTTTGGGGAGAAATATAAGGACCGATACCAATATTCCAATTTAGTTGCTATTGATGAAGATGACTCTGGAGGATATGTTTTGGTTCGTGCTTATTACCAAGGATTGATTCTTAAACCCAAAGGATACCTTATTGAAAAATACAATAGTAATTTAGAACTGGAGTCTGAATTCAACTACAAGCTCAAGGGATTGGATTTTGTGAACGGGTTTCTTAAAAATGGCCAGTTGAATCTTTTGTTTCTAAAATACAATCCCAACAGAAGTGAATATGAATACTGGGTGCACACTAGCCCAATTATCGATTTCAACTTTAAGGAGAAGAAAATGCTTTCCATTGCTTCCGAAGAGGTAAACAATCCCGTAGGCAAAAACTATTATAACCGTGATTTCTCGCGAGGGTTTACCACGGCCATTCTTTTTAATGAAGATAAAACTGGATTTGTGATCAGTACGCATCACAAAAAAGGAAAGAGCAACAAACACATGATTCATTTGTTTGACACGGCCCTCAACAAAAAGTTTGAGTATGATTTTTCCGATGAAATCGAAGAGAAAAACTATGCTTTCGAAAATGTTGCTTTCTCCCCAGACCTAAAAACAGCTTACATCGTGGGTAAGGCCTACTTTAAAAAGAGACGTTTCAGGGTAGATGAGCGGAAATTTCAATACGAATTGATCAAGGTATCTCAGTACGGGAGCAAAACACAGTCCTTTGTGGATCCTGGCAAGTATCCGGATGGGCTGTATCCGGTTATTTTAAAAGACAGACTGGTCTGCTTGGGATTTTATGCGGATAGAAGGGATAATAGATACAATGGTATCGCCTATTTTGATTTAAAACAAAACACGCTGGAGATTCAATCCCAGAAGTACAATCCCTTTTCGCAACAGTTTATGAAAGATAAATTTGGGAAGGAAGACGATAAGGACATCAAAAACTTGGTTTTTAAAGGAGTTGAGGTAACCAATGAACAGGAGATTTTCTTTAATGCCGAGGAACAATTTGTAACCTCAGGATTGGAAGTCACAGGAGCGGGACAACGAGTAAAGATTGAGCGTTATCATTATAATGATATTGTCAGTGTTAAATTGAGACCAAATGGCGAGATGGAATGGGCACGGAACATTAATAAGACCGAGGTTACCCAAGGAGATGGAGCCTACGCTTCGTATAGTGCGTATTATAAAGATGGCAACACCTATTTTTTTATATGTACTTCTTCGGAGCACCCACAACTCATAAACAACGAGCGATTGATCTTTAAGCAAGGGTTTAGCCGAAACCGAAACGTATTCCTGATTTCTTTGGATGAAAATGGGGTTATGGATTATGAAAAGATCATAGATCAGCAAGAAGCCAGATTACCATTAATGGTCTCCAAACCGCTTAAGGACCAAGCAGAGGACAAAATGCTCTTTTACGCAAAACGGGGAAGTAGAAAACAACTCGTAAAAGTCGATTTCAATTAAATAAGATAATATTTAAGCATGGAAAGGCCTCAATTGAGGCCTTTTTCTTTGTCTTTAATCAAATAAGTAGGAAAAATATGACATAAATATTTTTTCATCAATTCATTTCTGGCATTCGTCAAATCACAAGCTACATGGGTCAGTTAGGGCCAAATAGTACCAAGAAACCATCCTACTTTTGGCATGTAAATAACCCTAATTATGTCATTATGAAGACTTTAAAATTATTCAATATGGTCATGCTCAGTATGGCGGTGCTCTTGGTTTCTTTTTCCGGTGAAGATGGTGAATCCGGATTCCCTGGCCCGGCAGGAGCTAACGGCAATGCTAACGTTAAATCATTTTCGGTAGATGTATCCGATTACCACGCCGTGGCCACCTACTTTGGATTGTAATACAGAAAATACCCTCTTGAGTTTTGTTTTGATAGGATAGGCCTGTCCCTTGGCCGGCTATGTTTACCTACGTATCAATGCTCAGCGGGCATATATCAATTGATATGGGTGTTTCGTCAATTGACATCAAAGAAACTTAGTAGAGACACATAGTTTTAATCATTAATAGTTAAATAAAAAATCATGAAAACAATTAGATTAGTTAGTATGGCCTTGATAGGCTTGGCGATTACATTAGGATCCTGTTCAGGGTCAGATGGAGAAACAGGACCACAAGGTAAACAAGGTGTGGCGGGATTAGATGGATCAGATGGGTCGGATGGGTCTGATGGAATCAGCTGTTGGGATTTAAATGGTAATGGTAGTGGCGATATTACAGAAGATGAAACCAATGAGGACATCAATTTGGATGGAGTAGTGGACGCTTTGGATTGTCAAGGTTCAGACGGCGCAGACGGCGCAGATGGCACTAATGGAGTTGATGGAAATGCCAATGTACAACAGTTTGCCTATGACATTACTTTGTTTGGTGATTATGGTAACCTTACATTAGATTTACTGAACATTGTTGATCAGCCTTCGAACTATGCTTTCCTTTATTACATAGTAGACTTTGATGGGTTAACATATTCCATACCAGGACCACTTTATAATGAATATTATACAACTGTTTATACAGACGTTGGATCAGGAGGTAATAGTTTTTATATTGACTTTTTTAATACACCAGACGATACAGTTGCGGTTGTTCCTAACGGGTTGTTTACTCAAGTTATAGTCGTGGCCATGGAATTGACCAATGGCGCAAAAAACAGTGAGAGTCTTATAGCTGACCTAAAGGCTGCCGGTGTAGATACATCCGATTACAACGCGGTAGCTAATTATTTTGGATTGGAGTAAAGTATTGTCCTAAAAAAAGGATACACTAACCATGAACAGAAAAAGCTGGGCATTTGCCCGGCTTTTTTTATGATAAAGGCATTTAGGATTCCTCACTTTTTACTTCTTAAATGTCATTTCGAGCGCAGTCGAGAAATCTCCTCTACCTATTTTTAATCTCTCACATGTATTTTGTTCAATTCGAAATGATAAAACCTTTCAACTTTAATATTATTTCATAATCATCTTAAAATGGAAATAATCCATATATTTGGAACATATCCAATTTTATGTTGTCCAAAGATTTTTTGAAAGGAAGGGGTGCTCAACAAAACACGAGCAATCGGTTTTTAAAGCATGTGTATGAAATGCGGGAAGACTTTTTGGAATTCTGCAGATTGGAAGGGGAAGAAGTCGAAAGCAACAAAACACAATACATTCCAATCTTTCCCAAGACCATAGTGAACAAAGTGGACAGCCCGGATGTTGGAATGATGTTCTCCATGAATCCCTATCAAGGTTGTGAACATGGATGTGTGTATTGCTATGCCAGAAACACACACGAATATTGGGGATATAGTGCTGGGTTGGATTTTGAAAGAAGAGTATTAGTAAAAAAGTCGGCACCAGAACTTTTGGAAGCCAAAATAAAGCACAAAAATTGGAAGGCTCAGACTATTGTGTTATCGGGGAACACAGATTGTTATCAACCTGCGGAGCAAAAGTTTGAAATCACCCGAAAATGCCTCGAGGTTTTTTTAAAGTATAGACATCCGGTAGGCATCATCACCAAAAACGCATTGGTTTTACGCGATCTTGATATTTTGAAGGAGTTGAACAAACATCAATTGGTAGGTGTCAATATATCGGTCACTTCACTATTAGAAAAAACAAGACGAAAGCTAGAGCCCAGAACAGTATCCATCCAAAAAAGATTAAAAACCATTCAGGTGTTATCAGAAAACAATATTCCTGTAAACGCTATGTTGGCGCCGATGATACCAGGAATAAATTCGCACGAATTGTTACCTCTGGCGAAGGCTGTTGCCGACCATGGAGTACTTTCCTTTGGGTTAACGGTAGTACGCCTCAATGGAGCTATTGGTCAAATATTCGCCGATTGGATTAAGAAAGCCATGCCGGATAGTGCTGAAAAGGTATTACATCAAATACAGGAGTGTCATGGCGGAACCTTAAATGACAGCCGTTTTGGAACAAGAACCAAGGGAGAAGGCAAAATTGCAGAGCAGATACACGAAATGGCCGGTCTGGCAAGAAAACGCTACTTTAAAGGGAGAAGCTTTCCACAATTGAACACCGAATTGCATCAGCAATATAAAGATGGACAGATGAAACTGTTCTAATACAATGAAGCAATGAGCAATGAGCAATGAAAATATGTCATTTCGAGATAGCTTGCGACGAGAAATCTCGTAAACAAATTAACTTTTACCCTTGATGCCAAAGTGAAGATTCTTCACTGCGTTCAGAATGACGACTGAGTTAAAATATAAATGGATTTGAGGGAATTAGAGCCATTTGTATTTGCTTCTTCTTTTACTAAAAAGAAATTCTTCGTTCCACACAGAATGACAGAAACAAAAAATGGCCCTAAAGGGCCATTTTCATTATGAATATAGTTTGGTCTATTTCAATTCCCAACCTTCTCGGTAATCACGGGTTACCCATTCGTTAGCTTTCTCATAATTGGTAATCTTCATATTATCCCCATCCCAGAAAAGTTTTCTTCTTCCAGGTGAGTTATATGGATTCCAATCGCTAGGGGTTTTACCTTCTTGCAATTCTTTGTATTGATAAGCTTTAACTGCCAAATTACCCATGAGCACTGTTTCTGTAAGTCTTCCTGCCTTTTCAAAATTGGAAGATGTTGGCGTACCATTTTGACAGCCATCCACAAAATTTGCAATGTGCCCGTTCATTCCTCCAGGTACCCTGGGATACTTAGCAGCAGGTGTTTTATAGAGATCCATCATTTCCGAAGGCAATAATCTTGCATTTCGGGAATAGGTATCACATACTAGGATGCCTTTATCCCCATACATAACAGTTCCACCTCCGTTATCTCCTATTGTTTCGTCATCTTTAAGTTCATCAGGTAGATTAGGTTTTAATCCACCATCGTACCAGTTCAAAGCAATATCACCATGCTCTTCGTGCTCAAACTTTAGGTGGATTTTAGATGAAGGAGGACAAGAATGGCTGTAATCAGCTTCCACAAAATCATCTACCCAAACCGTGGTACAACTTGCTTCTGCTTCTTTAGGATAACCAAGGTCAAGAACGCTAAAAGGAGTTTCCATAATGTGGCATCCCATATCTCCCAACGCTCCAGTCCCAAAGTCCCAGAAACCTCTCCATTTAAATGGAAGATAAGCATCATTGTAGTCCCTCATTTTTGCTGGGCCCAACCAAAGGTCCCAATCCAATTCCCTAGGAATACGGTCCTTTTTTGTGGGCAGGGGAAGGCCTTGAGGCCATACAGGACGGTTGGTCCAACAATCGATGGTGTGTACCTTACCAATAATGCCCGATTCCACCCATTCGCGAGCTATTCGGCTACCATCGCTGGAAGCACCTTGGTTCCCCATTTGGGTTACAATACCTTGTTCTTTTGCAACTTGGGTCATCAGTCGGGCCTCGTAAATATTGTGTGTCAACGGTTTTTCAACGTAGGCATGTTTTTTTTCACGCATAAAGGGGAGTGAAATGGTTGCGTGAGTATGATCGGGAGTTGCAACGGCAATGGCATCAATATCGTTCAAATGTGCATCAAAAACCTTTCTGAAATCTTTGAATCGTTTTACATCTGGAAACTGCTCATAAGTTTGTTGAGCGCGACGGTCATCCACATCGCAAAAAGCCACAAATTTCACCCTACCTGTATCATTCAAACCATTGATTACCCCATTTCCTCTACCTCCAACACCAAAACCTGCCACATACAGGGTGTCACTTGGGGGGATATGGGTTTTGCCCAACACATGGCTCGGAACAATAGAAAACGCAGCCGAAGCGGCCGCGGCATTTTTGATGAACTTTCTTCTTTGCATTTTGTTTAGTTTGATTTATGTGAATCACCAAGATACAAAAAAGGCCTGCAGAAAACCTAGCTATTACTCATCACCATTCCATTCTTTATAAAACTGTTCAAGGTAGTTCAACATAAATTGATGCCGCTGCTCGGCCAGTTGTTTTCCAGTGGGAGTGTTCATTTTTTCCTTGAGCAGCAACAGCTTTTCATAAAAATGGTTGATGGTGGGAGCCGTTGATTTTTTGTATTCCTCCTTTGTAATATTGAGGTTTGGAGAAATTTCCGGATTATACAATTCCCTATTTTTGAATCCACCATAATTGAAAGCTCGGGCAATACCTATGGCGCCAATTGCGTCCAAACGGTCTGCATCCTGCACAATGTGAAGTTCTTTTGAGGCAAAAGCTTTTCGGTTGTTCTTTTCCAAACTGTTTTTAAAGGACATGTTTTTGATGATGTTCACGACATGAGCTCTGGTTTCCTCATCAACGGATTGAGATTCGAGAAACTTTTCTGCAATTTTTGGCCCTAAACTTTCGTCCCCGCCATGGAATTTTGGGTCGGCGATATCGTGAAGCAGGGCGGCTAGTTGCACAATAAGTGAATCGCCATCTTCGTGATTTAAAATCAATTTCGAAGTATTGAAAACACGCTCAATGTGAAACCAGTCATGCCCTCCTTCGGCATTTTTGAGTTCTTCTTTTACAAAATCAATGGTGTTTTGTACCAGTTGGTTTTCTTTCATTATTTTGTTTTAACACCAGAAACAATTTGGTTTTCAATTTGGGTGATGAGTTCATCGATATTTCCTTTGTTTTCTATGGGCGGATGCACTTCAAAAGTAACATGCGAACCCAATCCCATGGGAAATTTGCCATAGCGTAGCAGCTTCCAAGAATTATTTATACTAATAGGTATAATAAATGCCGAAGGTGCATTCTTTATCATCACCTTGAGTCCTGTGGTTCTAAAAGGTTTTGGAATTCCAGTCCTACTTCGTGTACCTTCTGGGAATATAACGGCGCTCCGATTGTTCTCTTCAATGTATTTCCCCAATTTTTGGAGTTCCGTAATGGACTGTTTTGGATCTTTTCTATCAATAAGCGCCGCACCGCCATGTCTTAAATTATAGGATACACTGGGAATTCCTTTTCCCAGTTCAATTTTGCTTACAAACTTTGGATGGAATTTGCGCATATACCAAATTATAGGCGGGATATCGTACATGCTTTGGTGGTTGGTAACTATAATGAGAGGTTTTTCTGTTGGAATAGTTTGGTTGTTTTCAAATCTGTAACGGGTTCCGAGCACATTCGTGCATCGCATAATAAACCAGTTTAAAATGGAAACACTCCCTTTGTGCGCACGGTACCCGAACGCATTTAGACAAATCCATTGTATGGGATGGAAAATAACCAAAACCAACCCGAAAAGGAGGAAGAAAATAATGGTAAGAGGGTAAGACAGTAATTTTTGCACAGGTACATGTTTATTGGTTGCGGTAAAAATAAAAAAACCACCCTTTAAGGTGGTCTTTAGAATATCTTATTTACCTGATTTTAGCAAAACTCGTTGTAAGCTTCCATCAAGTTTTCTGCTATAAGTTCAGCTGGTCTACCTTCAATGTGGTGTCTTTCGATCATGTGAACCAATTCTCCATCTTTGAACAAGGCCATGCTCGGTGAAGAAGGAGGAAAAGGAACCATGTGGTTTCTTGCTGTTTGCACTGCTTCCATGTCCACACCTGCAAAAACGGTCACCAAATTGTTTGGCGTCTTGCTGTTTTGCAGACTTAATTTAGCAGCTGGTCTTGCATTGGCCGCGGCACAACCACAAACCGAATTCACCACTACTAAAGTGGTTCCATCCTTTTTTAGTGCATTTTCAACGGCTTCGCTTGTATGTAGTTCTTCAAACCCGACATTTGCCAAGTCTTCGCGCATAGGTTTTACCAATTCTTCTGGATACATAGGTTTTTTTTTAATTAGAACAACAAAGATACAGTATTGTTGGGTTTTTTTCATCACCGTTAACATTGCTTAAAGCTTTGTTTGCCCATCAAACCCTTATATTTGCGGTTTAAATTTTGAAGCATGATCAAGTGGATAGCCGCCTTTCTTGGATATTTTTTATTTCGATTTCCCGGTGCGGTTTTAGGATTTATCGTGGGAACTTTTTTGGATAATTTGGGAGGTTCGGGCAATAGATCCAGGTCGGTATTCCAAGAATTTACCAAACAAACGGTATCACCGGCCGATTTTGAGTTGAATTTACTTTCGCTTTGTTCCATAATCATAAAGGCCGATGGGCAGGTAAACCAAAGGGAATTGGATTATGTGCGACAGTATTTCTTAAGCACTTATGGTAAGGAAAGAGCAAACGCCATTTTTAGGACATTTAACGAGGTCATAAAAAAAAGAGAAATATCCACTCAACGCATCTGCAACTTCATGGTGCAGCGCACAAGATATGAGGTAAGGCTGCAAATGTTGCACTTTCTGTTCGGGATTGCACAGTCGGATGGACAGGTCAGCAAAGCAGAAGTGCAAAAATTGAGAGAAATTGCGGGGTATTTTCGCGTAGGTCAGCACGATTTTGAAAGTATTATGGCAATGTTCATAAAGTCGGCGGACAACTCGTACAAGATTTTGGAAATCGAGAAATCGGCCACGGATGAGGAGGTGAAAAAGGCATACAGGACAATGGCCAAAAAGTATCACCCTGACCGTGTAGTGACAGAAAATGAAGCTATTAAAAATGGCGCCGAGGAAAAATTCAAAGAAGTGCAAAAAGCTTATGAAACCATACAAAAGGAAAGGGGAATCTCTTAATCAAAACCAATCATGGAGGAATTTTTATTTTATATCAAATTAGGACTTAACCATGTGCTGGATTTTGGTGCTTATGACCACATTTTGTTCTTATCAGCTTTAACGCTTCCTTTTACTTTTAAAAATTGGAAACGGGTATTGGTTTTGGCTACTATATTTACCGTTGCCCATTGTACATCTTTGGCATTGTCGGTATACGAAGTTGTTACTATGGATGTGGGTCTCATTGAGTTTTTAATTCCGGTTACTATTTTGCTGACGGCCCTATTCAATTTTGCATATGTTTATAAGAAATCCTTGGATGTAGGGCTTTTTCTTCACATTTTGGCCACAGCTTTTTTTGGATTGATTCATGGTTTTGGCTTTTCGAACTATTTTAAAATGCTGATGGCTGAAGAAGAAGATAAAATAACGCCCTTATTAGGATTTGCAACAGGTATTGAGTTGTCTCAGGTGACCATAATACTTGTGATTTTGATTATTGCATATGTGGTTTTGAACCTATTGAATGTGAAAAAAACCATTTTTATTGCTGTTGCTTCAATTTTGATCATTGCCATTACAATACCCCTGCTTATTGCTACGTTCCCCTTATAGGATCTACGTTAAATTTTATCGAATAAGGTTGTAAGGGTCTTTCAAAGCAGGTATATTTATTTAATTATCAGCGTTTTTTTGGATTTATGAAGGCGAGCAAACAAGAAAAATACGATAAAGCCTATTTGCGAATGGCCCAAGAATGGGGCAAACTTTCTTATTGCAAAAGAAGGCAAGTAGGAGCCATTATCGTAAAGGATAGAATGATAATTTCCGATGGGTACAATGGAACCCCTACCGGATTTGAAAATATTTGTGAGGATGATGAAGGATACACCAAATGGTATGTACTCCATGCCGAGGCCAATGCCATTCTTAAAGTTGCCTCATCTACCCAATCTTGTGAGGGTGCTACGTTATACATTACCTTATCTCCATGTAGGGAATGTAGCAAGCTTGTGCATCAAGCTGGCATAAAACGTGTAGTATATCAGAAAGCGTACAAAGACGATTCTGGAATTAAATTTCTTGAAAGGGCAGGAGTTGAAATCGTCCATTTGCCCATTTTGGAAGAAATGGTTTAAAACCATCATTGCTATATGAAAAAGATTAAAGGATATATTTGGCCCACACTACTGGCTTTGGCAGTAGCTCTTGGTATTTTTATCGGGGGCAAACTCCATTTTAATGATTCCCCGGAGAAACTATTCTCCACGAACTCCAAAAAGGATAAACTCAATCGGCTTATTGATTATATCGACTACGAATATGTGGACGATGTGGATACCGATAGCATTGTGGATGTTACCGTGAACAATATCTTAGGAAAATTGGATCCTCATTCCGTGTATATTCCAAAAGATGAAATGAAGGATGTTGCCGAGAACATGAAAGGGGATTTTGCAGGTATCGGTGTCAGTTTTTACATGTATAGGGACACTATTACCGTAATTAGAACTATCAAGAATGGTCCTAGCTATATTAGTGGGATTAAGCCTGGAGATCGCATTTTAATGGCGGACCAAGATACTCTTTACGGTAGGAAAATTGTCAATGACGATGTGGTATCGACCTTGAAAGGTAAGATTGGGACCAAGGTCAATTTGAAGGTTTTCAGAAAAACCGATAACAAAATGATGGACGTTCCCGTGGTTCGCGACCGGGTGCCGATCAGAAGTGTTGAAGCCTATTACATGCTTACCAAAGATATGGGCTACATCAAAATAAACCGTTTTGCGGAATCCACTTTTGATGAGTTCAAGGATGCACTCAGAAAATTGAAATTAAGAGGGGCAGAAAAATTAACCTTGGACCTAAGAGACAACCCAGGGGGGTATTTAGAAATTGCTGAAAAACTGGCCGATGAATTTTTGAGTGAGGACAAGCTGATACTTTTTACTAAGAACAAAAAAGGGCGGGTCAAAAAAGCCTATGCGACCAAAAGAGGAGATTTTGAGGATAAGCAGGTATATGTTTTGATCAATGAACGATCCGCATCTGCCAGCGAAATTATTGCTGGGGCATTACAAGATAATGATGTAGGAACCATTGTGGGTAGACGTTCATTCGGGAAAGGTTTGGTACAACGTGAAATGGATTTGGGTGATGGCTCTGCAGTTCGCTTGACCGTTTCAAGATACTATACACCTACCGGCAGGTCCATTCAAAACTCATACAAAAATGGAAGCCATGATTACTACAAAAGATTCATGGAGCGCTATACTAGCGGGGAACTTATCTCAGCAGATAGTATTAAGGTAGCTGATTCGTTAAAATTTGTGACGCCGAAAGGTAAAGTGGTCTATGGCGGCGGCGGGATTATCCCGGATGTTTTTGTACCGATTGGAAACAACCAAGAAGAAGCTATAGAGAGCATGGACGATACCTATCAATTCTTTGCCCGTTTTGTTTTTGAGCACTTGGAAGAGGACAGGACCATGTACGATGGATATAACCAAAACCAATTTTTGGACGAATTCAGTGTGGATGATATCCTTTTCGACAAATTCATCCAATTTGTACTCGACCGTAAGATAAAGTTGGATTTCTATGCCTATGAGGATAAAATAAAGGACTATTTAAAGGCCAATATTGCTGAACAATTATTCTCACCTAATTTGTCCGCTCAAATTAAAGGTGATCATGACCCTATGCTAAAAAAGGTAAAAGCCTTGGATAATGCGGTGGTTGACCAATCCCAAATTGGTGCTGTGGAAGTAAAACCTTAATTTATTTTTTGAGCTTTTGGTCAATCTTTTTAGATGTCATAAAAATCAACATAAGGACTATGGCACATAACGAAGCTACTATTCCTATCAAAGCAATGGTACTATCACCCTGAAGCGGGTTTTCAAAATCTACCAAAGTCACGTTATAGGCGATAAGGCCCAACGCCAAAATGATTAAAATGATAGCAAAGGTCTTGTTCATGTCAGTCAATATTTTTAAACACCGTGCGTAAGTAACTCGTTAATATTGGTTGCAAATAATTTTACCGCAATGGCCATAAGAATTACACCGAACACTTTTCGGATGATATTAAGACCGTTTTTGCCCAATATCCGTTCAATTCGCGCACTTGATTTAAGAACGATATACACAAAGATAACGTTAATAATTATGGCAACTATAATGTTCTCCACATGATACTCTGCCCTTAGGGACAATATGGAGGTCAAGGTACCGGCACCTGCGATAAGCGGAAAAGCAATGGGTACAATGGAAGCGGTTTCTGGCTCATCGTCCTTGTAAAGGGATATACCCAAGATCATTTCAATGGCAAGGAAAAAAATTATAAAAGCACCGGCAACTGCAAAAGAGTTTACATCAATCCCAATTAAGGAAAGTATGCTTTCCCCAACAAACAAAAAGGCGACCATAATACACGCCGCAACAATGGAGGCCTTTTCAGATTGTATATGGCCAACTTTGTTCCTTAGGGATAAAATGATTGGAATACTTCCCAAAATATCGATTACAGCAAACAAAATCATTCCAGCTGTCGCTATTTCCTTAAAGTTAAAATTCATTGCATTATTTTTTTCGGACGGCAAATTTACGTGTAAAAAACACTTTTGGACTACATAATATGTTTATAAATCATCAATTTTTTGGTTTTGAACTACCTTTGTCAAAAAAGTAAGGGTTTAATATGTTCCAGATAGGAAAAACCATTGTATCAGAAGAGATTTTACAGAATGATTTTGTATGTAACCTAAATGCTTGCAAAGGAGCTTGTTGCGTGGGTGGTGAGTATGGAGCTCCATTGGATGATTCCGAGACCGATAAATTGGTGAACATCTATCAGGATGTTAAACCTTTTTTACGCCCCGAGGGTATTGCCGCTATTGAAGAGCATGGAACTTTTGTGAAAGGAGAAGATGGTGAATGGGAAACCCCTTTAGTGAACAATAATGAGTGCGCCTATGTAATTTTTTCTAAAGACGGAGTTGCAAAGTGCGGGTTGGAAGCTGCCTATGAAGCCGGTGCTACCCAATGGAAAAAACCCATTTCGTGCTATTTATACCCAGTAAGGACACGTGAGTATTCCGAATTTACAGCAGTTAACTACCATAAATGGGAAATTTGTGACCCAGCCTGCGCTTTGGGAGAAGAATTAAAAGTGCCCATTTATAAATTTGTAAAGGATGCCTTGATCAAAAAATTTGGAGAAGATTGGTACCGTGAATTGGAAGAAGTAGCTGCAGAAAATATTAAATCGTAGGTATGTCCAGGATTACCTTGGTTCCGTTTGGTCTACCATTTTCGTCAAACAGGTCCATTATGGCCACATCAAATTTGTTTTGATAGTCCTTGGCAAAATTGGCCAATCGTTCCTTGGTAATACGAATGCCCAAAGACTTCCTCTTAAGCACTCTGTTTTCTTTGTTTACTTCTGCCATGGTTCTACCTACACCATTGTCCACAATTTCTATGGTTACATGCCCCCTGTTCTTGTGCTTTACATTAATCTGTATTTTCTTTTCACCCTCTTTGGGGGATAGGCCATGCCAAAGGGAGTTTTCCAGAAATGGTTGTAATGTAAGTGAAGGAATTTTGATATTGTCAATATTGATGTCTTTTTCCACCTCTATTTTGAAGTCGATTTCATTAGAGAACCTAATGTTTTCAATATTCATATAGAGTTCCATGGTTCCCAACTCCTCGGATAAAGGAATCTCTTTTTGTGATGAGGCCTCCAGAATTTTTCGAACCAGTTTAGAAAATTTGTTTAGGTAATGGACAGCGTTTTTTTGCTCGTTGTTTATAATGTAAAGCTTGATCGAGTTCAATGAGTTGAACAAAAAATGCGGATTCATTTGACTGCGGAGCATCTTTTGTTCCAAGGTAAGCACCCTTTTTTCGTTTTTGTTTTGGTATTGGCGATAAAGGATATAAAGAATGGATGATATAAGTCCTACGATCAATGCGCTTACCAATAGTGTGGTCTGGTTTTTTTTCAACCTTAAGCGAACAATTTCATTTTCTTTGGCCAGCACAGCAATTTGACTGTTCTTTTTATCATTTTCGTATTTTATGATAATGTCATTCATATACCGCAGATTGGTGGCGCTTGAAATCTGCTTGTCGTACTCATCTGCCTTTTTGTAGAACTCGTAGGCCTTTTTAAAGTCACCTCTTGTGTTTTCTAGCAGTGACCTTTTCTCATACCCATACAGAATATTGCTCGGAATATTATGGTTTTGAGACATTTCCAACCCTTCTTGTATAAAGTCTTCAGCCTTATTGTAATTGCCCAACTTGGTATATGCCCATCCCGTGTTGATAAAAATAACAGAGGTTATTGAAAAGTCACCTATTCTTTTGGATTCTTCATGAAGTGGTTCCAACAATACCAAAGCTAGATAGGGCATATCTTGTTTTAGATATATTTGGGCAAGGCTGTTTTTGCAAATTACACGACCGATATCGGAATCAATTTCTTCGTTGTATGCCAATGATTTTCTGTAATTTTCAAGGGCTGCTTCCAAATCTCCCTTTTCTTCCAAACAGTGTCCAATATTTTGATGGTTGATGGCCAATCCTAGTTTATTACCAAGTTCTTCCTCGAGTTTTAATGCTCTTTTGAATTGTAAAATGGCCAAATCATACTGCTCCAAAGTTTGGTATAGGTTTCCAATACCGTTTAGGGCAACATTGATACTTCTTTTAATATGGTGTGAGGGATTTTCTACCTGCTCTGCCAACTGCAACGCTTTTTGATTGTAATCCAACGCTGTTTTAATGGCGTCTGTGCGTCTATAGACCACTCCGAGCATATTTAGACTAAAAACCCTGAGCTCGGTATTATTGGCTTCTTCAGATGCAGCTAGAGCCTCTTCATGAAGATTTGTTGCCTTTTCATACTGAGAAATATTTCTGTATTTCATGCCCAATTGGTTCAAAGCATAGGCCTTACCTTCCAAATAATCGTATTCCTCACTCAAATTGGCAAAGTACCTTAAGAATGTAGTATCCCTTTTTTCCGAATAAAGGTCTTTATCCAGGGATTCGAAGGTTTTGGGTTGAAGTTGTACAAGTGTTTCCGCTTTTTCTTGAAATTCTTCAGGGATTTCCTGTGCTGGCAATGAACTCAAAACCGAAAACAACAATAGAAACAGTAGAGTAGTCCTTTGTACTCGATGTAGGTTTTCGATTTGTTGGAACTTTACGATAGGCACGGGAATATAGAGGGATTAAAGCATATCCAAAAAATCGGATTTTTTTTGCCGGGAAACAGGGATTTTATGATTGGATTCCAAAACCACGTAGCCGTCGGTTTTAAGGAATTCTTTTATTTTATTAAGATTGATAATATACGAATTATGAATTCTAAAGAAGCAGTTCGTCGGAAGAAGCTCATTTACCTCTTTTAGTTTCTTGGTAAGAAGAATCTTTTGTCCATCTGTTAGGAAAATGGTACTGTAATTTCCATCGGATTCAGCATAAAGTATATCGTCACTATTTAAGAAAACCAATTTGCCATCAGTATTGATGGTTATTTTTTTGCTGTGTGATTCCGCATTGAAGCTGAGCAATATTTTTTCCAACCGCTCAACGGTCAAATTTTTGGCATTGAACCGTTTTATCTTGGCAATAGTTTCTTCAAGGTCATCGGTATCTATAGGTTTTAATAAATAGTCAATGGCCTCATTTTTTAAAGCTTGCAATGCATATTGGTTGTAAGCAGTGGTAATGACAACGGGAAAATCTTTGTTTTTAAGGTTTTTAATAAATTGAAACCCGTCCATGGAGGGCATCTCTATATCCAAGAACAAACAATCCGGAGTGTTCTGTTCCAAATAATTTAAGGCTTCTCTCGCATCGGTAAAAGATGCAATAATATCTACCTCATCGCTCAAGTTGGTCAGTTCCCAACTTAAACTCTGAAGTGCTTTAATTTCGTCATCGACTATAACGGCTTCTAGCATAGTATAGAATAGGTAATATCAAATTTAGGATTATTCTTTACATCCCAATAAAATTATGTGTTAATGGATATTTACCACGTATAATTGGTATAAAAACTAAAACCAAGGGAAAAATCTCTCTTTTTAGTTTGACGGCCAAAGCTTTATGAGAAAAGACCAACAGACTATCGAAATTATTAAAACCAATTATACATAAAAAAGAACAGTTTATACATAGAGCCCATATTTGGGGTCGATAGTTAATTATCTTCGGTCTGTCAAAAAATGTAAGGACAATTTGAAATAGCCAGAAAATGAGAAAATGTGCAGTATTGTTCCTGATTTTAATCGTGGCTTTGATTTTTGCCGCAGTTTCAGAAGAGAATAATAAGGAATTAGGTTCGGATTGGAATGAGGTAGTTGCAAGGAAGTAAACTTGCAACCAGAATATATTTGATCTTAGAAATTTTGTATTACCAATAATTGTACGGCCACAGCAACCAATCTTTTTGATTGTATAAACCGCTTGCACAATTAAATCTTCGGTTTGGTCCTAATCTGGATTTGATTTTAGGTTTCGGGGGAACTACCTAAACAAAAAAAGATTTAAAAAAACCATAATTGAAGAGGCCGTACTCTTTGGTAATAGTGGCCCTTGGCCAGTTCATCATAAAAGCGAGACCAGGTAAGTATAACACAATATACTTCTTGGTCTTTTTTTTGCTTCGTACAATTTGGCTTTTGTCTTTCCAATATCTTGTCCAGAGTCTAGATATCAACAGTTTATGTTAAAAACTTTGACCCTTTTTTGTAGTACAACCCTTTACTGTTTAAAGACATTTTTAAATCTTTGCCGATGTTGTTTTCAAGATATCATGTATTAGGAAAACCATTGTTGGTAGATACAGTAATGGAAATACTAAAGATGATTTTATTGGGACAAAGAGTTTACTGTACGTCTGGCACCAAATTTTTTAGAACTGGTTAGTTTTAAGATGTACAGTTTATTTGTACTGAAATAATCAGTACGTGTGATAGTGTTTATTGATTTAATACCTCGGATAAGTTCACCCCACACTGGAACATTCCGAGGTGTTTTTTTATGACATAAAAAAGCCTCCAATCTTGGAGGCTTTTAAATTTTATGGATGAACAAAGTCTACAGCGACCAAGCTTTCCCACCGGTCAATGTTTGCAAATCGCCACAGGGAACGTACTCCCCGGGAATCGGCAAAT